>NZ_JBIAUQ010000005.1:0-674245 GCF_042893155.1 Streptomyces sp. NPDC001668
GGTTCCACGGCCAGGACGAGACCGGACCTGCTGGTGATGCTCAATCACGCACGACGCGGCGGCGGCGAAGCCGGACCGGGGGGTCACCCGGAAGTGGACACCCTGGCCGCCAGTCGCAGGCTACGCGGGGGATTCTCCGCAGTGGCTACAGTGCGCACCGGCCGAAGAGGTCCGGTTCGGGGGTGGTGGTCATGTCACGCTCCTGCCCCGGGCTGTCCGTCGACGGCCCGTACTTCGTGATCGCGAGGAACATCGGCCCCAGGGGGAAGGCCCCGCACCAGCGAAGGGCAGGCGCGGGGCGCGAGTCGCAAGCGCCGAGGGAGCCCACGCACCCTGCCCCAGGGGGGCCTGAGAGGGCCGTCTCAGGTCGTGTGGTGGTCTGACACATTCAGGTGAGGGTGATTGTGATGACGACCCACATATACCGCTGACCTGGGGACTTCTACGTTGTGGCGACACCGACGTCCCCGCAGACCCCCTGGAAGTGGTGCACATGGCCTCCCCCGCAGCGAGCAGAACGAGCCCGTCCGGCATACGCAGGATCGTCGCCGCCAGCCTCATCGGCACCACCATCGAGTGGTACGACTTCTTCCTCTACGGCTCCGCGGCCGCCCTGGTCTTCAACAAGCTGTTCTTTCCCGACTCCGACCCGCTCGTCGGCACCCTGCTGTCCTTCCTGACGTACGCCGTCGGATTCGCCGCCCGTCCGCTCGGCGCCCTGGTCTTCGGGCACTACGGTGACCGGCTCGGCCGTAAGAAGCTGCTGGTCCTGAGCCTGCTGCTGATGGGCGGGGCGACCTTCGCGATCGGGCTGCTGCCCACACACGCGACCGTCGGCACGGCCGCTCCCGTACTGCTGACCGTGCTGCGCCTGGTCCAGGGCTTCGCGCTCGGCGGCGAGTGGGGCGGCGCCGTACTGCTCGTGTCCGAGCACGGGGACGCCCGGCGGCGCGGCTTCTGGGCCTCGTGGCCGCAGACCGGCGCACCGGCCGGGCAACTCCTCGCCACAGGTGTGCTGTCGCTGCTGACCGCGGTGCTGTCGGACGCCGCGTTCGGCAGCTGGGGGTGGCGTATTCCCTTCCTGCTCTCCGGCGTCCTGGTGATCGTCGGTCTGTGGATCCGGCTGTCCGTCGACGAATCCCCCGTGTTCAAGGACGCGTTGGCACAGGCGGAGGCCCGCAAGGCGGCCCGGGACGGCGCGGCCGAGAAGCTGCCGCTCGTCTCCGTGCTGCGGCACCACTGGCGCGACGTGCTGATCGCGATGGGCGCGCGCATGGCGGAGAACATCAGCTATTACGTCATCACCGCGTTCATCCTCGTCTACGCCACCACGTCGGCCGGTGTCTCCAAGCAGACCGCCCTCAACTCGGTGCTGATCGCCTCGGCCGTGCACTTCGCGGTGATCCCCGCCTGGGGCGCCCTGTCGGACCGCGTCGGACGCCGCCCGGTGTACCTGCTCGGCGCGGTCGGCGTCGGGCTGTGGATGTTCCCGTTCTTCTCCCTGATCGACACCGGCGGCTTCGGCAACCTGGTCCTCGCGGTGACCGTCGGACTCGTCATGCACGGTGCCATGTACGCGCCCCAGGCGGCCTTCTTCTCCGAGATGTTCGCGACCCGGATGCGTTACTCCGGTGCCTCCATCGGCGCCCAGTTCGCCTCCGTCGCGGCCGGCGCCCCGGCCCCGCTCATCGCCACCGCGCTCCTCTCCGACTACGGCAGCTCCACCCCGATCGCCCTCTATGTCATCGCCGCGGCCGTCCTGACGGTCGTCGCCGTCGGTGTCGCCAAGGAGACCCGTCACCGGGACCTGGCCGACGTGGAGCAGGACGCCGAGCCGGAGCCTGCGGCCAAGTCCCCCGCGGCGGACGCCCGGACCGCCTGAACCACCCGGGCGGCACAGATCCGGCCGGCCCCCGTGCGCCCTGCGCGCGGGGGTCAGTGGCGTGTGGGCGCCGACAACCGGTGCAGCCGCAGCGCGAGTTGGATCTCCAGCGCGCGGGCGGGGCTCTGCCAGTCCTCGCCGAGCAGGCGCCCCACACGCTCCAGGCGCTGGGCGACGGTGTTCACATGGACGTGCAGCTCGTCCTTGGTGCGGGCCGGACTCATCCCGCACGCGAAGTAGGCGTCCAGGGTGCGCAGCAGATCGGTGCCGCGGCGGTCGTCGTAGGCGACCACCTGGCCGATGGTCCGGTCGACGAAACCCACGATGTCCCGGTCACCGGCCAGCAGCAGTCCGAGGAAGCCGAAGTCCTCGGCGGCCGCGCCGTCCCCGGAGCGGCCCAGCAGGCGCAACGCGTCGAGACAGCGGCGGCCCTCCTCGTAGGCGGCGGCCACCGCGTCCGGGTGGACGGCGAGCTCGGAGACCGGGGCCGAGGCGCCGACGGTGACCGCCTCGTGGACGGCTGTTCCGAGGTGCCCGGCGGTGCGGCGGGCCAGTTCGGTGGCCGTGTCCCCGGCACTGAGTGGCAGCAGCAGCACGGTGCCGCCGTCGCGGGCGGCGGCCAGGCCGCGCCGGGTGGCGGCGAGGTGGGAGGCCGCGGACCACAGGCGTCTGCGGGCGGCCGCCTCCTGGTCGGCGTCGGCCGCGGGGCCGTCGAGTCGCGCGGCCAGCACGACGTGGGTGGCGTCGAGGTCGGCGTCCAGCCGGGCGGCCCGCTCGCGCAGCAGCCGGGGGTCGCGGTCACGGGCGTCGAGCAGGTCGTCCAACAGCTCGCCGCGCACCCGCTGTTCGGCCTCGGCGGCGGACCGTCTGGCCAGCAGGAGCAGCGAGGTGACCATCGCGGCGCGCTCCAGGGTGCGCTGGTCCACGGGGTCGAGCCCGGGGTGACCGCGCAGCACGAGCGCGCCGAGGAGTTCTCCGCCGGCGGCTACGGCGGCGATCCAGTCGTCCTTGTGCCGTACGGCGTGGCCCTCGGCCCGGGATGCCTCCAGCGCCTCGGTGGGCGCGAGCTCGGTGAACTCGACCGTGCCGTCGAGGATTTCGGAGACGGCCGCGGCCACGTCGTGCACCCCGCCGCCGCGCAGCACCAGCTCGGCGAGCCGGTCGTGGACGTCGGAGGCGCGCTCGATGACACCGCTGTGATCGCGGATGATCTCGTTGGCCCGCTCCAGCTCGGTGAGGGCCGAGCGGGTCTCGGTGAGCAGGTTCGCGGTGTCGATGGCGGCCGCGGCCAGCGCGGCGAAGGACCCGAGGAGCGCGATCTGCTCCCGCTCGAAGACCCGGGCCCGCCGGTCCGCCGCGAACAGCACCCCGATGACGTGGTGCCCCAGCGTCAGTGGCACGCCCAGGATGGCGACCAGGCCCTCGTCCCGCACCCCCGAGTCGATGGTGAGGGTGTGCTGGAAGCGGTCGTCCTTGAAGTAGTCGTCGGTGACGTAGGGGCGGGCGGTCTGGGCGACGAGTCCGCCGAGCCCCTCGCCCATCCCGAGCCGGAGCTGCTGGAAGCGGGCGGCGACCGAGCCCTCGGTGACCCGCATGTAGGTGTCGCCCCGCTCCGGGTCGTGCAGGCTGAGGTAGGCCACGTCCGTGCCGAGCAGGGACCGGGCCCGCTGCACGATGGCCCGCAGCACCGCGTCCAGGTCCCTGAGTCCGGCCAGGTCGTGGGCGGTCTCGAACAGGGCGGACAGCTCGGCCTCGCGCCGACGCCGGCCCTCCAGCTCGGAGCGCACGCGCAGGGCGACCGCCTTGGCCTCCTCGAGCGCGGCGATCCGATCGGCCGGTCTTCCCTCGGCGCGGGCGATCAGCACCGGCTGTTCGTAGGCGTCGGCGGAGGCGCCCCTGGCCAGCAGTGCGAGGAAGGGGGCCTCGGCGCTGCTCACGGGGCGCTCGGCGGACTGCACGTGATCGCTGGACATGCCCTCAGGATTGCTCATCGCACGCTCACCCCGTCAGGCCTGTGGAAAACTCCGGTCCGGCGCCGTTCGGTGCTCAGTGCGCGGTCCAGCCGCCGTCGAGGACGAGCGAGGTGCCGGTGACGAAGGACGCCTGCGGGCCGCACAGGTACGCCACGGCCTCGGCGACCTCCTCCGGTTCGATGAGCCGCTTGAGGGCGCTGTCCTGGAGCAGTACCTCCGAGACCACGCGTTCCTCGGGGATGCCGTGGGCCCTGGCCTGGTCGGTGATCTGCCGCTCGACCAGTGGGGTGCGCACATAGGCGGGGTTCACACAGTTCGAGGTCACTCCATGGGGGGCGCCTTCGAGGGCGGCTGTCTTGGACAGGCCCTCCAGACCGTGTTTGGCGGCCACATAGGCCACCTTGTAGGCGGAGGCGCGCAGTCCGTGCACCGAGGACACGTTGACGATGCGCCCCCACCCCTGTCCGTACATGTGCGGCAGGGCGCCGCGGATCAGACGGAACGGCGCCTCCAGCATCACGGTGAGCACCGTGTGGAACACCTCGGGCGGGAACTCCTCGATGGGGCGCACCAGTTGGAGGCCGGCGTTGTTGACGAGGACGTCGGTGCCCGCGGCGGCGTGCTCGGCGGCGTCCAGGTCGGTGAGGTCGAGGACATGCGGTTCGACGGTGCCCGCGAGCCCCGCGGACCGCTCGGCGAGCGCGTCCAGCCCGGCCGCGTCCCGGTCGACCGCTCTGACCTTGGCCCCTGCCGCCGCGAGCCGCAGCACACAGGCGCGGCCGATGCCGCCGGCGGCGCCGGTGACGAGGGCGGTGCGGCCGCCGAGGTCGAGCGTGGGGGTGTGGGGGCCCGGGAGGGCGCTGCTAGCGGTCATGGTCCGACCCTAGGCAGCACCCGAGCCTCACCACATGTGGTCGCGCCCCATACTTCAGTCGGAACTCGTAGAGTCAAACCATGTGGGTGCGTCGGTCAGCGCCTGCTTGATCCGCTGCAGCCCGAACTCGTTCAGCTCCGGCAGGGCGTCCACCGCGAACCATCCCACCTCCAGCGACTCGTCGTCGTTGACCCGTGCCTCGCCGCCGACGGCCCGGCAGCGGAACGAGATGTCCATGTACTGGCAGGTGTCGCCGTTCTCGTACGTCACGGGGTGGAGCGCCTGGACGACGATCACCCGCTCGACGACGCAGTGCACGCCCGTCTCCTCCTCGACCTCCCGCACGGCACAGGCCGCGGGCTGCTCCCCCGGCTCCGGGATACCGCCGATCAGCGACCACTTGCGGGTGTCCGAGCGGCGGTTGAGCAGCACTCTGTCCTGGTCGTCGAAGACGACGGCGCTCACGCCGGGGAGCCAGAGGAGGTCGTGCCCGATGGACTTCCGAAGGGTGCGAATGAAATCAGGGGTAGCCATGCGCCGACCCTAACCGCCGAGCACCACGCCGTGGTGATCTTCACGCCGTGGTGATCTTCCGGACGGCGCAGGGCCGGCGTACGGTCACGCCTCCTGGGCGCGCCGCCCCCGCAGTCCGGAGCCGATCGCCCAGCCGAGCCCGCCCGCGGCGACCAGCACCAGGGCCATCTCCGGCAGGATGCCGAGCCGGGTCGCCGGGGTCTCGGACGACCTGAGCGGCACCTTCTGCACCAGCGAGTCGGCCACGAACATGCCGGTCCTCTGGGTGATCCTGCCGTCCGGCATGATGATCGCGCTGACGCCGCTGGTCACCGGCACGGTGACCGTCCGGCTGTGCTCCACCGCGCGCACCCGGGACATCGCGAGCTGCTGGTAGGTCATCTCGCTGCGGTCGAAGGTCGCGTTGTTGCTCGGCACGGAGATCAGCTGCGCGCCGTCGGTCACCTCGGAGCGCACGGCCCAGTCGAAGGCGGCCTCGTAGCAGGTGACCAGGCCGACCTTGGCGTTCGCCATCCGGAAGACGCCCGGCTTGGTGCCCCGGCTGAAGTCCTGGCGGACCATGGAGGTCCAGTTCTTGTTGATCGCGCCGACGAGCCCCCGCAGCGGGAGGTACTCGCCGAACGGCTGGATCTGCCGCTTGTCGTAGGTGTCGGTGGGGCCCTTGACCGGATCCCACAGGATCTGCTCGTTGTAGAGCTTGCCGTCCCGCTCGACGACACCGCCGACGGAGATCGGCGCGTCGATGGCCTTGGCCGCCTGCTCGATGATCGCGGCCGCGTCGGCGTCCGCGAAGGGGTCGACGTCGGAGGAGTTCTCCGGCCACAGCACGATGTCGGGCTTCTGGGCCGTGCCGGCCTTCACCTCGGCGGCCAGCCGCTCGGTCTCACGCGCGTGGTATTCGAGCACGGCCCGCCGCTGGGCGTTGAACTCCAGCCCCGCGCGCGGCACGTTGCCCTGGATGGCGGCGACGGTGACGGTGCCGTCCTCGGCCTTGTCGCTCACCAGCGTCCGGGCGGCGAGCGCCCCGACCACCGGTACGGCCACGCTCAGCAGGGCCGCGGTTGCGGCCGGACGCCGTACGGCACCGGTGCCCCGCCGCTCCACGACCAGCCGCACGATGTCGTACAGGCCGAAGCCGCACAGCACGACGGCGAAGCCCAGGACGGGCGTACCGCCCACCGCGGCAAGCGGCAGGAAGAGGCCGTCGGCCTGGCCGAACGCGATCTTGCCCCAGGGAAAGCCGTGGAACGGCGCACGCGCGCGTGCCGCCTCTCCGGCGATCCACACGGCGGCCGCCCACACCGGCGAGCCGGGCAGCTTCGAGACGGCGGCGACGCCCACTCCGACCAGCGCGACGAAGATCGCCTCGATCGCCACCAGGGCGAGCCAGGGCCCGGGGCCGACCTCGACGCCGGTCCACACCAGCAGCGGCAGCAGGAAGCCCAGGCCGAAGAGATAGCCGAGACCGAGCGCCGCCTTCCAGCCGCGGCCGCGCAGCACCCAGCCGAAGACGGCGAAGGCGGGCAGGGCCAGCCACCACAGGGGGCGTGGCGGGAAACTGACGTAGAGCAGCACCCCGGAGAGTGCCGCGGCGGCGGCCGGGACGAGACGGCGGAGCCGGGCGGCCCAGCGGGAGGCGGGCGCGGACTGCGGTTCCAGCCGGTCCGACTCGTCCACGGAAGTTGCGGTGACGGTCACCCGGGGAGTGTACGGCGGTTGACCTCGGCGTCGACAGCGCGGTCCGTCGGGTGACCGTGGCCGCGAGCCGGGCGTGTGAGCCGTGTCATGGCCGGGCATCCCGACGCAAGTCGTCCACAAATCGACCATCAGCCGTTACGGTGTGCCGGAGTCCCTTTCGTACGGGCCGGTAGCCATCCGGGCGGCGGGGGCCACAGGTCGGGGGACCGGGGTTTCGGGGGGCGGGGTGGGCACCACGGGGATGACGTCTGTGGCCGGTTCCGACGCGGACGGCGACAGACGAAACGTTTCCGACGGAGTGGGCGTACTGGTGCTCGGCGCCTGTGCCGCCTGGTCGCTGATCACCGCGGCCGCGCACGACGGCCGTCCGGAGGGCGTGCTGCTCGCGCTGCTGGCCGTCGCCGCGGGCTATGCCGCCGGCCGGATCTCCGGGGCGCTGCTGCCGGTCGCCGCCCCCTGCACAGCCGCGCTGGCCGGACTGGCCCTGACGGTGGGACTCCCCCATCTCGCACCCGGGCCGGAAATCGTCGCTCCACTGGGTCACGCGGGCGCCACGGCCGCCCTGCTCACCCTCGCCACCGGTGCCGCGTGCTGCGCCGCCCGGACCACCGGATCGCCCGCCCTGCGACTTCTCCTGGGGCTGCTGGCCGTCGGCATCACGGTGGCCTCGGCCGCGCTCGGTTCGGTCTCCGGGCTGGTCACCTGCACCGCGGTGCTGCTGAGCGCGCTCGCGGCGGGCCGGACCCGCCACCGCGGCCCGGGCATCGCGGCACTCGCCCTCGCCGCGGCCGCGGTGACCGCGCTGATCTGGGCGGTCGCCGGGAACGCGGTGCCGGACGGACTCACCGAGTCACTGCGCGGCCGGCTCACGCCGCACCGGATCGGCCTGTGGCACGAGGCCCTGCACCTGGCCCGCGAGGACACCGCCCTCGGCGTGGGACCGGGCCGCTTCGGAGAACTCAGCACGACGGCGGCCCAGTCGTCACCGCCCGACGGAAGACCCCACTCGGCGCTGCTTCAGACGGCCGCCGAACAGGGGGTGACCGGGGTGCTGCTGCTGGCGGCGGGCTTCTGCTGGCTGCTGTACGCGCTGTGGCGTTCCCCGCGCCCCACACCGGTCGTCCTCACCGCGGGCGCGGCCCTCACAGCGCTGGCCGCGATCGCCGCGGTCGGCAACGCACTGAGCTTCACGATGGTGTCGGTGGGCGTCGGGCTCCTGGCCGGTCTGGCGACGGCCCGCCCGCTCAGCGACGAACCGCCCCCGAAGTGACCGGCCGGCCCGGACTCAGCGACGCGGCCCCGCGGTACCGGGCCGCAGCCGGTCGCGGATGATGCGGACGGCGGCCTCGGCGTCGTCGACGGTGACCGTGAACGTGTGGCCGTCCCACAGCTGGAGGACCAGGCCCTCACCACGGCGTACGACGACGGCGGTGCCCTTCTCGGGGCGCCAGCGGTAGCCCCAGCCGCCCCAGTGCCGCGGGGTGACGTGCGGGACGAACTCGGCTCCGGCGACATGGGCCAGCGGGATCCGGCGGCGCGGCACCCCGATGTGGCCGCAGCGCACCTCCAGGGACTCCATGTCGACCCTGAGGGCGACATGGACGAAGGCGAGCGTGAGGAAGAGGACCAGCAGCCCGGCGGCGATGCAGCCGACCACGGACATGACGAGCGGGGCGACGCCGGAGGTCCATGCCGAGTCGACGGCGAGCTCGATGCCGAGCGCCACGATCGCGGCGCCGCCGAGCGCCAGCAGCCACTGGATCCGGTTGGAGGCGCGGCCGGTCCAGACGTCGGTGTGGTGCGAGGTGGACTCGCCGTGGTGGTGGTCCCTCATGCCTACGAGGTTACTCAGGTTTCGCCCCGCGGGTAGGTCGTCGCGCAGAGTGACCGCTTCGGGGTGGGGTTTTCCGGCCGTTCGTGTCGGTCAGCGGGCGGGGGTGGCCGTCCGCAGGAGCCGGCCCTCCGCGTAGGCCAGGGCGGGGGCGGGCAGGGCGCTGCCCTCGCGTCCGCTGAGCAGCACGGTGAGGGTGCCGGTGGCCGCGGCCTCGGGCGCGGGCCGCTCGCCGATCCGGCGCAGCGCCTGGGCGGCGACCGCTCCGGCGGAGCCGTGCAGGACGAGCGGCGCACGGCCGGGGCGCTGTACGGCGGCGCGGATGCGCTCGGCGACCAGCTCGTAGTGGGTGCAGCCGAGGACGACGGTCGTCACGTCCTCGGGGGTCAGGGCGGCGGCCGCGGCGACGGCGGCGTCGATGGCCTCCTCGTCGGCGTGCTCCACCGCCTCGGCGAGGCCGTGACAGGGCACCTCGGTGGCCGGCACCCCGTCGGCGAACTCCTCGATGAGGCCCCGCTGGTAGGGGCTGCCGGTGGTGGCGGGGGTCGCCCAGACGGCGAAGGGGCCGCCGGCCGCCGCGGCGGGCTTGATCGCGGGGACGGTGCCGATGACCGGCAGCTCCGGTTCGAGGCGGGCGCGCAGGGCGGTCAGGGCGTGCACGGTGGCGGTGTTGCAGCCGATGATCAGGGCCTCGGGACCGTGGGCGGCGGCGGCCTCGGCGAGGGTGAGAGCGCGCCCGATGATGTCGTCCGGCGTCCTGGGGCCCCACGGCATGCCGTCGGGGTCGAGGGAGAGCACGAGATCGGCGTCGGGGCGCAGTCGCCGTACCGCGGCGGTGGCCGCCAGCAGACCGATTCCGGAGTCCAAGAGCGCGATCTTCACCCGGCCACGATAGACGATGAGCCCTTGAGGGCCGGTTGCGTGGGGCAGACTGCGCGCGTGAGCGCCATCGCGTGGACCGCCGCCGTATCCCTCGCCGCCTGGCTGTGGCTGCTGCTGTGCCAGGGCTTCTTCTGGCGCACGGACGTGAGACTGCCCCCGGAGCGGGATCCGCGGGCCTGGCCCTTCGTGGCAGTGGTGGTGCCGGCCCGCGACGAGGCCGAGGTGCTGCCCGCGAGCCTGCCGTCTGTGCTGGCGCAGGACTATCCGGGGCGGGCGGAGGTCTTCCTCGTCGACGACGGCAGTACGGACGGCACCGGGGAGCTGGCACGCGAACTGGCGCAGCGGTACGGCGGCCTGCCGTTGACCGTGTCCTCTCCCGGCGAGCCGCCGGCGGGGTGGACGGGCAAGCTGTGGGCGGTACGCCACGGCATCGGGCTGGCACGCGCGCGTGGCCCCGAGTACCTGCTGCTGACGGACGCCGACATCGCCCATGAGCCGGACAGCCTGCGGCGGCTGGTCGCCGCCGCGCACGCGGGGGGCTTCGACGTCGTCTCGCAGATGGCGCGGCTGCGGGTGGAGAGCCTGTGGGAGCGGCTCGTGGTGCCCGCGTTCGTCTACTTCTTCGCGCAGCTGTATCCGTTCCGCCGGATCGGAAAGAGGGGTGCGCGGACGGCCGCCGCGGCCGGCGGCTGTGTCCTGCTGCGCGCCGAGGCCGCCGAGCGGGCGCGGATCCCGGACGCCATCCGGCACGCCGTCATCGACGACGTGGCCCTCGCGCGGGCCGTCAAGAGCGGGGGCGGCCACATCTGGCTGGGCCTGGCCGAGCGGGTGGACAGCGTGCGCCCCTATCCCCGGCTGCACGACCTGTGGCGGATGGTGTCGCGCAGCGCCTACGCCCAGCTCCGCCACAACCCCCTGGTGCTCTTCGCGACGGTCGCCGGGCTCGCGCTGGTCTATCTGGTGCCGCCGGCCACCGCCGTCACGGGCCTCGCGACGGGGCGTACGACGACCCTGCTGCTCGGCGCTCTCGCGTGGCTGGTCATGACGGGGACGTACGTCCCGATGCTCCGCTACTACAGGCAGCCCCTGTGGCTCGCTCCCCTGCTGCCGTTCACCGCGTTCCTCTATCTCCTGATGACGGTCGACTCGGCGGTGCAGCACTACCGGGGGCGCGGCGCGGCGTGGAAGGGGCGCACCTACGCGCGCCCGGACACCGTCGTCGGCGAGGAGAGGTGAGTCCTCACTTGCGGCCCGGTGTCCAGTTCATGCCCCAGCCGTAGACGTGGTCCACCGTCCGCTGCGGGCTCACCCCGCGCTCGGGCACCAGATAGCGCGCCTCGCGCCGGACGACCAGGTCGTCGCCGGTGTTGGTGATCAGGGCCAGCGCGCAGACCGTCGAGGGGACCGTGCACTCGTCGAGGGAGAAGTCGATCGGGGCGCCGTACTGGGGCTGGAGGGTGACCGTGGCGTGCAGGTCGGCGAAGGAACGCGCGCCCTCGTAGATGGTCACGAAGACGAGGACGCGCCGGAAGTCCCGCTTGTGGTCGAGGTTCACGGTGAGGTTCTCACCGCTCGCGACGGCGCCGGTGCGGTCGTCGCCGTCGAGGTGGATGTACGGCGGCTGGTGCAGGGCTCCATAGGCGTTGCCCAGGGCCTGTACGACTCCCTTGCGGCCGTCGGCGAGTTCGTAGAGGGCGCACAGGTCGAGGTCGAGGTCGGCGTGCATGGCCACCGCGCGGCCGCGTTTGCCGGTCCAGCCCGAGAACTGTTTGCGTACCTGCCAGTTGAGGTTCACGCGCATCGCGCCCGAGGTGCCGCCCTGTTTGGCGAGGGAGACGGAGGGGGCCGACTTGGTGAGTGTGACTTTGGTGAGGCGGACCGGTGGCGAGGAGGGGGTGGGCGGAGGCGCCGTCGGTGCCGCCTGCTGGGGCTCGTCCACGGTGATGCCGAAGTCCGTTGCCAGACCTTCCAGTCCGCTGTCATAGCCCTGACCGACGGCGCGGAATTTCCAGCCGCCCTGACGGCGATAGAACTCCCCGAGTACGAAAGCGGTTTCTACGCCGGCACCCGTGCTGTCGAACCGTGCTGCCACCGTGCCGCGTTCGGCATCCCTCACCTCGATATAAAGATCGGGAATCCGGCCGAAGGTCCCTCCGTCCGCGGAAGCGGCGAGGACGACGGTCTCCACCGAGGGCTCCACGCGCGCGAGATCCACGAACAACGTGTCGGTCACCCGGCCGCCGTCGGTCCGCTTGCCCCCGTGGCGGACGGCTCCCGAGGAGTGCTGGGGCTGGTTGTAGAACACGAAGTCGGCGTCGGAACGGACCTTTCCGCCGGCCAGCAGCAGGGCCGACGCGTCCGCGTCGGGGACCCCGGGTCCGGAACGCCAGCCCAGTTCGACGCGCAGTGCCGTCGTGGGCACCTGGACGTTCGCCCCTTTCGACATCGACATGTCCGCCCCCATCAGCTGTCGGCAGGCCAGGACGCGCCCCGGCGGCCCTCGGAGTTCTACCCGTTCAACCTATTCCCCCGGGACAGCGAACTCCCATCCCCCGCACAGGAAGATCACCGGCCAACCGCCGGTAACCCCCTCGGAACTCGGCCTTTACACGGATGGGACCTGGATTGGCGTCCTTTTTTGCCGAGTTCGCTCGCATTGGGGGTCCCACGTCACTGCCGACACGGAAAACAACCCTCTTATCGGTCTCCCCAACCAGCACATCGTGGGCTTAACTTATGTCTCATGACCTCCCCCCGCTCCACTTATGGCGGCGGCTACTACTCCGCCTCCTTCCCGGACACTCCGATCTACGACTCACTCGTGGCCGAGCGGGGCACCCCGCAGATCGCCCCGATCCGGGTCCCGGCCGCGTACGACATCCCGGCGAGCAACCTGCCCGCGCTGCCGTCCGCGCTGCCCGCTCTACCGGCGGGTCCCTCCCAGTCCTACGGCTACCCGCAGGCACAGCAGCCTTCTCCACTGCAGCAGGCGCCCGGGGCGTACATCCCTCAGCAGGCCGCCGCGCCCCGCGGTTATCCCGGGCCGCAACAGCAGCAGCCACGTCCGGCCGCTCCCGCCATGGGCACGGGCTACGAGGCGATGCGCCCCGCGGCTCCCCGGCCCGCTCCGGCTCCCTACCAGGACCCGTACAACAACCAGCAGTACCGCGGGTACTGATTCGCCTCCCGGGCTGTCGGTGCCACCTGGCACGATGGCCTGATGGGGAATGCGCAGCTGTTGTCGGTCCACGTCCATCCGGTCAAGGCGTTCCGGGGTCTGGCACTCCAGGAGGCCGAGGTGGAGCCCTGGGGGCTGGCCGGCGACCGGCGCTGGGCGCTGGTCGACGACGGGGGAAAGGTCGTCACCCAGCGACAGCAGCCACGTCTCGCGCTGGCCGCCGCCGAGCTGATGCCCGGCGGCGGCGTCGCGCTGTCCGCGCCCGGCATGGATCCACTGACCGTGCCGGTGCCCGACCCGGCCGGGACCGTCACGCTGGATCTCTTCGGGGACAAGATCGAGGGCGTGCCCGCCGCCGACCCGGCGGCGCACGCGTGGTGCAGCGAGTACCTCGGCGCCCACACCCGCCTGGTCCATATGGACGACCCCGCCACCCGCCGCCCGGTCGAACCGGAGTACGCGCTGCCGGGTGAGACCGTCACCTTCGCCGACGGGTACCCGCTGCTGCTCACCTCCGCGGCGTCCCTCGACGCCCTCAACTCCCTGATCTCCGAAGGCCGGCACGCGGCCGAGGGCCCCCTGCCCATGAACCGTTTCCGGCCGAACGTGGTCGTGGGCGGCACCGACGCCTGGGCCGAGGACGACTGGTCGCGCATCGCGATCGGGGACGTCACCTTCCGGGTGGCCAAGGTGTGCGGGCGGTGCGTGGTGACCACCACCGACCAGGCCGCCGCCGTCCGCGGCAAGGAGCCCCTGCACACCCTGAGCCGGCACCGCCGCTTCGGCAGCCGGCTCGTCTTCGGACAGAACCTGGTGCCCCGGTCCCGCGGCACGATCCGGGTCGGTGACCCGGTCCGGATTCTCGAATAGGTACACATCCAGCCGTGTTCCGCCGACGGGAACCCGGCCCGGGGGACTGCGCGTTGGGGCTTTCATGAGGAGTTCATGAGAGGACCCGGCCGCAGGTGATTTGGCTCTCTCTTCGGCCGGTCCGGCGCGTGAACGCCTCCGCGTGGGGTTATCACGGAGCGGGAAGGGGGTGCGGACGGTGCGAGCGATCAGCGGACTCTGGCGTTGGCGGCGCAACCCGCTGCGCCGTGGGACCGACCTGGCCGAGGCCTGGGTGGGCCTGGTGGCCCTGCTGCTGATCCTGGCCCTCGGACCGGTGATCGGCTTCCTCACCGGCCAGGTGGCCCAGGACGCGCTGCAGCAGTCGGTCCGTGAACAGCACGACTCGCGTCGGCCGGTGACGGCGACCGTGATCCGCGCGCTGGACCGCTCTCCGCTGGACGCCGACCCGGAGGCCGCCTCGGGACGCGCGGTGCACAGCCGTGTGGTGGCCGACTGGACCGCGCCGGACGGCACCAGCCACCAGGGCACGGTCATGGCCGAGCTCCAGAGCCCGCACCGCGGCGACCACTTCAGCGTGTGGACGGACCTGCACGGCCGGATAGCGGCCCGGCCGCTGGACTCCGCCACCGCCACCACCCACGCCGTCCTCGCCGGCACCGGGGCGGCCCTGATGACCGCGGGCCTGATCGAGGGAGCCAGACGGCTCGCCGTCTGGCGCATGGTCCGCCGCCGCTATGCCCGTTGGGACCGGGCCTGGGAGCGGGCGGGCCCGGACTGGGGCCGGACCGGCACCGGCAGTTGACGGCCTTGCGGCTCTGGTCAACCCACCACCCGCGCGCACGCTACGGTGGACCGGCCGAGGTCCCTCGGCAGCACAAACCCGCGTACTCCGAGGTGGGGGCAGAGCAACGCCATGGCACAGGGCACGGTCCAGGTGACGCACACCGGTACATCGCGGTGGCGGCGCCGCACGGGTGAGTACGCGTCGCTCGCCGCTGCCCTGGAGGCCGCGGCCGACGGCGACGTCCTCACCGTCGCGCCCGGCACCTACCGGGAGAACCTCGTCGTGCAACGGGCGGTGACCCTGCGCGGCCCGGAGGGTTCGCCCGGTTCCGTGCGCATCGCGCCCGTGGACGGGGTGCCGCTGACCGTGCGCGCCTCCGCCGTGGTGCAGGACCTGCACGTGGAGGGCCAGGACGCGGCCGCGCCCGCCCTGCTCGTCGAGGAGGGCACACCGGAGCTCGCCGACATCCGGGTCGTCACCCGTTCCGCGGCCGGGATCGAGGTGCGCGGCGGCGCCCGCCCGACCGTGCGCCGCTGCACCGTCGACAACCCGGCAGGCATCGGCATCGCCGTACTGGACGGCGCGGGCGGGGTGTTCGAGGAGTGCGAGATCGTGGCGGCCGGCCAGTCCGGCGTCGCGGTGCGCGGCGGCGCCCACCCCCGTCTGGAGCGCTGCCGGGTCCACCACACCTCGGGCGCCGGACTGGCGGTGACCGGCGAGAACTCCGCGCTGGAGGCCGTGGGTTGTGAGGTCTACGAGGTCCGCGGCAGCGGCGTGCAGATCACCGCCCGGGCCACCGCGCACCTCACCGACTGCGATGTGCACCGCACCACCGGCGACGGCGTCACGCTCGACACCGACGCGGTGCTGACCCTGGCCGACTGCCGTATCCACGACATCCCGGAGAACGCGGTCGACCTGCGCTCCCGCTCGGTGCTGACCCTGACCCGCACGACGGTCCGTCAGTTCGGGCGCAACGGCCTGTCGGTGTGGGACCCGGGCACCCGCGTGGACGCCAACCAGTGCGAGATCTTCGACAGCACCGGCGACTACCCGGCCGTCTGGGTCAGCGACGGCGCCACCGCCGTCCTGGACTCCTGCCGGGTGCACGACGTGCCGGACGCGCTGTTCGTCCTGGACCGCGGCTCGCGCGCGGACGTCGTCGACAGCGACATCTCCCAGGTCCGCAACACGGCCGTGTCGGTGAGCGACGGCGCCACCGCGCAGCTCGACGACTGCCGGATCCGGGACGCGGCGACCGGCGCCTGGTTCCGCGACCACGGCAGCGGCGGCACCCTCAACAACTGCACCGTCGACGGCACCCAGACGGGCGTGATCGTCACCAAGGGCGCCGACCCGACGATCGAGCGCTGCACGGTCGACTCCCCCGCGGAGGCGGGCTTCTACGTGTCCGCGGGCGGCCGCGGCAGCTTCCTGAACTGCCGGGTGACGGGCAGCGGCGGATACGGCTTCCATGTCATAGACGGCTCCCGTTCGACCCTCAGGAAGTGCCGCACGGAGCGCTGCGCGCGCGGCGGCTACGAGTTCGCGGACACCCCGGACGGGGCCGCCGGTGCGGGCCCCGTCGTCGAGGACTGCACGAGCGACGAGAGCGGCGGCCCGACCCCGCCCGCGGCCCGGGAGACGGCCGTGCAGACCGAGTCCCGCTCGCCCGGTCTGCTCGGGGCGATCCCCGGGCAGCGCATCACCGAGCAGGAGCCGCTGGTCGCCCCCACCGAGCCGGACAAGCCCTCACGCACCTCGAAGGCCGTCCTCGGTGAACTCGACGCGCTGGTGGGCCTGGACAGCGTCAAGCGCGAGGTGCGGGCGCTCACCGACATGATCGAGGTGGGCCGGCGACGCCAGCAGGCGGGCCTCAAGGCGGCCTCCGTCAAGCGCCACCTGGTCTTCACCGGCTCCCCCGGCACCGGCAAGACGACGGTCGCCCGGCTCTACGGCGAGATCCTCGCCTCCCTCGGTGTCCTGGAGAAGGGGCATCTCGTCGAGGTGTCCCGGGTCGACCTGGTCGGCGAGCACATCGGCTCCACCGCGATCCGCACCCAGGAGGCCTTCGACCGGGCGCGCGGCGGGGTGCTGTTCATCGACGAGGCGTACGCGCTGTCGCCGGAGGACTCGGGCCGGGACTTCGGCAAGGAGGCCATCGACACGCTGGTGAAGCTGATGGAGGACCACCGGGACGCGGTCGTGGTGATCGTCGCGGGCTACACCGCCGAGATGGAGCGGTTCCTGTCGGTCAACCCGGGTGTGGCCTCCCGTTTCTCACGGACGATCACCTTCAGCGACTACAACCCCGAGGAACTGCTCAGCATCGTGGAGCAGCAGGCCGAGGAGCACGAGTACCGGCTGGCGCCGGGCGCCGCCGAGGCTCTGCTGAAGTACTTCACCGTGCTGCCCAAGGGGCCCGCCTTCGGCAACGGCCGTACCGCGCGCCAGACCTTCGAGGCGATGGTGGAGCGGCACGCGAGCCGGGTCGCCCAGGTGGCCGACCCGACCACGGACGACCTGACCCTGCTCTACGCCGAGGACCTGCCCGAGTCGTCCTGAGACCGCGGGCCCGGCACGTCCGGCTGGAGCCGGCCCAGCAGCCTCGCCCGCTCCTCCGCGAAGACGGGGTCGGCCTGGTAGTCGGAGTGGCCGAGGATCGGCGCGGGCAGCGGATGCAGCTCGGTTCGGCCGTAGGCGAGCGGGTCCTTCAGGGGCTCCCGGTCCACCTCGGGGCCGCAGTCGCCGGGCAGCCGGACCGGGCCGCCGATGGGGTCGGTGAGCCGGTACAGGTTGCGCCAGCAGTCCACGTCGTGGTGCAGCGCGGTGAGCGCGGCCGGGCCGAAGTGGGCGGGGAACCAGCGGCCGTAGAGGCGCTCCAGCGGGGAGCCGTAGGTCAACAGCCCGACCCGCGCCCGGACCGACGGCTCCAGCTGCCAGGCCGCGGCGGCCGCGAGCACGCTGCCCTGGGAGTGTCCGGAGATGACCAGCCGGCCGCCCGTGGCCCGGGTCCACGTCCCGATCCGCCAGGTCAGGTCCGGTACGGCGCGCTCGGCGTAGCAGGGCGGGGCGAAGGGGTGGGCGGCGCGCGGCCAGAAGGTGCCCACGTCCCAGAGGATGCCGATGGTCCGGCGCGCGGAGGGGTCCTTGTAGGCGCGGCGGCCCCAGGTGACGAACAGGATGAAGCCGAGGCCGATCAGCCAGGAGCCGAGTGCCTGCGCGGTCTCGGCGGCGCTCTCGACGAACGCGTACGCCCCCTCGGCGGCCTTCGCCGGTGTCCTGCGGGAGGTCAGGGCGCCCACGAGGGCGCCGGCGCCGAGGAGAAGGGTGCTGGCCGAGGTGACCCCGAGCAGGCGGGGTCCCCGGTCCGTCAGCGCCGCCATCGCACGGGTGCGGGCGATGCGGCGGGTGCGTGCCGCGTCCTTGGGCTCCGCGGGGTACTCGCTCTCGACCGCGCCCAGTTCGGCCCGGCCGGCGCGCCAGGTGCGCCGGCCGAGCCAGGCGCAGTGCCCCAGCAGCACGAGCAGGACCAGCGGGATCACGGACGCCTGCCAGGTCAACAGGACCGGCGGCCCGAGGATCGTGGTGCCGGTGCCGTCCAGCCAGTCCGCCACGCGCTGCGACACGCCGCCGGACATCACACCGCCCAGGGCGCAGGCCAGCGTCGCCACGGCGGGTCCGGCCAGGCCGCGCATCGCGGCGCGCGGGTCGGGATGCGTGCGGTACAGCAGGTGGGCGATCACGGCCAGGGCGACGACCAGCAGTCCCTGCACGAAGGCGATGCCGCCGAAGGTGGCGTCCCCCGCCAGCCGGCCCTGCGACTGCCAGCCCGGCCGCTCCCACCCGGCGTACACCGCGGCAAGGACGAGCAGGACGAGCGCGGCGAGCGGCAGGCGCCGTACGAGGTGCTCGTCGAGCTGCCGGTCGAGGTGCTTCTCGCTGCGGCCGCGCCGGCACACCACCCAGACGACGGCGGCCCCGGTGGCGACGAGAGCGGCCTCCAGGAGCCGGCCGAGCGTGTCGAGGAGTACGGGGCCGCCCGGTTCGCGGTCGAAGCCAGCCGCCGTCGAGCTGACGGCCGCGGCGATCGTCAGCAGGCCCGCCGCGGTGTGCGCGGCCCGTAAGCGGGCGACCAGGCGGCGGCCGTACCAGAAGCCGGGGCGGCCGAGCGCGGTGCGGCCGTCGTCCTCCTCCGGCTCGCCGTCGTGGGCCATGGGCTGTTGGGACTCGTAGGCCCTCCAGGTGCGGTGGGACAGGTACCAGAGCAGGCCGGTGAGGGCTGCCGGGACCAGGGCCGCGAGGGCGAGGCGGCGGCCCGGCCGGCTCCACCAGCCGTGGTCCGACACGTCGGGCGACAGGAAGCCCAGCCAGGAGTGCGCTTCGGCGCACGCGCGGGTGCCCGCGCACTGCCAGGCCGCGAGGTCCAGGGCGACCTCGCAGGCGGCGGCGACCAGCAGAACGGTCAGGGTCAGGCCGGCGAGCCGCACCAGGAGGCCGTACAGGCGCACGGTCCGTTTGCGGCCGCGTGCGGTGGGGCGCATCCAGTGGGCGAGGTTGACCACCATGAACGGCAGCAACAGCAGCCACAGGGCGCGGGTGCCGTTGCCGGAGGTGAGGTTGCACCAGACGTACGCCTCGGGCACCGGTCCGGTGCGGCCCTCGCGCGATCCGCTTGCCCGGGTCTCCGCGTCGACGTCCTCGGCGCGCCGGAAGACGGCCGCGATGTCGTCACCGGTGATCCGCACCGTGCGCGGATCGTCGAGCATCTTCTCCGGTGTGGTGCCGCCCACCCCGTGGACCAGGAGTTCCAGGGCGGTGCCGGATTCTTCGGGCCGGGCGGCCGGGCCGTCCGCGCCCATGGTCGTGACACGTTCCACTGTTCTCGCACTTCCCCCGTGACGCGCCGTCGGCATCTGTCCGTGCGTGCACCAGGATCCCCTGCCCGGCGTGTCGCGCACCCCCCTCGTCACGGAATCTCCCCGATCCGGGTGACAGCCGAGGCCCGGGTGGCACCCCGCCGGCAGGAGCGCGACGGGGCGGTCGGTGGCGCTCCCCGTGGGGGCCCGTGCGAGTATGGGACGTCCCGCGCACCAGGGACGGGCAAAATGTGCTTGTGGGAGAGGGTGCGCAGGGCGTGTCGGACGGCCCCAGACGGAAAGGACCGGAGCGTACGTGAGCGAGAATCAGAACCTCCTCGCGGAGCAGCGGCGCGCCCTGATCCTGGACGAGGTCCGGCGCCGAGGCGGCGTGCGCGTCAACGAGCTGACCCGCAAGCTCGGCGTGTCGGACATGACCGTACGGCGCGATCTCGACGCGCTGGCCCGCCAGGGCGTGCTGGAGAAGGTGCACGGCGGCGCGGTCCCGGTGGTCGAGGCGAGCACCCACGAGCCGGGTTTCGAGGCGAAGTCGGGTCTGGAGCTGACCGCCAAGGAGGACATCGCGCGGTCCGCGGCGGAGCTGGTCGCCCCGGGCACCGCGATCGCGCTGTCGGGCGGTACGACGACGTACGCGCTGGCCCACCATCTGCTCGACGTGCCGGATCTGACCGTCGTGACCAACTCGGTGCGGGTGGCCGACGTGTTCCACGCGGCGCAGCGCACCACGGGCCCGCGTCAGGGCGCGGCGACCGTCGTGCTGACCGGCGGTGTGCGCACCCCGTCCGACTCCCTGGTGGGACCGGTGGCCGACCAGGCGATCGGGGCGCTCCACTTCGACGTGCTCTTCCTCGGTGTGCACGGCATATCGGTCGAGGCCGGCCTGTCCACACCGAACCTCGCGGAGGCCGAGACCAACCGGCGGCTCGTGCAGTCGGCGCGGCGGGTCGTGGTGGTCGCCGACCACACCAAGTGGGGCACCGTGGGCCTGAGTTCGTTCGCGTCGCTGGAGCAGGTCGACACGCTGGTCACGGACGCGGGGCTGCCGGCCTCGGCGCGTGCGGAGGTCTCGGAGCATCTGCGGCGGCTGGTCGTGGCGGGCGAGTCCGTTGACGGTACAGACAGGTGACTGAGCGTCAGCTAGGGTGACACTCCCGTTCGACACCTGGGGGTGTGTCCATGGCCCACCAACTGCGCGAGGTGGGGCTCGACTTCATCGAGTCCGCGCCCGTACGGATGGTGTTCGTGCAGGAGATGTCCGCTCCGCCCGAGGCGGTCTACCGGGCGCTCGCCGAGGACGTGCCGGGCTGGGAGGAGTGGTTCTCCGCGGTGACGCTGGCCCGCTCGGCCGGGGACGGCTCGACCCGCGAGATCCACCTCAAGGGCGGCGGCCGCTTCCGGGAGACGATCATCGCGGCCAAGGACCCCGAGGTGTACGCCTACCGGGTCGACGTGGCCAACGCGCCCGGCGCCCGTGCCATCGCCGAGGAGTGGCGGCTCACCCCCTCCGGGGCGGGCACCCACGTGCGCTGGACGTTCGCCGTGGACGGCACGGCGGCGTTCCGGGTCGTGGTGAGGTTCGGGCGCGCCGGGCTGGGCCGGGCCTTCCGGGACGCGGTCAAGCGGCTGGACCGGCGGCTCGCGCCCTGAGGACCGGGACCAGCGGCTCGCAGACGCCTTCCGCGTTCGCGATCACCGGTCGGACCGCCCGGCTCATGACAGGGCGCGCCTGGTCAGTCGTTCCTGGTGAAGGTGCCGAGGCCGGTTGTGTCGAGGTTCTCGACCCGGACCTTGTCCGCGCGCCCGCCGGATCCGACGGTGAAGGTCACACCGGACAGGCCGACCGCGTTTTCGCCGGTGGTGCGGTAGCTGAAGGTGTCACCGTCGTAGTGGCGCAGGGGGAACCGTTGCTTCTTGGGACCCAGTTGCATGGTGAGCTCGTCCCCCTGGGCACTGACGGTCATCGGGCCGTAGTACTCGTTGGCGTACGTTCCGGTGTAGGCGCTGTTCGCCTTGGCGGGTGCGGGTGAGGCCGGAGGCTTGCTGTAGTCGACCTCGGAGCGTTCTCCCGCGGCCGCCTGCTTGAAGATCGGCCCGAGGAACGTCAGCCAGTCGACGGTCGGCCCGCCCGTCTGCGCGGTGTCGAGGAACGTGGTGGCGATCGCCTCGGGCACGCCGATGGGCTCGCCGTTGGTCAGGACGACGATGCCGAGCTTTTCCGAGGGCAGCAGGCTGACGTTGGTGGCCGCCCCCAGCGCGAAGGCACCGGAGTGGCCGAGCTTCAGCCTGCCCTGGTCGTCGTAGCTCACGTTCCAGCCGAGCCCGTAGAACCCGGCTCTGCCCGCGGGGGCGTGCGGCGGCTCGGACATGATGTGCGGCAGGTGGGTCTGCTCCAGCGCGTCGGCGTTGACGACCTGCCGCCCGTCGAACTTGCCGTTGTCCAGTTGCAGGCGCAGCCACTTCACCATGTCCCGCACCGTGGAACTGGCCCCGCCCGCCGGGCTCTGGGCGTCCGCGTCACGCACATGCTCGGCACGCCAGGTGTCCCCGCTCTTCACATGCAGGGCGGCCTTGTTCGGCGCCTTCTCGTAGTCGGCGAAGGAGGAGCTGGTGGAGTCCATGCCGAGCGGCTGGTACAGCTTCTGGGCGGACAGCTTCTCCCAACTGGTCCCCGCTGCCCGCGCGGTGGCGACGGCGGCTTCGGTCAGCCCGAAGTTGGTGTACGCGTAGTGGGCACGGAAGGGAGCCAGCGGTTGGTGGCGGAGGTGGTTCAGGATGTACGCGCGGTCGTAGCCGAGGTCCTCCAGGAGGTCTCCGGCGTGGTCGGGCAGTCCGCTGCGATGCGAGAACAGGTCGGCCAGCGTGACATGGCGGGTGACCCACGGGTCCTTCAGGGTGAAGCCGGAGCCGTGCTCGACGACCGGGTCGTCCCAGCCGACGGTCTTGTCGCCCACGGCCGCGGCGACCACGGTGGAGGCGAGGGGCTTGGAGACCGAGGCGAGCTGGAAGACGGTGTCCGCTCCGACCCGGCTCTCCGTGCCTGCCTCCCGCACACCGAACCCCTTCAGGTACAGCACCTTGTCGTCGTGCACCACGCCCACGGCCACGCCGGGCACACCGGTGCGGCGCATGGCGTCGCGTACGACGCCGTCCAGCCGGTCCACCGCGGTCTCGACGTCGGCCCGGGTGAGCTGCGACGGGGGCTGGGCGGGTGGGACGGTGGGCAGCGGCGACGTCGCGGCAGCCGCACGGCCGACCGCGGCGGCGGTGGTGTCGGCCTCGGGCCCGGTGCAGCCGACGGCCAGCGCCGCCACCAGGCCCAGTGCCGCGGCGGCGCGAAGTGGCCGGTGGCTTGTGCTGTCGAGTCGGGACATGGTTTCCATGTAAATCCCTGCCTCGGTGCCTGGCGCGCCTTCGCAGGCCGTTCGGGGGGTCCGTCGTTCGCCGTCCCGTTCGCCTCTTGAGCCCCGCGTTTCGGCCGGACGGAGTCCCACCCTCGTCCAGCAGGGCCGGGAACGACGCGGTCCTGTGGCGGGCTCAGTCGGGCCAGACGCCCGTCTCCAGCAGTGCGGCGATCGCCGTCGTGTACGGCTCGATGTCCAGGTTCTGCTCGGCCAGCCACGCGTCCGAGTAGTACTTGTCCAGGTACCGGTCGCCGGGGTCGCAGAGGAGGGTGACGACGCTGCCCCGCCGTCCCTCGGCCACCATCTCGGCGATGATCTTCAGCGCGCTCCACAGTCCGGTGCCGGTCGAGCCGCCCGCGCGGCGGCCGATGGTCCGCTCCAGGGCGCGTACGGCGGCGACGCTGGCCGCGTCCGGGACCTTCATCATGCGGTCGATCGCGCCGGGCACGAAGCTCGGTTCCATGCGGGGCCGGCCGATGCCCTCGATGCGCGAACCGCAGTCGCAGGTGACGTCCGGATCGCCGGTGGTCCAGCCCTCGAAGAAACAGGAGTTCTCCGGATCGGCCACACAGATGCGGGTGTCGTGCTGCATGTAGTGCACGTACCGGGCGATGGTCGCCGAGGTGCCGCCGGTGCCGGCCGTGGCGACGATCCACGCGGGCTCCGGGAAACGTTCCAACTCCAGTTGGCGGAAGATGGATTCGGCGATGTTGTTGTTGCCGCGCCAGTCCGTGGCCCGTTCCGCGTAGGTGAACTGGTCCATGTAGTGGCCGCCCGTCTCCACCGCGAGGCGGGCGGACTCCTCGTACATGGTGCGCGAGTCGTCCACGAAGTGGCACCGGCCGCCGTGGAACTCGATGAGGCGGATCTTCTCGGCGCTCGTCGTGCGCGGCATGACCGCGATGAAGGGGACGCCGATCAGCTTCGCGAAGTACGCCTCGGACACGGCGGTGGAGCCGCTGGACGCCTCGATCACCGGGCGGCCCGGCCGGATCCAGCCATTGCACAGGCCGTAGAGGAAGAGCGAGCGGGCGAGCCGGTGCTTGAGGCTGCCGGTGGGGTGGGTCGACTCGTCCTTGAGGTACAGGTCGATGCCCCACCTCTCCGGGAGCGGGAACCGCAGGAGGTGCGTGTCGGCCGAGCGGTTGGCGTCGGCCTGGACCTTGCGGACGGCTTCTTTCAGCCAGCCGCGGTAGGCGGTGTCGCTGCGGTCGACGTCGAGGGTGTCGCCGGTCCTGGTCTGCTGAGGGGTGCTCACGGCGGGGCTCCTAACACTGCGCGCGCCGACGGCGCGTCGCGCGGCCGCCCTCTCGATCATAGACACCTTCCGCACGCTTCTCACCTGCATAAACACACCTTTGAGAGCCCCAAAGACACCCCTGGGGACGCCTTGGATCGCCGCGCGGGGGCGCATTCGGACGAGTGCTCCGGGCGCTCCCGGTGAGATGCCATGCGTACTGGTGCCCGACGTCCACGGCGGGCAGACTGCACCGGGCGGGACGGACGTCTCGGACGGGGGCGCACACTGGATCACGACAGACGCCGGCTCTCGGCCCCCGCGGGGCCCGGGTCGGCACACCGACACGCACAAGGGGGCGGAGCGGCATGGCGGAGCCGGAGTTCACGGCTACGGGCGTGCGGATCGGCAAGAGGTTGCGCTCGCTCACCCGGGCCGGTCAGGTCCGGATCAACGACGGCAGGCTGGAACTGCTCACCAGTTACGGCAGCGAGATCGACAGCGCGCCGGTACAGGCGGTGCGGGCCTCCAAGCCCTGGTTCGCTGCGGACGACCGGGCCCTCGCCGATCTCAACGGCAACAGGTATCTGCTGACCCTGGGCGATCACGACCCCGCTCCGGGCGAGCCGGGGCCGCCCGCGGCACGCCGGTTCATCGAGGCGGTACGCCGGGCAGCGGGGCGTGGCGACTGAGTCACCGCGAGTTGCGGGACCGCGCCTCCTGAGTCACGCTGGTCTCACATCACTCTGGGTCAACCGGCGATCACGCTGCGAACCAGCCCGCCGGGCACGACAGCAGGCGGCCGTTCTCATGCCGGCACCTGCTGGATCGATCCGAACTCCGTGTTCTTCCGGACCTCACGTCGGGGAGTCGCAGCCGTGATCACTCACCCAAGCAGGCACTGCACGGTGGAGCTGCAAGCTCTGCCGTCGCGGATCGGCCAGGTCCGCAGAATCCTTTCAGCGCAGTTGCGCTACTGGCATATGGACCCCCTCATAGACCGGGCCGTGCTCGGTGTGACGGAGCTGTTGACCAACGTCCACCGCCATGCCCAGCCCGACAAGACGTGCACCGTGAAGATCGAGCTGCTGCTCGACCGGCTCATGGTCTCGGTGCACGACCACGACCCGCGTCTGCCGGTCGTGGCCGACCTCAAGGACACCGAGCCGCTCGCCACGTGCGGGCGCGGGCTCGCCATGGTCGCCGCGGTCAGCGAGAGCTGGGGCGTGCGGCCGGACGGCGAGGCGGGGAAGTTCGTGTGGTTCACCCTGCCGACGCCCGCCGCCGCGCGGCCGCAGCGCCGAACCGTCCGCGACAAGACCGCGCTCCGGTTCACCGAGGTGCGGGCCGAGAGCCGCAGGCCGGAACACGCTCCCGCCCGGTCGGCCGTTGCCGGCTGACCGGGCGGTGACGCCTCTTCCTTCCGCTCGTTCGCCTGCGGGGCGCGTTCAGCGCTCCCCCGCCCAGCCGCTGTGAGCCCTTGACCGTCACTCGGTGGCGATCGCCCGCAGTATGTCCAGGCGCGCCGCGCGCCGGGCCGGGCGCAGGCCCGCGAGGGCTCCCGCGGCGAGGCCCACCAGGGCGACCACCGCGAGCCGCAGGGGCGGCAACGCGAAGGCGAAGGTGCTGTCGCTCGCCCCGTCCGAGGCCTCGACCAGGACCCAGCCGAGGAACGCGCCGAGGGCGAGTCCGCCGACCGTGCCGAAGGCGGCGACCAGGACCGACTCCCAGCGGACCATGGCCCGGAGCTGGGAACGGGTCTGGCCCACGGCCCTCAGCAGGCCCAGTTCGCGGGTGCGCTCGTGGATCGCCAGGGTCAGCGTGTTGGCGATGCCCAGCAGCGCGATGAGGACCGCGAGGGCGAGCAGCGCGTAGACCAGCGTCAGCATCATGTCGATCCCGCCGGCCGAGGACTGCGCGTACTCGTCGCGGGTCTGCACCTCGGGATGGCCGTACCGTGCCGCCACCTTCTCCACGGCAGCCTTGCCCGCGCCCGTGCTCACGCCGTCCTTGAAGGAGACCGCGACGAGTGTGTCGGAGTCCTGTGTGCGGTGCGGGGCCCAGGCCGCGCGGGTGATGACGTACTCCCCGGCCAGCTCGGACCGGCCGTAGACCGCGCGGACGGTGAAGGTGTCCTTCTCGCCGTCGGTGAAGGCGAGTTGTGCCTTGTCCCCGGTCGTGAGGCCCTGCTTCTCGGCCTCCGCCTCGGTGATGGCGATGCCGTCGGTGCCGAGGCCGCTCAGCGAGCCCCTCACCGTGCCGAGGTCGAAGGTGCGCTCCAGTGCGAGCGGATCGGTGACGGTCAACGCCCGTCCCTTGCCGTCGACTTCGGCGACACCGCGACCGAGGCCCACGGCCGTGTCCACCTCGGGCAGTCGCTGGACCGCTGCGGCGAGCCGGGGGCTGAGGCCGCTGCCGCCCGCACCGAACGACGGGGTGCTGACAGCGACATCGCCCGCGAAGGACCGGGACACGGTCTGGTCCATGGTGGCCTTCAGGGACGCCCCGAACACCGTGAAGAGAGACACCACGGCCACGCCGATCATCAGCGCACTCGCGGTGGCGGCCGTCCGCTTCGGACTGCGCAGGGCGTTGCGCCGGGCGAGCGAGCCGGTGACTCCGCGGAGATGGCCGAGGGGACCGCCGAGGACCCGTACGGCCGTCGTGGAAGCGACGGGGCCGAGAACCACGAACGCGGACAGGGCCATGACGGCACC
Source organism: Streptomyces sp. NPDC001668 (assembly GCF_042893155.1). Classification (NCBI taxonomy): domain Bacteria; kingdom Bacillati; phylum Actinomycetota; class Actinomycetes; order Kitasatosporales; family Streptomycetaceae; genus Streptomyces; species Streptomyces sp. NPDC001668. The sequence goes on from NZ_JBIAUQ010000005.1 coordinate 26,724, forward strand.
GGCTCCCGCGAGCCAGATCGACGGCGAGACCAGGACACCGGTGAGGGTGACGGCCACGGCGAGCGAGGCCAGGCCGGCGCCGGTGACCGCTCGGACGCGGGAGGCGCCCGGCTGGTCGACGGCCGTCTCGCGCAGCGCGGCGAGAGGTGCGGTGCGTCCGGCGCGTACGGCGGGCAGCAGCGCGGAGCCCAGACAGACCACGACGCCGACCGCGAGCGGCAGCGCCATCGACAGCGCGCCGATCACCAAGTCGCCCTCGGGGAAGGGGAATCCGATCGCCGGGAACAGCGCCTGGAGGCCGGCCGCGATCCCGATGCCACCCGCGAGGCCCGCGGCGGAGGCGGTGACGGCCACGACGCTCGCCTCGGTCAGGGTCGACGCGGTGACCTGGCGGCGGGAGGCGCCGAGTGCCCGCAACAGGGCGTTCTCGCGGGTGCGTTGGGCGACCACGATCGCGAAGGTGTTGTGGATGGAGAAGGTGGCGACGAGGAGGGCGACGCCCGAGAACACCAGGAGGAAGGTCGTGAAGACGGCCAGGAACCGGCTGGAGATCATGTCGGTGTTCTCCTCGGTCGACTCCTGGCCGGTGATCGCCTCAACGCCCTTGGGCAGTACGGGCGTCAGCCGGTCGACCAGCTCCCGCTGGCTGACGCCGGGACCTGCGCGCACCTGGATGGTCGACGCCTCTCCGGGCCTGGCCGTGAGGTACTTCTCGGCGTCGGCCCGGGTCATGCCGGTGAACGTCACCTGGGCCATGCCGTCCTCGCCGCCGAAGGTCGCGAGGCCGACGATCGTCACCTCGACGGGGTCGGGCGTACGCAGGACCGTCGTGTCGCCGATCTTCAGACCGCCCTTCTCCGCGGTGCCGCGGTTCACGACGACCTCTCCGGACTTCTGTGGGGCGCGGCCCTCGGCGAGTCGGTACGGGTTGAGCTTCGGGTCGTCGATCCAGTTCCCGGCGAGCGTGGGCGGTCCCTGGCCGCCGATGGGCTTGCCGTTCGCGCCGACGAGCTGACCGGCGCCCTGGATGTCGGGGGCGGCGGCCGCGACGCCGGGGACCCGCTCGACGGAATCGACCAGATCGGTGGCGACCGGCTCGCGCACCCCCTGGCTCTCCCCGGGCGTGGTGATGGCGTCGGCACTGCGGATCACGGCGTCGGTGCCACTGGTCGCGTTGCCGAACATGGTGTCGAAGCTCGCGCGGAGGGTGTCGCCCATGACGAGCGTTCCGGCGAGGAAGGCGACGCCGAGGAACACGGCGAGGAAGGTTCCGGCGAAGCGGCGTTTGTGGGCGCGGAGGGAGGTGACGCTCAGGCGGAGGGAGGCGTTCATGAGGGCTCCTCCGTGCGCGCGGGCCGCTCGGTCCGCGAGGGTGCCTGTGCCTGCGAGGGCGCCTCGGTCCGCGAAGCCGCCTGTGTCTGCGGTGGCGTCTCTGTCCGCGGTGGCGTCTCTGTCCGGGACGGCGCCTCGAAGGCCTTCAGGCGGTCCAGGACCCGCTCCGCGGTCGGGGACTCCATCCGGTCCACCAGACGTCCGTCCGCCAGGAACACGACCTCGTCGGCGTGGGCGGCGGCGACCGGGTCGTGGGTGACCATGACGACCGTGCGGCCCGTGCGGCGCACGGTCCTGCCGAGGAGGCCGAGGACCTCCTGGCCGGAGCGGGAGTCGAGGTTTCCGGTGGGCTCGTCCGCGAAGACGACGTCGGGCCGGCCGGCGAACGCCCGGGCCACGGCGACGCGTTGCTGCTGTCCGCCGGAGAGTTCGGAGGGCCGGTGGCGGAGCCGGTCGCGCAGGCCGACGACGTCGATCAGCGCGTCGATCCACTCCGGGTCGCCCTTGCCGCCCGCGAGGTCCAGCGGCAGCCGGATGTTCTCCTCGACGGTCAGCGTCGGCACCAGGTTGAACGCCTGGAAGACGAAGCCGACGCGGTCCCGGCGCAGCAGGGTCAGGCGGCGGTCATCGAGGGAGCCGAGATCGGTGTCGCCGATGTAGGAGGTGCCTCCGGTGAGCGTGTCGAGCCCGGCCGCGCAGTGCATGAGCGTGGACTTGCCGGAGCCCGAGGGCCCCATGATGGCGGTGAAGCGGCCGGCCGGGAAGTCGACGCTCACCCCGTCCAGGGCCCTCACACCGGTGTCACCGCCGCCGTACACCTTCACGGCGTCGACCACCCGGGCGGCCGGCAGCGTCTTCGCCGGCACAGTCATGGCGGTCGTGGCGGTCACACCGCACCGCCCTTGCCCGTCGTGCGGCCGAACTGCTCGTCCAGGACGGACAGTCGGCGCCAGTACTCGTCCTCGTCGATCTCACCGGAGGCGAAGCGGCGGCCGAGCATGGCGATCGGCGAGTCGCCGGAGGGCCCGGTGTCGGCCATGGCGCGCCACGGTCCGCGGCGGCCGCGCCACACGGTGCGGCGCAGGACGGTGACGACGCCGAGCACGACGGCCGCCCAGATCAGTGGGAAGAAGAGGATCCACGGGCCCGGGCCGCCGTCCCAGTTCGCGAGAGTCTGCATGTCGGTTCATCTCCCTGGAGTTCCTGAAGGTGTCCTTCGGTGATGCTTCGAGACTGGCTCCGGGCAGGGGTCCGGGTCGTCGTACGGCCAGCGGCAGTGCGTATACCTCCCGGGGAGTACGCGGGCCTGTTCCGGCTGCTCCCTACAGACCTCGACTTCTGTAACTACTAGTATGTACAGTGCGGGTATGAGCACCTCGGACCGACTGATCGAGTCCACCCGTGAGCTGCTGTGGGAGCGTGGCTATGTGGGGACCAGCCCCAAGGCCATCCTGGAGCGGGCGGGCGCCGGACAGGGCAGCATGTACCACCACTTCAAGGGCAAGCCCGACCTCGCCCTGGCCGCGATCCGAAGGACCGCCGAGGAACTGCGCGCCGGCGCGGAGGAGGTGCTCGGCGGGCCCGGCACGCCGTACGAGCGCATCGAGGCGTATCTGCGGCGTGAGCGCGACGTGCTGCGCGGCTGCCCGGTCGGCCGGCTCACCATGGATCCGGACGTCGTCGCCAGCGACGAACTGCGCGCGCCCGTCGACGAGACGATCGACTGGATCCGCGAACGCATCGCGGGGATCGTCGAGGAGGGCAAGGAGCAGGGCCAGTTCGCGTCCTCGCTGGACGGCGAGGAGATCGCGGCGACCGTGCTCGCGACCGTCCAGGGCGGCTACGTCCTCGCCCGCGCGTCCGGCTCCCCCGCCGCGTTCGACACGGGCGTGCGGGGCCTTCTCTCACTGCTCAAGCCCCGGACGACGTAAGAGAGTTCATCCACCTGAGGAGAGGCCCGATGCAGGCCATGCAGTACGAGCTCACCCTGCCCGCGGATTACGACATGGATGTCGTCCGCGCCCGCGTGGCCCGGATCGGGCACCTGCTGGACGACTGGGAGGGCCTGGGCTTCAAGACGTACCTGATGCGCGAGCGCGGGGTGAACGGCTCGCCCGTCAACCAGTACGCGCCCTTCTACCTCTGGAACACCGTGGAGGGCATGAACACCTTCCTCTGGGGAGGCGCCTTCCAGGGGCTCAGCGACGACTTCGGGCGGCCGTCGGTGCGGCAGTGGACGGGTCTGTCGTACGAGGAGGGCGGCGCCGTCGGCTCGCCCGCCCGGTGGGCCGTGCGAACGCGTCAACCGGTGCCGGAGGGCATGGAGTTGGCCGAGGTGATGGCGGACGCGGTGGGTGGGACGGAGCGGCTGGCCGGAGAGGACGGCGCGGCGTGCGCGGCGGCCGCCGTGGACACCGCCCGCTGGGAGCTCGTGCACTTCTCGCTCTGGGCGCACGAGTCGCCGAAGGCGGACGGCGAGGTGTTCGAGGTGCTGCACGTGTCGGCGCCGGGCCGGGAGCGGCTGCCGCGGGGACGGCAGTGGTGAGGGCGGGCGCGGTCCGTACGGTGACCGGTGACGTCCCCGCCGAAGAGCTCGGTGTGTGCGACGCCCACGACCACCTGTTCTTCGGCAGTCCCCGACTGCCCGGCCAGGAGCTGCGGAGCCTCTCCGCGGCGCGGGCCGAACTGACCGCGTTCGCCGCGCAGGGCGGTGGCGCCGTGGTGCAGTGGACGCCGTACGGGCTGGGACGGCGGGCCGCCGATCTGCCAGCCCTGTCGCGGGAGACCGGGGTGCGGATCGTCGCCGCGACCGGACTGCACCAGGCCGTCCACTACGACGACGACACGCTCGCCGGGCTGCGCGGGAGGCCGGCCGACGTGTTCGTCGCCGAACTGACCGAGGGCATCGGGACGTCGGGGGTCCGTGCGGGACTGATCAAGGTGGCGGGCGGCTTCCACGCGCTGGACGCACACGCCCGCTGGACGATGACCGCGGCGGCCGAGGCCCATCACGCGACGGGGGCGCCGATCGCCGTCCACCTGGAGCTGGGGACCGGCGCGCTGGATGTACTGGACCTGCTGTGCGGGGAGTTGGGGGTGCCGCCGCAGCGGGTGATCCTCGGGCACCTCAACCGCTCCCCCGACTTCGCGGTGCACCGCCAGGCGGCGGAGTCGGGCTGCTACCTCGCGTTCGACGGGCCCTCGCGCGCCCATCACGCCACGGACTGGCGCATGCCGGACGCGATACGGGCTCTGGCCGAGGCGGGCCATGGAGACCGTCTGCTGCTCGGCGGCGACACCACGACGGCGGCGGCCCGGGCGGTGAACGGCGGCCCGGGGATGCCGTATCTGCTGCGCCGGGTGTGGCCGCGGCTCGCGGTCGAGCTGGGCGACCTGGGTGAGGACCTGGTGCGGCGCATCTTCACCCGGAACCCCGGTCGGGCCCTGGCGGTGGAGTGGAGTCGCCCCTGACGCCGCTCACCGGCACAGGGCGTCGATGTCCTCGGAGAACGTCGGGAACTCGGACCGGGCGGACGTGACGATGTCGCGGGTGGAGCGGCGCGGGGTGGTGGCGTGGCGCTCGGCGAGTTCGGTCAGCGCCGGGTCCGGGCGGGCGTCGTACCGCTCGAACTCCACGATCTCCATCGGTCCCAGGCCGTCGGCCAGCACCCACAGGAAGTCGGACAGGTTCGCCGCGACCACACCGCGCTCGCCCTCCGAGCCCAGGAACACCACGGGCTGCTCGACGAGGGGCCGCCCCGGCCGCACGCACCACAGGGCTGCGAGGCCACCGGTGCCGTCCTGTCCGAAGACCCGGTAGGCGTCGCCGTCCAGTTCGTGGTTGCCGGTCCAGTGGCGCAGCCAGTCGGTGGTCTCCTCGGCGGAGTCGAAGGCGTCGTACGGCTCGAAGTCGACGCCCTCACCCTCGTCGTAGTCGAACTCCACTCGCGCCACGTCGGCCAGGGCGGGCGGAAAGAGGCGGTCGCCCTCAGTCGTCTCGATCATGCCCGCAGGCTAGCCGCCACCACTGACAACGCCCCTACGCCACCGAGATGTCCACCGAGGGCCGCAGTTTCGCCGCCGCGGCCAGCGCCTCGTGGGCGGGATGGTTCACGAAGGCCGCCATCAGGCCCTCGTCCGCCGGGAGTTCGGCGGCCGGACAGGCGATCTGCTCGTAGGCGGCCTGGAACCGCGGGCCCCAGCGGCGGGCGCCGAGACGGGCCGTGCGGGAGCAGTTGTCGACCATGTGGGCGACGTCGCGGGCGTGCATGTAGGGCAGGAGGGAGTCGACGGCCTCGATGACGGACTCGTTGACGATCTCGGACCAGGGGTGGCCGCGCTCGGCGAACTCGTCGATCTGGGCGAGCATGGTGGCGATGAACACCCCGGCGGTGAACGGGTCGACGGGCAGCGCGCGTTCGCCCCGCCGGGCGCGCACCCGCGCACCGGCGCGCCACATCGGTGAGCCGCCGATCTCGCTCATCGGGCGTGTCCCGAGCCGCCGTTCGGCCAGGATCACACTGCGCAACTCGGTGCCGTCGGCGACCTCGTCGTAGATCTCCGCGACGATCTCGCGGGCGGGCCCGTAGGTCGCCGTGTACGCCCGGTCGAAGACCTCCCGGCCGGACGGGGGCAGGCTGTCACGGACGGCGCGCAGGCCGGAGTGCGAGATGGTGCGGGCGATCGGCCCGGTGACGTTCTCGCAGGACCTCTCGTAGGCCGTCACCTCGTCGTCCCCGGCCAGGCGGTACCGCGTGTACAGCGTCTCGACGATGCCGTGGACGGCACCGAGCAGGATGGCGCGTTCGCCGACGATGTCCGAGAGGTACTCGCTGTGAAGCGTGGTCCGGAAGGTGTACGGCGATCCGAGCGCCACCGACCAGCCGAGCGCGAGGTCGACGGCCCGGCCGTCGGGGTCGGCGTGCACGGCGAAACTGCTGTTGATTCCCGCGCCGTTGACGTCGGCGCCCTGCTGGTAGAGGCGGCGCACGGAGTCGCCCATGCCCTTGGGGCACACGGCGATCACGGGGTGGCCCGCGGGGAACTCGCCACCGCTCTCGCGGAGATGGCCGAGGAGGAAGCCGTGCGACAGGCCGATCGCGGCGCCGGGCTTCAACACCGCGAAGATCTCCCGGTGGTGGGCGGCGAGTGCCGCGTCCGCGATCAGCAGCACGACCAGGTCGCTGTCGGCGGCGACGGCGAGCCAGTCGCCGAGCGTGCCGTCCTCCTCGGTGAAGCCGTGGGCGCGCGCGTCGGCGGCCGACGGGGAGCCGGGGCGCAGTCCCACGGACACCCGGATGTCCGTACCCGCGAGGGAGTCGCGCAGGTTGAGCGCCTGGGCCCGTCCCTGCGGGCCCCAGCCGAGCACGCCGATACGGCGGATCCCGGCGAAGGCCTGGGACAGCAGGGGGAAGAGGTGCCGGCCGCCGCGCAGGACGGTCTCCGTACCGCCGGGGACATCCATGGTTTCGAGGGTGAAGACGCCGGAGGTGTACGTGGTGGAGGTCATGGTGGAGTTGTAGGCTCCGGCTGGACATTGCGGCAAGCGCAACTTGTGCAGCGCACTGTTGCGCGAAGTGAAAGGCCCAGGTCACGTGGACGATCACCGGGAGCTGCGGCTCTTCCTGCACCTCGCCCAGACGCTGAACTTCGGCCGGACGAGTCTCGACTGCCATGTCAGTCCGGCCACGCTGACGAGGACCGTGCAGCGCCTGGAGGCGGACGTCGGGCACCGGCTGTTCGACCGCGGGCCGCGCGGGGTGTCGCTGACCGCGGAAGGGCACCGCTTCCGCGAATACGCCGTCCAGGCGCTGGAGTTGTGGCGCGCCTACCGCGAGGAGCACCCCGACCCGGCCGAACTGACCGGCCGCCTCGCGGTGTTCGCGACGGTGACCGCCTGCCAGGCCCTGCTGCCCGACCTGTTGGCGCCGTTCCGGGCGGCCCATCCGCAGGTACGGCTGGACCTGCGCACCGGTGACGCCGCGGCGGCCCTGGCCCGGCTGGACGAGGGCGAAGTGGACGTGGCCGTGGCGGGGATCCCGGCCCGGCTGCCGGAGGGGCTGGTGAGCCGGACGGTGGCGGTGACCGAGCTGGTCCTGGTCACCGCGCGGGACCGGCCGGACCCGGACCTGGAAGGGCCGTTCGTGCTCCCGCACCGCGGACTCGTCCGTGAGGCGGCCGACCGCTGGTTCCGCGCCCGGGGCACGGCCCCCGACGTGGCCTGCGAGCCCGACGGGCACGAAGGCCTGCTGACGCTGGTCGCCCTCGGCTGCGGCACGGGCGTGGTCCCCCGCCTCGTACTGGAACACAGCGCGGTGCGCGAAAGGCTCTCGGAGGTGTCCGCCGAGCCGCCGCCCGAAGAGTTCCCGATCGGACTGTGCGTGCGGCGGTCCGATCTGCGCCGGCCGCTGGTGGCGGCGCTGTGGAGCTTGACGGTGCCGCCGGGTCCCCGGCCACACTGACCTGACCGACCCGACACTGATGGGAAGCACATGCGAGTCGTCGTCATCGGCGGAAGCGGGCACATCGGCACCTTTCTCGTCCCCCGGCTGGTCCGCGCCGGGCATGAAGTGATCAACATCAGCCGCGGCAGCCGTAGCGCCTACACCGAGGCTCCCGAATGGCGGCACGTGCGGCAGGTCGTGGCCGACCGGGAGCAGGAGGACAGGGAGGGCGGTTTCGGGGACCGGGTGGCCGGGCTGGAGCCGGATGTCGTGGTCGACCTGGTCTGTTTCACCCTGGACTCGGCCACCGCGCTGGTCGGGCGGCTGCGCGGCACGGCCGGGCATCTGCTGCACTGCGGCTCCGTGTGGCGCCACGGCCCCGCCGACAAGGTTCCGGTCTCCGAGACCACGGGCACCCCGCCCGTCGGGGAGTACGGCATCCAGAAGGACCGGATCGCCCGGATGCTGAAGGAGGAGACCGCTTCCGGGGGCCTGGTGACCACGTCCTTGCACCCGGGGCACATCGTCGGACCCGGCTGGCACCCGATCGGCCCGCTGGGCAACCTCGACCCCACCGTCTGGTACACGCTCTCGGCGGGGCAGCCGCTGCGGATCCCGGGCAGCGGGGTCGAGCTGATGCACCACGTGCACGCCGACGACGTGGCGCAGGCCTTCGAGCGGGCGATCGAGCACCGGGACGCGGCGGCCGGAGAGGACTTCAACATCGTCGCCCCGACCGCGCTGAACGTGCGGGGATACTCCCGGATCGCGGCCGGCTGGTTCGGACGGAGCGCGTCGCTGGAGCCGGTGACCTGGGAGACGTTCCGCGCGAGCACGCCTGCCGAGCACGCCGAGGCGAGCTGGGAGCACCTCCACCGCAGCCACTGCTTCACCATCGAGAAGGCCAGGACCCTGCTCGGCTACGCACCGCGCTACGAACCGGAAGCGGCCGTGCGCGAGTCGATCAGCCGGCTGATCGAGACCGGCGAGCTGAAAGTGGCCGGGCCACTCGTCCACTGACCGGAGGCACGGCGGCTCCCCGCTGGGCCCGGTCGGCGTCCAGGCGCCGCACCCGGGCCACGTTCTCCCGGTCCTCGGCGTCCTCGCTCGCCTCCGCCGTGAACCAGGCGTCGAGGATCTCCTTGAGCAGCGGCTCGGAGGTGAGGCGGAGGCTGAGGGCCAGGACGTTGGCGTCGTTCCAGCGGCGGGCGCCGTCCGCGGTGTAGGCGTCCGTGCACAGCGCGGCCCGTACGCCGGGGACCTTGTTCGCGGCGATGGAGGCGCCGGTGCCGGTCCAGCAGCACACGATCGCCTGGTCGGCCGTCCCCGCGGCCACCTCACGGGCCGCGGCCTCCGAGCAGACGGCCCACTGCGGGTCGGCACCCGGGCTCAGGGCGCCGTGGGCGACGACCTCGTGGCCTCGCGCGCGCAACTCCTCGACGAGGGTGCGCGCGACTGGTTCGTCCATGTCCGAGGAGACGGAGATCCGCATGTCACGAGCCTACTCGGCCCCTCGCCCACCGGACGACGGGTTCCAGGTAGGCCACGTGCGGGCCTGCGAGGTCCGGCAGTTCGGCGGCTGAGCCGACCAGGGCGATCCGGTCGAACTCCGGGGCGCGTCCCCGCGCCGTCTCGGCGGCGGCCAGAGCCGTGAAGCGTTGCCGGAGGGAGGAGGCGGGCAGCGGCGGGGCCAGGTAGTGGACACCGACCTGTCCGTCCTCGCCGTGGGTGACCAGACAGCGGGTGAGCCCGGTGGCGGGGAGGTCGACGCCGGTCTCCTCGGCCAGTTCCACGGCCGCGTGGCGCCGCAGGGCGTGCTCGTCCAGGGGGTCGTCGCCGTCGGGTGGTTCCACGGATCCGCCGGGGAACTGCCAGCGGCCGGGCGCGGCGGTGGACGAGGACATACGGCCCACCAGCACGCGCCCGTCCTCCGTCGGCTGGACCACGCTCACGAAGAGGGACCGCAGCACGGTGGTGCCCGGGACGCGGCGCAGCGCGAAGTAGCGGTAGGTGACCCGGGACCAGGAGACGAGCAGGCTGTCGGGGCTCTCCCGGGACAGTCCCGCGCAGACCGCCACCGGACCGTCGAAGAGGGCCGGGTTGGCCAGGACCGCCTCGTCCCACTCACGGTCCATGGCCGTCCGCACCCCGGGCGGGAGCACCGGGGGAGACACCTCGACCAGGCGCAGCGCCTCGGCGTCCAGGAGTTCAGCCACGGCTCAGGGCCCCGAGCGGGTCGTCCAGCACCGGCTGCCACGCCAACTCGGCCGCCCCGACGAGGCTGTTGTGGTCGAGGGTGCAGGCGAGAATGGGGACGCCGCCGCTCTGTCCCCACAGGCTGCGGTCGGCTACGACGGCACGCAGGCGCTCGGGGTCGGCGTTCAGGAGGGTGCGGTGCAGGCCGCCGAGGATGATCCGGTCCGGGTTGAGGATGTTCACCAGGCCGGCCAGGCCGAGGCCCAGCCGGCCGATGAGCGTCTCGGTGGCCTCACGCACGGCGGGGTCGTCGTAGTGGTTGCGGACCAGGTCGTCGGCCTGCTGGAGCAGGGACGGCTCGGGGCCGGGGTCGAGTCCCGCGGCCGTGAGGAAGGCCAGCGGGTCGGCCTCGACGTCGAGACAGCCCCGGCTGCCGCAGTGGCAGGGGCGGCCCTCGGGGTTGACGGTGAGGTGGCCGACCTCCAGGGCCAGGCCCGAACTGCCCGTGTGCAGACGCCCGTCGAGCACCAGCGCGCCGCCCACGCCCCGGTGTCCGGTCGCCACGCACAGCAGGTCCCGGGCGCCGCGGCCCGCGCCGTGCCGGTGCTCGGCGAGGGCGGCGAGGTTGACGTCGTTGCCCGCGAAGGCCGGTCCGGTGATGCCGGCGGCCCGCACGCACTCGTCGAAGATACGGCGGACGGGGGCGCCCACCGGCCAGGCGAGGTGCAGGGGGTTGAGGGCGAGGCCGTCGGGTTCGGCGACCGCGGACGGCACGGCGAGCCCGGCGCCCACGCAGCGTCTTCCGGTGGTGCGCAGCAGGTCGGCGCCCGCCTCGACGACGGAGCCGAGGACCTTCGCCGGGTCGGCGTCGACGGTCTCGCAGCCGGGGGCGGTGGCGACGATACGGCCGCCCAGACCGACCAGGGCGGCGCGGAAACCGTCGGCGTGCACCTGCGCGGCCAGCACGACCGGGCCGTCCTCGGCGACCGCGAGGCGGTGCGAGGGCCTGCCCTGCGATCCGGTGGCCGCGGTGGGCCGGGCGTCGACCCGGATCAGCCCGAGCGCCTCCAGCTCGGCCGCGACCGCGCCGGCCGTCGCCCGCGTGACCCCCAGTTCGGCGGTGAGCACGGCCCGGGTGGGGGCCCGTCCGGTGTGCACGAGCTCCAGCGCGGGCCCGAGCGCGCCGCGCCCCCGGTCCAGCCGCGCCCTCGAGGTGGTCCCTTCCCCCGCCGGCCGGGGGTCCGCCTTGCCGCTCATGAGGGTGAGTCTCCCATGATCCGTTCGTGTCGACGGTCTACAGGCCGCTGACCCGCAGCGTGATGTTCAGCCGTCCCGTCAGCCCCAACTCGGGCGGCGCGGTGCCCGGATGCACGCGGGGCACCCCGTGGTACGCGAGCCTCGACGGGCCGCCGAACACGAACAGGTCGCCGCTGCGCAGCTCGACGTCCGTGTACGGCCTGGTGCGGGTCTCGGGGTTGCCGAAGCGGAAGACGCAGCTGTCGCCGAGGCTCAGGGAGACCACGGGCGCGTCCGACTTCTCGTCGCTGTCCCGGTGCATGCCCATGCGGGCGTCGCCGTCGTAGAAGTTGATCAGCGCGATGTCGTACCCGGAGGCGTCAGTGTCCAGGGCGTCCCGGACCGCTTCCCGGGCGAGCTCTCCCAGCCAGTCGGGGAAGGGCTTCACCGGTGCCCCGTCACCGTCGACGACGGTGCGGGCGTAGGCGTACGGGTGCCAGTGCCAGCCGAGGCAGACCTGCCGTGCGGTCATCGTGCCGCCGCCGGGGGTGCGGACCGTGCGCAGTCCGGCGGGCGGGCGGGCCCACTCGCGGCAGGCCGCCAGCAGTTCGCGCTGCCGCGCCGGGGCCATCCAGTCGGGCAGGTGCACCGCTCCCGGCGCGACCTCCGTACGGGCTCTGGGGAACAGCTCGGCGTCCATGGGTTCCATCCTGCCCGAGCGGGTCTGAGCTGCGGCTCCGATAGCCTGGACGCACGATGGACGACCGAATGACGACGCCCTGGGGCGAGCTCGCCCTCACCCGCTTCCCCGCGGACCCGCGTGACCGGCTGCGCGCCTGGGACGCCTCCGACGAGTATCTGCTGAGGCACCTCGCGGACGAGGGGGTGTCCCTGTCCGGCACCGTCGTGGTGCTCGGGGACCGCTGGGGCGCCCTGGTCACCGCGCTGGCGGCGCACCGTCCGGTGCAGATCACCGACTCCTTCCTCAGCCAGGAGGCGACCCGGGGCAACCTCGAACGCGCCGGCGTCGAGCCCGGCACCGTCCGGCTGCTCACCACACAGGACCCGCCGCCCGGACACATCGACGTCCTGCTGGTGCGGGTGCCGAAGAGCCTGGCCCTGCTGGAGGACCAGCTGCTGCGGCTGGCGCCCGCGGTGCACGAGGACACGGTCGTCGTCGGTACCGGCATGGTGAAGGAGATCCACACCTCGACGCTCCAGCTGTTCGAGCGGATCCTCGGGCCGACCCGGACCTCGCTGGCCGAGAAGAAGGCCCGGCTGATCTTCTGCACTCCGGAGCCCTCGCTCGAACGGCCCGCGAACCCCTGGCCGTACGGCTACACACTCCCGGACGGCATCGGTGCCGCTTCCGGGCGTGCCGTCGTCAACCACGCGGGCGTCTTCTGCGCGGACCGGCTCGACATCGGCACCCGGTTCTTCCTCCAGCACCTCCCGGACAGCCGCGGCTCCCGGCGGGTCGTGGACCTGGGCTGCGGCAACGGCGTCGTCGGTACGGCCGTGGCCCTGGCCGACCCGGAGGCCGAGGTGCTGTTCGTCGACGAGTCCTTCCAGGCCGTGGCCTCGGCGGAGGGGACGTACAAGGCCAACGGGGTGCCGGGGCACGCGGAGTTCCGGGTCGGGGACGGTCTGGCCGGGATTCCGGCGGACAGCGTCGACCTCGTCCTGAACAATCCGCCGTTCCACTCCCACCAGGCGACGACCGACGCGACGGCCTGGCGGATGTTCACCGATGCGCGCCGGACGCTGCGGGCCGGTGGCGAGCTGTGGGTCGTCGGGAACCGGCATCTCGGGTATCACGTGAAGCTGCGTAAACTGTTCGGCAACAGTCAACTGGTCACCAGTGACCCGAAGTTCGTGGTGCTGAAGGCGGTGAAAAAGGACGAGTGACTGATTTCTCGGCGCGCGACTTCTACGACTCGCTCGCCCCGGACTACCACCGGATCTTCGCGGACTGGGACGCGAGCATGGCGTATCAGGCGACGGTACTGAACCCGCTGCTGGGCCCGGGCCCCCACCGGGTCCTGGACTGCTCGTGCGGGATCGGGACCCAGGCCATCGGGCTGGCGCTGGCCGGGCACCGGGTCGTGGGCAGCGATCTGAGTCCCGTCGCCGCCGCGCGCGCCACCGCGGAGGCATCGGCCCGGGGCGCCCGACTGCCCACGGCGGCCGCGGACATGCGGCGGTTGCCGTTCGCGTCGTCCGTCTTCGACGTCGTCGTCTGCGCCGACAACTCGGTGGCTCACCTGCTGACGGCCCCGGACGTCGAAGCGGCGCTCGCGGGCATGCGGCGGGTGCTGCGGGACGACGGTCTCCTGGTGCTCACCGTTCGGGACTACGACGAGATGCGCCGGACCAGGCCCGGCGCCCCGCCTCCGCAGGTCTCCGAGACCTCCGAGGGCCGGCTGATCACCTTCCAGCTGTGGCACTGGCACGCAGACGGCGAGCACTACGACCAGGAACACTTCCAGCTCGTACCCGGTGGCGGGGACGACTGGACCGTCCGGGTCCGCCGGGCCGCCTCGTGGGCGCTGACCCGCGCACAGCTGACGGAGTTCGTGACCGGGGCCGGTTTCGCCGGGGTGCGGTGGCACGATCCGGCGTCCAGCGGGTTCTACCAGCCCGTCCTCACCGCGCGAGCAGCAGGATGATCCGCCGGGCCGCCTCGACCATGGCGTCCCGCCCGGCACTCAGGTACGTGCGGGAGTCCACCGCCTCGGGGTGAGCCGCGAGGAACTCCCGGATCGCGCCGGTCATGGCGGCGTTCAGCGCGGTGCCGACGTTGACCTTGGCGATGCCGCCCGCGACGGCCGCGGTGAGTTCGTCGTCGCGGACTCCGGAGGAGCCGTGCAGGACGAGCGGCACGTCCAGGGTGGCGGAGAGGCGTTCGAGGAGGTCGTGGTCGAGGGTGGCGGTTCGTTCGGACATGGCGTGGGCGCTGCCGATGGCCACGGCGAGGGCGTCCACGCCGGAGTCGGTGACGAAGGCGCGGGCCTCGGCGGGGTCGGTGCGGGCTCCGGGGGCATGGGCGTCCAGCGGGGGCCGCCCCTGTTTTCCTCCCACCTCCCCCAACTCCGCCTCGATCCACAGGCCTTGGGAGTGCGCCCAGTCGGCCGCGGTCCGGGTCGCGGCGAGGTTCTCGGCGTAGGGCAGGTGGGCCGCGTCGTACATCACGGAGCCGAAGCCGGCGTCGGCCGCCCGGTGGAGCAGGTCGTCGCTCTGGACGTGGTCGAGGTGCAACGCGACGGGTACGGCGGCGCGTTCGGCCGCGGTGACGGCGGCGCGGGCGAGCGGGAGGAGGCGGCCGTGGCGGAACTTGACGGCGTTCTCGCTGACTTGGAGGACGACGGGCGAGTCCAGGGACTCGGCGGCGGTGATGGCGGCCTCGGCGTGTTCCAGCGTGATGATGTTGAAGGCCGCGACCGCGGAGCGGGTGGCGGCGGCGCGGGTGACGAGCTCGCCGGTGGTGACCAGGGGCACGACGTCTCCTAGGGGCGGGCGAGGATCACCGAGCGGGTGAGGTGACGGGGCTGGTCCGGGTCGAGGCCCCGGGCCGCGGCGACGGCGACCGCGAGGCGCTGCACGCGGACCAGTTCGGCGAGGGGGTCCAGGGTGCCCGGCACCCACAGTCCGCCGGTCTCCCGCACCTGTTCGGCCAGTCCCTCGGGTGCCTCGCCGAGCATCCAGGTGGCGGTGCCGCGGGTGGTGACGCTGATGGGGCCGTGCCGGTACTCCATCGCGGGGTAGGCCTCGGTCCAGGCAAGGGCGGCTTCGCGCATCTTCAGTCCGGCCTCGTTGGCAAGACCCACGGTCCAGCCCCGGCCGAGGAAGGTGAACTGCGCGCACTCGACGAGGCCTTCAGGCAGGGGCGCCGAGAGCGCGGTGCGGGCGTCGGCGACGACGGTGTCGGTGTGCAGACCCAGGTGGGCGCGGAGCAGGGTGAGGGCGGTGGTCGCGAACCTCGTCTGGACGACGGAGCGTTCGTCGGCGAAGTCGAGGACGACGACCTCGTCGGCGGCGGTCATGACGGGTGTGGCGGGGTCGGCGGTGAGGGCGGTCGTGCGGGTGCGGCCCTTCAACTGCCCGAGTACGTCGAGGACTTCGGTCGTCGTGCCGGAGCGGGTGAGGGCCACGACATGGTCGTAGGAGCGGGCGTGCGGGAACTCCGAGGCGGCGAAGGCGTCCGTCTCGCCCTGGCCCGCGGCCTCGCGCAGCGCCGCCACGGCCTGCGCCATGAAGTACGACGTGCCGCATCCGACGATCGCGACCCGCTCCCCGGCCGCCGGAAGCGCGCCGGAGTGGTGTCCGGCCTCGGTCGCCGCCCGGGTCCAGCACTCGGGCTGACTGGTCAGCTCGTCCTCGACATGGGTCATGCCGCACCCTCCGTCACTTTGATTGTTCCTGCAAGATATAGCGATCTTTCGAGCACAATCAAGCATTCGCGCGCAGTGAGGGTGCGCTAGGGTCGCCGGAAGGTGGAGGAGCGGAGGGTGGATGTCACGGGACGCCCGTTGGAAGGCGCTGCTGGAGCTGCTGGTCGAGCGGGGACGGCTGGACGTCGAGGAGGCGGCCGTCGAGCTGGAGGTCTCGGCCGCGACGATCCGCCGCGACTTCGACCAGCTGGCCGAGCAGCAGATGCTGGTGCGCACACGGGGCGGGGCGGTCGTGCACGGGGTGTCGTACGAGCTGCCGCTGCGGTACAAGACGGCCCGCCACGCCTCCGAGAAGCAGCGCATCGCCAAGGCGGTCGGGGAGCTGATCGCGCCGGGCGAGGCGGTGGGGCTGACCGGGGGCACGACCACCACCGAGGTGGCGCGGGCGCTCGCCGTGCGCGGGGACCTCTCCAGCGGCTCCCCCGCGCTGACGATCGTCACCAACGCGCTCAACATCGCCAATGAGCTGGCCGTACGCCCCCAGTTCAAGATCGTGCTGCCCGGCGGGGTCGCGCGCCCGCAGTCGTACGAGCTGGTCGGGCCGCTCGCGGACGGCGTGCTGGGCCAGATCACCCTCGATGTGGCGGTGCTGGGTGTCGTCGCCTTCGACGTCACGCACGGCGCCGCCGCCCACGACGAGGCGGAGGCGGCCATCAACCGGCTGCTGTGCGAGCGGGCCGAGCGGGTGGTCGTGGCGGCCGACTCCAGCAAGCTGGGGCAGCGGGCCTTCGCCCGGATCTGCGGCGCCGAGAAGGTCGGCACGCTGGTCACGGACGCGGCGGCGGCCCCGGACGCCGTCCGGCGGTTCGAGGAGGCCGGGGTGCGGGTCGTCACGGTCTGAGGACGGCCGCGGACAGTCCGGGTGCCGTTCCCCTGACACCCGCAGCGGAACCTGCCTAGGCTGATCCGCAGGAGGCTGCGATGAGCGGATCACCCGGGGCTCACACGGGGTACCTGCCGATCGCCGAGCACGGTCTGATCGGCGACCTGCGCAGTGTGGCACTGGTCGGGACCGACGGCACGATCGACTGGTACTGCTGCCCGTCCTTCGACGCGCCGAGCGTCTTCGCGTCGATCCTGGACGCGGAGCGCGGCGGCCGCTTCGAGCTGGCGGCGGCGGTGCCGGCCCGGACCAAGCAGTTCTACTTCCCCGACACCAACGTCCTGATCACCCGGTTCTACACCGAGGACGGTGTGGGCGAGGTCCAGGACTTCATGCCGGTCGACGGCGACACGGTGGAGACCGAGCGGCACCGGCTGATCCGGCGGGTGGTGTGTGTCCGCGGCTCGATCCCGTTCCGCACGCGCGTGGCGCCGCGCTTCGACTACGGCGCCCAGCCGCACACCCTCCGCATGGTCGGAGACGTCGCGGTCTTCGAGTCCCCCAAGCTGTCGCTGGGACTGACCGCGACCGTGCCTCTGGAGACCGAAGGAGCGGACGTACGGGCCGACTTCAAGCTCTCCGAGGGCGAGTCGGCGGTGTTCGCGCTGGACCAGGTGGGCGGCGAGGTGACCCCGCGCCGGTGCGCGCGCACCGAGGCCGAGGAGCAGTTCAACAGCACCGTCGCCTACTGGCGGCACTGGCTGTCCGCCTCCAAGTACCGGGGCCGCTGGCGGGAGATGGTGCACCGCTCCGCCCTCACCCTGAAGCTGCTCACCTACGCGCCCACCGGCGCCATCGTGGCCGCGCCCACCACCAGCCTGCCCGAGCAGCTCGGCGGCGAGCGCAACTGGGACTACCGGTACGTGTGGGTGCGCGACGCGGCCTTCTGCGTGTACGCGCTGCTGCGGCTCGGCTTCACCAGCGAGGCCGAGCAGTTCATGGACTTCCTCATCCGGCACGTCAGTCCTGAAGGCCACGGCCCCTCGGGACCGCTCCAGATCATGTACGGCATCGACGGCCGCACCGACCTGACGGAGCGTGAACTCGGCCACCTGGAAGGGCATCGGGGCTCGGCGCCGGTCAGGGTCGGCAACGCGGCGGCCGACCAGCTCCAACTGGACATCTACGGCGCCCTGATCGACTCGATCTACCTCTACGACAAGTGGTCCAAGCCGATCTCCAGCGGCCAGTGGGACGACGTGTGCACGCTGGTGGAGTGGGTGTGCGAGCACTGGGACCAGCCCGACGAGGGCATCTGGGAGACCCGCGGCGGCCGCAAGAACTTCCTGTACTCACGCCTGATGTGCTGGGTGGCGATCGAGCGGGCGATCCGCATGGCCAACCGGCGCGGACTGCCCGGCGACCTGAACCGCTGGCGGGAGTGCCGCGACGCGATCTACCGGCGGATCATGGACCGCGGCTGGTCTCAGGCACGGCAGGCGTTCGTCCAGCACGAGGACGGCGACGTGCTCGACGCGGCCGTCCTGATGATGCCGCTGACCAAGTTCATCGCGCCGACCGACCCCAAGTGGCTGTCCACGCTGGACGCGCTCACCGAGGAGCTGGTGTCGGACTCCCTCGTCTACCGCTACGACCCGACGGCGAGTCCCGACGGACTGCGCGGCGACGAGGGCACGTTCTCGATCTGCTCCTTCTGGTACGTCGAGGCGATGGTGCACGCCGGACGGATCGACGAGGCGCGCCTGGCCTTCGAGAAGATGCTGACCTACGCCAACCATCTGGGCCTGTACGCCGAGGAGATCAGCAACACCGGTGAGCAACAGGGCAACTTCCCGCAGGCGTTCACCCACCTCGCCCTGATCAGCGCGGCGTTCAACCTGGACCGGGCCCTGGGCTGAGGCCCTGGCCGGAATAGAGGTGGCGCTGCCCTCTGTTGCCGTCGGCATGACGACGAACGCACCGCGACCCGAGGTCCTGCGATACACCGCCTTCTCCAGCCGTCCCGAGGGCGGCAACCCCGCAGGTGTCGTACTGGACGCCACCGGTCTGGGCGACGGCGACATGCTGGCCATCGCCGCCGAGCTCGGGTATTCGGAGTCCGCCTTCCTCACCGCGCCCCCCGAGGGCCTCGACGGGCCGGAGGGACGAGTGTTCACCATCCGCTACTTCAGCCCCAAGGCCGAGGTGTCGTTCTGCGGGCACGCCACCGTCGCGACCGCCGTCGCGCTGGCCGAGCGGATCGGCCCGGGAGAGCTGGTGTTCGCCACCCCTGCCGGGACCGTGCCGGTGGCGGTCGCCGAGGAGGGCGGGACCGTCAGGGCCACCCTCACCAGCGTCGAGCCGCACGTCGAGGAGGTCACCGAGGCCGACCTGGTGGAGGCACTCGCCGCGCTCGACTGGCCGGCCACCGATCTCGACCCGGCGTTCCCGCCCCGGATCGCCTTCGCCGGCGCCCGCCATCTCGTCCTGGCCGCGGCGACCCGCGCACGCCTCGCGGATCTGGCGTACGACTTCGCGCGCCTCGAAGCCCTGATGCACCGACTGGACCTGACGACGGTCCAGTTGGTGTGGCGGGAGTCGGCCACCGTCTTCCACGTCCGTGACCCGTTCCCCGTCGGCGGTGTCGTCGAGGATCCGGCGACCGGTGCGGCGGCCGCGGCGTTCGGCGCGTACGCCCGTGATCTCGGCCTGGTCCCCGAGGACGCCGTCCTCACCCTGTACCAGGGAGCGGACCTGGGCCGCCCCGGTGAGCTCACGGTGACCCTGCGCGCGGGCGACCCGCGGGTCCGGGTGGGGGGCGCGGGGGCCCGCATCGGCTGAAGAGCCGGTAGGTGCGGCCGCTGGGTGCCGCGGCCGTGAAGGAGATGTCCGGGCCGGCGGCGGCGGTGGTCCCGTCGCCGGGCTCGCCGTCAGGCCGGGTCGGGGGCGTCAGCGGCCCGCATCCGCTGCGGGTCAGTGGCGGTGCCCGGCGGACGACTCGTGGGGAGCCCCCGCCACGGGCGCTGCGGCCGCCCCACCCGCACGGACCGTGAACGCGGCCGTGTGCACCTCGCCCCCGTGCTTGAAGTCGAGGAAGAGCCGGTAGGTGCCGCTGCTGGGTGCCGTGGCCGTGAAGGAGATGTCCGGGCCTGCGGCGGTGGTCCCGTCGCCGGGCTCGCCGTTCGGGTGGACGTGGAGGTAGGCGAGGTCGCCGGAGCGCAGGGCGACCAGGTGGCCGTAGGCGCCGAGGTAGGGCTGGAGGTCGGTGACCGGCCGGCCGCCCCGGGACACCGTCAGCTTCAGCTCGCGGGCGGCGCCGGGGCGCAGCGCGCCGCCGAGCTTCACCTCGTAGCCGTCGGTGGTGGCGGTGGTGCGCGGTGCCGGGAGGATCCGCGGGGTGTAGGTACCCGACACGGCCAGGTCCGCGCCGAGGGTGAGGTTCTCGGCGCTCCTCTTCTCGGCGCCCATCTTCCCGGGGGTGAAGTCGGCGAAGACCCGGTAGCCGCCCGCGCGTGGCAGGGACACGGGGATGCTCCAGGTTCCGTCGGCGGCCCGGCGGGGGTGGAGGTGACGGTAGGTGGTGAGGTCGCGCGAGGCGACGATCAAGTGGAGTTCCTTGTTGTGCTCGCGGCGGAAGGCGGTGACCGCGCGGCCGTCTTCGCCCCGGACGACGAAGCGGAGGTCGGCCGTGCGGCCCGCCGTGATCCGCGGGGTCCGCAGGTCCAGCGTGTAGCCGTTCTCGGAGATCTGCAGGCCCCCGGCCGGGGGTGACTCGTGTCCCGAGTGCCCCGAGTGCCCTGAGTCTCCCGAGTGGCCCGAGTCGCTGCCGCCCGGGTGCGCGTCGTGGCGGGCGGGCGGCTCGTCGTCGACGACGGGGCCGATGCCCTGGCCCACGCCGTAGGCGGTACCGAAGGTCGCGGCCAGCGCGGCGGCGAATGCGGTGATCTTCAGTCCAGCGTGCATGACCGGCTCCTTCAGTCCGACGGGGTTCGCGATGCACTTCAACATACCCCCTAGGGGTATTAAGTCAACCCGCTCGTCCGCTTGCCCAAGATACCCGCCAGGGGTATACAGGAGGCGCCGTCACAGAATACCCCCACCCGGTATCCACGAGGAGCGTCGATGACCACCACCGAAACAGCCGAGACCGAACTCGTCATCGGCGGAATGACCTGCGCCTCGTGCGCGGCGCGCGTCGAGAAGAAGCTCAACCGGATGGACGGGGTCACCGCCGGCGTCAACTACGCCACCGAGAAGGCGCGGGTCACCCACCCCGCCGGCGTCTCGGTCCAGGAGCTCATAGCGACCGTCGAGAAGACCGGGTACACGGCCCGGGAACCCGCACCCCCCGAGCCCGCCGCCCCCGACGAAGCGGACTCCGACGAACTACGGTCACTGCGCGAGCGGTTGGTGACCGCCGTGGTGCTCGCGGTGCCCGTCATCGCGATGGCCATGATCCCGGCGCTGCAGTTCGAGTACTGGCAGTGGCTGTCGCTGACGCTGGCGGCGCCCGTGGTGACGTACGCCGGATGGCCCTTCCACAAGGCGGCGTTCACCAATGCCCGGCACGGCGCGGCCACCATGGACACACTGATCTCGGTCGGCACGACGGCCGCCTTCGGCTGGTCGCTGTGGGCGCTCTTCCTCGGGATCGCGGGCACACCGGGCATGAAGCACCCCTTCGAGCTGACGATCGCCCGCGGCGACGGCACCGGGAACCTGTATCTGGAGGCCGCGGCCGGAGTCACCGCGTTCATCCTGGCCGGGCGGTATTTCGAGGCCCGTTCCAAGCGCAAGGCCGGTGCGGCGCTGAAGGCGCTGCTGGAGCTGGGCGCGAAGGACGTCACCGTGCTGCACACGGACGGTCGCGAACAGACCTTGCCTGTCGAGGAGTTGAAGGTGGGCGACCGCTTCCTCGTCCGGCCCGGCGAGAAGATCGCCACCGACGGGACAGTCGTCGAGGGCTCCTCCGCCGTGGACGCCTCGATGCTGACCGGTGAGTCCGTGCCGGTCGAGGTCACCCCCGGCGACTCCGTCACCGGCGCCACCCTCAACGCGGGCGGACGGCTCGTCGTCGAGGCCACCCGGGTCGGCTCGGACACCCGACTCGCCCGGATGGCCAAGCTGGTCGAGGACGCCCAGAACGGCAAGGCCGCCGCCCAGCGGCTCGCGGACCGGATCTCCGCCGTGTTCGTGCCGGTGGTGATCGCGCTGGCGCTGGGCACCCTGGGCTTCTGGCTCGGCAACGGCGCCGACGCGGCCGCCGCGTTCACCGCCGCCGTCGCCGTGCTGATCATCGCCTGCCCCTGCGCCCTGGGCCTCGCCACCCCGACCGCACTGCTCGTCGGGACCGGCCGCGGCGCTCAACTCGGCATCCTCATCAAGGGTCCCGAGGTCCTGGAGTCCACGCGCAGGGTCGACACCGTCGTGCTGGACAAGACCGGCACCGTCACCACGGGCCGGATGAGCCTGCTGGCCGTGCACCCGGCCCACGGCGCCGACGAGGCCGAAGTCCTGCGGTTGGCGGGCGCCTTGGAGCACGCGTCGGAGCATCCGGTGGCCCGCGCGGTCGCCGACGGGGCGCTGGAGAAGCTGGGTTCACTGCCCACGCCCGAGGACTTCGCGAACGTACCGGGACTCGGGGTCCAGGGCATCGTCGACGGTCATGCGGTCCTCGTCGGCCGCGAGCGACTGCTCGCCGACTGGTCCCTGGAGCTGTCCGAGGAGCTGCGACAGGTGAAGTCGGAAGCGGAGGCCCTCGGCCGTACGGCCATCGCGGTCGCGTGGGACGGTGAGGCACGGGCCGTGCTCGAAGTGGCCGACGCGGTCAAGGACACCAGCCGGGAGGCGGTCTCCCTGCTGCGGTCGCTCGGCCTCACCCCGATCCTGCTGACCGGCGACAACCGGGCCGTGGCCGGGGCCGTGGCCCGCGAGGTCGGCATCGACGCCGAGCAGGTGATCGCCGAGGTGCTGCCGCAGGACAAGGTGGACGTCGTCAAGCGGCTTCAGGCGGAGGGCCGTTCGGTCGCGATGGTCGGCGACGGGGTCAACGACGCGGCCGCGCTGGCCCAGGCCGACCTGGGTCTGGCGATGGGCACCGGCACGGACGCGGCGATCGAGGCGGGCGACCTGACCCTCGTCAGGGGTGACCTGCGGGCCGCGGCGGACGCCATCCGGCTCGCCCGCCGCACCCTCGGGACGATCCGGTCCAACCTCTTCTGGGCCTTCGCCTACAACGTGGCCGCACTGCCGCTCGCCGCGGCCGGACTGCTGAACCCGATGCTGGCGGGGGCGGCGATGGCCTTCTCGTCGGTGTTCGTGGTGGGCAACTCGCTGCGGCTGCGTTCCTTCCGGACCGCGCGCCCAGGAACGCGGCAGGTGCTGTCGCGTGGGCGACTGCGGGTGATTCGTGGCTGATCGCGCAGTCGCTCGCGCCCCTTGCCCGGACCCTCCACCCTGATGAATCAGCTGCGGGACGTGGCCGCCGGTCGGACATGCACCGCGCTCAGCGCCAGCGCCAACGGCCCCGGGACCAGGAACGCCAGCGGCACCAGCATCCAGGCGCACAGGACCGCCGTGGCCGCGGCGAGCAGCACCAGGGCGCTCCCGCCGACGTCCCTCACGGCGTCCCGGGCCGCCTCCGTCACGGCGGCCGGCCAGTCGGTGAGCGACTCGGGCCGGGCGCAGGCCCGCAGGCCCACCACCAGGGCGGCCGCCCCGATGCCGGCGGCCACCACCGCGAACAGCGGTGCCCCCGGCAGCCCGGCCCCGGCCAGCGCGAGGTCGGCCAGGAACAGCAGCGCACCGGCCAGGGTCACGACGCCCGCCGCCAGGTCCCCGGCCCGCAGCCGTCGCCGTAGGACCGCGAAGTAGCGTCCCGCGGTGGCGGGTTGCCCCTCCCCCGCGCCCCGCAGCACCGCGCACGCCGTCGACAGGGCGGCCGGGATCGTCACAACGGGCAGGCACACCACGGTCGTTGCCAGGCCGACGCTCAGCATGTCGGCGAACAGGGTCATCCGGGGGCCGAAGACCTCACCGGGTTCACGAACCGGCATTCCGCTCATCCCTTGAGTCCCGAGCCGGCCATGCCCTCCACCAGGAACCGCTGGAAGGCGAGGAAGAACAGCACGATCGGCAGCAGCGCGATCACCGACATCGCGAACATGGGCCCGAACGCCGACTGGCTGGAGGCGTCCACGAAGGACCGCAGGGCGAGCGTGAGCGTGAACTTGTCCGGGTCGAAGAGGTAGATGAGCTGGGTGAAGAAGTCGTTCCAGGTCCAGATGAAGGTGAAGATCGCCGTGGTGATCAGCGCGGGCCTCGTCAGCGGCAGCACGATCCGGAAGAAGCTGCGGAAGGGACCGCAGCCGTCGATGCGGGCCGCCTCCTCCAGTTCACGCGGCAGACCGCGCATGAACTGCACGATCAGGAAGACGAAGAAGGCCTCCGTGGCGAGGAACTTCGGCAGGATCAGCGGCCAGTAGGTGTTCACCAGGCCGAGCTGGTTGAAGATGATGTACTGCGGGATCAGGATCGCGTGGTGCGGCAGCATGATCGTGGCGATCATGAAGGCGAACAGTGGTCCGCGGAAGCGGAAGCGCAGCCGTGCGAAGGCGTAGGCGGCGAGCGAGCAGCTGATGACGTTGCCGAGGACCGCGCCCCCCGCGATCAGCAGGGAGTTGGACAGCAGGCGCCAGACGGAGACGTCGTTGACGCCCTCGAAGGCGGTCTCGTAGTTGGACCACTCCAGGTGGCTCGGGAGGAGGTCGAGGCCGGCGATGACCTCGTTCGCGGGCTTGAGCGAGGTGGCCAGGAGCCAGGCCAGCGGGTAGAGCATCACGAGCAGGGCGGCCAGACAGCCGAGGTGCAGGGCGACCCGACCACGGCGAACGGGCCTGCGGGCAGCGGCGGTTGTGGTCATCGGTCCCCCTCGGACGCGTAGAAGACCCAGGAACGCGAGGTACGGAACAGCACCGCCGTGACGACGCCGATGACAAGGAGCAGCACCCAGGCCATGGCGGAGGCGTAACCCATGTGGGAGGCGACGAAGCCGCGGTCGTAGAGGTACATCGTGTAGACGAGGGTGGAGTCGGCGGGGCCGCCCTTGCCGGCGCTCACCGCGAAGGCGGGGGTGAAGACCTGGAAGGCCTGGATGGTCTGCAGGACCAGGTTGAAGAAGAGCACCGGGGACAGCATGGGCACGGTGACGGACAGGAACTGCCGCCACCGGCCCGCCCCGTCCACCGAGGCCGCCTCGTACAGTTCGGCGGGGATCTGCTGGAGTCCGGCGAGGAAGATGACCATCGGCGCCCCGAACTGCCACACCGTCAGCAGTGCGACGGCCAGCAGCGCCCAGCCGGGCTTGTTGACCCAGCCGCCGGTGCCGAGCAGGTTGTCCACGGTGCCGCCGTCGTTGAAGACGGCACGCCAGACGAGCGCGATCGACATGGAGGCGCCGAGCAGCGAGGGCGCGTAGAACGCGGACCGGTAGAAGGCCTTGCCGCGTTTCATGGGCTTCAGGGCGAGCGCGACGAGCAGGGCCAGCGCCAGTTGCAGGGGCACGGCGATGACGACGTAGGTCACCGTCGTGAGGACCGAGCGCCAGTACCGCGGGTCCTCGGTGAACATCTGTGTGTAGTTGCGCAGTCCGATCCAGTGGGGCGGGTCGAAGAGGTTGTAGTCGGTGAAGGACAGGTACAGCGAGACGGCCATCGGCAGCAGGGTGAGGACGCTCGCGCCGAGGACCCACGGGGAGAGGAACACCCAGGCGGCGCCCTCGCGTTGACGCTTGGTCCTGCGTCCCGGGGTGGTGGCGGGCCGGCGCTTCTCCCCCGTGGGGATCGCGGTGGTGGTCATGACCTCAGCTCCGCCTTCGCCTCGGTGACGTAGTTCTCGGCCGCCTCGCGGGGCGACATGCGCTCGTAGGAGACCTGGTCGTAGTCGCGCTGGAAGGTGGACTGCAGGGCGTTGTCGCCGGACGGCGGCGCCTGGGGCGGATCCTTCAACTTCCCTTCCAGGGACGCCTGGTAGTCGGCGACCGTCTTGTCGAAGTCCTTCAGGAGCGGTGCGGTCTCCTTCCGGATGGTCTCGTTGACGGGGATACCGCGGGTGGCGCCGAGGATCTTCGCCGCGGCCTTGTCGTTGAGGAGGAAGTCGACGAGCCGGGCCGCCTCCTCGGCGTGGCCGGTGTGGGCGGAGACGCCGAGGAACATCGACGGCTTGAAGTACTGGCCGGGCGTGCCGTCGGAGCCGGACGGCATGGGCGCCAGCGCGATCCCGGTCGGGACGATCGCGAGGTAACCGCTCGACGGGGCGTCCCAGTTCATGTCGGAGACCGCCTTTCCGCGGCCGAGCGGGGTGTTCTCCACGGAGCCGTCGAGCTGTGTGGTCTGCTCGGCCGGGGAGACGGCCCCCTCGCGCCTCAACTCGTCGGTGAAGGTCCACCACTTGGTGAGGTCGTCGGTGGTGAAGCCCAGCCCCCCGTTCCTGGTGTAGAGGGCCTTGCCCTGCCCGCGCAGCCAGACCTCGAAGGCGTCCTCGCTCTGCCCGGGGTCCGTGGCACCGGGTTTCCCGGTCTTATTGGCCAACTCCCGCACAGCCGTGGCCCATTGGGACCAGGTCCAGCCCGCGCGCGGGAGCGGCACCCCGGAGTCCTGCCAGGCCTTGACGTCGTGGACGACGGTCTCGGTGCCACGGCCCTGCGGGATCGCGTACTGGGTGTCGTGCACACGGCCGGTGGCGAGCAGTCCGGGGTCGATCTCGGAGGTGCGCAGGACCGCCTTCTGCTTCGCCAGGTCGAGGAGGACCCCGCCGGAGGCGTACTGGTCGATCTGGCGGTAGTCGAGCTGCATCACGTCGGGTGCGTCGCCGCCCGTGGCCTGGACGGCGAGCTTCTGCTTGTAGGCGTCGTAACCCGAGAACGACGTCTGGACGGATATGTTCGGGTGCTGTTTCTCGAACAGGTCGACGGCCTGCTCGGTGCGTTCCGCGCGGTCGGGGTTGCCCCACCACGTATAGCGGAGCACGACCTTGCCGCCGCCGGCCGATTCCCCGGGTCCCCCGCAACCGGCCGCCAGCGCGCACAGCGCGAGTGCGACGGCCGAAGCGCAGAACCCCTTTGTCCTGTGTCCGGGCATGCCGAGGTCACCTCATCCCTTCCTCGGACTTTCTACGGCCCCCCTCGAACTCCCCCCGGAGCGAACCGGGTCACTCGCCGCGGTACGGCAGTGTCGTCCCCGGCAGGTTGTACTCGTCGCGTCTGCCGCACATCCCGAAGCCGCCGAGCCGGGTCGGGGCGGCCTCGTACGCCGTCGCCGCACCGAGGTAGGAAGGCTCACCGGAGGCCAGCGCGTCGAGCTGGGCGCCGGTGCGCTCGGCGGTGGCCAGGGCACCGGCCCGCCACAGCTCGCGCCAGTTCGGCACCTTGTCCCGCACCAGGCGGGCGGCGGCACGCTGGAACTCCAGGTACGGGCCGCTGTCCCCGCCGGTCAGGGCCTCGCGCAGTACGAGGTAGCCCTCCACGGCGAGGTCCCTGCGACGGCGGGCGGCGGCGGCCGTCTCCGGTCCGGTTCCGGCCGGGAGGCGGGCGGCCTCGGCGTAGCGGGCGGGGTCGGCGAGCACCTCCGGCGGGAAGGTGAAGACGGCGTCACCGGCCTCGGGCAGGCCGCTGTTCTGCATCAGCACGGTGATGCGCAGGTCGCCGCCCTGGACCATGCGGTGCACGGTGCCCGGTGTGAACCAGGCGATCGAGCCGGGTTCCAGGGGGATCTCCCGGTAGCCGTCGGGGCTCAGCGTCTGCACGGCGCCCCGGCCGCCGGTGACGACGTACGCCTCGGTACACACCAGGTGCAGATGCGGGCTGCCGCCGCAGACGCCGTCGGCTGCCTCCCAGTCGTAGGCGCTCAGGTGGGACAGGCCCACGGCGCCGGGCAGCGGGTGCGGAAACCCCGAAAGCTCCGGCCCGCTCACCACGGCAGCCCCTCCAGGTGCTCACCGACCCGTTCGGCGTCCCAGGCCCCGTCGGCCACGACCAGCCGGTAGCGGTACGTGAAGGACTCCCCCGGCGGCAGCTCGAACTCCTCGAAGAAGGCCCAGGAGAACGCGACCGTCGGGAAGGGTTCGGAGCGCACGAACCAGTGCGACTCGTGGATCGCGGACCGGGGGTCGAGGTTCTCGGGGGCGTGCGCGAAGACGAGCGTGGAGTGGGCGTCCACGTCGTCGTGCTCGGTGGTGAAGGCGAGCCAGGGGCTCTGGCTGCCCATCAGCTTGTCCGCGTCGCCCTCGGTGTCCGGGGCGAAGACCGCTCCGCCGGTGAAGTCACGGGGGCCGCGCCACTGGAGTCCGGTGTAGCCGGCCATCTCACGGCCCGCGGTGGTGGGGGAACCGAAGGCGAGCGGCTCGTCGCGGGTGTTGGTGAGGCGGATCGACCAGTCCAGGGCCCAGGAGCCGGCTTCCTCGTCGACCGAGTGGACGGTGATGCCGCGGACCTCGCGCGCCCACTCGGTGCCGCCGTTCTCCACCCAGGTGAGCTCCTCGGTGAAGGTGAGCCGGTCGTCCTCGACGTCCAGCCGCGGGAAGCCGTCGTGCCGCATCGAGCCGACGCGCTCCGGCAGGGGCAGATAGCCCTGGCCGTGGACGTAGCAGTTGCCGCCCCAGAAGTTCTGCCCCGACAGATGGCTCGCGGTCATCTGCAGGCCCTTGTGCCAGCGGTGGTCGTTGGGCCGGTAGCCGGTCACCGTGCGGCCGCCGAGGGTGCGCACCGGGTGGGCGTAGGGCTTCCTGGCCTCGAACGCCTCGGGGTCGGGTCGGTAGACGTAGCGGAGGATCTCCGTGCCGTTCGCCGCCTCGACGGCGATGTGCTCGCCGTGGACGTGGCTGACGCGGATGCTCATGCGCGCTCCTTGGGGGCCCAGTGGGGGTGGTCGCCGTGCATGGCCGGGTAGAAGGGGTCACCGGGCGCGATCTCGCCCGCCCGCACGGGGTGCCCGGTGAACGCGGCCTTGTAGAGCGCGGCGGCGAACTCGAGGGTGGCACGCGCGTCGGCGCCGCTCCCGGGAGGCCTGACACCGTTGTCGTACGCGTCGAGGAGCGCGCCGAGCTGGGCCGCGTGCGAGCTGGGCACGTCGGTGGCGGGGGTGCGCCAGGCGTCGACCCGTTCGGCGGCCACGTGGGGGGCGGGCGTGTAGGTCCAGTCCTGGTTGCGGTGCCCGTAGAGGTGGGTGAGCTCGACGGTCGCGTCGGCGCAGTCGATGCGGATACGGCTGACCTCGTCGGGGGACAGCACGCTGTTGACCACGGTGGCGAGCGCGCCGTTCTCGAACCGGACGAGGGCCGTGGAGACGTCCTCGCTCTCGGTGTCGTGGACCAGCCGGGCCGCCATGGCGCGGATCTCCGCCCACGGGCCGAGCAGGTGCAGGAGGAGGTCGTACTGGTGGATGCCGTGGCCCATGGTGGGGCCGCCGCCCTCACTGGCCCAGGTGCCACGCCACGGTACGGCGTAGTAGGCGGTGTCCCGGTACCAGGTGGTCTGGCAGTGCGCGACCCGCGGGGCGCCCAGCTCGCCGCTCGTGATGAGCTCGCGCGCGTGGACGGCGCCGGAGCCGTAGCGGTGCTGGAAGACCACGGAGGCGTAGGCGCCGGAGGCTTCCTCGGCCGCCGCGATGTCGTCGTACTCGGCGAGGGACAGCGTCAGCGGCTTCTCGCACAGCACCCAGGCACCGGCCTTGAGGGCGGCCACCGTCTGCTCCCGGTGCAGGGACGGCGGGGTGCCGATGAGGACCAGGTCGGGGCGTACGGCGTCCAGCATGCCGTCGACCGAGGTGTACCCGGCGACCTCGCCGCCCGCCAGCTCCCGGAAGGCGTCGAGTCTGCCCTCGTCCACGTCGACGGCGGCGACCAGCTCTGTGCGCTCGGCGTGGGCCCTGAGCGCGGACAGATGGCTGCCGCTGACGATGGCGCCGGTGCCGACCACGGCTACGCGGCGGCGGGCTGGACGGGGCATACGGTCCTCCTCGGACGTCCGGCAAGGGGACGCTGACGTGCGGGGAAAGCGCTTGCTCTCCCGGGACGACCCTAGATCCCAGGCGATTGTCCTAACAAGACCCCGGGCGGTGATATCGGTGAACACGCCACACACACCGTTCGCCCACCTGCCTGGCGCAAGTGATTCAGAAAGCGGCGAACAGGCCGTCGAGCGGGGCGGGCACGCGGTCGGGGTCCAGGGCCTCGACGAGGACCCGGCCGTAGTGGATCTTGCGCCCCTTCTTCGTACCGAGAAAGCGCCGCAACTGCTGCGGAGCGGTACGGCCGCGCTGCGCGGGCTGGGCCAGAAAGGTCTGCAGAGGCCGCTCGTCGCCCTCCTCGCGCACCAGTTCCTTCACCCGCTCCACGCCCAGCGCGCGGATGAGCTCGTCCTCCAGGTCCGCCGCGCAGACGAAGTACTCGTGCGGTGCCGCGCCGGCCCGCTCCCAGCCCCGGGCGTAGAAGGGCCGCTCCCGCTCGTCGCACAGGCCCGTCAGGCGCAGGCCGAGACCCGCCGGGCCGAGCAGTCCGGCGAAACGGCCGACGCTCATCGCCCCGCCCATCGCCAGGACGCAGAGCCCCTCGGCGGCCAGGTCCCGGCCCCGGCTCGCGGCCAGCGCGTCCACCGCCGCCACGTCGCTCGGCCCTTCGAGCAGGACGACGGTCCTGACGGACAGCTGTGCGGCCAGCGCGCGTGCGGGGCCTTCGGGGCCGCCGGCCGCCCACGCCGTGACCGCGTCCCGGAACTCCCCCATGTCAGCCATGGGACGAGTCTGTGCCCTCACCGGCCGCGGCGACAGGCAATTTCCGCCGGGTGGGCAGGGAGTACCTGCACGCCGTGCCTTCCACGGGCCTCTCGGCCCTGCGCCGGCGCCCCGGCCGCAGCCGTCTCGGGCCCCGGCCTCACCCGCTCCCCTCCCCGTGCGTCACCCGGAGCTTGGACTGGCCGTGCGGGAGTTCCTCCCAGTCGTCCATGAACCGGGCACGCAGCCCGTGTTTCTCGGCCAGGGCCACGAGCGTCTCGACGCGGTAGTAGAAGTCCTCCCGGAGCACATGGTGTTCCTCGCCCTCGGTGCGGTCGAAGGTGAAGTCGAACCAGCCGCCCGGGGCGAGCACCCGGCCGACGTGGGCCAGGCACTCCTCGATCACCGGCAGCGGCGAGTGCGAGAAGACGCTGTGCGCGTGGACGACGTCGAAGTGGGCGTCCGGCAGGAAGCGCAGGGTCAGGTCGCGGACCGGGGTCAGGGTCGGCAGCCGCTTCTGGAGGTCCATCTCGACGAGCGTGTCCTGCGCGGCGAAGAGGATGTCGGGCGAGATGTCGATGCCGTGGTAGTGGCCCGGGTCCAGGTGGCGGATGAAGCGCCAGCCGCCGCGCAGGTTGCCGCAGCCGATCTCCAGCATGCGGTGCCCGGGGCGCAGACCGTGGCCGAGCAGGTAGTCGAACTGCATCGCCCCGAGCGCCAGCCAGCGCTCCCGGCTGCGGCTGCCGACGGCCGCGTCCGGGTCGGTGCGGGTGTCGGAGCGCATGACGGCCCGGTAGTAGGAGATGTGGTCCGGGTGCCGGCGGCGCAGCCACAGGTCCCGGGCGGCGCGGACCACATGGCGGGGCACGCGGTCGGGGTGGCGCAGGGCGTAGCCGACGCGGTGGCCGAGGGCGGCACGGTTGGCGGTGAGGTTCTTGGCGGGCATCGGGAGGCCTTTCGCAGGTCGTCGCTGTGCTGCAAGCCTCGGTGCGGTGGCCGGGGTTCCGGCTCGGTCAACCGGCTCTCGCCCCGGGGAGGTTCGGGTGACCGCCATGTCAGCCGATCGGTTGATGCGGTGGCGTGTCCGGCACGTTAGACACGGAGGATGAACCACACCGATCCGGACGAGCGCTGGCTGGGCGCGATCGTGCACGGCGCGTTCTTCGTGCTCCTCGCCTCGTCGTTCGCGCGCTTCCTGAGCCGCGACCAGGGCGGGGCGCGCACCGGCTGGGTGGCGGCCCTGTTCGCCTTCTTCTGTCTGCTGTACGTCCTCGGGCACCTGCTGGCCCCGCCGCCCCGCCCGGGACTGCCGCCCACCGGGCGTCACCTGGTGTGGCTGGGCTCGGTCACCGCCGTCTGGATCGTCCTGCTCGCGCTCGCGCCGAGCGCCACCTGGTGTGTGATGCCGCTGCTGTTCGCGGGACTGCACGCGCTGCCGCCGCGGATCGCGGTGCCGGCGGCGGCCGTGCTCACCGCGCTGGTCGTGGTCTCGGAGATACGGGTGGCCGACGGGCCGCTCAACCCGAACATGGTCGTGGCCCCGCCCGCCGTCGCCGCGGTCGCCACCGCCGTACTGGTGCATCTGCAACGGCAGGGCGCCCGGCAGCGCCTGCTGATCGCCGACCTGGTGCGCACCCGGCACGAGCTCGCCGCCACCGAGCGGCGGGCCGGGGTGCTGGCGGAGCGGCAGCGGCTGTCCGCGGAGATCCACGACACCCTGGCGCAGGGGCTGTCCAGTCAGCGGATGCTGTTGCAGGCCGCCGAACGGGTGTGGGGGGCCGACGAGGGCGCGGCGCGGGAGCATGTGCGGGCGGCGGCGGAGATCACCTCGCGCAGCCTCACCGAGGCCCGCCGTTTCGTGCACGACCTGGCCCCCGCCGACCTTGCGGAGGGCTCCCTCGCCGAGGCCCTCGGTGAACTCGCCCGGCGGGAGAGCGGTCCGGGACTGACCGTGGAGTTCCGGCTGGACGGGGAGCCGGGGCCGCTGCCGGAGCGGGTCGCGGGGGCGCTGCTGCGGATCGCCCAGGGCGCGCTGGCCAACGTACGGGAGCACGCGGCGGCGACCCGGGCCGCGCTCACGCTGACGTGGCTGGACGACCAGGTCTCGCTGGACGTCGCCGACAACGGACGGGGCTTCGAGCAGGCCGGGCCCCGGGAGTCCGAGCCGTCGACGCGGGGGCACGGGCTGCCTGCCATGCGGATCCGGGCCCGCCAGGCGGGCGGCACGCTCACCGTGGAGTCCACGCCGGGAGAGGGCACCGTGGTGTCGGCCGCCGTCCCGCTCGTCGCCAAGGAGCCCGCCCTGTGAGCACGCCGCCGTCCCCCTTCCCCGTCTCCCCCGTCTCCCCCGTCCGGCTCCTGATCTGCGACGACCACGCCGTCGTACGGGCCGGGCTGCGGGCCCTGCTCTCCAGCGCGGACGGCATCGACGTGGTCGGGGAGGCCGCGACCGGGGAGGAGGCCCTCGCCATGGCGGCGCACCTGCACCCCGACGTCGTACTGATGGATCTTCAACTCGACGACGGCATGGACGGGGTGAGCGCCACCCGGCAGCTGACCCTCCGGGGCGAGAGGGGCCCGCGGGTGCTGGTGCTGACCATGTTCGACACCGACGCCGACATCACCCGCGCCATCGAGGCGGGCGCCACCGGCTATCTCCTCAAGGCGGAACAGCCCGAGGAGCTGTTCTCGGCCATCCGTGACGCCGCGTCGGGCCGCAGCGCGCTGTCCGCCCCGGTGGCCGACCGGCTGCTGACCCGGCTGCGCAGCCCGCGCCCCGCCCTGTCCGTACGCGAGCACGAGATCCTCGCCCAACTCGCCCGTGGCCTCGGCAACCGGGAGATCGCGCGGGCCCTGTTCATCAGTGAGGCGACCGTCAAGACCCATCTGGGGCGGATCTACGGCAAGTTGGGCGTCGAGACCCGCGCGGGCGCGGTCGCCGTCGCCAAGGAGCGGCGGCTGCTGCCGTGACGGCCCGCGGGAACCATATGTATGCGTTCCGCGTTGTTCCGTTACAGCAGACACCCTTGACAGCGTGCGTGCTGTTTCGCGACGTTTGATCCTTGCCGACAGTTCGATCGGCAATGGGGGAATTGGGGGGTGCGGTCGCCCATGCGATCGATGAGCAGTGACACGGACATCACCATCCACAGACCCGAGGAACTCGGTGCCGTGCTTCGGGGGGCCTGGCACCGGGCGATGGACGAGTCGCCCGAGTACGCCAACCCGTTCCTGGCACCGGAGTTCGCGGCCGGGATCGGCAGGCACCGCGGTGGCGCCGCCCGCGTGGCGGTCCTGCACCAGCGCGGAGAGGCCGTGGGCTTCCTCCCGTACGAACGCGGGCCCTTCGGCATCGGCCGGGCCATCGGGCTGGGACTGTCCGACTGCCAGGGCCTGGTGCACCGCCCCGGGGTCACCTGGGACACCCGGGCCCTGCTGAAGGCGTGCCGGCTCTCGGTGTTCGAGTTCGACCACCTCGTCGAGGAGCAGAGACCCTTCGCCCCCTATGTCACGGGGACCTTCGCCTCCCCGGTGATCGATCTGAAGGTGGGCAGCGACAGTTACCCGGAGTGGCTGCGCGGCGCGTACCCGGGGATCGCCAAGACGACCCTCAAGAAGGAGCGCCGGCTCACCCGGGACCTGGGTGAGATGCGGTTCGTGTTCGACGAGCGCGACCCCGGGCCGCTGCGCACGCTGATGCGGTGGAAGTCCGCCCAGTACCGCAGGACGGGCCGGATGGACCGGTTCGCGCGGCCGTGGATCGTCGACCTGGTGGAGGATCTCTTCCAGGTCCGCGAGGAGCACTTCACCGGGGTCCTGTCGGTGGTGTACGCCGGTGACCGGCCGGTGGCCGCGCACTTCGGGCCGACCTCGCGCACGGTGTTCGCCCCCTGGTTCACCGCGTACGACCCCGAGCTGCGCTACTACTCCCCCGGCCTGATCATGCATCTGCGGATGGCCGAGGCGGCGGGCCGGCGCGGGGCGCGGCTCATGGACATGGGGCGCGGCGACAAGGAGTGGAAGGACTGGCTCAAGACCCGTGAGCTGCGCGTGGCGGAAGGATTCGCCACCCGTCCCCATCCGGTCGCGACGGCACACCGGCTGTGGCGCCGCCCGGTGCGGGGGCTGCGCAACACGGTCAACGCCCACCCGGCCCTGCGCGAGCCCGCCGACCGGCTCCTGAAGACCGTCGGCACCCTGCGTACCTCCGGCCACCGCTCGGACTCCGACCGTGCGGGACCGCTGGCGAGCTGACGCGCCCGCCCACCCGGTTCCCACAGGGGGCGCCCCCGTGCGTCCGCTTCCCTTGCCCTTTCCTGGCCCGTCGACACAAGGGGTGCCGATGCCGTACGGCTCGCGGCTGGCCGCGACGATGACCCGGCGACTGGGACGCGAGTGCGTCTACACGCCCTCGGCCCGGCTCGCCCTGTACCTGGCGCTCAGGCGCTGGTGCAGGCCGGGCGCGCGGGTGCTCATGTCACCGGTGAACGACGACGTGATCCTGTTCGTGGTCCTCGCGGCCGGACTGCGCCCCGTGCTGGCGCCCGTGTCCGTGTGGGACGGCAACATCGACCCGGCCGCGGTGCCGGAGCCGACCTGGCGCGGCGTGGACGCGGTCCTGACCACCAACCTGTACGGCGTGCCCGACCGGGTGCTCGAACTGCGGCGCCGATGCGCGCAGTTGGGCATCCCGTTGTTCGAGGACGCGGCGCACGCGATCGGCAGTCATGTGGCCGGACAGCCGGTGGGGACCTTCGGAAAGGCGGCGGCGTTCAGCCTCTCCAAGCACGTGGCGGGGATGGCGGGCGGTTTCCTCGCCGTCGAGGACGCGCGCACCCGCCGGGAGCTGGAGCTGCTGCGGGACGACCTGCTGACCCCCGGCCGGCTGCGCGAGGACCTGACGACCACCATGCGCCCGCTGGCCCGGTCCGCCGTCCGCTCGCTCCACCTGGTGCGCCCGGTGTGGCGGACCATGGAGCGTCTCGGGCTGATGGAGCGCGACGCGTTCCGGATGGCCCTGCACGCACCGCGGCTCGCCGCCTCCGCGCGGGAGGCGCCGAGCCTGTCCGCGTACGAACGGTGGGTCCGTGTCGATCTGCACGGCTACCGCTCCCGGCACGGCGCGCTGGTCCGCGGTCAGTTGGGGCTGCGGCTGGCCCGGCTCGACGAGGACCTGGCCCGGCGCCGGGCCGGGGTCGCCCTGCTGGCCGGCACACCGTGGGCCTCGCCCGCGCTGCGCGACCGTACGGCGCACGACGGCCCCCTCCCCCTCTTCCGGGTGCCGCTCCTGGTCGACGACCGCGACGCCCTCGTGCGGCGGCTGGTGGGGCACGACGTGGTCTGCGGCTACATCTACGACCCGCCGCTGGACGACTACGCGGGCGCGGAGTTCGTCGAGCCCTCCCCCGACCCGGAGCCCGCGCGCTGGTTCGCCGCGCACACGCTCCCGGCCGATCCGCTGCTGGCCCGCCGGATCGTGGCCGCGTTCACGAAGGAGCGGGTGGCCGACGCGCACCCCGCGCTGCTGCGTCCGGTCCCGGACGCCACACCGCCCCGGTTGCTGGGGCAGTGAGCTCTGACACCCCGACGATCGATCAAAACATCAGGGGGTTAGCATATGAGCGCCGCCTAGCTCGAAAGAGAATTCTGTGACTGTCAAGGACGACTCGTTCACCGACTGGAAGAACCGCGAGGAGATCGCGGAATCGATGATCCCGATGATCGGGAGGCTGCACCGGGAGCGTGATGTAACGGTTCTCCTCCACAGCCGTTCCCTGGTGAACAAGTCGGTGGTCAGCATCCTCAAGACCCACCGGTTCGCCCGGCAGATCGCCGGCGAGGAACTCTCCGTCACCGACACCCTGCCCTTCGTCCAGGCCCTCACCACGCTGGACCTCGGCCCCTCGCAGATCGACATCGGCCGGCTCGCCGAGATCTACAAGGGCGACGACCGTGGCCTGTCGGTGGCCGAGTTCACCGCCGAGGCCGTGGCCGGCGCGACGGGCGGCAACAAGATCGACCGCCGTGAGCCGCGGGACGTGGTCCTCTACGGCTTCGGCCGCATCGGCCGCCTGGTGGCCCGGCTGCTGATCGAGAAGGCGGGCTCCGGCAACGGTCTGCGGCTGCGCGCGATCGTGGTCCGCGGGGGCGGCGAGCAGGACATCGTGAAGCGGGCCTCGCTGCTGCGCCGGGACTCCATCCACGGCCAGTTCCAGGGCACGATCACCGTCGACGAGGCCGAGAGCGCGATCGTCGCCAACGGCAACACCATCAAGGTGATCTACGCGAACGACCCCTCCGAGGTCGACTACACGGCGTACGGCATCAAGAACGCCATCCTCATCGACAACACCGGCAAGTGGCGTGACCGCGAGGGCCTCTCGCAGCATCTGCGCCCCGGCATCGACAAGGTCGTGCTGACCGCGCCGGGCAAGGGCGACGTCCCCAACATCGTGCACGGCGTCAACCACGACACCATCAAGCCGGACGAGCAGATCCTGTCCTGCGCGTCCTGCACCACGAACGCGATCGTGCCGCCGCTGAAGGCGATGGCCGACGAGTACGGCGTGCTGCGCGGCCACGTGGAGACCGTCCACTCGTTCACCAACGACCAGAACCTGCTGGACAATTACCACAAGGCCGACCGCCGGGGCCGTTCGGCGCCGCTCAACATGGTCATCACGGAGACGGGCGCCGCCTCCGCGGTCGCCAAGGCGCTGCCCGACCTCAAGGCGCCCATCACCGGCAGCTCGATCCGGGTGCCGGTGCCGGACGTGTCCATCGCGATCCTGAGCCTGCGCCTGGGCCGTGAGACCACCCGCGAGGAGGTCCTCGACCACCTGCGGGACGTCTCGCTGACCTCCCCGCTCAAGCGCCAGATCGACTTCACCACGGCCCCCGACGCGGTCTCCAGCGACTTCATCGGCTCGCGCCACTCCTCGATCGTCGACGCCGGCGCGACCAAGGTCGACGGGGACAACGCGATCCTCTACCTCTGGTACGACAACGAGTTCGGCTACTCCTGCCAGGTGGTCCGGGTCGTACAGCACGTGACCGGGGTGGAGTACCCGACCTATCCGGCGCCCGCGGTCTGATCCCGGTACAGGTCGCGCAGGAGGGCGATCTCGGCCCCGTGGTGCAGGACTTCCTGGTTGACCCACCACACGATGTCCAGGAAGGGCTCGTCGGGGTCGCTCCCGTGCGGGTAGGTGCAGCGGCCGACGGTGTCGAGATCGCTGTCGGCGGTGTCGCGCAGTGCCGCGCGCC
The DNA here is from genome assembly GCF_042893155.1 of Streptomyces sp. NPDC001668. Classification (NCBI taxonomy): domain Bacteria; kingdom Bacillati; phylum Actinomycetota; class Actinomycetes; order Kitasatosporales; family Streptomycetaceae; genus Streptomyces; species Streptomyces sp. NPDC001668. The sequence continues at coordinate 64,234 of NZ_JBIAUQ010000005.1, forward strand.
AGGCGTCGGCGGCCGCGTGGAAGGCGGCGATCGCGTCGGCGGCGGTGCCGCTGACGCGGTAGTCGTCGCGGGTGAGGCGGTGGGTGCCCGTCGTGTGGTCGGCGCGCAGGAGGAGCATCTCGCTGAGATGGCTCAGGCGCCACGCGAGGGTCGTGAACGGCGGCGGCACGGGATGCGGGTGGGGCGCGGCATCCCGGCCCCACTCGCCGGCCCCGGCCAGGAAGGTCGCCCTCGTCCCGGGTCCGTCCGTACGCCGCCGGACCGACCAGCAGCCCGGCACCGGTTCCCAGAGGTACTCGTCGTCGGTCATCGCCCCGACCGGGGTCCGTGAGCCGTCGCCGCTGTCCATGACCGGCCCGGCGAGCCGGCCGGCCAGACGCTCGCAGGACCAGTCGAACTGGTCCAGCAGCGGGGTGAGGCGAGGTCCTGGCGTCATCGGTGCTCCCCTGGGTCGTCCAGTCCGCCAGGCTGGCACACCGCGAGGGCCTCCCGCTCCTGCTTTTCCCTTGCCCTCGCCGCCGCCCTAGTGCCCGCGGAACGCCTCCTCCAGCCACCACGCCCCGCGGTCCCGCACCACCTTGGCGTCGATCAGCAGCGGCGCGGAGCGCGGGCCGGCGACCCAGTCCTCCACGGCCTTCAGGTCCGTCCGCGTGTGCACGGTCACCGCCTCGAAGCCGTAACCGCGCGCGACGGCCGCGATGTCGGTCGCCGGGAACTCGACCGTGTCGAGCGGGTGTCCGCCGGGGCCGAAGTGGTGCACCTCCGCCCCGTAGGCGTCGTCGTTGTACACGACGACGACCATGGGGAGCCCGAGCCGCCGTACGGTGTCGAGGTCGGCGGCGCCCATCAGCGCACCGCCGTCGCCGAGCGCGGCCACCGGCAGCCGGTCCGGACGGGCCAGGGCCGCGCCGATCGCGGTGGCGAGGCCGAGACCGATCGACTGGTAGGCCTGGGTGAAGCAGAAGCCGTCCTGGTCGGGCACCGACAGGAACATGCTCGGGTGGCCCATGAAGTTGCCGGAGTCGACGCCGATCACCCGCTGGGCGGGGAGGATGTCGTCGAGCGCGATGCTGAGGGTGCGGGGGTCGATCCGGTCGCGGGTGCTCGTGTCCTCGTACGGCACGTCACGCCAGCGCACGCGCGCGGCGACGGCCTCGGCGATGTCGGGGGTGCGCAGGCCCTGTCGGCGCCCGCCGAAAGCCGACAGGACGTGCCGCGCGGTGAGTTCGACGTCGCCGGTGACGCCGAGCCGCAACTCCCGGTGCGCGCCGAGTGCCGAGGGATCGTCGTCGACCTGCGCCACGGTCGTGTCGGGGCCGATGAGGGCGCCGTGCCGCATGGTCCACATGTTGAGGGCGCAGCCCCAGCCGACGATCAGGTCGGCACCGCCGATGAGTTCGGCCGCCAGGGGCGACGCGAAGCCTCCGGAGACGTCGAGCGACCAGGGGTTGCCGTGGAACAGTCCGCGCGCCACGGCCGAGGTCGCCAGCAGGGCGCCGCACCGCTCGGCGAGGGCTTCGAGGGCGTCCCGGGCGGCGGGTGAGCGTGAGCCGCGCCCTGCCACGAAGACGGGGCGCCGGGCCTGCTCCAACACCTGCGCCAGGGACGCCACTTCGGACGCGGCCGGTTCGACCGCCGGTCGCGGTGGCGGGGGTGCCGCCTGGGCGAGGGAGCCGTCGGGGGCGTCCAACACCTGTACTTCCAGAGGGAGGTTGAGGAGCACCGTGCGCCGCTCGTGCAGGGCCCGCCGCACCGCCTCACACGCCTGTTCCACGGCGTCCTCGGCCGCGGTGATCCGCAGGGGCACCGCGCCCACCGCCGTGCCCAGCGCGTCCTGGTCGACGTAGAAGTTGGAGGTCGGCCGGGTGACCTCGGCCGCGAGCACCACGAGCGGGGTACGGCTCTTGGCGGCCTCGGCGATCCCCGTCAACGCGTTGGTCAGGCCGGGCCCCTGGTGGACGCTGACGGCGGCCACCGTGCCGCTCACACGCGCGTACGCGTCGGCCATCGTCGCCGCACCGCCCTCGTGGCGCGCGGCGACGAAACGGGCGCCGGCCGCGACCAGGGCGTTGGTCAGGTGGAAGTTCCCGGATCCGACGACGCCGAAGACCTGCTCGACCCCGGCCGCGTACAGGGCCCGTCCGACGGCCTCCGCGACCTTCATGACCGCTCCACCAGCGCCAGTACGCGCGCGGGCGAGCCGGAGCCCGCGACGATGGGCAGCGGTCCCGCGATGACCACGCTGCCGGTCGCGGGCAGTGCGGCGAGGTTCTGGAGCTGGGTGAGACCGTACTTGTCGGAGCCCATCAGGTACGAGTGGCAGGGGAAGGCGGGGTCGAAGGAGTGCCCGCGCCCGGCGTCCGTGCCGACCGTCTCCACCCCGAGGCCGATCACCGGGGCCTCCTCGGCCACCCAGCGGGCGCACTCCGGGGACAGGCCCGGAGTGTGGGGGCCGTTCCCGTCGGCGTTCAGGAAGGTCTCCTGGGAGTGCGAGCGGGCGTCCCAGCCGGTGCGCAGGAAGAGCCAACCGCCCTCCGGCAGCGGCCCGTTGCGTTCCTCCCAGTCCTTGACGTGCGCCACCTCCACGAGGAAGTCGGGGTCCTTGGCCGCCTCGGCGGTGAAGTCCAGTACGGCGGCGGGGGCGATCAGCCGCTGCGGCGGGACCGACGCCACGTCGGCGAGGTCCTTTCCGGTCACCCAGTGGTTCGGGGCGTCGAAGTGGGTGCCGGTGTGCTCTCCGGTGCGGAAGTTGTTCCAGTACCAGGCCGGGCCGCGGTCGTCGTACCGGCTGATCTCCTCCAGCTCGAAGATCGCCGTCTGGCCGAACTGCGGCGGCAGTTGGATCACCGGGGTGGACGACGACAAGGGCGAGGTGAGATCGACGACCTGGATCGAACCGGTCCGCAGGGCCGACACCAGCGCGGCGAGAAGGGACGGCTGCTCGAGCATGAGGGCCTCCTGAAACGCTCCGGGACTGCCAGCATGTCACCGGCCGCCCCGCCGCGACCCGCTTCGCCGGTCAGGAGTCGGCCGGTGCCGCGAACAGGTCCTGGATTGTCTCGGTGGCCAGGTCGAGCAGCCAGGTGTGGGCGCGGTCGGTGTCGTGGCGCTGGTGCCACAGCAGGTACAGCGGGACCGCCGGCATCGGGAGCGGCAGCGGGAGGGTGATCAGGCCGAGTCGCTCGCGGGCCGCGCGGGTGACCGCGTCCGGCAGGGTGGCCACCAGGTCGCTGCCATGGGCGAGTTGCAGCGCGATCCCGGCAGCGGGCGTGGAGGCCACGACGCGCCGTCGGCGGCCATGCCGGGTCAGGGCGTCGTCGACGGGATCGCTCAGGCGTCCGCGCCGCGAGACGGTGACGTGTTCGGCGGCCGCGTACCGCTCGATGTCCAGAGGGCCTTCGGTGAGCGGGTGGCCGGGGCGGACGGTGACGACCAAACGGTCCCTGCCGACGAGGCGGTGCCGGATGTCCGGAGGCTTCGGCGTACTGGAGCTGGATTCCAGGTCGACCTCGCCCCTGCGCAACTCGGGGCTGTCCGTGCCGGGTTCGGCGGGCAGCCGCACTTGGACGCCGGGGGCCTGGCGATGGACGGCGGCGATCAGGGCCGTACCGCAGGCGGCGGTCAGGGCGTCGTGCCAGCGCACGGTGAACACCCGCTCCAAGGTCGAAAGGTCCAACTCCTGCCGCGCGGAGAGCAGTTCGTGGGCCTGCTGCACGAGGGTGTGGACCTGCGTGCGGATGGCCAGCGCGCGGGGCGTGGGGACCATCGTCCTGCCGGTGCGGACCAGGATCTGGTCGCCGGTGGCCTTGCGGATGCGCCCCAGGCTGCGGCTCATGGCCGGTGCGGTGACATGGAGGCGTTCCGCGGCGCCGGTGACGCTGCCCTCTTCCAGCAGTGCGTCCAGGGCGGTGAGCAGGTTCAGATCCAGTTGCATGGGAGTAACTCTACGAGTGAATAGCATGCACTTGTTGTTAATGGTGAGCGGGCCTACCTTCGAAGCACGGGTACGGGACCAGCCGCTCCGCGGTCGACCGAATCCCCTGCCGCATCCCTTGAGGAGTCCGCCATGAGCACAGCCATGCCTTTCGCCGCCGGCACCACCCTGCTGTCCGACGTGACCGCCGCCGTCGAGGCCGCCGGCGTCATCCTGCGCGAGCGGTACACCCCGCACGCCCGGGGAGTGAGCCTGAGCGGGATCGTCGAGGAGATCGACGCCAACGACGAGGCGGTGCTGGAGGTGCTTCGGGAGCCGCTGCTGCGGGCCCGGCCCGGGTCCCAGTGGGCCGAGGACGAGCTGGCCGGCGGCGCGCTCCCGGCCGGGGAGTGGTGGGTCGTCGACCCCGCCGAGGGCAACATCAACCACGTCCACGGCATGCCCGACTGGGCCGTCACCGCCACCCTGGTCCGCGACAACCGTCCGGTGCTCACCGTGGTGCACCTGCCGCTGGCCGGCGACACCTACACCGCCGTGGCCGATGGTGGCGCCCACCTCGACGGCCGGCCCCTGACGGTGTCCGCGAAGACCGACCTGGGCGCCGCGCTCGTCGGCACCGGGCAGGCCAAGCCCGGTGAGGACAAGGACACCTTCCGGCGGATCGGCGAGTCGGTCGCCGCACTGCTCACCGACGGACTTGTGGTCCGGGTGTCCGTTCCCGCCACGATGCAGCTCATCCACGTCGCCGCCGGACGGATGGACGCGTTCTGGCAGTTCTCCGACGTCCGCTCCGGCCTGGTGGCCGGTGCCCTGCTGGTCGCCGAGGCCGGGGGCGTCGTCACCGACCTGGCGGGCGAGCCCTGGACCACGGGCAGCCGGGACTTCCTGGCCGCCGCTCCCGGTGTCCACGCGGCCGCCCTCGATGTCCTCGCGTCGATCGTCTGACCGCGAGCCGGACCGCCCTCGTTCCTCCCGCCCGACACCCCAAGGAGCATCACCTCATGACCAGCATCGGCATCCTGGGCGCGGGCCGCGTCGGCCGCAACCTCGCCCAGAAGCTCGCCGCGGGCGGACATCACGTCGTCCTCGGCCGCCGGAGCGAGGTGAACGAGGTCGTGGCGCCCGCCGAGGGCGTCCACCCCCGCGTCACCGTCGCCGATCAGCGCACCACGGCCCGCACCGCGGACATCGTGATCAACGCGACGCCCGGCGACAGCGCCCTGGACCGCCTCACCGGCCTGCGCGCCGAACTCGCCGGCAAGATCCTCGTCGACGTCTCCAACGCCACCCACGACGCCGGTGACGGCCTGCCCGGGGACCTCTGCTACCCCGGCAGCAGCCTCGCCGAGCATCTCCAGGCCGCCCTGCCCGGCACCCGGGTGGTCAAGACCCTCAACACCATGCTGTTCACGGTCATGACCGCCCCCGAAACCCTGACCACCCCACCGACCGTCTACCTCTCGGGCAACGACGAGCAGGCGAAGAAGACGGTCACCGGTCTGCTCGGCGACCTGGGCTGGCAGCCCGACCGGATCGAGGACCTCGGCGACATCACCACGGCCCGCGCCACCGAGGCCATGATCCTGCTGGTCCCCCACATCCTGCGCCGGCACGGATTGCAGCCCTTCGCCGTCTCGCTCGCCCGCTGACGCCGTCGAGGAACACGACGGGCCCCGGATCGTCGTCGGATCCGGGGCCCGTGGCAGATCTTCGGTCAGTTCACGCCGACGTGGGCGTTGACACCGAGCGCGACACCCTCGGCGGAGACGCCGATGCCGGCGTCGGCGCAGACCTCGAGGTGCGCGACCTGGAGGTGCAGGCCGGCGGCGGTCGCGGCGGCGACACCACCGGAAACGGTGTCCAGGTCGGCGTCGTTGAGCTCGGCGGCCTCGATGTGGGGGGTGACGTTCATGGCGCGCGGTTCCTTTCGCATGAGCAATCCTCGAGGAGGGGGGACACCGGATGGAAGCACGCCGGGCATGGACACGGCCACCCGGCCGGAGGCGCCCCACGGTGCTCCTTCACAGGATGTGCCGCCGCGGCGCCCGACCCCTCCTCGCGGTGCGGTGCCGAACACGGACACTCCACCACCAAAAAGCCCGCCCCCCGTGCGGCGATGCCCACCCTTCGGTTTCCGCGTGCCCGAGCGGTGAACGGTGTGCAGGTTCCCCGGTTTTTCGATGCGGTTCGGCCTGGGTCGACATCGCTGAACCTCAGGGCTGCTCGACCGCTTGCGGAAAACGTTTCAACCACAGCCGGGGTAGACTTGCGTCGCTCATGTGCGAACGGCGAGGGGGTGGACGCCATTTCGGTTCGCCCCGCCCGTATCCAGGACGTCGCGGCCGCCGCCGGGGTCTCGGTCTCCACGGTGTCGAACGTCCTGAACCGGCCCGAGCGGGTCAACGCCCGTACCGCCGAGCGGGTCCGCGACGCGGTCGCCGCCCTCGACTACGTCCCCCATCCGGGAGCCGCCGGTCTGCGCACCGGCCACTCGTCGTCGATCGGCCTGGTGCTGCCGGACGTGGCCAACTCGTTCTACTCGCGCATCGCGCGCGGCGCCGCCGACGCGGCGTACGAACACGGCTACTCCGTCGTGCTGTGCGACAGCGGTGACGACCCGGAGCGGGAGCAGGGCTACTTCACCATGCTGGTCGAACAGCGGGCCGTCGGCGCGGTGGTGGTCCCGCTCAGCGCCGACCCCACCCGGCTGTCGCGGCTGCGTGAGCGCGGTATCCCCCTGGTCCTCGCGGACCGCGCGATGCCCGCCCAGGAGGGCTGTTCGGTCTCCGTCGACGACATCGCAGGCGGCCGTATCGCCGTGCAGCACCTCCTGGACCGCGGGGCGCGCGACATATTGGTGGTGAACGGCGAGCGCACGATCCGTCAGTGCGCCGACCGCTACCAGGGCGCCCGCCAGGCTGTGCGCACCCGGCGCGAGGCACGCCTCGGCCAGGTCGTCGCCGAGGAGATGACGGTGGCGTACGGCAGCGAGACCGCCCACAGTCTCGACGAGTTGCCCGACGGGGTGTTCTGCACCAACGACTTCCTCGCGGCGGGGCTGTGCCGGGCGCTCGGCGAGCGCGGGGTGAAGATTCCCGAGGACGTGCAGGTGGTCGGGTACGGCGACCTGGACATCGCGAGCTTCGCGGGCACCACCCTGACGACGGTCCGCCAGCCGGTCGAGGAACTCGGCCGGGCAGCCGTCGAGATGCTCCTCGACGAAGTGGAGGCCCGTGCCGAACACGCCCACGAGGCAAGGGTGTTCGCACCGGAACTGGTCCTGCGCGACTCCACGCGGGCTTCCTCAGACCCGCCTTTCTAGCCGCACAGGACCCAGCAGTCCCGACGGAAGCTGGGACGGGAAGGCCCAGGCGGTCGGCGTGGCCTCGGCGAGATACGGGGCCAGGGTGTTGCGGACGGTCACCTCGAGACGGACGGTCCGCCCGGCGCTGCCGCGCAGTTCGAAGCGGTACGGCGCACAGAACGCCTCCCCGACGAGCTCACCGTCGACGCACACCTCCACGCTGCCGCGCACCCGCCCCAGATCCAGCACCGGGTCAGCACCGGCCGGCACCCGCAGCGTCCGCGCGTAGGTCACACCCCCGCTCCAGCCGGCCAGCCCCAGCTCACCCCACTCGCCCAGCGGCAGGGGCGCCGGTACCGTGCGCACCCGTACCGGTCCCCGCCAGGCGGAGCCGCCGCGCAGAACGGCCGTGGGGGCGGTGACGACCTCGCACTCGGCCGCCTCGCCGAGCGGCTCGTCCAAGGTCAACCAGCCCCCGGTTGCGTTCAGTTCGGGACCGCCGTCGATCCTCACCCGGGCGGGAAGCTCCAGTGGCAGGTCGAGCGAGACGGTCCCCGCCGGTACGGTGAACCGGAAGCGCTGTTCGGCCTCCCGGAGTGCGTCGGTGGACCGCAGCGGCAGTACGGCGGAGCCGAGCACCGGGGCGCCGGCCAGCCACTCGGCGCCGGGCAGCGGGTGCGGCCGTACCGCTGCGGCACAGTGCTGCAACTCCCCCCACCGGCCCTCGTGTTCGACCGTAACCCCTCGCCAGTCGCCGGTCCGGGCCTGCCAACCCGGGCCGCTGACCAGGGCGGTGGTGTCCGCCACGAGGTCGACATAGATCCCGTCCCGTGCGTCGACGCTGTCGGCCACGACGTCGAGGACGTGATCGCCTCCGCCCAGCGTCAGTTCGTGGCGGAAGAACATCGGTACGGCGCCCCAGTCGGACTCGTAGTACTCCGCCTTCTCCTGCCGTGCCACCACGGCTCCGTCGAGCAGCACGGTCACGCCCACCGCGGCGCCCACCACGAGGACCGCCGCGCCCTGGGCGCTGATCCGGCCGCGGTAGGTCACGCCGCCGTCGGGGCGTACACCGTCGGGCAGGCGCATGAACAGCGGGCGGGGTGCGAACGCGTCCGGGCGCGAGAGGCAGAAGTAGCTGCCCAACGGGGTGTCGGCGGCGGCCGAGATGGTCTGTGGCCGGTCCTGGGCTTCGGACAGCTCGTACTCCAGCACGTTGCGGGCCTGTTCGACCTCGACCCGGGCGGACGCCAGATAGCCGCGTCCCGTCTCGACCCGACTGCCGTTCCACCACACGCGTTTGACCGCCGCCGCGCCGATGTGCAGGTCGGCGGGGCCCCGGTGGCCGGTCTCCACCACGGCCCTGACGCGGGCGACGGTCCCGTTCACGGGCACCGGCACGCGCACGAACTCCTCCGGAACCAGGCCCTTGTTGCCGAGCAGCCCGTCCGGGTCCGGGATGCCACGGCTCGACGAGTACAGCGAGACTCCCCAGTCCGCCGAGGCCAACTCCTTCTCGCCGGAGAGGACTTGCTCAACGGCGGCAGGGTCCAGGGGCGCCGGTGCCTGCGCGGAGGGCACGGGCGGCAGAACGCGGACGCGGTTGCCGTACGTCGCCCGCGCCTGTCCCCAGGAGTCCTCGGTCTCGCTCCATCGCATGGTCCAGATCTGCGGTTCGGCGACGGACGCTCCGGCGGGCAGGGCCAGGTCGCCCCAGGTGTTGTCCAGGGTGGGAACGAGGCGGCCCTCCCAGCCCGTCGACAGGTCGATCGACTCCGTCGGTTCGGTGCGGGACGGGGGCGCGGCGTCGTCCGCCGTAGGGCCTTCGCGCCATACGACGAGGGCGGCGGGGGCGCCCTCCAGCGGCACGTCGATGGTCGAGACGCCGTCGGTGACGGTGACGCGTCCGGGGCGGCCGGTGCCGGTCGCCGGGTTCCAGATCTCGGCCTCGGCGACTGATGCCCGCACGGTGACGGAGGAGGTGCGGGCGTAGCGCGCGGGGTCGATCTCGTGGCGGCCCCTCGGGGGGTGCCGCCGTGCGTCGGGGAACGCGCCCGTGACGAGCGCGACCGCCGTGTCGCCCTTCCTGCGGACGAGCAGCGGCACCTCCCCCGTCGCGTACCCGGCGTCGTCGGCGACCGCTGCCGCAGCAGCCTCGGCGTCGGTCACCCGCTCCAGGCGGGGATGGTCCAGCAGCGCGGCCACGGCCGAGTCGTCACCGGCGAGCCCGGCCGCCCGCGCGGGTGGGCGGCCGACGACCACGACCCGGCCTCCGGCGTCGAGGAGGTCCACCAGTCGGCGGGCCGTCTCGTGCTCCAGGACACTCGCCGAGGGCAGCAGGACCGCGGTGTACGCCAGGTCCCGGATGCGCAGGGCCCCGTCGCCCGCCTTGGCGCCCTGGACCGAGGCGTCGTCGATGACGTCGAAGGAGACGCGGTGCCGGTCGAGGGCGCCGACCGCGGGCTCGAGCCAGTTGTTGGTGCCGCACAGCTCCAGGTAGTGGCGCTGGGTCTCGTCGGCGTCGGCGTGGGCCTCGCCGAGGCGGCCGTCGCCGAAGTGCTGGACGGGGGCGTCCAGCGGGATGAGGGACTGCATGGTGGCGGTGGGGTGCAGGACCGCGACGTCGGCGCTGTAGGTGCCCCACGACAGGATCGAGCAGATCCGGGCGACGGCCCGGGAGAAGGCCGGGTACTGCCGCCAGTAGGGCTGGCGCCAGTCCGTGGACGGCGGCGCCCACTCGAACCAGCCGCCCGCGGTGCCGAAGTAACTGGCGTGCGGGTTGTAGAGGTTGGCGCCGCTGCGCAGGAACGGCAGCAGCCAGTCGTAGGTCTCCTCCAGGGTGCCGCCCCAGCCGGAGGAGTGGAACGACTCGATCCACACGCGCTCGTGGCCGTAGAGGTGGGCCATGGAGGAGTGGACCTTGGCGTCGCCGTGGTGGTCACTGCCGGCGGCGCTGTACCAGCGGTGGGTGCGGAAGTAGTCCGTGTAGAGCTGCGTCGACTGGGCCGGGAAGCCGGAGCGGGCCGGGTGGCTCTGGTCGCAGCCCAGGAGCAGGCCGCGCTCCTCGTGCCAGGCGGCGAGGGGGCGGAACAGGGCCTCCTCGGTGAGTTCGGCACGGACGGCGTAGTAGTCGGCGCGGATCCGCCGGGCCCGGTCGGAGTCGTCCCCCGTGAAGAGGGCGGGGAGGTGGTCGAGGAGGTCGTAGCCGCGTCGGGCCCGGAACTCCTCGGGGAAGCGGCCGGTCCAGGAGTTGGTGGCGGGCAGCTCGTCCTGGAAGCTGCCGGCGATGACGTTGCCCAGGTATTCCGGCACACGACGGTCGTACTCGTGATGGATGGCGTCGAACAGGAGACCGACGGCCGCGGGATTCAGATAGTCGAAGGCTGTGGGGACGGCGAGCACCAGGCGCACCTCGGTGCCGTCGGGCGCCTCGATGCCTGCCGGGCCGGTGACCGGCAGGCGGGCGCCCGAGGTGTCGTACGCCCCCAGCAGTGTCTCCGTGCCCTGCAGGGCGACCGTGCCGCCCGCGACCACCGCCCGGCGCGAGCGCAGGGCGCGGCCCGCCGCCTCGGGGTGCCGACGGGTGATGCCGCCCTGGACATTGGCGCCGGAGAAGCCGATCTGGTCGTAGAACCACAGGCGCGTGCCCAGGTCGCCGGCGATCTCGCAGGCGTCCGTGAAGCGGGCCCACCACTCCTCGCCGAACCACACCGGGTCGTCGGTGCGGGCGCCGAAGGTCGGTCCGGCCGGTGCCAGGTTGATCACCACGAGGTTGTGGACGCCGCCGTCCGCGAACCGGCGCAGCTGCCAGGCCAGGCGGTCACGGGTGACCTTCGCGCCCGACCACCACCACAGCGGGGTGGGGCCGAAGTCCCGGGGCGGGTTGTCGAACAGCTGTCGCAGGGCTGGAGAGATCACGGTGGGTCCTTCCGGTCACGGCCCGGACACTCTCACGGATCAAAAACGTTTTACGTCAGCCTCACCGTAGGACACCCCCGCGGTGCTCACCAGAGCTGCGGGGCCGTCAGGTCGTTTCCACGGATGGCCGCATGACGTCTTGTTGGAACGTTTTTACCCTCCTATAGTCGCTGGACATCGGCCGAGAACAGCGACGTCCCCCCCCTCCGCTCGGACCCACTCTCCCCAGACGGAGCCGCATCATGGCCCGAACCTCGCCTGCCCCGAACCAGCCGGAACCGCCCATCGAGAAGCGCCTGTGGAAGGTCGCGACCCTCTCCGGCATGGCGTCCTACCTCGATGCCGCGCTCATCGTGAGCATCGGCGTCAACCTGGCCATCTACCGCGACGCCTACGACATGGGCGTCTGGATGGCCGGGGCGATCAGCGCGATCGTCACCATCTGCATCGCCGTCGGCTCCCTGGTCGGCGGACGCCTCGCCGACGTGTTCGGCCGTCGCCGCCTCTACAACCTGGACATCCTCTGTTACGCCCTCGGGGCGGTCATCATCACGCTGGCGCCCGACGACATCACCCTTCTGGTGGGTGTCCTCCTCGCCGGTCTGGCGGCCGGAGCCGACCTTCCGACATCCCTGGCCGTGGTCTCGGACGCGGCGCCCGACCACGCTCGCGGGCGGCTCATCGCGTTCACGCAGGTCATGTGGATGATGGGCATCATCGTCGTGGTCTTCGTGGGCTTCGCCCTGTCGGACACCGGCATGGTCGGGGCGCGGCTCATCACCGGCCATCTGGCGGTCGCCGCGCTGGTCACCTGGCATCTGCGCTCGCGGCTGGAACTGGCCACAGGTCCGGATCCGGCCCAGGACGAGGTCCCGGTGGAGAAACCGGCCCAACAGGACGGCGTCGCGCTCAGGAACGTCTGGACCCGGGCCGCGCTGGTGCCCATGCTCGCGACCTTCGCGTTCTACGTCACCTGGGGCCTGGGCGCCAACACCATGGGCCAGTTCACGACGTATCTGCTGGTCACCGTCAGCGGTGCCTCGCAGAGCGTGGCGACCGGCATCAACCTGGCCTGTCTCCCGATCGGTCTGCTGCTGACGCTCGCCTTCGTCCGGATCGCCGACGGCCCGCGGCGCGACCGGATGTTCTACGTCGCGACCGTCGTGCAGATCGCGGCCTTCGCGATCGGCACGCTCACCCTGGGCGCCATCGTCGGCTTCCTCGTCTTCTACGTCCTCTACCAGCTGTCCTATCCCTTCGCGGGCGAGGCCAACTACAAGGTGTGGTCGCAGCTGACGCTGCCCGCGGACACCCGGGGCACCACGCAGGGGATCACCTACGCCGTCTCGCGCGGGGTCTTCGCGGGCGTCGCGTTCGTCACGCCCGCCCTGCTCGACCGGAGCCCCAGCCTGTTGCTCTGGGTGATCACCGGCTGCATGGCGCTGTCGGCCGTCGCGGGCCTGTACATCGTGCGCGTCCTCGTTCCCCGCGTGTCCCGTGCCGCCACCGCACCGGCGGATCTGAAGGTCGCACAGACCTGACCCGAATCCCGAAGGAGCGCCGACCATGGCGACGACGACCGAATCCACCACGACACGTGCCGGTGAACGGGAGGCCGCGCTGGGCGAGTTGCTGCCGCCCGTGCCCCGTCGCCGGCCGCGGATCGGGCTGGTCTCCGGCGGGCTCGGCACGTACTGGCCGCAGTTCCCGGGGCTGCTGCCCCAGTTGAAGGAGTCGGCCGCGTATGTCGCCGAGCGGCTGGGGCAGTTGGACGCCGAGGTGACGGACGCCGGGTTCGTCTCCGACGCGCAGGAGGGCGCGGCCGCCGCCGAGCGGCTCCGGCGGGCCGACTGCGATCTGATCGTGCTGTTCCTGACGACCTACCTGACCTCGTCGATGGTGCTGCCGATCGCCCAGCGCACCCACACCCCGGTGCTGGTCGTCGACCTCCAGCCGTCCGAGCGGATGGACCACGCCTCCTTCGACACGGGCGACTGGCTGGCGTACTGCTCGCAGTGCTCGGTGCCGGAGGTCGGCAACGTCTTCCGCCGGGCCGGTATCCCCTTCCGGTCGGTGTCGGGCTGGCTGCGGCAGGAGTCGGCGTGGCGGCGCGTCGAGCGGTGGGTGCGGGCCGCGCACGTCCGGGCCGCGCTCCGGCACGCGCGGCACGGACTGATGGGGCACGTGTATCCCGGGATGCTGGACGTGCAGACCGATCCGACGCTGCTGTCGGCGACCTTCGGCTCGCATGTCGAGGTGCTGGAGTTCGACGATCTGCGGCACCGGGTGGAGAAGGTGACCGAGGCGGAGACCCGGGAGCGGGTGGAGCTGGCCCGGCGGATCTTCACCGTCGACGACAGTGTGGTCGACGAGGACTTCGCGTGGGGCGCGACCGTGTCGGTGGCCCTCGACCGGCTGGTGGAGGACTTCCGCCTCGACACCCTCGCGTACTACCACCGGGGCCTGGACGGCGAGCAGCACGAGCGGCTCGGCGCCGGCATGATCCTGGGCGCGTCGCTGCTCACGGCCCGGGGTGTGCCCGCGGCCGGTGAGTACGAACTGCGCACCAGTCTCGCCCAGTTGGCCTCCCAGAGCGTCGGCGCGGGGGGCTCCTTCACGGAGATCCAGGCCCTCAACTTCGAGGACGGGGTGGTGGAGATGGGCCACGACGGGCCCGCCCACCTCGCGCTCAGCGCCCGGGATCCGCTGCTGCGCGGCCTCGGCGTCTACCACGGCAAGCGCGGCTGGGGCGTCAGCGTGGAGTTCGACGTACGGCAGGGGCCCGTCACCCTGCTCGGGCTCGGTCAGGACGCCGACGGCAGCCTGTCGTTCATCACCTCCGAGGGCACGGTCGTGCCCGGTCCGCTGCTGGAGATCGGCAACACCACCAGCAGGGTCGACTTCGGCCGGGATCCCGGGGAGTGGGTGGACGCGTGGAGCGCCACCGGGGTGGGGCACCACTGGTCGCTCGCGGTGGGGCATCACGGCGCCGACTTCGGGGCGGCGGCGAGTCTGCTGGGGATCGATCACCGGGAGGTGTGACCGGGCTCAGGAGGGCTCCACACCCCGGACACGGGCCAGGACGTCGCGGATCATCTCGGCGCTGATCTTGAAGTGCTCCTGCGCGATCTCCTCGGCCCGCTCCGGCTCACCCGCCTCGATGGCGTCGTAGAGCGCCTTGTGGTCCTCCCCGCCCTGATGGAAGTGGGTCCGCTCGCCCTTCCCCCAGGGCTCGACCGGGAAGCCGAGACTGGTCCGAGCGAGCAGATCGCGGCTGAGCATGACGATCTGCGGGTTGCCCGTGGCGGCACGGACGGCCTGGTGGAAGGCGCTGTCCGCCGTCTGCTCGTCGCGCGGGGTGCGGGCGGACAGATAGGCCGACAAGGCGTCCCGCATGGGCTCGAGGTCCTCCGAACGCCGACGCCGGGCGGCCGTCGCGGCCACCATGCCCTCCACCAGCCCCCGCAGGTCGAAGAGCTGCTCGAACTCCTCCCACCGAGGCACCAGGGTGTGCCGGACCGCGGCAGCGGTCGACTCGGTCCAGCTGTCGCGGACATACGCCCCGCCGTTGCGGCCCCGGCGGATCTCGACGACTCCGACCGCCTGGAGACGCGCGATCGCCTCGCGCACGGTGGGACGGCTCACCCGCAGCAGCCCGGTGAGTTCACGCTCGGCCGGCAGCCGTTCGCCCGGGAGGAAGTCGCCCACCGCGATCGCCGTGAGGAGCCGGTCGCAGACCTCGTCGACCGCCGAGGCCACGCGCACCGGGCGCAGCGCCGATGACGGGGCGTCGCCGAGGAGGACGCGGTCGAGGACGCGTGCGTACTCGTCCCCGGGTCCGGGTGCGGATGTCAGTTGCCCTCCCGTAAGTCGCCGTTTCTGTAAACGAACACGAGTCGTGTGAACCCGCCGTTACGTCTTTCCCTGCCCCAGCTAAAAGGTCTTGTGGACTGACCTTTTACCGCCCCACTATCTCATCCATCCGTCACATCCCAACGATTTTCAGACAGCGGTCGGCTGGTTCCGACCGGTCTGGGAGGCTCTCGCGTGGCGATCCCCGAACCGAACCACACCGGAACCGTCGACTTCAACGGCAATTCCACCTGGTACCGGATCACGGGCGAACCGGGCAGGACACCCCTGGTGGTCCTGCACGGCGGACCCGGCGCCGGCCACCACTACACCCTCAGCATCGCGCGCGTCTCCGAACAGGGCCGTCCCGTGATCCACTACGACCAGCTCGGCACCGGGTCCTCCACCCATCTGCCCGACAAGGGTGCCGACTTCTGGACCGTCCAGCTCTTCCTCGACGAACTGGACAACCTGCTCAAGGAGTTGGGCATAGCCGACGGCTACCACATCCTCGGCCAGTCCTGGGGCGGGATGCTGGCCGCCGAGCACGCGGTACGGCGTCCGCAAGGGCTGCGCGGGCTGGTCATCGCCAACTCCCCCGCGTCCATGGAGCTGTGGCTCCAGGCCGCCGCGGAACTGCGCGCCGAACTTCCCGAGGAGGTCCAGCACACCCTGCGCGCCCACGAGGCGGCCGGGACCACGGACCACCCCGACTACCTGGCCGCCGAACAGGTCTTCAACGAGCGCCATGTCTGCCGTCTGACTCCCAACCCGCCCGAAGTACAGGCCACTTGGGACAACATCGCGGCCGATCCGACCGTCTACCACACGATGAACGGCCCGAACGAGTTCCATGTCGTCGGCACCCTCAAGGACTGGTCGGTCATCGACCGCCTGCACCTGATCGAGGTGCCGACCCTGCTGGTGTCCGGGCGCTTCGACGAGGCGACTCCCGAGACCGTCCGCCCTTTCGCCGACCACATCCCCGATGTGCGCTGGCACATGTTCGAGCACTCGAGCCACATGCCGCACGTCGAGGAGGAGGAGCTCTACCTCCGGATCGTCGGCGAGTTCCTCGACTCCACCGACTGATCCAGGAGTTGTCCGCCATGTCCCGCACCACCAGACGGGGCGCGCTCGCCGCCGCCACCGTCGCCCTCACACTCACCGCCGCAGCCTGTTCGTCCTCCTCGGACTCGGGCTCCTCCTCCGGCCCGAGCGCCTCCACCTCCGGGTCCTCCGCCTTCCAGGCCCAGCACAAGGGCGGCACCCTCAAGCTGGTCGCCCACGCGGCCGCGGGCAGCTTCGACCCGCAGGTCAACTACACCCTCCAGTACTGGCAGTTGTACCAGTCGATGTACGACGGACTGCTCGCCTTCAAGAAGGTCAACGGGCAGGAGTCGTTCACGGTCGTGCCCGACCTGGCCACCGCCATGCCGAAGGTGACCAACGGAGGCAAGACGTACACCTTCACACTCCGCAGGGGCATCACCTTCTCCAACGGCAAGCCCCTGACCACCGACGACGTGGTGGCGTCCTTCCAGCGCATCTTCAAGGTCTCCAGCCCCACCGCGGGCACCTTCTACAACGGCATCGTCGGCGCCGACGCCTGTCTGAAGACGCCGGCCTCCTGCACCCTGTCCAAGGGCGTGATCGGTGACGCGAAGACCGACACGGTCACCGTCAACCTGACCGCCGCCGACCCGGAGTTCGAGTACAAGCTGGCCGTCCCGCACGCCGTCGTCGTACCGAAGGACTCGCCGACGAAGGACGCCGGGACCAAGCCGCTGCCGTCGACCGGCCCGTACATGGCGGCGTCGTACGACCCCAACCGGGCGCTGAAGCTGGTGCGCAACCCGCACTTCAAGGAGTGGTCCCGGGAGGCGGAGCCGCAGGGCTATCCGGATGTCATCGACTACACCTTCGGGCAGACGGTCGAGTCCGAGGTGACCGCCGTCGAGAACGGCCAGGCGGACTGGATGTACGACCCGCCGCCCGCCGACCGCCTGGGCGAGATCGGCACCAAGTACGCCTCGCAGGCCCATGTGAACCCGCTGACGGCATTCTGGTACGCGACGCTGAACGTCAACATGGCGCCCTTCAAAAACAAGTTGGCCCGGCAGGCGATCAACTGGGCCGTGGACCGCTCCGCCGTGGTGCGCCTGTACGGCGGCACCAACCTGGCCTCCCCCGCGTGCACGATCCTGCCGCCGGGCTTCCCCGGGCACGTCGACTCCTGCGACTACACCAAGGGCGGCGGTACGACCTGGAAGGCCGCGGACCTCGCCAAGGCGAAGGCCCTGGTGAAGCAGTCCGGTACGGCCGGGCAGGAGGTCGGGATCGTCACGCAGGACGACGACGTCAACAAGTCGATCGGGCAGTACCTGCAGAGCCTGCTCACGCAGTTGGGTTACAAGGCGACGCTCAAGCCGCTGTCGGGGAACATCCAGTTCACCTACATCCAGAACACCAAGAACAAGGTGCAGCTGGCCCTGACGTCCTGGTACCAGGACTACCCGGCGGCCTCCGACTTCCTCAACGTGCTGCTGTCCTGCGCGAGTTACCACCCCGGCAGCGATTCCAGCATCAACATCTCCGGGTTCTGCGACAAGGGCGTCGACGCGAAGATGCAGGCGGCGATGAAGACCTCGGGGACCGACAAGGCGAGCGCCGACAAGCAGTGGGGCGCCGTAGACCAGCAGATCATGGGCGAGTCGCCGGTGGTCCCGCTGATCAACCCGAAGATGATCGACTTCACCTCGACGCGGGTCGGCAACTACCGGTTCAGCAAGCAGTTCTACATGCTGGTCGGGCAGCTGTGGGTGAAGTGACCCTCGCCCCGTCGGCAGGGGCCCGGCGCTCGCCGGGCCCCTGGCGGACCGCCGCCGGCGACCTGCTGCGCAACAGGTCCGCCCTGGCCGCGGCCGCGG
This sequence comes from Streptomyces sp. NPDC001668, assembly GCF_042893155.1. Lineage (NCBI taxonomy): Bacteria > Bacillati > Actinomycetota > Actinomycetes > Kitasatosporales > Streptomycetaceae > Streptomyces > Streptomyces sp. NPDC001668. Next base: position 82,172 of record NZ_JBIAUQ010000005.1, read on the forward strand.
TCCTGCTCCTCGTCGTGCTGGCGAGCCTGTGCGCCCCGCTGTACGCGGACCACATCGCCCACACCGATCCGTTCCAGTCCCATGTCTCCGGCACCACGGTCGTGAACGGGAAGACGGTGCCGGTGCTCACCCCGAGCAGCACCGGCCTCGGCCTCGGTGTCACCCCGATCGGCCCGACCTGGGACCCCGCGCACTACTTCCTCGGCGCCGACAACCAGGGGCGCGATGTCATGGCGCGGCTGTTGTACGGCGGCCGGACGAGTCTGTTCATCGGGTTCACGGCGGCTCTGCTCACCTGCGTCCTCGGCACGGCCGTGGGGATCGTCGCCGGGTACGCGGGCGGGGTCGTGGACGCGGTCATCTCCCGGGTCCTGGACGTCATCTGGGCGTTCCCGGTGTACCTGCTGGCGATCTGCCTTTCGGTGGTGCTGCTCACCAACGGCCTGAAACTGGGCCCGGTCAGTGTCGACGCGGGGAGTCTCTGGCTGCCCGTCACGATCATCGCCGCGATCTATGTGCCGTACATCGCACGGCCGTTGCGCGGTCAGGTGCTGGTGCTGCGGAACAAGGAGTACATCCAGGCGGCCGTCGGCTCGGGCGCGCCCACCTCGCGCATCCTGCGCCGGGAGGTGCTGCCGAACGTGGTGCCCACCGCGATCGTGTTCGTCCCGCTGATGACCGCGCTGGCAATGCTCACGGAGTCGGCGCTGTCCTTCCTGTCCGTCGGCGTCCAGCCGCCCGACGCCAGTTGGGGCACGATCATCGAGGACGGTCTCGGGCTGCTCTACACCCGGCCCGCCGTGACCATCGCCCCCGGTCTGCTGATCGCGCTGACCACGGCCGCGCTCAACGTCCTCGGCGACGGGGTGCGGGACGCCCTCGACCCGGGCGCCCGGCTGCGCGGAGGGGTGTGACCATGCTCGTCTTCGCCCTCAAGCGCTTCGGCTCGGCCCTGCTGGTGATGTTCTCGATCAGTGTGCTGGTGTTCCTGATCTTCTTCGCCACCCCGGGAGTAGATCCGGCGGCGCGGATCGCCGGCCGCAACGCCGACCCGGCCACCCTCGCCCAGGTACGCCACTCCTTCGGCCTCGACCGGCCCATGCCGGTCCGCTATCTGCTGATGATGCGCCACCTGCTGATCGACCGGGACCTGGAGTCCTTCGTCAACCGCGGCTCCCGGGTCATCCCGCAGATCCTCCAGGCCACCCCCGTGACCCTGTCCCTGGTCATCGGCGCGGCCCTGATCTGGATGACGGCGGGCATCCTCATGGGCACGGCCGCTGCGACCCTGCGCGGCAAGGCAGCCGACCCGATCATCATGCTCGTCGGCGTGGTCGGGGTGTCCCTCCCGGCCTACTGGCTCGGCGAGGTCGTCAACCTCCTCACCCAGAAGCAGCTGCACGACTCGCTGTTCTCCTGGGTGCCCCCGCCCGGCTACGTCGGCCTCGGTCAGGATCCCAGCCAGTGGGCGCTGCACATGCTCTTCCCCTGGCTGACCCTGGCCCTGCTGTACGCCGGGATCTACGCCCGGCTGCTGCGCGGGGAGGTCGTCACCGCACTGAACGAGGACTACGTCCGTACGGCCCGCGCCAAGGGCCTGTCCGAGCGGCGGATCCTGATCCGGCACGCCCTGCGCTGCTCGCTGATCCCGATCGTGTCGCTGTTCGGCCTGGACTTCGGGGCGCTGGTGGGTGGCGCCGCGCTGCTGACCGAGGTGGTCTTCGGCCTGCCCGGCATCGGCAAGCTCACCTTCGACGCCCTCCAGAACCTGGACCTGCCCGTGATCATGGGCACGGTGCTGTACGCGGCGTTCTTCGTGGTCCTCGCCAACGCCCTGGTGGACATCCTGTACGCGCGACTCGATCCGAGGGCCCGCCATGCCTGAACCTCTGCTGGACGTACGCGACTTGACCGTGCGCTTCCGCACCCGCCAGGGCCTCGTCACCGCGGTCGACGGTCTCTCCTTCTCCGTCGCCCCGGGCGAAGTAATGGGCGTGGTGGGCGAGTCGGGCTCCGGCAAGAGCGTCTCGATGCTGGCCGTACTGCGGCTGCTGACCAGTGCGAACGTGACCGTGTCGGGCGAAGTACGCTTCCGCGGCCGCGATCTGCTCGCCCTGGCGGACAAGGAGATGCGGGCGGTGCGGGGCCGGGAGATCGCGATGGTCTTCCAGGACCCGATGACCGCGCTGACGCCGGTGTACACCGTGGGCTGGCAGATCGCCGAGGCGATCCGGGCGCACGGCCAGGTGTCCCGCAAGGAGGCGCGGGCCCGGGCGGTCCAGCTCCTCTCGGACGTCGGCATCCCGGACGCGGCCTCGCGGGTGGACGCCTATCCGCACGAGTTCTCCGGCGGGATGCGCCAGCGTGCCGTCATCGCGATGGCGCTGTCCTGCAACCCCTCGCTGTTGATCGCCGACGAACCGACCACGGCACTGGACGTGACGGTCCAGGCGCAGATCCTCGATCTGATGCGGGACCTCAACGCGCAGGGCTCCGCGATGGTCCTCATCACGCACGACATGGGCGTGGTCTCCCAGATCGCCGACCGGGTCCTCGTCATGTACGGCGGCCGGGCGGCCGAACAGGGCCCGCGGCGGGCGGTGTTCCACGGTCCGCGGCACCCGTACACCTGGGGCCTGCTCGACTCGGTGCCCCGGGTGGGCGGGGCCCGGCTGCGGCGGCTGCCGACCATCGCCGGCACGCCCGTGTCGCCGGGCGCGGTCCCGGAGGGCTGCGCGTTCGCGCCGCGCTGCCGGCTCCGGCACGAGCGGTGCGAGGAACGTCCGGCGCTCGCCGCGGGCGGTGGCGACACCGCGCATCTGGACGCGTGCTGGCTGCCGCCGGACGACCGTGCGGGACTGCGGCCGACGCCCGACGAAGACGTGAACACGGAGGCGGTGTCGTGACGGCACAGGAGATCGTGACGGTGGACGAGGCGGCTCCTCCCGGCGAGGAGATCGTGCTGCGCGCCACGGACGTCACCAAGCACTACCCCGTGCGCGGGAGGCGTCATGTGCTCCGCGCGGTCGACGGGGTCTCCCTGGAGGTGCGCGGCGGCGAGACCCTCGGCGTCGTCGGGGAGTCCGGCTGCGGCAAGTCCACGCTGGGCCGCTGCCTGGTCCGGCTCACCGAACTCACCGGAGGGCGCGTCGAGTTCGACGGACAGGACATCTCGACGCTGTCCACGCGACGGCTGCGTCCGGTGCGACCCGGCATGCAGCTGGTCTTCCAGGACCCGCAGGCCTCGCTCAACCCCCGCCGCCGCGCCGGGGACATCGTGGCCGAACCGCTGCTCGTGCACCGGTACGGCGACGCGGCCGCGGTCCGCCGCCGGGTCGGGGAGCTCTTCGACGTCGTAGGACTGGCGGCGGCCCATCTGGACCGGTATCCGCACGAGTTCTCCGGAGGTCAGCGCCAACGCATCGGTATCGCGAGGGCGTTGGCGACGAATCCGAAGCTGATCGTGGCCGACGAACCGGTGTCCGCGCTCGATGTGTCGATCCAGGCGCAGGTGCTGAACCTCTTCGCCGACCTCCAGGAGGAGTTCGGCCTGACCTACGTCTTCATCGCGCACGATCTCGGTGTGGTCCGTCATGTGTCGGACCGGATCGCCGTCATGTATCTCGGGGAGATCGTCGAACTCGCGGGGACGGAGGCGTTGTTCTCGGCACCGGCCCATCCGTACACCCAGGCCCTGCTGTCGGCCGTTCCTGACATCGACGACGGGACGCTCACGGACGGCGGGCCGCTCAGGGAACGCGTCGTCCTGACCGGGGAGGTGCCGAGTCCGGCGGACAAGCCGACGGGGTGCCCGTTCCGTACGCGGTGTCCCTACGCCCGGGAGCTGTGTGCGGTGGAACGTCCGAGGCTCACGGCGACGGCCTCCGGCCGCCAGGTGGCCTGTCACTATCCGCTGGCCGACTGAGGGCCCGGGGTCTGCAGCCCCCGGGGCCGGCCTGCCGGCCGTCGGCTCAGCTCAGCTCAGCCTCAGCCTCAGCCTCAGCCGAACTGTCCGACCGCGTAGTCGCCGGCCGGCTGCTGGGTCATGACGTTCAGCCGGTTGAAGGCGTTGATGACGGCGATCAGGGAGACCAGGGCGAGGAGTTGCTCCTCGTCGTAGTGCTTGGCAGCGTTCTCCCAGACGTCGTCCGGGACACCGCTGCCGTCGGCGAGACGGGTGCCCTGCTCCGCCAGTTCCAGCGCGGCGCGCTCGGCCTCGGTGAAGACCTTGGCCTCGCGCCACGCGGCCACCATGTGGAGGCGCTGCGCGGTCTCGCCCGCGGCGGCGGCCTCCTTGGTGTGCATGTCGAGGCAGAACCCGCAGCCGTTGATCTGGCTCGCGCGGATCTTCACCAGTTCCTGCGTCGTCATCGGCAGCCCCGAGTCCGTGACCACCTTGCCCGCCATGGCGAAGTGCTTGAGCAGCTTGCCGGCCAGCGGGCTGGCGAAGACGTCGAGTCGGGCTTCCATGGTGTGCTCCTTCTGCCGTTGTCGTTGGCTACACACCTATGACTGGATTGCCCGGCGGATTGTGACAGGGATGAATGTGACCTGCGTCTCCCTGGAGTGGTGTCGTACGGGACGAGCTTCCGACTGGCGGCGTACGCCGGGTTCTACGGAGTCCGCGTCATCGGTGGGGAACCGCGGCCCGAACCGAACGGTGAGACCGGCGGGGCGGTCTGGACTGCGCGCTTAGCCGCCGTACGCCTTCTTCCAGCGGACCCGGTGCCGTGCGTCCCCCTGGCCCCGGCCGTTCACGCCGGGCAGTGCCATGAGGGAGGCGCCGCTGTTCCACAGGCCGAGGAGGTCGCGGTGTACGGCGAGGATGTCGTGCTGGAGCGCGAACTTCTGTGAGGGGCCGGTGAAGCGAGAGGTCGTCACGAAGACGGCCACGTCGGCGCGGAAGTGCACCCGGGCGCCCAGCAGATCGCGCAGCTCGCGGTTGGGGATCGCCCTGCTCGGTGCGTAGCGCTTGCACTGGACGACCATCGTGCGGCCGTCCGGGAGCCGGCCGAGGACATCGGCGCCGTTGTCACCCGCGCCGCCCACCCGGCGGACCTGCGTGCACCCGTCCCGCCGGCACAGCCCCGCGACCAGTTCCTCGAACTCGGTGCCCGTCATGACGTCCACCTCGGCGAGGGTCCGACGGCCGGCCGCCACCGCGTCCTCCTCGCGCCAGCGGCGGTCACCGCCGCGCAGGAGCCGGTCCGTGCGCCACAGCCACCAGCCGGTCGCGCCGACGACAGCGACCAGCAGGAAACCCAACAGATACGGCCACACGCTCGCCCAGAACATCACCATGAGGACCAGCGCCACCGCGCCGCCTCCGGCACCCCGCTTGATCTTCAGCGCCCGCCGTCTGCGCGCGGCCGTGCTCCGTCGACGCCTGGCCATGGCGGCCTCCCCCCTGTGCTCCTGCCAAGGAGTCTGGGCAGTTCAAGGGGGTGTGAGAAGGGCGCGAGTCGGCCATGTCCGAATCGTCGCCGTGGAGGCCGGCCGGCCGCGGTACCTCAAGGCACCACGGCCGGCCGGGGAACGGGTCAGCCCTGGACGGGCCTGCCGCGGCCCCACGCCCAGGCGAGGCGGTCGGCACCGGACTGGTTGGTGGTCTCCAGCCACGGCCGGTTGGCCGGGCCGACGAGCTTCTGCACCGAGTAGATGTCGTCGGTGCGCAGGCCCGGCCAGTACACCGAGCCCATCTTCAGCTCGCGGAAGGTGTCGGTGACGGCCTGGATGAAGTTGACGTAGTTGTCGTCCGGGGTCTTCACGTTGTAGTTGAGGCCGGTCGTCATCGGGGCGCCGAACTCGTCCGCCACGGTCCGGTTGGCGCAGTCGCCGATGCGGACCTTCAGGTCGGCCACCCACTGGTCGTAGGTGGCGTACGACTTCCAGAAGCCGTAGTGGTGCAGCGACAGGTAGGTGCCCTTCAGGCGCGGGTCGGCGCACACCGTGGTGACGTGGTCGTTGTAGCCGGCGCCGCTGACGAAGACCCGGTTGCGCGGCACGGACTTGTAGGTGTCCAGCCACTTCGCGGCGATGTCGGCCCACTGGGCGTCGGTGTAGCCGTGCGGCTCGTTCATCGGCTCGAAGTAGACCCGGGAGTTGCCCTTGTAGGCCTTGACGACGGTGTTCCACATCGGCCAGTAGGTGGCCTCGTCGTCGATGAAGCCGTCCTTGCGGTCGCCCGTGCCCTCCCAGTAGGACACGATGACCTTGAAGCCGCGGTCCGTCGCCGCGTCGATGACGCCCCGGTACGACTTCCAGTAGGAGCCGTTCACGGTGTACGGGTTGATCGGCAGCCGCACGGTGTTGGCGCCGAGGTTCGCGCGGAAGGCCGAGATGATGCGGCTCGCCTTGGTGTACGTCTGCGCGTAGGTGTCGGAGGTCGACAGGCCCGACAGCTGGAGTTCGTCGTCGGCGAAGTTGTCGCGCGGGTCCGCCCAGTTGACGCCCTTGAACTGGGTCGTGTCGGTGGTCGGCGCGGCAGCGGAGGCGGGGCTGCCGGTGAGGGTCGCGCCGCTGATCGCGGCGATCGCGACGGCTACGAGCGAGGCACGCAGCCTCGGGGCGCGACGGGTGCTGGGGGTCTTGCGCATCGACCAAACCCTTTCGGAATGACAGCATGTTTACGTAAACATGACGGCGCCGGAATCGTGGCATCCGCCTGGGCGACCGTCAAGGTTTCCCACACGTAACATCCGGTGCCATACCCAACAGTTGGCGTCGTCTTTAAGTCCGGCCTAGGAGGCAGCAGTGGTGGAGCGGGGAGGTTCCGGTGTCCCCGGTGGGCGGCGCAAGCAGCGGGTGTCCATGGCCGACGTCGCCAAGCTCGCGGGCGTCTCCTCACAGACGGTCTCGCGGGTCTCCAACGGTCAGCCCGGGGTGATCGACTCGACGCGCGAGCAGGTCCTGGCGGCGATGCGGGAACTGGGTTACCGGCCCAACAGTGCCGCGCGGGCCCTGCGGTACGGCCAGTTCAACACGATCGGTGTGATCCTTTTCAGTCTGTCCTCGACCGGCAACAGCCGCACCGTGGAGGCGATCGCCACGCACGCGGCGGCCGAGGGGTACGCGATCACCCTGATCCCCATCGACGTCCCGACCCAGGACAACGTCCTGGGCGCCTTCACGCGCATGGGCGAGCTGGCCGTGGACGCGGTCATCGTCATCATGGAGATCCACCTCCTCGACACCGGGTCGGTCCAGCTGCCGCCCGGGGTGCATGTCGTCGTCGTGGACTCCGACGCCGGCGACCGCTACAGCGTGGTCGACACCGACCAGGCGGACGGCGCGCGGAAGGCCGTACGGCATCTGCTCGACCTGGGCCATCGGACCGTATGGCATGTGACCGGCCCGCAGGCGTCCTTCGCGGGGCAGCGGCGGGCCCAGGCCTGGCGCGCGGTGCTCGAGGAGGCGGGCCATCCGGTGCCGCCCGCTCTGTACGGGGACTGGTCGGCCGAGTCCGGTTACGCGGCCGGGCTCACGCTCGCCGAGCCGCCGGAGTGCACGGCCGTGTTCGCCGCCAACGACCAGATGGCACTGGGGCTGCTGCGGGCGTTCCACGAGCGCGGTCTGTCCGTGCCGCACGATGTCAGCGTGGTCGGTTTCGACGACATCCCCGACGCGGCGTTCTTCGTGCCGCCGCTGACCACCGTGCACCAGGACTTCGCGGAGGTGGGGCATCGCTGTGTCCAGAAGGTGCTGCAGCAGATCCGCGCGCGCGAGGGCGGACAGCCCGGTACCGATCTCGTCCCGACGCGCCTGGTGGTGAGGGAGAGCACCGCGCCGCCGCGGGGGTGAGGCGGCTGTCGCGAGGAGGTTCGCGCGCTCTGCCATGACACGGGCGGAGCGTGCCCGCTTCATCGGTCTGCTGCCGGCCGCCCGAAGAATCTCCGGTCACCGCGTGGTGCATGATCTGACGGGACGGGATGCACGACGGACTGGGGGAAACGGCTGTGATCGTCTGGGTCAACGGCGCTTTCGGCAGCGGGAAGACCACCCTCGTGGAGGAGTTGCGTCCGCGGTGGCCCGAGGCGCTGGTGTACGACCCGGAGATGGTCGGCTATGTGCTGCGGGAGATCGTGGACGTGCCGACCGGTGACTTCCAGGACCTTCGGCTGTGGCGGCGGCAGGTCGCGGATCTCGCCGTCGGTCTGGTCGAGGAGTACCGCCGACCGCTTCTCGTGCCCATGACCTTGGTGAACCCCGGCTATCTGGGCGAGATCTTCGGCGCTCTGAAGGACGCGGACGTCGTCGTCCATCACTTCTTCCTCAAGGTCGCGCCGGAGGTCCTGGTGCGGCGGATCGACGGACGGAGCCACTTCCCCGACGACCCGGCCAGGGAGGAACGGGTGCGGGCGTGGTGCAAGGCCCGTATCGAGGCGTGTACGGCCGCAGTCGACACCCTGCCCGGCGACACGGTGTTCCTCGACGGCGAGTCGGCTCCGCGGGACCTGGCCGACCAGGTGCTCGCCCGCGTCGGTTGACCTTGCCCCAAGGGCAGCCGACGCGGGCGAGGGAAACGGCTGCCGGTCGATGTACCGTCACGGGCGGCGGCGTCCTGACCCTCGTGGCGGCGCTCGGCGAGTGAGCCTCACTTCAAGGTCAGCGGCAACGAGCTGAGGCCGCTGAGGAAGTTGGAGTACACCGGGCGAGCCGGGCCGGTCTGCTCCATGACCTCCACCTGGTCGCGCAGGCCCTCCAGTACGGCTCCGATCTCGGCGCGGGCCAGGTAGGCGCCCAGACAGAAGTGCGGGCCGTAGGCGAAGGTGCAGTGCTTGTTGGGGGTGCGGTCCAGGCGGAGCCGGCCGGGGTCCTGGAAGACCTGCTCGTCGTGGTTGGCGGAGGCGTTCCACACCGTCACGATGTCCCCGGCGCGGATCGGGCGGCCCGCGATCTCGGTGTCGGCCGTGGCCGTGCGGCCCGAGTGCAGCGCCGGGGTCGTCCAGCGAAGGATCTCCTCCACCGCCGTGTCGACACCCGCGTCGCCCCGCTTGAGCGCCTGCCACTGGCCGGGGTGCTCCACGAGCGCCAGGGCGGCGCCGACCATGGAGAGCCGGGCCGTCTCGTCACCGCCGAGGATCAGGCTGTAGCAGTTGAGCATGATCTCGTCGTCGTCCAGCGGGAGTCCGTTCACCTCGCTCCGGGCGAGGAGCGCGATGACGTCCGCGTGGCCGCTGTCGCGGCGGTCGCGGGCGAGGTTCGCGAAGTACAGCAGGATCTCGCTCTTGGCGATCCAGGCGTCGGCCGCGGTGCCGTCGGCGTCGTGGGAGCCGAGGGCCGAGGAGGTCAGGCTCAGGACATGGGCCCGGTCGCTCTCGGGCACGCCGAGCAGGTCGCAGATCGCGCCGAGGGGGATGCCGGCGGCCACGTCGGCGGCGAAGTCGCAGCTCCCCTTGTCGATCGCCTCGCGCAGCAGCCGGTCCACCGTGCGCCGCACGCTCGCCACGACCGGCTGGAGGGCGCGCGGGGTGAACGCGGACATCAGGACGCGGCGCAGTTCCCGGTGCCGGTCCCCGTCGGTGATCGCGAGCATGCGGCCGGCCGCCGAGTCGCCGCCCGCGAGCAGGGTTTCCAGGACGTTGCCGCCCTGGGAGGTGAAGGTGGTGTTGTCGCGGTACACGGAGGTCACGTCGGCGTGCCGGGTCACCACCCAGAAACCGGGGGCCGTTTCGCGGGCCGGGTTCCAGTGGACCGGCTCCCGCTCCCTCAAGTGGCGCCACACGGCGGACAGTTCACCTTCGGCGTGCAGCCGCGGATCCGCCAGGTCCAGCGTGTCGAGTTCTTCCGGACCGATCGTCCGCCGCGTGGTCATCGTTCCGCTCCCCCTGCGCTATTCGCCCATGGCCCGGATCAGGCTCTTGGGCCGCATGTCGGTCCAGTGCTCCTCGACGTACTCCAGGCACTCCTGGCGGCTCGCCCGGCCGTGTACGACCGTCCAGCCGGCCGGCACCTCGGCGAAGGCGGGCCACAGGGAGTGCTGTCCCTCGTCGTTGACCAGGACGAAGTGCTCGATGGTGTCGTCGTCGAACGGGTTGGCGCTCATGCGGGGTTCCTTCCATGGAGTGCGGTGTTCAGTGCGGGGCCGATCCGCTCCAGCGGGCCCGGCCGGGTCATCTCCCCGTGGACACACGGGACGTCGTGGTTGTCGACGCGTCCGTCGACGTACGGCTGCCAGGCCCGGTGGCGCTCCGGGTGTGTGTCCGGATCCTGTGCTGCCGTGAAGAACAACAGGTCACCTCGGTACGACGTGGGGGCGAACTCCTCCATCAGGCGCCGGTTCTGGGCGGTGACCTCGACCAGGGCGGCGAGTTCGGCGTCGTCGAGGCTCGCGGTCATGTCGGGGACCCGGCGCACGAGTTCGGCGAAGCGGGTGTCGGTGAGGGGCTCCGGGTCGTCGGGCTGCGGGCGGCCCAGGATGGACAGCAGGCTGCGCAGCAGCGCGGGCCGGTCCGCCGCGCGGGCGCCCCGGTCGATCCAGACGCCCGGGAACGCGTCGAGCATCGCCAGGACGGCGACTTCGTGGCCCTCCTTCTGCAGGGTGACGGCGACGTCGTAGGCCACCAGGCCGCCCATGGAGTAGCCGAGCAGGTGATAGGGGCCTTCGGGCTGGATCTCGCGGATGCGGGCGAGATGGGTGGCGACCGTCGCCCGGAGGCTGCCCGAGCGCGGGTGGCCGGGGTTCAGCCCCTGCGACTGGAGGCCGTACAGAGGCCGTTCGGGGTCGAGGTGGCGGGCGAGCCCGGCGAAGCCCCAGGCGAGGCCCGAGGCGGGCGGCAGGCAGAAGAGGGGTTCCTTGTCGCCCCGGGTGCGCAGGGGCAGTACGGCGTCCAGGGGCGCCGCGCCCGACGGACCGCCCCCCAGACGTCGGGCCAGTCCGGCGATGGTCGGGGTGTCGAACACGGCCCGCAGCGGCAGTTCGGTGCCGAGGTCGGTGCGGATGCGGGCGGTCAGGCGGGGGGTGAGCAGGGAGTGGCCGCCGAGGTCGAAGAAGCTGTCGTGGATGCCGACGCGGGAGGGATCCAGGCCGAGGATGTCGGCGACGATCGTGCGCAGCCGTTCCTCGCGCGGGCTGCGCGGGACGCCGGTCGTCTCGGCCGGTGCGGAGGGGTCGGGCAGGGCCGTGCGGTCGGTCTTGCCGCTGGCGGTGCGCGGGAGGGCCGTGAGCGGTACGACGGTGGAGGGGACCATGTGGGCCGGGAGCGCACGGGCCAGGTGCGCGCGCAGGGTGTCGGGGGCGGCGGAGCCCACGACGTACGCCACCAACTCCTGCCCGCCCCTGGTGTCCTGACGTACCGTCACCGCAGCCTGGGTCACGGCGGGGTGTGCGGTGAGTACCGCCTCGATCTCGCCGAGCTCGACGCGGAAGCCGCGGATCTTCACCTGGTGGTCGGCGCGCCCGACGAACCGCAGCCGCCCGTCACGGCCGCGGACCGCGAGATCCCCGGTCCGGTACATCCGCTCCCCCGGCGCTCCGAAGGGGTCGGCGACGAACCGCTCGGCGGTGAGACCCGGGCGGCCGAGATAGCCGCGGGCGGGGCCGCCGCCTCCTAGATGGATCTCCCCGACGACTCCGTCGGGGACGGGTCGAAGTGCCTGGTCGAGGAGGTACAGGCGGTTGCGGGCCAGCGGCCGGCCGAGGGGCGGCGCCCCCTCCACCGGATCCTCGTCGGAGCGCCAGGCAGTGGCGTAGATCGTGGCCTCGGTGGGCCCGTAGAAGTTGACCAGTCGCGCTCCGGGGAAGGCGGCCCGGAGGTCGGCGCGGAGCGGCGCGGGGATGGGCTCGCCGCCCAGGGCGACGGTGTGCGGCACGGCGTCGGGGTGTTCGGCGACCACGCCCGCCATCACCGACGGCACGCCGCTGATCAGCCCGGCGTCGGTCCCGGAGGCGGTGAGGGACAGCAGGTCGTCGACCAGCTCGATGCGGCCGCCGCACAGCAGCGGGGCGAAGATCTCGAACACCGAGACGTCGAAGTTGAGGGAGGTCGAGAAGAGGACCTTCCGCAGGGCCTCGGTGCCGAAGGCGCGGTGGGCCCATTCCACGAACTCGACGGCGTTGCGGTGGGTGGCGAGGACTCCCTTGGGGCGGCCGGTCGAGCCGGAGGTGTAGGTGATGTAGGCGAGGCTGCCGGGAAGCGCTCTGCCGGGCGTCGCCCGAGCCTCCGTCACCTCGTCGTCCGGCAGCACGAGTGGCGTGCCTGCCGGGAGCACCTGCGCCGTGTCGGCCGTGGCCAGCACCGCCACCGGCCTGGCGTCCTCGACGATGTACGCGAGCCGGCCCTTCGGGTACGCGGGGTCGAGCGGCAGGTAGGCGGCGCCCGACTTCAGGACGGCGAGGACGGCGACGACCAGCTCGGGCGTGCGCGGCAGGGCGATGCCGACGACCCGTTCGGGGCCGGCGCCGAGGGCGGTGAGCCGGTGGGCCAACCGCTCGGCGCGCGCGTCGAGTTCGCCGTACGACAGAGTCGTGCCGCCCGCTCGCAGCGCCTGCGCGTCGGGGGTGGCCGCCGCCTGGGCCGTCCACAGGTCGGTGAGGGTGCGGGTCGCGGGGGCCGGTTCGGAGACCGGGTCGGGGCGGGGGTCGCTCTTGGGGTCGAGGAGGCCGAGGCGGCCGAGCGGGAGTTCCGGGTGGGTGGCGATCGTCTCCAGGATGTGGACCAGGTGGGCGAGTTGCGCGTCGGCCCAGCCCTCCTCGAAGAGGTCGGCGCGGTGCGCCAGGCGGAAGCGCAGACGCGGCCCGGGGAAGGCGACGAGGGTCACGGGGTAGTGGGTGGCGTCGCGGCCGCTCGTCCCGGTGATGCGGAGGCTGCCGGCGGGGGCGGTCTCGTCCATGGGGTAGTTCTCGAACACGACGAGGGTGTCGAAGAGTTCGGGCAGGCCGGTGGTGCGCTGGATGTCGGCGAGGCCGAGGTGGTGGTGGTCGAGAAGGCCGATGGAGCCGTGCTGGACGTCGCGCAGCAGGTCGGTCAGCGAGTGGTCGGGCCGGAGCCGGACTCGAACCGGCACGGTGTTCACGAACAGCCCGACCATCGACTCGACGCCGGGCAGGGCCGCGGGGCGCCCGGAGACGGTGGCGCCGAACACCACGTCGTTCTGTCCGGTCGTCCGGCTGAGCAGGATCGACCAGGCCGTCCGCACCAGGGTGCTGGCGGTGACGCCGAGCCTGCGGGCGAGGGCGGTGAGGGCTGCTCCGGTGGCTTCCGGCAGTTCGGCTCGGGCTTGGGCGAGCGGGCCGGGGCCAGGGTGGGGCGGGGCCAGCCGGGTCGGTGCGGTCACCCCGTCCAGGGCCGTCCGCCAGGCGTTCTCCGCCGCGGTGCGGTCCTGACGGCCGAGCCACTCGAGGAAGTCGCGGTAGGCCGGGGCGGGCGGAAGGTCGGTGTCCTGGGCGTAGAGCGCGAGGAGTTCGCGCACCAGGACGGAGACCGACCAGCCGTCGAGCAGGATGTGGTGGTGGGTGACGAGGAGGCGGTGCCGTCCGTCGGCCAGGTGGGCCAGGGTGCAGCGGATCAGGGGTGGGGTGGCCGGGTCGAAGCCGCGGTCGCGGTCCGCGTCGAGCAGCCGGGACCAGGCGTCCTCGGAGTCGACGTCGGTCTCGGTCCAGGGCAGGGTCGCGCGGTGCGGGACGACCTGCACAGGCGCGCCGCCCTTGCGGCGCCGGAAGGCGGCGCGCAGGTTGGGGTGGCGGTCCAGGAGGGCCTGCCAGGCGGCGCGCAGCCGTCCGGCGTCGACCGGGCCTTCGAGGTCGAAGACCAGCTGTACGAGGTAGACGTCGGCGGCGTCCCGTTCGTGCTCGTACACGGCGTGGAAGAGGAGCCCCTCCTGGAGGGGGGTCAGGGGCAGGACGTCGGCCAGGGCGGGCTGGGTCATCGCGTCGTCTCCTTCCGTGCGGGTCAGCCGTCGAGGCCGGCGGCGAGTTCGTCGAGTTCGTCCGCCTCGAGCTGGGCCGACAGCAGGGCGCCCGGGGCCGCTGGGCCCGTGCGGGCGGCGCGGTCCGTCAGCGCGGTGAGGGCGGCGAACCAGGCCTCGGCCAGCTCGCGCGCCTCGGTCTCGGTGAGCACGCCGTCGGGCCAGGACCAGTCGGCGACGAGCCGGGGGCCGGCCGGTGTGTCGTGGACGACGGCGTTGAGGTCGAGGGCGTGGGCGGCGGCGAGTCCGGGGTCCGTTCCGCTGCCGAGGGACGGGGACTCGGGGGCGAACGACCACGGGATGTCACCGGCCGGAGCCGTGGCGAACCGGCCGAGGTAGTTGAAGCCGATCAAGGGCGCGGGCTGCTGGGCCAACTCGCCCGCGGTGTCGGGGTTCAGGTAGCGCAGGAGTCCGAACCCGAGGCCCCGGTCGGGCAGTTCGCCGGTGCGTTCGGCGACGCGGCGCACCACGCCGTCGGCTGCCGGGCCGGCGGCGAGGGCGTCCCGCAGGTCGAGGCCGGCGAGGTCGACGTGGACCGGGTAGAGGGAGGTGAACCAGCCGACCGTGCGGGAGAGTTCGAGGCCCGGGGTGAACTCCTCACGGCCGTGTCCCTCGACGTCGACGAGGACGTGCGGGACGTCCTGGCGTGCGGCCAGGGCCAGGGCGAGTCCGGCGAGCAGTACGTCCTGCGGTCCGGCGCGGAAGGCGGCGGGCACACTGCCGAGCAGGGGGCCGGCCACGTCGGCTTCGAGGGTCAGGCGCAGTGACCTGGTGGTGGCCGCGGTGTCCCTGGCGGGGTCGAGCGGCCTGGCACCGAAGGGGCTGCGCGGGGTGTCGTCGAGCCGCCGCCACAGCTTGGCCTCCGCGCCTCGCTTCACCGCCTCCTCCCGCAGCAGGGACGACCAGGTGCGGAACGATGTGCCGACGGGGGGCGGTTGAGGCTCGCGGCCCTGTGTGACCGCCTCCCAGGCCGCTTCCAGGTCGGGGACGAGGATCCGCCAGGACACCCCGTCCACGGCCAGGTGGTGGACGAGCAGCAGCAGCCGCCCGGGGCGGTCCCGGCCCGCGTCGAGCCATACGGCCCGCAGCATCGCGCCGGTCGCCGGGTCGAGCGTGCCGAGCGCACGGTCGAACTCCTCGGCCACGGCGGCGTGGAGGTCGTCCTCACCGCTGACGTCCCGGCGGTCCACGACGACGGTGACCGAGCCCACCGGGCCGACCTCCAGGGCGCGTTCGCCGGTGAGGCGGGAGCGGAGCATGTCGTGGTGGTCGACGAGCGCCTGGAGGACGCGCGTCAGCCGGGGTTCGTCGGCGTCGGCGGGGGCGGTCAGCAGCACCGACTGGCTGAGCCGGGCGATCGGTCCGCCGCGTTCGGCCAGCCAGTGCATCACGGGCGTGAACGGCACCGGGCCTACGCCGTCGTCGGCACCCCTGTCGTTCGAGGCGCCCACGGGGCCGCGGGCCACCGCCGCGAGGGCGGCCACCGTCTGGTGCTCGTACACGTCGCGCGGGCTGATCACCACCCCGGCCTCGGCGGCCCGGCTGACGAGCCGGATGGAGGAGATGCTGTCGCCTCCGAGTGCGAAGAACCCCTCGTCGAGCGTGAGGTGGGGAAGCTTCAGCAGGTCGCGGAAGAGTTCGGCGAGCACCCGCTCGGCGGGCGACCGCGGCTCACGGGCCGCCTCGACGGCCGGCTGCGCGCCGGGGGCGGGCAGGGCCTTGCGGTCCAGCTTGCCGTTGGGCGTGAGCGGGAGGGCGTCCAGGACGACGACGGCCGAGGGGACCATGTACTCCGGCAGCAGCCGCCCGGCGTCCCGGCGCAGTGCGGCGGGGTCGGCGGGCGGATGTCCGGCGCGGGTGGTGACGTAGGCGATCAGGCGCCGCTCCCCCGGCTCGTCCTCGCGCACGACGACGGCTGCCTGTGCGACCCCGGGATCACGGGCCAGGGCGGCCTCGATCTCGCCGGGTTCGATGCGGAAGCCGCGCAGCTTGACCTGCTCGTCGGCGCGGCCGAGGTACTCCAGCTGTCCGTCGGGCGACCAGCGGACCAGGTCGCCGGTGCGGTACATCCGGTCGCCGGGGCCGCCGTACGGGTCGGCGACGAAGCGTGCGGCCGTCGGGCCGGGTCGGCCGAGGTAGCCGCGGGCCACGCCGGTTCCCGCGAGGTAGAGCTCACCCCTCGTGCCGGGCGGGACCGGGCGCAGCCAGTCGTCCAGGACCAGTGCGCGGGTGCCGGTGACGGGGCGGCCGATGGGCGGGGCCTGGTCGCCGGTGAGGGGGACGGCGACGGTCGCGCAGATCGTGGACTCGGTGGGCCCGTAGGCGTTGGCCATCCGGCGCCCGGGTGCCCAGCGGGCCACCAACTCACCGGAACACGCCTCGGCGCCCACGACGAGGGTCTGCAGGTCGGGCAGCTCACCGGGCGGGAGGGTGGCGAGGGCGGTCGGCGGGATCAGGGCGTGGGTGATCCGGCCCCGGGTCAGCTCCTGTTCGAGTTCCTCGCCCAGCAGGGGCCCGTGCACGTCCGGCACGACCAGGGTCGCGCCCGACGCGAACGCCATCAGCAGTTCCATCACCGACGCGTCGAACCCGGGCGCCGAATACTGCAGGACCCTGCTGCCGGGGCCGAGTCCGAAGCGCTCGACCTGTGTCTGTGCCAGTGCGGCGAGCCCGCGGTTCTCGACGACGACGCCCTTGGGGGTGCCGGTCGAGCCGGAGGTGTGGATGACGTAGGCGGCCTGGTGGGGGTGGTGACCGGCGGGCAGTTCGCCGGGGGTGCCGTCCGCGGTGCCGCTGGTCAGGACGTGTGCCGGCCGGGCGTCGGCCAGCAGGGCGTCGATGCGGTCGGCGGGGAGTGCCGGGTCGACCGGGAGGAAGGCGGCGCCGGACAGGGCGACCGCGAGCAGGGCGACGACGCGGTCCACGGATCGGGGCAGCCGTACGGCGACGAGGTCGCCGGGGCCGATGCCTCGCCCGGTGAGCGAGCGGGCCAACGCGTGCGCCCGGGCGTCGACTTCGGCGTACGTCAGGTCGTTGAGCGCGGGTGCGTGGGGCCGCTGCCGCACCTGACGCGTGAACATCTCGGCGAGGGACTCGGGCTTTGCCGAGCCCCGGCCGGTGTTCCAGTGGCCGAGGCGGGTGTGTTCGTCCTCGTCGAGGAGGTCGACGTCGCCGATGCGCCGGTCCGGGTCGGTGGCGACGGCGTCGAGGAAGCGGTTGAGCCTGTGGGCCAGCCGGCGGGCGGTCTCCGGCTCGAAGAGGTCGGTGCTGAACTCGGCGACACCGTCGATGCCCGCCGGGGAACCGTCGTCGTGGCGGTGCTCGGTGAGGTACAGGGAGAGGTCGAATCGGGCCGCTCGCGTCCGCACGGGTTGGCGGGTGACGCTCAGGCCGGGCAGGGCCAAAACGGGGTCCGCGCCATGGCCGGTGTAGGCCAGCATGACCTGGAAGAGGGGGTGGCGGGCGAGACTCCGCTCGGGGCTGACGGCGTCCACGAGGAGGTCGAAGGGCACGTCCTGGTGGGCGTAGGCGGCGAGGTCGAAGTCCTTTACCCGCGCCAGGAGTTCGCGGAAGGTGGGGTTGCCGGAGGTGTCGGTGCGCAGGGTGAGGCTGTTGACGAAGAACCCGACGAGGTCGTCGAGCCGCTCGTCGTTGCGGCCGGCGACGGGGGTGCCGATGGGCACGTCGGTGCCGGAGCCGAGCCGGGTCAGGACGGCGGCGAGTCCGGCCTGCAGCACCATGAAGAGCGTCACCCGCTGCGCGGCGGCCAGGTCGGCGAGGCCGGCGTGGAGTTCGGGGCCCAGGACGACGGCGGTACGGTCGCCCCGGCCGCTGGGCTCGGCCGGCCTGGGGTGGTCGACGGGGAGCGGAAGTTCGTCGGGGATGCCCTCCAACGCCGTACGCCAGAAGTCGATCTGATCGGCCATCAGGCTGCCGGGGTCGTTGTCGTCGCCGAGCGACTCCCGCTGCCAGTGCGCGAAGTCGGCGTACTGGACGGGCAGGGGCGGCCACTCGGGGGCCCGTCCCTCGCGGCGGGCCGTGTAGGCGGTCTCCAGGTCGCGGGTCAGCGGGCCCATCGACCAGCCGTCGACCGCGCTGTGGTGGGCGAGCAGGAGGAGGACGTGGGTGTCGTCGCCGAGGTCGTACAGCGTGACGCGCAGGGGTGGTTCGGTGGCGAGGTCGAAGCGGTGGCCCGCGGCTGCCGTGAGCAGTTCGGGAAGTTCGGCCTCGGTGGTGGGAACGACGTGGAGGCGCGGCCGGGCCTGCGCCGGGGTCAGGATCCGCTGGTACGGGGTGCCCTGGAGGTCGGGCTGGAGGGTGCGCAGCGGTTCGTGGCGGGCGACGACGTCGGCGAGGGCTTCCGTGAGCGCCTGCCGGTCCAGGGGCCCGGTCAGGCGCAGGGCCGCGGGGACGGTGTAGGTGGTGTGGCCGCCGTCGAGACGGCTCATGAACCACAGTCGCTGCTGGCCGTAGGAGAGGGGGATCGGGTCGGGGCGGCGGGACAGCGGCAGGAGGGCCGGCCGGTGCGCGGCCCGTGTCCCGGTCAGGCGGGTGGCGAGGGCGGCCGGTGTGGGGGCCTCGAAGACGGCCCGTACGGGCAGGGCGGTGCCGAAGGCGGCCCTGATCCGGTCGGCGAGGCGCATGGCGAGCAGGGAGTCGCCGCCGAGGTCGAAGAAGGCGTCGTCCGTGCCGACCCGGTGGGCTTCCAGGCCCAGGACGCCTGCGAAGAGGCCGCAGAGGATCTCTTCCTGAGGGCTGCGGGGGGCGACGGAGCGGCCGGTGACGGCGGCGGGGAGGGCCGCCCGGTCCAGTTTGCCGTTGGCGGTCAGCGGGAGCCGGTCCAGGACGACGACCGCGGCTGGGACCATGTGCTCGGGCAGGGTGCGTGCGGTATGGGCCCGCACCGCCACCGGGTCGGGTGTTCCGTCGGAGACGGCGTACCCCACCAGCCGCCCCTCACGGACCAGGACGACCGCGCGGGACACCTCCGGGTGGGATGCCAGTGCCGCCTCGACCTCACCCGGCTCGATCCGGAAGCCGCGGATCTTGACCTGGTCGTCGGCGCGGCCGACGTACTCCAGTCGCCCGTCGGCCGTACGGCGGACGAGGTCGCCGGTGCGGTACATGCGCTCGCCGGGCCCGCCGAACGGGTCCGCGACGAACCGGCCCGCCGTCAGTCCCGGCCGCCCGAGATAGCCGCGGGCCAGTCCGGCGCCGGCCACGTACAGCTCACCGGCCACGCCCGGCGGGACCAGCCGCAGACCGGCGTCCAGGACGTAGGCGCGCAGGTCGGGGAGGGGCTCGCCGATGCCCTCGCAGCGCTCCCGGGCGAGCGGGAGGCCGGTGACGTGGACCGTGGTCTCGGTGATGCCGTACATGTTCACCAGGGCGGGGGCCTCCTCGGGGTGCCGGGTGAACCAGTCGGCGACGGGGGTGAGGTCGAGCGCCTCCCCGCCGAAGACGACGTAGCGCAGACGCAGTTCGCCGGAGGTCCGCGGCAGTTCGGCGTCCGCGCGGGCCAACTCCCCGAAGGCGGAGGGGGTCTGGTTGAGGACCGTGACCCGCTCCCGGGCGAGCAGCCGCAGGAACTCGTGCGGGTCCCGGCTGACTTCGTGCGGTACGACGACGAGGGCGCCGCCGTGCAGCAGCGCTCCCCACAGCTCCCAGACGGAGAAGTCGAAGGCGTAGGAGTGGAACAGCGTCCACACGTCGTCGGGGCCGAAGTCGAACCAGTGGCGGGTCGAGGCGAAGAGGCGGACCACGTTGCCGTGCGGGACGGCGACGCCCTTGGGGCGGCCGGTGGAGCCGGAGGTGTAGATGACGTAGGCGAGGTGCCGGCCCGTCGGCTCCGGGAGGTGCGCCTCCCGCGGGGGCGTGGCGTGGTCGTCCGGGGTCAGCACGGGTACGGCGGTGTCGGGCAGGACCGGTGCCACGTCCCGTGTGGTGAGGATCAGGACGGGTGCGGAGTCCGTGAGCATGTACGCGAGGCGCTCGGCGGGGTAGTCCGGGTCCAGCGGGACGTAGGCCGCGCCGGTCTTCAGGACGGCCAGGATCGCGACGACCAGGTCCGCGGACCGGGGCAGTGCCAGCGCGACCAGGCGCTCGGGGGCGGCCCCCAGGGCGGCCATCGTGCGGGCCAGCTCGGTTGCGCGCGCATCGAGTTCGGCATAGGTGAGCCGGGTGTCGCCGTGCACCACCGCCGTCGCGCCCGGGGTGCGGGCGGCCTGGCGGGCGAAGAGGGTGGTCAGGGCGACGGACGGTGCGGCGGAGTGGGGCGTCCCGGTCGCGGCTTCGTGAGCGGGAACCCGTCCGGCGCCGCCCGGGAGCTCACCCGCGGGGCCTCCCGTGAGCTGCTCCCGCTCCCCGGGCAGCAGTGCCTCCACCTCTCCGAGGCGGCGTGACGGGTCGGCTGCCAGCTGGGCCAGGACGGTGGCGAACCGGTCCAGGAGGGCGCGGGCGCCGGGCCCGTCGTACAGATCGGGCCGGTAGGACAGGCGCAGGGCCAGGCGGCGGGCGGGCAGGACGGCGAGGGTGAGGGGGTAGTGGGTGGCGTCCCGGCCGGTCAGCTGGGTGACACGGTCCTCGCCCGGGCCGGTGGCGGCCGTGGGGTGGCTCTCGAAGGCCAGCAGGGTGTCGAAGAGGTCGCCGGCGCCGCTGACGCGCCGGATGTCGGCGAGGCCGAGGTGCTGGTGCGGGAGGAGGGCGGCCTGCCGCTCCTGGAGTCCGTCGAGGAAGCCGGCGACGGTGTCGGAGTCCTCCCAGCGTACGCGCGTCGGGACGGTGTTGATGCAGAAGCCGACCATGGAGGCCACGTTCCGCAGCTCGGGCGGACGGACGGTGACGGTCTGGCCGAACGCGGTGTCGGTGCGGCCGGTGAGGCGGCCCAGCAGCACGCCCCAGGCGCCCTGGACCAGGGTGTTGAGGGTGATACCGAGGTCGCGGGCGGCGGTCTCGGCCGCGGTGGTCGCCGACTCGGGGAGTTCCACGACGAGTTCGTGCGGCAGCACCGTCGTGCCGGCCGCCGTCCCGGGAGCCAGGAGGGTGGGTTCCTCGGCGCCTTCCAGGGCCTTCTGCCAGGCGGTCTCCGCGGCGGTGCGGTCCTGGCGGGAGAGCCAGGCGAGGTAGTCGCGGTACGGCGGGGGCGGCGGCAGGGCGGTGGGGTGCTCGCCCTTGTAGAGGGCGGTGAACTCCCGTACCAGGAGCTGCTTCGACCAGCCGTCGAGGAGGATGTGGTGGTTGGTGATCACCAGTCGGTACCGGTCGGCCGCCCAGCGCACCAGGAGGTGGCGCAGCAGCGGGGGCCGGGCCAGGTCGAAGCGGTGGGCGCGTTCCGCGTCCAGGATCCGCTGCCAGGCGGTCTCGCGTGCGGCGTCGTCGAGGTCGCTCACGTCCTCTTCGGACCAGGGCAGTTCGACGTCCGTGGGGACGATCTGGAGGGGTGCGGCGGCCTCGCGGCGGCGGAAGCAGGCGCGCAGGTTCGGGTGGCGGTCGAGCAGGGCCTGTCCCGCGGCGCGTACGGCGGCGGGGTCGACGTCGCCGGTCAGCTCGAGGACCTGCTGGGCGGCGTAGACATCGGGTGCCTGGTCGTCGTCGTAGAGGGCGTGGAAGAGCAGCCCTTCCTGCAACGGCGACAGGGGCAGGATGTCGGCGATTCCGGACCGGGTCACCGTGGGTTACCTCCACTCGCTTCCGAACTCGGCTTCGAGTTCGTCGATCTCCGCTTGGGACAGGGACACCAGGGGCAGGTCGGACGGGGTGTGCCCGCCGCCCGTGCCGGTGGCCTCGAAGGCGGTCAGGGCCTGGAACCACCCGTCGGCCAGGGCGCGTATCCCGTTCTCGGACCACAGGCGCGGCACCCACGACCAGGTCGCGGTGAGGGTGCCGTCGGCGTCGGTCACGGCGGTGATCTCCAGGCCGTGGGCGACGCGCTGCGCCGGGTCGTGGGCGGCGCCGAGGGCGGCGCCGGGCAGGGTTTCGGGGGCCGGCGACCAGGGGGTGTCCGAGCCGGGGGTGCTGCGGCCCAGGTAGTTGAAACCGATCTGGGGGGTGGTGAGTTCGGCCAGGACGGCGGCCGTCTCGGGGTTGAGGTGGCGGAGCAGGCCGTGGCCGAGACCGTGGTCGGGGGCCGCCCGCAGCTGTTCCTTGACCGTCTTGAGGATCCGCGCCGGGTCTTCGGGGCCGAGCCCGCGCAGATCGAGGCGGGCCGGTACGACGCTGGTGAACCAGCCGACCGTCCGGGTCGGGTCGACACCGTCCGCGATCTCCTCGCGGCCGTGCCGCTCGATGTCCAGCAGCAGCACCGGCCGGGCGCGCAGGCGGGCGAAGGCGGTCGCGAGGGCGGCCAGCAGGACGTCTTCCGGCCCGGCGTTGAACGCGGTGGGGACGTCGGTGAGCAGGCCGGAGGCCGGGAGTTGCCGGGTGAGGTGCCGCATCTGGCCGACGAGGTCCGTGGGTCGCACGCCGGGCAGCGGGTCGGGATCCTCCAGCGTCTCTCTCCACAGGTCGAGTTCGGCGGATCTCGACACGCTCTCGCGTTCCAGCAGACGGGCCCAGGCCCGGAAGGACGTCCCCTGCGGGGTGAGTTCCTCGCCCCGCCACGCCGCCGCGAGGTCGGTGCGCAGGAGGTGCCAGGACACCGCGTCCACGGCGAGGTGGTGGACCGTCAGCAGCAGCCGCCCGCGGTGGCCGGGGCCCGCGTCGAACCAGACCGCGCGCACCAGATCGCCGGTGCGCGGATCGAGTCGGGGCGCGGGCCGGTGGAGATCCAGGACGGTGGCCCGCTCCAGCAGGCGGGTGGCGTCCAGGGTGCCGGGGGGCGGGATGACGGCCGTACCGTCGCCGTTCAGGCGCAGTCGCAGGGCGTCGTGGTGGTCGATCACCGTCCGAAGGGCCTTGCTCAGGCGCTCCTCGTCGGCGTCCTCCGGCGTGACGAGCAGCATCGACTGGCTGAACGCCTCGATGGGGCCGCCGCGTTCGACCAGCCGGCGCAGGGCGGGTGTCAGCGGCAGTTCGCCCGTCGGTGCGTCCTGTGCGGCCGCGGGAGCGGTCGGCGCGGAGGCGGCCACCGCCGCGAGGCCCGCGACCGTGCGCTGCTCGAACACGTCCCGGGGTGTCAGGCGCAGCCCCTCCGCGAGGGCCCTGCTGACAAGGTGGATGGAGGTGATGCTGTCGCCGCCCAGGTCGAAGAAGCCGGTGTCCAGGCCGACTTCGGAGGCGTCCCGGCCGAGCACCTCGGCGAAGAGGGCGCGCAGTGTCTCCTCCTGCGGGGTGCGCGGCTCCCTGTCGTCCGCCGGGCAGTGGGTGCCGGGTGGGGGCAGGGCGGCCCGGTCGAGCTTGCCGTTGGGGGTCATGGGGAGTGCGTCGAGGACGACCAGCGCCTCGGGAACCATGTGCGCGGGCAGGTTCCGGGCGGCGTGCGCACGGATCTCGTGCAGGTCGCCGACGGCGGCCCCGACGACATAGCCGACGAGGCGCCGCGTGCCAGGTGTGTCCTCGCGTACCACCACCGCGGCCTGGGTGACGGCGGGGTGGCCGGTCAGTGCCCCCTCGACCTCGCCGGGCTCGATCCGCAGCCCCCTGATCTTCAGCTGCCCGTCGGCCCTGCCCCGCAGCTCCAGGACCCCGTCGACGCGGCGCACGGCCAGGTCCCCGGTGCGGTACATGCGCTCGCCGGGCGGCCCGAAGGGGTCCGCGACGAACCGCTCGCAGGTCAGGCCGGGCCGCCTCCAGTAGCCGCGGGCCACATGGTCTCCGGCCACATACAGCTCGCCCCCGACGCCCGGCGGCACCAGGTGCATACGTGAGTCGAGTACATAGACGCGGGTGTTCCACATGGGGCGGCCGACGGGCACCGGCCCGGAGGGCAGCTCCTCGCCCGGCTCGATGCGGTGGTCGGTGCAGCCGACGGTGAGTTCGGTGGGCCCGTAGTGGTTCACCAGCCGTACCCCGGGGTGGTCGCGGCGCCACGCGCGCAGCGCCTCGCCGACCAGGGCCTCGCCGCCCAGCATGAACTCCTCGGTGGGCGAGAGGTCGTACGGCAGCGCGGGCAGCAGCGGGAGGTGGCTGGGGGTGGCCTTGAGGAAGCTGTGGCCGCCGGGCACCTCGGTGGCGCCCGCCTCGTGGAAGGCCGCGATGTGTACCCGGCCGCCCAGGGCGAGCGCTCCGTGCAGGGTGGTCACGGTCGCGTCGAAGGTCATGGTGGCGTGCAGCAGCGAGGTGCCGCGCAGGCTCGGGTAGGCCTCGACACAGCGGGCCACATAGGTGGTGAGGTTGCGGTGTTCGACAACCACACCCTTGGGGCGACCGGTGGTCCCGGAGGTGTAGATCAGATAGGCGGGGTCGGCGGGCCTGGCCGCGGGGAGCGCGACCGTGGGATCGGTGGGTGTGGCGTCGGGGCTCACGTGCGGGCGGCCCGGGTCGACCGGTTGCCGTGCGATGACGCAGACCGGGTCGGCGTCGCCCAGGAGGTGGGCCGTGCGTTCGGCGGGGTGGTCCGGGTCGAGCGGGAGATAGGCGGCCCCCGCCTTGAGGGCGGCCAGGACCGCGACCGCGAGGTCGACCGAGCGGGGCAGCGCGAAGGCGACCACCCGGCCGGGACCGGCGCCGTGCTCGCGCAGGACGCGCGCCAAGTCACCGGATCGGGAGTCGAGTTGGCGGTACGTCAACGAGGTGCGGGCGTCCGTCACGGCGAGGGCGTCCGGCGTAGCGGCCGCCTGCTGCTCGAACATGCGGGGAAACGTGGTGTCCGGGACGGCTCGCGCGGTGTCGGTCAGATCGGACAGCAGACGTCGGCGTTCGTCCGGTGCGAGGACGTCGAGATCGCCGATCTTCCGGTCCGGCGCGTCGAGCGCGGCCCGCAGCAGCCGTTCCAGGCGGGCGGCCAGCGCCTCGGCCGTGTGGCGGTCGAACAGGTCGGCGCTGTACTGGAGGGTGCCCTCGATGCCGTGCGGGGTGCCGTCGGGTGCCCGGTGCTCGCCGAGGTTGAAGGTGAGGTCGATCTTGGTCGCGCCGGTCTCCACCGCGAGCGCGCGGTCGTCGAGGCCGGGCAGTTCGAGACGCCATGAGGCGGTCGGGCGGAAGGCGAGCATCACCTGGAACAGCGGGTGCCGGGCCAGTGAGCGCGACGGGTTGAGGGCTTCGACGAGCTGCTCGAACGGCAGGTCCTGGTGGTCGTGGGCGGTGAGGTCGGTCTCGCGCACCCGGTCGAG
Organism: Streptomyces sp. NPDC001668; assembly: GCF_042893155.1. Lineage (NCBI taxonomy): Bacteria > Bacillati > Actinomycetota > Actinomycetes > Kitasatosporales > Streptomycetaceae > Streptomyces > Streptomyces sp. NPDC001668. The sequence continues at coordinate 107,284 of NZ_JBIAUQ010000005.1, forward strand.
GAGTTCCCGGAAGGTCGGTTCGCCCGAGGTGTCGGTGCGCAGCACGAGGGTGTTCACGAAGCAGCCGACGAGGTCGTCCAGGGCCTCGTCGGGGCGGCCCGCGACCGGTGTGCCGAGCGGTATGTCGGTGCCCGCGCCCAGCCTGGTCAGCAGGGCGGCGAGCCCGGCCTGTACGGCCATGAACACCGTCGCGCCCCGGTCGGCGGCGAGGTCGCGCAGCCGCCGGTGCAGGTCCGCGTCCCAGCGCACCGGGATGTCGCCGCCCCGATGGGTGGCCCGGGCCGGTCGGGGCCGGTCGACGGGCAGCGCGAGCTCGTCGGGCAGGCCCGCCAGGGTCCGCCGCCAGTGGGCGAGTTGCCGGTCACGGTCGCCGGCGAGGAGTTCGCGCTGCCGGCGCGCGTAGTCCTGGTAGCGGACCGGCAGCGGCGCCCAGTCGGGGGCCTGCTTCGCGACTCGGGCCCGGTAGGCGGTGGCCAGGTCGCGCAGGAGCGGCTGGAGGGACCAGCCGTCGGCGGCGATGTGGTGCAGCACCAGCAGGAGGACGTGATCCTCGGAGCCGACGGCGAGGAGGTGGGCACGGAAGGGTGCCTCGGTGGCCAGACGGAACTCGTGGGACGCCAACTCTGCTGTCACGGACGGCAGTTCTGCCTCTGCCACCGACTGGACGGGAAGCTCCGGGGCCGCGTGGGCCAGCACCCGGGGACGCGGGGTGCCGTCCGTGTCCGGATAGACGGTGCGCAGGATCTCGTGCCGGCCGCTCACGTCGGCCAGGGCCGCGCGCAGGGCGTCCCGGTCCAGGGGTGCGCCGGTCAGTCGTACGGCGAGGGGAATGTGGTAGGCGGCGCCGGTCGGTTCGGCGCGGTGCAGGAACCACAGACGCCGCTGGGCGGAGGCCGGCGGGGCCTCCTCGTCCTCGGCGCCCCTGATCAGCGGGAGTACCGGGCGGGCCGGTTCGGCGGAGGCGACCAGCCGGGCCAGGGCGGCCGCGGTCGGCGCTTCGAAGACGTCCCGCAGGTTGAGGTCGGTGCCCAGCGTGGTCCGGATGCGGTGGACGAGCCGCAGGGCGTGCAGGGAGTGGCCGCCGAGGGCGAAGAGGCCGTCCTGGGGGCCGACGTCGGGGAGACCGAGGACGTCGGCGATCAGCGCGCACAGCACCTCCTCCCGGGCTGTGCGCGCGCCACGGGCCCCGTCCCGGCCGGTGCGCACCGGAGCGGGCAGGGCCGCGCGGTCCACCTTGCCGTTGGCGGTCAGCGGCAGCCGGTCCAGGACGACGACGGCGGAAGGCACCAGGTAGGCGGGCAGGAACCCGCCGAGGTACTCCCGCAGCGCGTCCGCCTCCGTGCCCGCGGTGGCGGTGACATAGGCGACGAGGTCGCGGTCCCCGGGCCGGTCCTCGCGCACGACGGCGACCGCCTGCCCGACGTCCGGGTGCCCGGCGAGGGCCGCCTCGACCTCCCCCGGCTCGACGCGGAAGCCGCGCAGCTTGACCTGGTCGTCCGCCCTTCCGTGGAAGGCGAGTTCGCGGTCGGGGGTCAGCCGTACACGGTCCCCCGTGCGGTACATGCGCCCGCCGGGCGACCCGAACGGGTCGGCCACGAAGCGTTCCGCGCTGGCGCCCGGACGGCCCAGATAGCCGCGGGCCACGCCGGGTCCGGCGAGGTACAACTCCCCCACCGTGCCTGGCGGCACGGGCCGCAGGGCGCCGTCGAGGACGTGGGCCCGCATGCCGTCGAGCGGCCGGCCGATGGGCAGCGGATCCGGTACCGGCCGGGCTCCCGGGCAGGGGCGGGTGGCGGCGAAGGTGGTGGTCTCGGTGGGGCCGTACCCGTTGGTGACGGTCAGGCCGGGGCAGGCCTCCAGGACCGCGCGGACGGCGGCGGCGGGGACCGTGTCGCCGCCGGCCCAGACCTCGCGGAGCCCGGTGAAGCAGCCGGGGTCCTCCTCCGCCACGAGCCGGAACAGCCCGGCCGTCAGCCACAGCGCGGTCAGCCCGTGGCGACGCGTCAGCCGCCTGATCGCCGCCGCGTCCACGTCCTCGTCCGGGCCCGCGACCACGGCGGTGCCGCCTGCCAGCAGCGGGACCCACAGCTCGTAGGTGAAGGCGTCGAAGGCGACGGGCGAATGGACCAGCACCCGCGTGTGCGCTCCGCCCGCGAAGCCGCTGTCCGTCGCGAGCGCCGTGACGTCCCGGTGGGTGACCGCCACGCCCTTGGGGGTCCCGGTGGAACCGGAGGTGTGACTGACGTAGGCCAACTGGTCCGGGTGCGGGGGGAGTTCGGGGTCGGTGTCCGGCTCGGTGGCGAGCGAGGGCAGGTCGTCGGCCAGGACCACCTGGCAGTCGTACGACGGTGTGGTGCCGTCCGCCCGGAGGGCCGCGGCCGTCGTCCCGTCGGCGAGGAGGACCGCCGTCGCTGTTCCGTCCAGGATCCGGTGGGTGCGGGCGGCCGGGGCGCGGGGGTCGAGACCGACGTAGGCGGCGCCCGACTTGAGGACTGCGAGGAGGGCCACGACGAGGTGTTCGGAGCGGCGCGTGAGGACGGCGACGCGATCCTCCGGGCGGACACCGAGGCGCCGCAGACGGTGGGCGAGGCGATTGGCGCGGGCGTTCAACTCCGCGTAGGTGAGGGTCTGTTCGCCGCAGACGACGGCCGTCGCCGTGGGCGTCGCGGCGACCTGGGCCGCGAGGAGAGCGGGCACGGTGCCCGTGGCCCTCCGGGGCAGCCGGCCGTCGGACCGGGCCGCTGCCGACTCCTCGGGCAGGGTCACCTCGATTCGGCCGACGGGGGTGCCGGGACCCGGCACGGCGGCCGCGAAGTGTTCCGTGAAACGGGTGAACCTGCTGTGGTGGGCGGCGAGTTCGGCCTCCGTGTAGCAGGCCGCGCTCGCGTCGAGGTCGATGCGGATGCCGTTGCCGTCGGCCCGCTCGTACACGTTGACGGCGAGGTCCTCGACCGGGCCCGTGGACAGGTTGTGGCGGGTGGTCGGGTGACCGGCGAACCTCAGCTCCGGCCCGAACGCCATGATGTTGACGACGGGACCGAAGAACCTGCGGTCGCCGCCGGGCCACTCCAGCTCGCGGCGCAGGTCCTCGCCCCGGTACCGCTGGTGCGCGAGCAGGTCGCGGGTGACGGCGGCGGCCTGGCGCACCAGGTCGTGGGCGGAGGTGTCGGGGCGTACGGACAGCCGCAGCGGGAGGACGTTGGAGGCCATGCCCGGGGTGGCGCGCTCGGTGTCGCTCTCGCGGGCGGTGACGGCGAGGCCGAGGACGACGTCCCGGGCTCCGGTGAGCCGGTGCAGATAGGCGGCGGTCGCGGCGATCAGGACGCGGGACCAGCGGGTGCCGGCGTGGGCGGCGGCGGCGTGGACCAGGTCGCCCGTCGCGTCGGCGAGCTGACCGGTCCTGCGCAGGAAGCCGTCGGTCACCCGGGGCGGGTGGTCGCACAGGCCGGCCGGGTCGGGGCGGTCGGCGCAGGCGCCGGCCCAGTGGCGGCCGTCGGCCGTACGGCGGTCGTCTGCGCGGTAGGCCTCGTCGGCCTCGACCAGTGGAGCGAGTGGCGCCGCGGGCGGGGTGTGCGCGGCGCCCGCGGCGAGGGCCGTGTACGCGTCGGCGACGCGGGCCGCGATGAGGGAGCAGCTGAATCCGTCGACGGCGATGTGGTGGTAGCAGTGGTACCAGATCCAGTGCTCGTCGCCGAGCCTCAGCAGCGCGTACCGGAAGAGGGGGGCGCGTTCGAGGTCGAAGGGCACCGCGAGGTCGGCCTGCCGCCAGGCGGCGGCCGCGGCCGCGGGGTCGGCCTCTCGGGCTAGGTCGACGACGGCCGGCTCCCAGGCGGGGTCCGGCTCGACGATCTGGTGCACCGTGTCGCCCTCGGCGGTGAAGCGGGCCCGCAGGGTCTCGGTCGCCGCGACGACCTGACGCAGGGCGGTGCGGAAGTGGTCGACGTCGACGGGGCCGTGGATCTCGGTGTACTCACCGACGTTGTAGGCGGCTGCGGCGGCGGAGTCGAGACGCTGGCCGAACCACATCGACCGCTGGGCGGCGGACAGGCGGAGCGGGCGGGCGGGCGCGGGCGCCTCAACCGTCGACGACTCGTCCGCCGGCACAGACGTCCCTGTCGCCGCGAGCCCGTCGGCAGGCGCGGACGCCCCGGTCGTCACCGGCACCTCGGCTGGTGCAGAACGGTCGGTCATCGTGCGGCCCCCGCGGTCGCGACGCCCGTCAGCCGGCGCTCCACCTGCTCGGCGACGCGGTGCGGGCCCGACTCGCCGCCCGGCCAGGTGACGTTCAGCCAGGGTTCGGCCGGCACGAGGGGGACGTCCTGGGACTGCCGTGCGCGGCCGCCGCCGGTGATGTTGAGGAGCACGAGTTCGTCGGGGCGCACCTGTCCGTCGCGAACGGCCTCCGCGAGGGCGGCCACGGCCACTCCGGCGCCGGGTTCGATGTCGATGCCCTCGGTCTCCTCGAAGAGCGCCATCGCGGTGAGCGCGGCCTCGTTGTCCGTACATCGGACCTGGCCGCCGCTCTCCTCCAGCGCGTCCCGGACTCCGCCGCGAACGGCGAACGGTGGGCGGCGATTGGTGAGTTCACGGGCCAACGGCTCGAGTTCACGGCTCACGGGCGGCTGTCCGCCGTGGCACCAGGCCTCGTACAGGGCGGCGAAGGGCTGGTTCTGGCACATCAGCAGCCGGGGCAGGGTCTCGCCCGCGGTACGGATCCGGCGGGCCGCCTCGTGGGCGCCGATGGCACCCGTGCCGCTGCCCACGGCCTGCACATAGACCTGCGGGAGACGTCCGAGTGCCTCCGCCGCGGCGAGCATGACCGTGCCGAGTCCGTCGCGGCGGCCGACGTTGCGCGCGCCGCCCTCGGCGTGGTGCCCCGGCATCCGGGCGAGCAGGTCGGCGCAGGCGATGGCGTCGCTGTAGCTGGCGGCGCCGTCAAGGGCGACGATGCGTACGCAGGGGTCGAGCGGGGCGGGGAAGCGCATCCGCTCCAGGGCGGGTGCGGGCACGACGAGCAGACACGGGACCCGGAACCGGGTGGCGGCCCAGGCGAAGGCGGCGGCGGTGTTCCCGGCCGAGGGGATGACGAGGAGGGGCGGGTCGGCGGGCAGCCGTCCGAGGACGGTGTAGGCCTCCAGGTCCTTGAACGTACAGGTGGGCAACCGCGCCCCGCGCTCGGGCCAGTACCCGTTGAAGGCCACCCACAGCCGGTCCAGGCCCAGCAACCGGCCGAGCCGCTCCGCGGGGTACACCACCGGTCCCGGCACCCCGGGGAAGGTCCGCGCCACGGGCAGCAGCGGGGCATGGCGGAACAGTCCGGTCGCGCTCGCGGTGTGCGCCCCGTGGTACTCGGTGCGCAGGAAGGCCGGTTCCCGGCAGGCACGGCAGTCCAGCATGAGTCCGTCGTCCTCGTAGCGGGTTCCGCATGAAGAGCAGACAACCGTGTAGTGACGTGTTCCCGGGAGCGCTCGGGGCATTTTCGCTCGCTTTCCGAAGTGCCGTGTCTGGCCGGTCAATTGGAACCCGCACCACGGAAAGCGGTGGTGACACGCACATGACCGTTTGGCGACGCCTGATGGACGCTCACCACTCCACGTTCACCCGGTCGAACAGGGTGATCGATGTTCAACGGCACTTCACCCGGCCACCCCTGCACGGCAGTCGGGGAAGCGGACAGCATCCCTTTCGCACACGCCTCGACGAAAGGACTGTGGGAAATGGGAGATGCGTCGGTGCATAGGGCGGCACCAGAATGGGCAGACCCCTCCTTCTGGCTCCCCTCCCAGGTTCCGGTTTCCTTTTTTCCAGAATTGGAGAAAGGAGTTTCGACCGAACTCCTGCTGGAGGCGTATCGCAGGATGGTCCTCGGACGCCGGTTCGATCAGCAGGCGACGGCGCTCGCCCGCCAGGGACGGCTCGCGGTCTATCCGTCGAGCCTCGGCCAGGAGGCCTGTCAGGTGGGCGCGGCCCTCGCCCTGCGCGACACCGACTGGCTGTTCCCCACCTATCGGGACTGCGTCGCGCTGGTCAGCCGGGGCATCGACCCCGTCGAGACGCTCACCCTGATGCGCGGCGACGCCCACTGCGGCTACGACCCCACGCGCCACCGCACGGCGCCGCAGTGCACCCCGCTGGCCACGCACGCGGCCCACGCCGTCGGACTGGCCCACGGCGAGCGCCTCAAGGGCTCGGACACGGTCGCCCTGGCGCTGGTCGGCGACGGGGCCACCAGCGAGGGCGACTTCCACGAGGCGGTGAACCTGGCCGGGGTGCTGCGGGCGCCGGTGGTGTTCCTGATCCAGAACAACCGGTACGCCATCTCCGTGCCGCTGTCCGCCCAGACGGCCGCCCCCGGCCTGGCCTACAAGGGCATCGGCTACGGCGTCCGCGCGGAGCAGGTGGACGGCAACGACGCGGGCGCCGTGCTCGCGGTGCTGACCGCCGCCGTGGAGGACGCGCGCGAGGGCGGCGGGCCCTGGCTGGTCGAGGCACACACCTACCGGGTCGGTCCGCACACCAGCGCCGACGACCCCTCCCGCTACCGCACCGCCGCCGAGGAGGAGCACTGGCGGGCCCGGGACCCTCTCGCCCGGCTGGAGGACGCGCTGCGCGAGCGGGGCCTGTTGAGCGACGCGGACGTCAGCACCGTCGCGGAGGAGGCCGAGGCGTACGCGACCCGGCTGCGCGAAGGTCTGGCGCGGGAGCCCGAGACCGACCCCTCCACCCTGTTCGACCACGTCCTCGCCACCCCCACCCCCCAACTGCTCGCCCAACGCGACGCACTGCACGGCGAGCCGGAAAGGCACTGAGATGGCATCGACCACGGCCGCCCAGGCCCTGAGGACGACTTCGATGGCGCGGGCACTCAACACCGCCCTGCGCGACGCGGTCGCCGCGGACGAGCGTGTCCTGGTCTTCGGAGAGGACGTCGGCCGCCTCGGCGGGGTCTTCCGCATCACCGACGGGCTGACGGACACCTTCGGCGACCGGCGCTGCTTCGACACCCCGGTCAGCGAGGCCGGCATCGCGGGGCTCGCGATCGGGCTGGCCATGGCGGGCTTCCGGCCGGTGGTGGAGATGCAGTTCGACGCGTTCGCCTACCCGGCCTTCGAGCAGATCGCCTCGCACATGGCCAAGATGCGCAACCGGACCCGCGGGCGGGTGGCCCTGCCGATCGTGGTGCGCATCCCCTACGGCGGCGGCATCGGCGCGGTCGAGCACCACAGCGACTCCAGCGAGGCGTACTACGCGCACACGGCGGGCCTGAAGGTGGTGACCCCGGCGACGGCGGCGGACGCCTACTCCCTGCTGCGCGAGGCGATCGAGGACCCCGACCCGGTGATCTTCCTGGAGCCGAAGCGGCACTACTGGACCCAGGAGGAGACCGAACTCCCCGCCCGCACCGAGCCCTTCGGCACCGCAGCGATCCGCCGCCCCGGCACCGACGCCACCGTGGTCGCCTACGGCCCTTCGGTCGCCGTCGCGCTGGCAGCCGCCGCCGAGGTCGCCGCCGACGGCCTGGGCGTCGAGGTGCTGGACCTGCGCACCCTGGTCCCGCTGGACGACCGGACACTCACCGAGTCCGTACGGCGCACCGGGCGCTGTCTGGTGGTCCACGAGGCCCAGGGGTTCGCGGGCGTGGGCGCGGAGATCGCGGCGCTGGTGCAGGAGCGGTGCTTCGACGCCCTGCGCGCACCGGTGTTGCGGGTCACGGGCCTGGACATCCCTTATCCCCCACCGTTGTTGGAGGGCACGCACCTTCCGGGGGTTCCGCGAGTGGTCGCCGGGCTGCGCAAGCTCTCGGGGGTCGCCGGTCGGCCCCTCAGCCGTCCCGCGCCGCCCGCTCCGGCGAGTCGTACCTTCACCCTTCCCGACCTGGGCGAGGGACTGTCCGACGCAGAACTCCTGGAGTGGAAGGTCGCGGTGGGCGACACGGTCTCGCACGACCAGGTGGTCGCGGAGGTCGAGACCGCCAAGTCGGTGGTGGCGCTGCCGAGTCCGTTCGCGGGAACGGTGACCGCCCTGCACTGCCCGGCCGGTGAGGCCGTACGGGTGGGAGCGCCGCTGCTGTCCGTGGCGGAGTCCGAGGGCGGTTCGGGTGCGGTGCTGACGGGATACGGGACGAGGGCGCCGGAGCGCTGGGCCACCGCACATGGCCACCGGGTCGAGGACGTCGAGGCATCCGAAGTCCGTGTGCCGATGGAGGCGGCGGCCGAGAAGTACCTCCGTGCCCATCGTGAGACTCCCGCGGTGACGATCTGGGCGGACGTGGACGCCACCGCGCTGCTCGCGGAGCGGGCCTCCAGTGGGGTGGGCCTGCTGGCCCTGCTCGCCCGGGCCTGTCTCACCGGGCTCGCCGAGTTCCCGGAGTTCAACTCCCGTGTCGACACCGACCGTCAGGAGGTCGTCCGCCTCCCCCAGGTGCACCTCGGCTTCGCCGCGCAGACACCGAAGGGCCTGGTCGTGCCCGTCGTACGGGATGCGGACCGGCTGCCCCTGGACGCGCTCGCGGCGGAACTCCGCCGCCTGACCGATCTGGCACGGCAGGACGCGCTGACGGTCGGTCACCGCACCGGCGGCACCTTCACCCTCAACAACTACGGCGTCCTCGACGTCGACGGCGCCACGCCGATCCTCAACCACCCCCAGGTCGCGATGCTCGGCGTGGGCCGCATCACCGACCGCCCGTGGGCGGTGGACGGCCGGGTCGAGGCGCGCAAGGTCGTCACCCTGTCCCTGACCTTCGACCACCGCGTGTGCGACGGAGGAACGGCGGCGGGCTTCCTGCGGCATGTCGTGGACGCGGTCGGGGGCGGGACGGCGGCGGAGGCGGGAACCGCCGACTGATTCCGGGTACGCCTGCCCTCGGACAGTCGTCGTGAGCGGAGCGCAATACCGCCCCGCTCATGACGACTGTCATCCCGAGGACGGTCAGACGTTGCGGCGGTACTGGCCGCCGACCTCGAAGAAGGCCTCGGTGATCTGCTGGAGGGAGCAGACCCGGGTGGCCTCCATGAGCACCGCGAACACGTTCTCGCCGCGCACCGCCGCGTCCTTGAGGGCGTCCAGTGCGAGCCGGGCCTCGTCCTGGTGGCGGGCGTGGAAGTCCCGTACGCGTTCCAGCTGGGACTGCTTCTCCTCCTCGGTGGCGCGGGCGAGTTCGACGACGCCGGGCTCGGCGGTGTCTGCGTGGGGGTTGCGGAAGGTGTTGACGCCGATCAGGGGCAGGGAGCCGTCGTGCTTGCGCTGCTCGTAGAGCATGGACTCGTCCTGGATGCGGCCGCGCTGGTAGCCGGTCTCCATCGCGCCGAGCACACCGCCGCGTTCGCTGATCCGCTCGAACTCCTGGAGGACGGCTTCCTCGACCAGGTCGGTGAGTTCGTCGATGATGAACGACCCCTGGAGCGGGTTCTCGTTCATCGCGAGGCCCCACTCCCGGTTGATGATCAGCTGGATGGCCAGGGCCCGGCGTACGGACTCCTCGGTGGGGGTGGTCACGGCCTCGTCGTAGGCGTTGGTGTGCAGGCTGTTGCAGTTGTCGTAGATGGCGATGAGCGCCTGGAGCGTGGTGCGGATGTCGTTGAAGTCCATCTCCTGGGCGTGCAGGGAGCGTCCGGAGGTCTGGACGTGGTACTTCAGCTTCTGGCTGCGCTCCCCGGCGCCGTACTTCTCCTTCATGGCGACGGCCCAGATGCGGCGGGCGACCCTGCCGAGGACCGAGTACTCGGGGTCCATGCCGTTGGAGAAGAAGAACGACAGGTTCGGGGCGAAGTCGTCGACGCGCATGCCCCGGGCGAGGTACGCCTCGACGTAGGTGAAGCCGTTGGCGAGGGTGAAGGCGAGCTGGCTGATGGGGTTCGCGCCGGCTTCGGCGATGTGGTAGCCGGAGATGGACACCGAGTAGAAGTTGCGGACCTGGTGCGCGATGAACCACTCCTGGATGTCGGCCATCATCCGCAGGCTGAACTCGGTGGAGAACAGGCAGGTGTTCTGGCCCTGGTCCTCCTTGAGGATGTCGGCCTGCACGGTGCCGCGCACGTTCGCCAGCGCCTTGGCGCGCAGGTCGGCCGCCTCCTCGGGCGACGGGTCGCGGCCTTCCTCGGCGCGGAAGCGCTCGGTCTGCTGGTCGATCGCGGTGTTGAGGAAGAAGGCGAGGACGGCCGGCGCGGGTCCGTTGATCGTCATGGAGACGGAGGTCGTGGGCGCCACCAGGTCGAAGCCGTCGTAGAGCGCCTTCATGTCCTCCAGGGTGGCCACCGAGACGCCGGAGGTGCCGACCTTGCCGTAGATGTCGGGGCGCTCGTCGGGGTCGCGGCCGTACAGCGTCACCGAGTCGAACGCGGTGGACAGGCGGGTGGCCGGCTGGCCCTCGGAGAGGAGCTTGAAGCGGCGGTTGGTGCGGAACGGGTCGCCCTCGCCGGCGAACATCCGGGCCGGGTCCTCGCCGTCGCGCTTGAAGGGGAACACCCCGGCGGTGAAGGGGAAGTGGCCGGGCAGGTTCTCGTTCCGCCAGAACCGGACCAGTTCGCCGTGGTCGGTGAAGCGGGGCAGGGCGACCCGGGGGATCTTGTTGCCGGACAGGGACTCGCGGGTCAGCTTGGTGCGGATCTCCCGGTCCCGGACCTTCACGACCTGCTCGTCACCGGAGTAGGAGGCGATCACGGAGGGCCAGTTCTCGATCTGCCGCACGATGTCGTGCGGGAGGCGGGTGCGGGCCTCGTCGAGCAGCGCGTGCACGTTCGCGGCGTCGGAACCGGCGTCCGCGAGCTCGGCGCCGACCAGCTCCAGCCGCTGCACCCGCCGCGCCCCCTCGGCCAGCCGCTCGGTGTCGGCGTGGTAGCCGCGGACGGTGTCGGTGATCTCGGCGAGGTACCGCACCCGCTCGGGAGGAACCACCTGCCGGATGCCGGAGGAGTGCCGTACGCCGACCCGCGGCAGGGCGCCCTCGGACAGCGGCAGCCCCTTCTCGGCGAGGAGGGCGGTGAGGTGCTGGTGGAGCGCGGTGACACCGTCGTCGTTGAAGGTGGCCGCGGAGGTGCCGTACACCGGCATGTCCTCGGGCCGCTGCCCGAACGCCTCGCGGTTGCGCACCAGTTGGCGGCCCACGTCCCGCAGGGCGTCCTTGGCGCCGCGCCGCTCGAACTTGTTGATGGCGACGACGTCGGCGAAGTCGAGCATGTCGATCTTCTCCAGCTGCGACGCGGCACCGAACTCCGGAGTCATCACATACAGCGAGGCGTCGACGAACGGCACGATCGCCGCGTCGCCCTGGCCGATGCCCGGCGTCTCCACGATCACCAGGTCGAACCCGGCCGCCTTCACGACGTCGATCACGTCGGAGAGGTGCTCGGGCAGCTCGCGGCTGCCGCGGGTGGCGAGGCTGCGGAAGAACACCCGCTCGCCGTCGAGGGAGTTCATCCGGATCCGGTCGCCGAGCAGCGCGCCGCCACCGCGCCGACGGGTCGGGTCGACCGCGATCACGGCGATCCGCAGGGCGTCCCGCTGGTCGACCCGGAACCGGCGCACCAGTTCGTCGGTCAGCGACGACTTGCCCGAGCCGCCGGTGCCGGTGATGCCGAGCACCGGCACGTGCCGCGCCGCCGCCGTGGCACGCAGCTCCTGGAGGAACTCCGCCGGCAGCTTGCCGAGTTCGGCGCCGGTGAGGGCGCGGGCGATCGCGAACCGGTCGCCGGCCAGGACCGCGGTGAGGTCGGCCGGCTTGCCGTCCCAGAGGTCGAAGTCGCAGTCCTTGACGACCGTGTTGACCATCCCCGCGAGGCCCATCCGCTGGCCGTCCTCGGGCGAGAAGATCGTCACCCCGCTCTCACGGAGCCGGGTGATCTCCTCGGGCACGATGACACCGCCCCCGCCGCCCACCACCCTGATGTGCTCGGCTCCCTGCTTGCGGAGCGAGGCCACCAGGTACTCGAAGTACTCCACGTGTCCGCCCTGATAGGACGAGACCGCCACGCCGTGCGCGTCCTCCTCCAGCGCCGCGTCCACGACCTCCCGCACGGACCGGTTGTGGCCGAGGTGGATGACCTCGGCGCCCTGTGACTGGAAGATCCGCCGCATGATGTTGATCGAGGCGTCGTGCCCGTCGAACAGCGCCGATGCGGTGACCAGGCGGACGGGGTGGACGGGGCGATGCAGATCGCTCATGGCGGAGCCTTCCCAGGACACGTCGAAAAACGCGGGCTGAGAAAATAGTAGGACGTCCTAGTAAATTTGCGAGCACCGGGGTGACGAGAACCACAGAAGATGCTCCGACCGGGTGGCCCTCCACCCCTCCGAACTGCCCGGACGCCCTTCCCACGACCGACGACACCCGCCTCCGCTCGGGCGCGCCGGATGCCGGGTGCCGCGGGCCGGATGCCGGATGCCGGATGCCGAGGGCCGGACGTCGAATGCCGGGTGCAGGGTCCCGGGTGCCGAATAGGCTGGACGTATGCCCCATATCGCGCACGGCCCGCGGATCGCGGTCGTCGGCGGCGGCATCGGCGGTCTGGCCGTGGCCGGATTCCTGCGGCGCGCGGGGCTGACGGCCGGCGTCCACGAGCAGGCGTCCGTGTTCGCCGAGGTCGGCGCCGGTCTGGTCGCGGCCCCCAATGCCGTACGGCTGCTGCGTCGCCTGGGCGTGCTGGAACGGTTCCTGCGCCGGGCCGTGGCGCTGGACTGGGGTTGGGAGCTACGGCGCTGGGCGGACGGGTCGGTGCTCTCGGTGGAGCGGCTCACCGGCGTCTGCGAGCGGCTCTACGGCGAGCGGACCTACGTCGTCCACCGGGCCGATCTGCTCGACGCCCTCCGATCCGCCGTGCCGGACGAGTGGATCCGGCTGGGCGCCCGGTGCACGTCGGTCGACGAGACGGCTCGGGGTGGTGTGCTGCTCGGCTTCGCCGACGGCAGTGCGGAGGAGGCCGATGTCGTGATCGGCGCCGACGGGGTGCACTCCGTCGTGCGCGGCGCGCTCACCGAGCCGACGCCGCCGCGGTACTCCGGGGTCTGCGCCTTCCGCACGCTGGTGCCCGCCGCGGCCGCGCCGGAGTTCGCCCGCCGGCCCGCCCACACCATCTGGCTCGGACCGGGCCGGCACTTCGTGCACTACCCGGTCGGCGGCGGCCGGGCCGTCAACGTCGTCGCCTTCGCCCCGGCCGGTGACTACACCGACGAGTCCTGGAGCGCGACGGCCGGCGTCGAGGAGTTCCGGGCCGAGTTCGCCGGCTGGGACCCCCGGGTGACGGACCTGATCGCTGCCGGGGGCACCCCCGGCCGCTGGGCACTGCTGGACCGGGAGCCGCTACGGCGGTGGAGCCGGGGCGGGATCACGCTGCTCGGGGACGCCGCCCACCCGATGTTCCCGTTCTTCGCGCAGGGCGCCGCCCAGGCCGTCGAAGACGCCGCGGTGCTGGCCCGCTGCCTGGCGGACGCGCCCGACGACCCCGAACAGGCCCTGCATCGCTACGAGTCCGCGCGCCTCGCCCGCACCACCCGCCTCCAGCAGGTCAGTCACGCCCGCCGAGACGTCAACCACCTGCCCGACGGCCCCGAACAGCGGGCCCGCGACGCGACGTTCGCCGACGCCGATCCCCTGGTCGGCAACGGCTGGATCTACGGGTACGACCCCGAGAAGGCACTCGCGTGAACGGGGTGGGGGAACGGGGGCACGGGCTGGGCCGCGGCACACGGATCTTGTCCGGGGGTGGGTCGGTGCGAACGCCGGCGGCGATGCTGATGCGCGCGGACGATGGTCGAGTCCACCGAGACTCCGGTGGACAGTTGCTGCCAGGAGGGCGAGGGCGGCATCCCCTACCGCCTCAGTACAGTGACTTCGATGACCGACACCGAGATCACCGCAGACCTCGTCCGTGACCTGCTGCAGGAGCAGCATCCAGACCTTGCGGGGCTGGCCATCCGAGAGGTGGCGGGCGGCTGGGGCAACCAAATGTGGCGCCTCGGCGACGAGTTGGCCGTACGCATGCAGCGCATGGACCCCACCCCGGAGCACCAGCTCAAGGAGCGGCGGTGGCTACCGGTGCTGGCCCCGCGCCTGCCGCTGCCGGTCCCGGCCCCGGTGCGGTTCGGTGAACCGTCCGAGCGTTTCCCCAAGCACTGGACCGTGATGACGTGGGTTCCCGGCGAGCCACTGGACCACGGCTCGATCACCCGCGGCGACCACGCGGCCGACACGCTGGCCCGTTTCCTCCGGGCGCTCCATGTGGAGGCGCCGACCGAGGCACCGACCGCTGCGGACCGCGGTGGCCATCCCAGGAACTGCACGGAGGGCTTCGAGAACTTCTTGCGGGCCGTCGTCCCCGACGGCCTTGCCGCCGATGTCCGGGCCGTCTGGGACGAAGCCGTTGAGGCCGCCGAGTGGGAGGGCCCGAGGGTGTGGGTGCACGGTGACCTCCATCCCGCGAACGTCGTCGTCTCGGACGGCACGCTCTCGGGCATTGTCGACTTCGGCGACATGTTCGCCGGCGATCCGGCGTGGGATCTCGCCGCCGCATGGGTGCTGCTGCCCGCGGACACGGCCTCACGGTTCTTCGACACGTACGCACAGGCCGACCAGGCGTCGATCCGGCGGGCCCGCGGGCTGGCCGCCATGAAGAGCCTCTTCCTGATGCTCATGGGGCAGAACGGAGATCGGGGTCTTCCCGGCGGCAAGCCGCACTGGGGACCTGTCGGACGGGCGGCCCTTGATCGTGTCCTGAAGGGCGTTTGACGCGCGCGCTGCTGAACCAGTTTTGCTGCCGGCGTGGTCGACGTCCGGGTCGGCTACGCCCACCTGCTCCCGCAGCCGGTCACGACGTGCTGACCAATGGTCAAGCGATCTTGACCCTTGATCCCTAGGATAAGAGCTCAAGACAACCATTCCGGCCGGTCCGACGGGGGAGCGCCCTGGAGGGCCGCCGGGGGTCGCCGATGCCAGGGACCGCTCCCCGGGTTGCGGTGATCTTCCTTCCCAGGAGGACCTTCCGCATGTTCCGAAGTATTGGCAACGCTGTCGTCCGGCATCCCGTCTGGACGATCGTTGCGTGGTTGATCGCCGCGGTGGCGATCGTGGCCACCGCTCCGACCCTGCCCTCGAACAGTGACGAGAGCAGTTTCCTCCCCAAGAGTTACGAGTCGATCAAAGCGGCGGAAATCCAGGAGAAGGCGTTCCCCGCCGCCTTCACCCCGTCCGCGATCGCGCTGTACCAGCGCACCGACGGCGGCAAGCTCACCGCCGCCGACCAGAAGGACGTCGCCCGGATCACCTCCGAGCTCGGCAAGAAGAAGATCGACCAGGTGCAGAAGGTCGTCCCCGGCCAGCCGTCCTCGGACGGCAGGTACGCCATGACCCTGGTCCAGATGGACAGCAGGAAGGCCGGCCAGCCCGAACAGGCCGACGCGGCCAAGGTGTTGCGCGACGACGTCAAGCAACTCGCCAAGGGCACGCACCTCGACGTCAAGCTCGGCGGCTCGGCCGCCCAGGCCCTCGACCAGCAGGACTCGTCCAAGCGCGGCGAGGCACTGATCGGCATCGGCACCTTCGTCATCATCCTGGTGACCCTGCTGATCATCTTCCGGGCGCCGATCCTGGCCTTCCTGCCCCTGATCACGATCGGACTGGTGTCGGCGATCGCCAACGGGCTGATCGCGTACGCCACCAAGCTGTTCGACCTCCAGGCCAACAGCTCCATCTCGTCGATCCTGATCGTGGTGCTCTTCGGTGTGGGCACCGACTACTTCCTGTTCCTGATGTTCCGCTACCGCGAACGCCTGCGCCTCGGCGACGAACCGAAGCAGGCCATGATCAACGCGGTCGACCGGGTCGGCGAGGCCATCGCCTCCGCCGCCGGAGCGGTCATCATCGCGTTCCTCGCGCTGGTCCTGTCGACGCTGGGCTTCCTCAAGCAGATGGGCCCGGCCCTCGCGATCGCGGTCACCGTGACCCTGATCGCAGGCCTGACGCTGATCCCGGCGGTCGTCTCCCTCATCGGCCCGAAGGTCTTCTGGCCCTCCAAGTCCTGGCAACGCGAGCCGGAGAACGCCCGGTTCGCCGCCCTGGGCCGGGGTGTGCAGAACCGTCCCGGGCTCACCGCCGCGGTCTCCGGCCTCGTCCTGGTCCTGCTGTCGCTCGGCACGCTCGGCTTCAACGCCACGTTCGACCTGGCCTCGGGTTCCATGCCCAAGACCAAGGAGTCGATGGTCGTCCAGGACGAGATGCAGAAGGCGTACTCGGCGGGTGCCGCCGCACCCACCGACGTCTACCTGTCCAGCACCGACGGCAAGGCGATCGACACCACGGTCTTCGACGCGTATGTGAAGAAGCTCGGGGCCGTGGACGGTGTCGCGAACGCCCGTCTGTCGCAGCTGAACAAGGACGGCACGACCATCGACTTCACCGTCACCCTCAAGTACGAGGCGTCGACGGACAAGGCCATCGAGACGGTGGGACGGGTCCGCGACGTCGCGCACGCCGACGCCCCGCCCCGCACCGAGGCCCTGGTGGGCGGCATGTCCTCGATCTACAAGGACATCGACACCGCGGTCAACCACGACTACCGGACGGTCTTCCCCGTCGCCGCCGTACTGATCATGATCATCCTGGGGCTGCTGCTGCGCAGCGTGGTCGCCCCCTGGTACCTGATGGCCTCGGTGGGCCTGGGCTTCGGTGCGACGCTCGGCGCCACGGTCTGGATCTTCCAGGGCGCGGTCGGCCATTCGGGGCTGATGTTCATGCTCCCGGTGATCATGTATCTCTTCGTGGTCGCCATCGGCACCGACTACAACATCCTGATGATCGCCCGGCTCAGGGAGGAGGCCCGCGAAGGCCGCGAACCACGCGAGGCGGCCGGTATGGCCGTACGGCACGCCGGGCCGACCGTGGCCGCGGCCGGCTTCATCCTGGCGGCGACCTTCGCCACGATGATGCTGGCAGGCAACGCCCTGCTCACGGAGATGGGCTTCGCGGTCTCCTTCGGTATCGCCGTGGCCGCGTTCGTCATGGCGATGTTCTTCACCCCCAGCCTCACGGCCCTGATCGGCCACGCGGCCTGGTGGCCGGGGCACGCGGACCGCGCGAAGGAGACACCGGCCGCGCCCGCACCGGTCTCCGGCGGTGAACGGAACACTCCGGTGCAGGATCCGGCCGGCCGCCGCAACTGACGCCGCCTGGACGGGATGAGGGGGGACGGCGTCTGCCGGGCCGCATGGCGCAGCAGACGCCGTCCCCTCTCGCTGCTCCCGGCCCGGCCCCGCCGTTCCCCGGACATTCACGGCCGGATCACGTCCGAGGGGTTGAACCTGCCCGTGCCCTCACTAGCGTCTGTGGGCGTCCCGACCCACACGAGTGAGGTGTCGATGTCCTCAAGACATGTCCTCGCCGGCCTGGCTCTGGCGCCGGTGCTCGCACTGTCGGCCGCCCCGCCCGCGACGGCGTACGACGGCCACCAACAGAACGGACGGAAGCCGTACTTCGACCTCCAGGCCCACCGCGGCGGTATCGGCATGACGACCGAGGAGTCCCTGGAGGGCTTCGGAAAGGCGATGCGGCTCGGGGTGTCCACGCTGGAGCTGGACACCCATGTCACCAGGGACCGGAAGGTCGTCGTCAACCACGACCGGCAGATCAGCCCCGTCAAGTGCCGCGACACGGGGCCGGTGACGGCCGGCGACCCGATGTACCCGTATGTCGGCAAGTACATCAAGGATCTGACGCTCGCTCAGATAAAGACCATGGACTGCGGTTTCCAGCAACTGCCGGGCTTCCCCGAGCAGGAGGTGGTCAAGGGCTTCCGCATGGTCGAGTTGAAGGACGTCCTGAACCTGGTCAAGAGCTACCGCGCCAAGCACGTCAAGCTGAACATCGAGACCAAGGTCGAGGCCGGCGCGCCCGAACAGACCGCGCCGCGCGAGCTGTTCGTGCGCCGGGTCTACGAGGAGATCCACCGCTCGGGCATCGAGAAGCAGGTCACCATCCAGTCCTTCGACTGGGGCGCGCTGAAGGCGATGCACGAGCTGGCCCCGAAGTGGCCACTCGTCGCGCTCACCAACTACGACTTCCTCCAGGTCGGCAAGCCCGGCGCGTCCCCGTGGCTCGGCGGAATCGACGCCGACGACTACGGCGGCGACTTCGTCAGGGCGGCCGCCACGGTCCCCGGCGTCAAAGCCCTCTCCCCCAACTACGGCTTCCCGCAGAGCGGCAAGGTCGGCGACCCCGACTTCCGCTTCTACGCCGACCGGACGATGGTGAACGAGGCCCACGCCCGGGGGCTGAAGGTCATCCCGTGGACCTGTGACGACCCGGCCACCGTGGAGGCGCTCATGGACATGGGCGTGGACGGCATCATCACCAACTACCCGAACCGGGTACGGCAGATCATGGCCGAGCGCGGGCTGCCGCTGCCGAGGGCGTATCGGCCACGCTGACCTGGTCGCGACGGTACGGGCCTGTCGTGACCTGGTCGCGACGGTACGGCCCCGTCGTAGCCAGGCCGCGACGGTACGGGTCCGTCGACACGCTCCTGGTGCGAGCATCTTGACGCCGTCGCCGCCGAACTCGATGGCCGCCCACGCAAAACGCTCGGCTGGGAAACCCCGGCCGAGCGCCTGCATGAACTGCTCTCGGCCTGATCGACACGACCACGTGTTGCGGAGCCCCCTGAAACCGCCGTGGTAGCGGGCCTTACGCCCGTGGCGGGAGGGCAGACGAGCTCAGAGCTGGGTTTCGCCGCCGTCCACGGCCAGCTCGATGCCGGTGGTGTACGTGGCATCGAAGGCGAGGAATGCGGCCGCCTTGGCGAACTCTTCGACGGTGCCGTAGCGCTTCATGGGGTTGCTCGCGGTCCGCTCCGCCCTGAACTGGTCGGCGGCCTCTTTGGACAAGTTCATCGTTTCCAGAATCCCCGAGTCGATGGGACCCGGGCTGATCGCATTGACACGGACTCCCCGCGGAAGCAGCTCGCGGGAGAAGGTGCGGGCCATCGAGCGCAGCGCCGCCTTGCCGGCCGCATAGACGCTGGTGTCCACCATGCCGATGACGTTCGCGATCGAGGTGGTGAGGACGATGCCGGCGTTCGCGCTCAGCAGCGGAGCGAGCTTCTGCACAGTGAAGAAGGCGCCCTTGACGTTGATCGCGAACAGCTCGTCGTACACGTCCTCGGTCGTCGACTCGAGGGGCGTGAGGGGTGAGATGCCGGCGTTGACGAACAACGCCTCGATCGAGCCGAGCTCGCTCTTTACACGGCCGGCGAGCATATCCAGGTCGGACAGTGAGGCCACATCCGCCTGGACGGCCACGGCATTCCCGCCGAGCCGCTCGCGTGCCGCGTTGAGCTTGGCCTGAGAACGGCCGGTGATCACCACGCGGGCTCCGCCTTGCACCAGCAGCTCCGCCAGCGCGAGCCCCATGCCGCTGCTGCCCCCCGTGATCACCACATTCTTGTCGCTGTACTCACCCATGCCGAGGTTGCTCCGTTCCCTCATCAAAAACGTGGTGATATGTCTGGATGTCGCCGTTCATGACGCGAATCAGCCGAGGGTTTCGATCTTCATGTCGCCTGTAGTGACCGTGCGGATGTGATCGCTGGCGAGCAGGCTGTGCGGATTGCCGAGGTCGATGGCGCTGACCTCGTCGAGGCGGGCCAGCTGGGAAGGAGTGAGGTCGACCTGCAGGGCACCCAGGTTGTCCTCCAGCTGCGCGAGGGTGCGGGCGCCGATGATGGGTGCCGTCACGCCCGGGGCGTTCAAAGTCCAGGCCAGTGCGACCTGGGCGGGTGTGCGGCCCAGCTCCGAGGCCACCTCCTTCACCACATCGGCAATGGCGAGGTTGCGGTCGGTGACCCATCCCAGGGCGACGTTGAGGCTCTTGCGGTTGCCGGCGGTTTCGCCGACAACGGAGCCCGCCTGGTTCTGGTCCTCCCGGCTGTACTTGCCGGTGAGCACCCCGCCGCCCAACGGAGAGAAGGGGACCACGCCGAGTCCCATCTCGCGTGCCATCGGGATCAGGTCACGCTCCGCGGTGCGCTCGATCAGGCTGTACTCGGTCTCCAGTGCGACCAGTGGCGACCAGCCGCGCAGGTCGGCGATCGCCTGCATGCGCGACACCTGCCAGGCCGGGGCGCTGGAGATCGCCACGTACAGCACCTTGCCCTGCTTCACCAGGTCGTCCAGGCCGCGCAGGATCTCCTCCACCGGCGTCCTGAAGTCCCATACGTTCACGTAGAGCAGATCGATGTAGTCGGTGTTCAGCTGCCGCAGACTGGCTTCCACCGACGCCAGCATGCTCTTGCGGTGCGTACCCCCGGAATTCGGGTCACCGGGCTGACGCAGCGTCGAGTACTTCGTCGCCAGCACCATCTTGTCGCGGTTGGTGCGGGCGAATTCGCCGAGCAGTCGCTCGGAGCTGCCGTTGGTGTAGGTGCTGGCGGTGTCGAAGAAGTTGCCGCCGAGCTCGGTGTAGCGGTCGAAGAGCTTGCGCGCCTCGTCGCGCTCGGCGCCCCAGCCCCACTCGGTGCCGAAGGTCGCCGTGCCCAGCGCCAGCGGTGAGACCCGGAGTCCGGAACGGCCCAGCAGCCGATAAGTGTCGAGAGTGAGTGCCATCGCGTTCTCCTGTGAGGTGCGGTTCGTGGCGTTCGAGAGGTGCGGATTGGTGGTCGACCCGCCCGGGTTTCAGGCGCCGAGCCCGTAGCCGCCGGCCACGGTGATGTCCTGGCCGGTGATGCAGCCGGCGGCGTCCGAGGCGAGGAAGGCGACTGCTTCCGCGACCTCCTGGCTGGATCCGAAGCGTTCGAAGGGGATCTTCGAGCGCATGGCGTCCCGGCCGCTCTCGGGCACCCCCAGCTTGTTGAGCAGCGGGGTGTCGGTGGCCCCGGGGCTCACGGCGTTGACGCGCATCCTGTGCGGGGCCGATTCGAGCGCGAGCGAGGGCAACATGGCCGGCAGCGCGCCGCGTGTCGCCGCCCCCACCGTGGCGCCAGGGGTGCCGCGACGGGATCCGATGCCGACGGTCAGCACGATCGAGCCGCCGTCGTTCATGAGGAGAAGAAGTTGAGGTCGGCGTGCTCGTCGAACGATTCCTCCGTCACCTCGGCAACCGGTGCCGGACGGAAGATCCCGGCGTTGAGGAAGAGCGGGTCCAGCGATCCGAACCGCGCCGACACCGCCGACACCGCCGACATCAGGGCGTCGGTGTCGGAGAGCACGCGCCCGTCGGATCGGACGACAAGCACGTCACCGGGGAGCTCGGACCGCGCCCGCGAGACGGATTCGGGATTCTGTCCGGTGACCGCGACCTGGTAGCCGCGGGCGTGCAGCAGTTCGGCCGTCGCTCTGCCGATCCCGGTCGTCCCCCCGGTGATGACCGCTGTAGGCATGGCAAACCTTTCGTCGCTGAAGCGATGGGTGAGACCACCCGTAATCGGGGAACTCCCCGTTTGTCTCACCGTACACTGAACCGGGGACGTCCCCGAATCGTTCCCGAGCCTCATCCGACACTCACGATCGCGAAGGTCATGACACCTCCCCGCAGCACCCTGCGCGCCGACGCGCAGCGCAACCGCGAGCAGCTGATCGCCACGGCTGCCGAAGCCTTCGCCTCCGGACGCCCGATCTCGCTGGACGCGATCGCCAAACGCGCGGGAGTGGGGAACGCCACCCTGTACCGGCACTTCCCCACCCGAGAGGATCTGGTCGAAGAGGTCTACCGGGACCAGATCCGGCCCTTGCGCGAAGATGCGCGCACCCTGCTGGCCACCGAGCCACCCGCGCAGGCCCTCCACGCGTGGATGCTCCGATTCGCCGACTGGGCCGGTGAACGACGCGGCATCTGCGAGGCCCTGGTCGCCATGAGCGCTTCCGGCCGCTTCGGCACCGGACCGGTCTGCGACGAGGTCCAGCAGGTCCTGGCGATGGTGCTCGAGGCCGGCGCCACAGCAGGAGAACTGCGCAGCGACATCGACCCGGTCGAGGTAGGCGGCATCCTCGCCGGTTTGCTCTCCGTGGCCGGCGCACCCGAGCAGCGCCCCCAGCTGAACCGAATGCTGGACGTCGTCGTCGACGGACTCAGGCCCCGCTAAGCGATACGCCGGCGGTTCGGCGAGGCGTCGGCCTGTGCCGGACGGCATGGCTGCGGCCGCGGCGGTCGTGGCACCCCAGACCTTGGTGAGGACCGTCGGGATGGTTGCCTACGGTCGGCTCGTTCCCCGCCTCGCGACAGCGCCCGAACGGCTCGTCAGGTGTTCCTGCCGTCGCCGCTCAAGGGGGATCACCGAGGTGCGCCGCTCAAGGGGGATCACCGAGGTGGATCCAGAAGCCGCCAGTAGTTGATCTTGGAGGCGTCAGCGCTTCCGGCGGGCGGCGGGGTCGCGTTCGGCGACGTGTCGGGCGACTGCGTCGACCCCGGGGCGGGCGTAGCGTTCCAGGGAGCGGACGGATGCGTGGCGGGAGCGGGCCGGCAGCATCGGGGTGGAGGTGCCGCCCTCAGCGTCGCGTGTCAGGACACTGTGGCGTAGCCGATGGAGCGTCCAGCCGTTCAGGCCCTCGATGTCCCGTCGCACCCGCAAGCCGCTCCCCCGACGTAGATCCCGGCCTCACACCACCGTCCCCCGTGTGGCTCACCGTTACGTTCTCTTGACGTCCGGTTTCACGCCGGTCACAATCCTGGAATGAATGTGACCGGTCACACCCGCAGTCCGGCAAGCATCCGCGATGTCGCCGCGGCCGCCGGGGTCTCCTACCAGACCGTCTCCCGGGTGATCAACGGCCACCCCAGCGTCAAGCAGTCGACGCGGGAAAGGGTGCTCGCCGCCATCGACGAGCTGGGCTTCCGCCGCAACGCCACCGCGCTCGCCCTGGCCAGGGGTCGCAGCAGGGCCGTGACCGTGCTCACCGCCAACACCACGCACTACGGCTACGCCTCGATCCTCCAGGGTGTCGAGGAGGCAGCCCGTGCGGCAGCCTACTCGGTGGGCGTGGGCGTCCTGGAGTCGGCCGACGAGGCCGCCGTCACCGTGGAGGTGCAGCGCGCCGCCGACGCGGGCGGCGGACTGATCGTGATCGCCTACGACCCGGCGGGAGTCCGGGCCCTGGAGGCGGTCCCGGCCGGCCTGCCGGTCGTCGGCGTGGTCGAGACGCCGGCGAGCGCGCCCACCGGCAACCGGCCCTGGGTGTGGACCGACGACCGCGAGGCCGCCTACGAGGCGACCCGGCATCTGCTGTCGCTCGGCCACGAAACCGTGCACTACGTCGCCATCCCCTCCGGAACCCGCCGCACCAGTGCCCGGACCGCCGGCTGGCGGCGCGCCCTGAAGGAGGCCGGCGCTCCCGAACCCCGTCCCGTACAGGGCAGTTGGGGACCCGCCGGCGGCCATGCGGCGGGCCTGGAACTCGCCGAGGACCCCGCCGTCACGGCGATCCTGTGCGGCAACGACGACCTCGCGCTCGGCGTGCTCCGCGCGCTGCACGAGGCCGGCCGGTCGGTGCCGGGCGAGGTCAGTGTGGCCGGGTTCGACGACGCCCCGCACTCCGCCTATCTCACGCCCTCCCTGACGACCGTACGCCTGGACTTCACGGGCCTCGGCCGGGCCGCGTTCGCCCTGCTGCACGGAGTGCTGGAGGAGTCCGCGCCGATCGCCCCGCACCCGGTCTCGGTGCCGGAGCTGGTGGTCCGGGAGAGCTCGGGGCGGCCGCCCGCCTGAACGTCCCTTGCGCGCACGGAAGTTCAGCGGAGACGGACGGTGCCGGCACGCCCCCTCAGTGGGTGGCGCACTGATCAGCGCGAGGCGCCCCACGCCGCAAGGGCCGGCCTCGTGGCGGGACGCCTGCGCACCCATCCGTACAGCACCACCGAGCAGACCGCCGCCAACGCGCACCAGGTCGACACGAACTCCAGCCGCCACAGCAGCCAGCACACCAGGGCACCCGCCCCCGCCAGCACTCCGAGCGCCGTGAGCCAACGGTCGCCGCAGAGCAGCAGCGCGCCGACCGTGGCGATCAGGTAGCCTGCGACGAGCAGTTCAGCCCGGGGCAGTCCGATGATGTAGGCCATGGTGTGGCCGCGGATCTCGGCCCGTACGGGGCGGGTGGCGAGGCCGTGGGCGAGGAAGGCGGCGGTCAGCGCGCCCACCACCACGAAGGGGGTCACCCGGGATCTGGCGGATTCCGGGACCGCCCACCACACGCCCACCGGCACCCACAGCGCGAGCACCGGCAGGGCGATGACGGCCCAGGCGACGGTGGCCGCGCCGGTTCCTCCGCCGGTGTGCCAGACGTGGGCCTCGACCAGTTGGTGGGCACCGAGCAGCAGGGGCAGCGCGGCGAGGGGCAGGTCCCTGGCCTTGCGGGTCCGGATCAGACAGGCCGCCCCGACGGACGCGATGCCCGCCCCCGCCACGAGATCCGCTGTCGCGCTCCAGCACATGACACCACCATGTCAGGCCGGGCCGACGACCGCGTACTCCGCCACGACGGGGACGGGACCGGCACGGAACTCTCACTCACAGATGTGCTGCGGTGGCCGGAACGTGCGGTCGGTGCCGGAATCCCTGTTCACCTGGACCCGTACGGTCTCCAACTGCTGGAGCAATGAGTGGAGTTGCCGCTGGGTCGAGTCGCGGAAGAACTCCAGCACCGCTCGGTGGAAGGCGTCCCGCAGTTCGGGCGCCATCACGTCGGAGGCGTCGAAGCACAGGACGCGGGCGCGAGAGGTGAGCAGGGAGTCGATCTCCCGCTCGACCGGGGTCGCGGAGGCGGGCGGCGACAGCCCGGCCGTGTCGGGGAACAGCGGCCGTACCGCGGGATCGGCCTTTGCCCACCAGCGTTTCCGCCCGGCCGTGCTCGACAGCCGGTCCACGAGTTCCTGGGCGTCCGGGTCGTCACTGAAGACGGCGGCCATGTCACCCGCGACCTCGAAGACATCCCGGTATGCGGGCTGCCCGTCCAGATAGCGGGCCGCCGGCTCCACGGTCACGTCGTCGCTGGCGTAGACGTACCGGATGAAGGCGCTCTGGTGCTCGTGGGTGCAGTCGAAGCCGGGTGAGTCCAGCAGGCCGCGCGGCTGTCCGTCGGCTCCGGGCACGCCCTCGAACGACGTGGTCAGGGACCGTTCCACCGAGGCCGGGGAGCGCTTGCCGAGCAGCTTCGCCCAGGTGGTCCAGGCGTGTTCGACGGCCGGGTCGCGCCAGTCGAGGCGGCCCCTGGCCCACTCGTCGTAGAGGGTGGGGCCGGCCTGGTGGAGCACGAGGTCCTCGATCCAGTCGGTGCCGGGCCAGCCGGAGGTGGCCTGGGAGGCGAGCCCCACGCACCAGGTGGGCTTCTTGCCGGCCGCGTCCCGTTTGCTCCACACCAGGCTCTTGAGATCGGCCTTCAGAGGCACCCAGTACGGGCGCAGTTTGTTGTCCACGATCAGAGCCGGCACCCAGGGCGGGATGGCACGCTGTGCGGTCTCCGGGGCGAGCGGCTTCAGCTTGTCGCGGCGGGCGTACTCGGTGAGTTCCCCGATGCTGTTGAGGACCGCCACGTCCGGCGGGTCGTCGGCCTCCAGCTGTGAGACGAGCGTCTCGCGGAGCGAGCGGGTGCCCTCGTAGGTGTACGTCCGTCCGGTCCCGTCGTCCAGTGTGTCGAGGAGGGCTTCGAAGGCCCTGCCCTCCTCCCCGGTCCAGGGGCCGAGGACGACCAGCGGGTCGCGGGTGTCGGACCCGCAGCCGGGGACCAGGGCGAGCAGGCACACCACGAGGAGGACACGCAGCAGACGGCTCATGCGACGGCTCCCGGGCGGGCTACGACGAGGTACTCACGGCGGTAGGCGTGCAGGGTCCCGGCGATCACGGCCGCGGCGGCGAGGCCCGCGGGGAACACGAACGGGGCGAGGCCGTCGAGGAAGGCGAGCCGCCCGTCCGCCAGGTTCTCGTCGATCCGGGCCCCGAGCGTCTCGATGGCCTGCGGCTCCGGTCCGGCGAAGGGGCTCTCCTCGGCGACCGTCTCCGTCTTCGGCGAGGTCCGCTCGGCCAGCGCCTCCGCGACGGGGACGCTCTCGTGCTGGGCGTCCAGGGCGAGCAGCGCGTCGACGGTCAGAAACGGAACGGCGAGCAGCGGCAGGGCGGCGGCCGCGAGGGGGATGCTCAGCCGGATCCGGAAGCGGCGGTGCAGGAAGGACGCCGTGCGCCACAGCCCGGCGCCGAGCAGGGCGAAGGCCAGCGCGGCGATCACCGCCGCGGCGATCGTGTCCGCGCCCCAGGCGGCCCGGTCGGCGAGCCGGTCGCGCAGTCCCGCCTCCAGGCCGGTCACCCGGTCGACGATCGAGGTGGCGGCGGAGCCGGTGGCGGCCGGGCAGGCCGGATAGGGGTTCTGTCCGGTCGCCGCGACGGGCCGGGAGCAGAGCATGCTGCGCGCGTACGTGAGTTCGGCGTCGCGCAGGACCGGGTCGGTGGCGTGGCCCTGGGCCCGGCCGATCCAGCCGGTGTAGTCGACGACCAGCGCGGACACCACCCGCAGCTCCTGTTCCTCGCCGACGGTGAGGGCTCCGCTGCGGGTGACCTGGTTCAGGCTCTGTGTGGCGCGGGCGACGCGGGTCCGGTACCGCTCGCTGAGCCCGCTGAGCTCTGCCGCCCGCCCCTCGGCGAGGTTCCGTTCGGCCACGCCCTGCGCGATGAGCAGCGAGACGCGGGCGTCCGCGAGGTCGACCAGCGCGGGCGCCGCGCGGTCCCGGATGTACGCGGAGTCGCCGCGCACGCCCGCGTAGGCCCAGCCGAGCGCCCCGAACGCGACCACGGCGAGCAGCGGCAGGGCGACCAGCCGGTCCCGCAGGTAGGCGCGGTTGCGGTGGCCGGCGGTGGCGGGCCAGGCGTAGCGGTGGACCCGGCGGGCGAGTTCGGCGGTTACGGCGGTGACGGCCCGCGTGAGGCGGAGGGCGTCCTGCGCGACGGCGCGTGGGCGGCCGTCCGGAACCAGTCGGCGACTCTCTTGCCGAGCCATGGGCTGTCCCTGTGGTGTCGGAAGGCGAGCGGGCGGACCTCGTAGGCGCGGTCCAGGAGGATTTCGGCCACGGCCGCGTCCTCGGGGGCGACGGAGCGGGCGGCCTGGTGGGCGAGGGTGAGATAGCGGCGGGACAGGTCCTCGCGCAGGCCGTGTTCGTCGGGCGGGAGGCCGAGCCGGGGGTCCGCGCCGGCGGACAGGACCGCGAGGCCCGCAGCGTCCAGGGCACCGCGGTCGAGGGCGCCCTGGACGGCCTCCCAGACCTCTACGGTCATCCTGACCCTGGCCTCCTCGTCGGTCAGGCCGTGCGCGTGGAAGAGCAGAGCGAGCCGCCCCACCGCCTCACCCAGCCGCCCGGGCACCTCGTCGTCCCGTCCGGCCCTGCGCACGTACTCGATCCCGATCCGCACGGCCGCGGTACGCGCGGCGGTCCGGTGCCGCGAGTGCTGTGGTACGGCGTCCAGTTCGCGTACGGCCTCCTCGCGCGCCCTCTCCCCGTCCAGCGCGAGGCGGGCCCGGGCGGCGCCGAAGGCGGCGCTGCCGAGGGACGGGTTGCGCAGCCGGACCGCCTCGTAGAGGGTCAGGGCCTCGTGCCGGCGTCCGAGGCGCTCCGCGCAGTGGCCGAGGGCCAGCTTGGGCGCGTACTCGCCGGGGATCGCCGCGTACACCCGGTCGAAGTACCGCCAGGCGGCGTCCACTTCGTCCCGGGCCAGGGCGAGGAGCCCGTGGTGCCAGTCCAGCCGCCAGTCGTACGGGGCACGTCGGGGGCCGATCCGTGCCTCGGCTGCCCGCAGTTCGCGTGCGGCGGCGTCCGGTCCGTCGGCCGGGTTCCGCAACCGCAGCCGACAGCGCAGGAGATGGACCTCCGTGGAGTCCCGCCAGTCGCCGATGTGCTGGAGCAGGGCCTCCGGGTCGGCGTCGGCGAGCCTGCTCAGCTCGGCGTGGTGCGCGTCGTGGGGGTCGGGGCGCGGGACGGGTAAGCGCTGGGAGACCTCGGCGGGCGAGGGCGGGGCGAACGGGGACGGTGTGTCGGGTTCGGCCCAGTGGGCGAGGGGTGGCGCGGAGCCGAGGGCGCCGTCGAGGGCGTAGGGCGACTGGAGGAACAGCGGCGAGGGTTCGAAGGTCTCGGCGCCGGTGCGCAGCGATCTCAACTCGCGGAACACACCCCGCAGTTGCTGCTCCATCTCCCGCGCGTCGGCGAACCGCCCGGCGCGCTCGCTCAAGGTCGCGCGACGCAGGACACGGGCGAGCGAGAGCAGGCCGAGGCCCCGGGGAACGGGGGCGGTGGCATCGCCGGGCTCCCACGATTCCTTGGCCGGCGGTCCTGCTTGGACGGCCGTCCGGTCTCCGGCCGCTGACGCCACTCCGGAGCTCGGCGCCCCGGCGACGGCGTGTGCCTCTGGCGGGACGGGCACATGGGCGGACTCCGGTGCGCCGGGGGGCGGGTCGCCGCCCGGCGCCTCCTCAACCCCCGACAAGCCACCGGCACCCGGCACCGGAGCGGCCCCCGCGCTGTCCTCACCGTCCGACGTCGGGGCGACGCCTGGTACCGGCGCAACACCCGCCGCCTCGCCGGCGACCGAGCCCCTGCCCGCGGCCGGCCCCGCCGCCCTCCCGGCGTCCTCCCCCACCCCACCTCCGGCCGCCTCCCCCTCCCCCGCAACCGCAACCGCAACCGCGCCCAGCGTCCCCAGATCCCCCAGCCGGGCCAGATCCTCCGCGGACGTACCGAGTCCGCTCAGGCGTCGCAGTGTCTCGCCCAGGCTGAAGAGGTCGTCCCGGTGCCTGGACTCGCCGTTCGGACCCACGGTGGGGGCGCTGAAGCCGGGTGTGGTCATGCCCGGCGCCCCCGCCGGACGTACGCTGCCCACGTCGATGATCTTCGTCGTGGTGCCGTCGTGCATGACGTTGTCCGGCTTCAGGTCGCCGTAGACCTTTTCGGGCCGGTCGGCGTGCAGATGGGCGAGGGCGGACAGGATCCGCACCCCGTAGGCGAGCACGAACTCGTGGAAGCGGTGGTCGCCGAACTCCGCCGGGTTCAGTTTCGCCCGTGCCCGCACCTCCTCCAGGGTGAGCCCGTCCACGTACTGCAGGACGAGGAAGTCGCCGACCTCGGGGTGATGGCCGTAGTTGAAGACCCGGATGATGTCGTCGTGGCGGAGGTCGACCAGGGCCCGCCGCTCCCGGGCGAGGGCCCCCACCGCGGCGGCCGCCTGCTCCGGGTGCAGGATCTTGATGGCGACCTCGCGGTCGTCGACCTTGGTGTCGAGCGCGAGATAGACCTCGCCCATGCCGCCGTAGCCGAGCGGCCGGATCAGCCGGTACTGTCCCGCGAGCAACTGCCCGGGCGGCAGCGGCAGTTCCCCGGGATCGCCGCCGGGCCCCCAGCCGCGGCCCAGCAGGGTGATCGTGGGCAGCACGGTCGGGTCGGGATTCTCCGCGGGAAGGTCGACATGCGCGGCCCTCAGATACATCGGCGGCCCGGCGACGACAAACGGACCGAACGACCCCTCGGATTCCGGTACTTCACCGAACGCACTCCCGCCCCGAGCCCCCTCCATGCCTCCACAGGATAGAGGCAGGTGCCGGGATCGACCCCTTGCGTTCCCCCCGAGAGTTCGACCGGACGACGAGGCCGGAACAGTTCAGCCGCGGCGGAGAACGCCTGTCTGGCCGCGTACCACACCGTGCACGGCGAGCCCCGGCTCGGGGAACTACTGGCGGGGCTCCCCGAGGAGCTTTCCGAAGGGAATCCGGCCGAAGAACCGTCCCGCGCCCCAGAGATGCCGACAACGCGGATGGAGACCTCGGCGCTCGGCGACGCCGGGCCGGTCCCGCGCAGGCGTCGCCGGCGGAAACTGCGGGCGGCCGTCGCCGTCGTGGCCCTGCTGGGCGGCACGGGGGCGGCGGCGGTCGCCCGCATCGACGCGCGAACCGGCAGGACCCTGCGCCGTGTCGAGGCGCCGAAGGGCGACCTGTGGCTGACCACCGTCCACGACGGCACGGCGTTCTACGCGCGCTGGGAGAACGGCCCCGGCGTGTCCGCCGCCTTCTTCTTGCAGGATCTCGGCAGCGGGAAGACGCAGCTGGTGAGGAACGTGCTGTACGGGGTCAGCGGCCCGGGAACCTTCTCGGTGGCCGACATCACATGAGCCGGGCGCGCGGGTCGGCCCGGTGTGGGCCCGGCCTGAAGTTCGCACGGGCCGGGCCCACCCGGTCGATGCTCAGGCCGTGTGCAGGGTCAGCCCGTACCGGTTGAGGATCTCGTTGACCGGCTGGAACCACGTCTCGCCGCCGCTGGAGCAGTTGCCCCAGCCTCCGGAGGTGACGCCCTGGGCCTGGTCGCCGCTGATGAACGAGCCGCCGGAGTCGCCGGGTTCGGCGCAGACGCTGGTCTTGGTCATCTGGTGGACCGCGCCCTGGCTGTAGTTGACGGTCTCGTTCATGGCGAGGACCGTGCCGCAGTGCCAGTGGGTGGTCGAGCCCGAGCGGCAGACGGAGGAGCCGACGGGTGCCACGTTGGAGCCGCGCACGAGCTGGTCGGAGACGGTGCCCCAGCCGAGCACGACCGGGACGGTCCACCAGCCGCTGCCCACGTTGACCCAGGCGTAGTCGTTGTCCGGGAAGGACGAGCCCTGGAAGGTGCCGACGTAGCTGCGGTCCCAGCCGTAGACGCTGCCGGCGTGCTGGTCGCAGTGGCCTGCGGTGACGAAGCCGCCGTAGACCGAGAAGCCGATGGAACAGCGGACGTTGCCGGTGTAGTAGGGGTCTCCGCCGACGGTTCCGGCGGCGAAGGTGGTCGGCGCGGCCGCCACTTCCCGCACGGTGACGGGACCCGCCTTCCGGGCGCGGGCGAGGAACTCCCGGACATCGTTGTCACGCTGTCGGCCGTGGACGATGTTCACCACCACCGCTCCGGCCTTCGGGTCGACGTGCCAGCTGCTGACGGCGTCCGGTGCGGGGAGCCTGTCGAGCCGAGCCTGGGTGGCGGAGAGTTCGCGGGCGCTGTGGGCGACAGTGCGTACCGTGGCTCCGGTGGCGCGTATCCGGTGGACGGTCGCGGCGGAGGTGTCCGGTATGACCGCGACGGTCAGCGTGCCCTGGCCGGCGTCGAACCAGGAGCCGCCGTACGAAGTGCCCGCCGTCCGGCGGACCTTGGGCTCCAGGGCGGTGGCCCGCTGCTCGGCGGCGAGCCTGGCCTCGGCTTCGGCCTGCGTGAGGTGGAAGTCCCGCTGCATCGCCGCGAGGAGTCCGGCGGAGGCGGGCTGCGTCTCGTCGGCGGTGGCGGGGACCGTGCTCGCGGTCGCTCCGGCGCCGAGCAGGAGCAGCACGGCCAGGGCCGCGCGCGTGATCGCGGTGCGTCTCATGGAGATTGCCCTTCGTCGTTCCAACGGTGTGGGGTGGAACAGCAGAGTTCTCTGAGAGCGCTCTCAGTGGTGTGGCCCGGCAGAGCCTAGCCGCTCAGCCTTGACAGGTCCATACCAATAGCGAGGTTGTCGGAATCCGGCCCATGGAAACGTGGATGTGTGGGGCCCGTCCGGGGGATCTTGACCAGGAGCCCTTTCCCGCCTCACGAAGGAACGAGATGACACGGAAGAAAGCCCTGGTGGTCCGAGGTGGCTGGGAGGGACACCAGCCGGTCAAGGCCACGGAGCTGTTCCTGCCCTTCCTGGAGGACAACGGCTACGACATCCGGATCGAGTCGTCGACCGAGGTCTACGCCGACACCGCCGAGATGGCCGCCACCGACCTCGTCGTGCAGTGCGTGACGATGTCGGAGATCACCTCCGAACAGCTGTCGGGGCTGAGCGCGGCCGTGGTGGCCGGTACCGGTCTCACCGGCTGGCACGGCGGGATCGCCGACTCGTTCCGGGCCTCCTCCGACTATCTCCACCTGGTGGGCGGCCAGTTCGCGACCCACCCGGGCAAGGAACCGTGCGAGCGGCGGGGCGGCGAGGACGACAACTTCCTGCCCCACACCGTCAACCTCACCGATCTCGGTCGCGAACACCCCGTCACCGCGGGCCTCGACGACTTCGAGCTGCACACCGAGCAGTACTGGGTGCTGCACGACGACCTGATCGACGTCCTCGCCACCACCACTCACCCCGCCCAGCCGTGGCAGCCCTGGCACCGCCCGGTCACCTCACCGGCGATCTGGACCCGCCGGTGGGGCGCCGGACGGGTCGTGGTGACGACCCCGGGGCACAGCGTCGACGTACTGGAGAACCCGAACGTCCGTACCGTCATAGAGAGGGGCATGCTGTGGGCGACGCGCACCGCATCGGCGTCGTAGGTCTCGGCGTCATCTCCCGCGCCTACCTGGACACGCTCGCCGGCCACTCCACCGTGCGCGTCACCGCGGTCGCCGACCTGGACGCCTCCCGTGCGTCCGCCGTCGCCGCCGAACTGCCCGGCGTGCGGGCCCTGTCCGTCGAGGAACTGCTGAGCAGCCCGGACGTCGACACGGTGCTCAACCTCACCGTCCCCGCGGCGCACGCCGAGATCGCCCTCGGCGCCGTCGCCCACGGCAAGAACGTCTACGGCGAGAAACCGCTGACCGCCGAACTCCCCGACGCCCACGCCGTCCTGGAGGCCGCGGCCAAGGCGGCGGTCGGGGTGGGCTGCGCGCCGGACACGGTCCTGGGCACCGGCGTCCAGACGGCACGGGCGGCGGTGGAGGCCGGGGCGGTGGGCCGCCCGATGTTCGCCTCGGCCGTCATGGTCACCCCGGGCCACGAACGATGGCACCCCCACCCCGACTTCTACTACACCGCCGGCGGCGGCCCCCTGCTGGACATGGGGCCGTACTACCTGTCCGCCCTGGTGCATCTGCTGGGTCCGGTGCGTGCCGTGATCGGGGCGTCCAGCCGGCTCCGTACCGAGCGGGTCATCGGGTCCGGCCCGCGCGCGGGCGAGCGGATCCCGGTCGAGGTGGACAGCCATGTCTCCGGGGTCCTCGAACACGAGGGCGGGACCCTGACGACGATCACGACGAGCTTCGACGGAGTGGCGACCACGGCCGCGCCGATCGAGGTGCACGGCGACGCAGGCACCCTCACGGTCCCGGACCCGAACCACTTCGACGGCGAGGTACGGCTCCTCGGACTCGGCGCCGACGAGAAGGGGTGGCGCACGCTCCCGCCGTCCGCGGGCTACCTCGACGCCACCCGGGGAGTGGGACTGGTCGACTTCGTCTCCGCCGCCGCCGACGGGCAGCGGGCACCGCGGGCGAGCGGTGAACTCGCCCTGCACGTACTGGAGACGATGACCGCCCTGCTCCGCTCGTCGGCCGAGGGACGGCGGATCGAGCTGTCGACGTCGGTGGAGCGGCCCGAGCCGGTGCCGTTGACGTCTTCGGACGGGTGGCGGTGATCAGTCCACGGGCCAGGTGTGCGCGGGCGCGTTGAGGTGCATGTAGTCCATGTACGTCGTCGTCATCCGCCGCAGCGCCTCCTGGCGGTCACAGCCCGCCTTCTCCAGGTGGTGGACCGTCTCCGCCTGCCACAGGGCGCCGTTGCGGGAGGTGACACACCGCTGCTCGATGACCCCGAGCAGCGGCTCCCGCCACTCCGCGTCCATGCCGGCCAGCTCCAGCCCCCGGTGGGCGAGGGGCAGCAGCCGCCGCAACACCAGTTCCGTGACCGGCACTTCGCCCACCCCCGGCCAGTACAGGCGGGCGTCGATGCCGTCACGGGCGGCGGTGTGCAGGTTCTCCTCGGCGACCGAGAAGGACATCCGCGTCCACACCGGCCGGTCCTCGTCGACCAGGGCGCGCGTCAGGCCGTAGTAGAAGGCGCCGTTGGCGATGATGTCGGCCACGGTGGGCCCGGCGGGCAGTACCCGGTTCTCGATGCGCAGGTGCGGGCCGCTGTCGGTGACCGCGTAGATCGGGCGGTTCCAGCGGTAGATGGTGCCGTTGTGCAGGGTCAACTCGCCGAGTTCCGGGACCCCTCCGCCGTCGAGCGCCTCCTGCGGGTCCTCGTCGTCGCAGATCGGCAGGAGTGCGGGGAAATAGCGCACGTTCTCCTCGAACAGGTCGAAGACGCTGGTGATCCACCGCTCTCCGAACCACACCCGGGGCCGTACGCCCTGTGCCTTGATCTCCTGGGGCCGGGTGTCGGTGGCCTGCTCGAAGAGGGGGATGCGGGTCTCGCGCCACAGCTCCCTGCCGAAGAGGAACGGCGAGTTGGCCGCCAGCGCGATCTGCACGCCCGCGACGGCCTGGGCCGCGTTCCAGTAGTCCGCGAACTCCTTCGGCGCGACCTGGAGATGGAACTGGGTGCTGGTGCAGGCGGCCTCGGGGGTGATCGCGTCGGCGTACATCGCGAGGCGGTCCACGCCGTCCACCTTGATCCGCAGGTCCTCGCCGCGCGCCGCGAAGATCTGCTCGTTGAGCAGCCGGTAGCGCGGATCGCCGGACAGGGCGGTCTCGCCGACGTCCGTCTCGCCCAGCGTCGGCAGGATGCCCACCATGATCAGGTGCGCGCCGACCGCCGCGGCGCGTTCCTCGGCGTGGTTGAGGGCGTCGCGGATCTCCTGCTCCCAGGAGCCGGGGCCGCCCGCCAGGAGCAGGCGGGGCGGGATGTTGATCTCCAGGTTGAAGCGGCCCAGCTCGGTCGACCAGGCGGGGTCGGCGATCGCCTGGAGCACCTCGGTGTTCCGCATGGCCGGGAGGCCGTCCTCGCCCACGAGGTTGAGCTCGATCTCCAGCCCGACCTGCGGCCGTTCGCTCTCGAAGCCGGACTCGCGCAGCATCTGCGCGAGGACGTCGAGGCAGGTGTGCATCTTGTCCCGGTACCGTCGGCGGTCCTCCCGCGTGAACACCAGGGCCGGCACGTCACGTCCCATCGGGCCCTCCCGAGTCCCCTCGGCGGATCTGCCCTCCCCAGCGTCCCACCTCGTGAGCGCCCCGGACAGTCGGCGCACACGACGGGGGCGGTGGGCGACGCCCTGCTCACAGAACGTGCCCTCCCGCTCGCAGCCAGAGGGGGGCGGCGGACAGGGGGATGCGGACCCGACGCCAGGCGGGGCCGGTGATCGGCCCTCCGGAGCCCGCGTACGGCAGCCACTCCCCCGGCGGGAACCACACCTGACGCCGTCCTCCCGGCGCGTACAGCGGGGCGACCAGCAGATCCGGCCCGAGCAGGTACTGGAGGTCGGCCGCGTGGGCGTCGGGACGGTCGGGGTGGTCCAGGGCCATGGGGCGGGCGAGCGGTTCGCCGGTGCGGACCGCGTCGGCGGCGGCCCGGTGGACGTACGGCAGCAGACTCGTGCGCAGCCGGGCCGCGCGCAGGACGGCCGCGTAGGCCTCCTCGCCGAAGTCCCAGGGCAGCCGGGACGTCATGCCGTGGAACCTGCTGAGCGGTGACAGCAGTCCGAACTGGGCCCAGCGGACGAAGAGTTCGGGGTCCGGTGTGCCGTGGAAGCCGCCGATGTCGTGGCTCCAGAAGGGGTGACCGGAGAAGGAGAGGGACAGGCCCGCGCGCAGGGTGGAGGCCAGATCCTGCCAGCTCGCGTTGGGGTCGCCGGTCCACTTGGCGCCGTGGCGCTGGCCGCCGGTCCAGGTGGAGCGGCCCCAGGTGAGGCCGTGGCCCGCGGTCTCCCGGGTGGCCTCGGCGACGAGGTCGTTGTAGAGGAGGGGGTAGAGGTTGTGCAGCCGGTCGCCGGTCATGCCGTCGTACGCCACCGCCGCCACGGGGACCGCCTCGCCGAAGTCGGTCTTCAGGACCGAGACGCCGGTGGCCAGCACCTGGCGGACCCGGCCGCGGAACCAGTCGGCGGCGCCCGGGTGGGTCAGGTCGAGGACGGCCGAGTCCGGGTGCGCGCCGCCCCAGACCTGTCCGATCCAGGTGCCGCCCGAAGTGGTGTGCAGGAGCCAGCCGTTGCGGTCGGCCTCGGTGAAGTGGGGGCTGTCGACGCTGAGGTACGGGTTCATCCAGAGCGAGACGTGGAAGCCCTGTGCGGCCAGGTCGCTCATGAGCCCGCGCGGGTCCGGGAACGCCTCGCTGTCCCACTCCATGTCCGACCAGCAGCCGGGCCGCTGCCAGTAGGTGTCGATGTGCAACACGTCGCAGGGGAAGCCGAGTTCGCGGATACGGCGAGCCCGCTCGCGCACCTCGTCCGCGCTGTCGTGGCGGAAGCCGCCGGAGATCCAGGGGCCGAAGGCCCACTCCGGGGGCAGCAGGGCGGGTCCGGTCAGGTCGCGGTAGGTGCGCAGGCACTCGGTGGGGGTTCCGGTGATCAGGTAGTAGTCGAGTTCCTCGTCGGGGACGGTCAGCGACCAGGCGCCGGTGTTGCTGTGGGCGAGGTCGAAGCAGGCGGCGGCGGTGGTGTCCACGAGGACGGCGTAGCCCCGGCTGGAGAGCAAGAACGGAACGGCCTTGTAGGAGCGGGTGCCGGTGGAGCCCTGGGCGTCCTCCACCCAGCAGGCCACGCGCTGTCCGCGCAGGTCCGGGCCGGTGAAGCGCTCGCCGAGGCCGTAGAAGTGCTCGTCCGGATCGGTGAACCAGCTGTCGTGGTAGGCCAGTTGGCCGTCGGCGAGCTCGGTGACGCCGAGCGGCAGGACGGTCGTGCGGTCGCCGGGGTCGCTCACGTCGGTCGCCTGCCGGAGGTGACGGTCCGTCACCTCCATGGTGAGGGGCGTCAGACGGACCTCGAGACAGAGTGACTCCAGCCGCAGAGTCACAGCGTCCGGTGATGCCTCGACCGTGCAGCGGGTGTCCGTCGGCGCGGTGACGACGGACGCCCGCGGTGCCGTGGGTACGCCGTCAAGGCGCAGGGTGACCCGCAGGCAGTTGCCCGTCGCGGGACGCAGCCGGAGCGTGCCCGTGCGTCCGGCCGCCGTGCGGACGGCGAGGGTCACGCCGTCCTCGCCCGCCGAGGCGACCGACGCACCGGCCAGGGGGTCCAGCAGGACCGGGACCAGGGCGGGAGGCGGTGCCACCCAGGGTGTGCCGTCACGGGGATGCATGGCGTTCAGCCCCGCACGCTGCCCGCGGTGAGCCCGCCGACGATGAAGCGCTGGAAGACGGCGAACACACAGACCACCGGGATGCTGATGAGGGTGGCGGTGGCCATCAGGGCGCCCCACGACGTCCCGTGCTGCCCGATGAAGGCGTTCAGCAGGACGGTGACGGGCTGGACGTCCGGCCCCTCGGCGAGGGTGAGCCCGAACAGGAACTCCCCCCAGCCGATTAGGAAGGACAGCCCGGCCGCCGCGACCACCCCGGGCACCATGAGCGGCAGGACGACCCGCAGCAGCACACCGGGCAGCCCGCAGCCGTCGACCAGGGCCGCCTCCTCCAGCTCCGGGGAGACGCTGCGCAGCACAGGACGCAGCACGATCACCGTGAAGGGCAGCGTGAGCGTGGTGTCGGCGGCGATCAGACCCAGGTAGGTGTCGGTGAGACCGGCCCGGCGTTCGAGGATGAACAGCGGAGCCGCCAGCACGATGGCGGGCGGGAGCTGCGCGACCAGGAGCGCGAGCACCATCGCGCCCGAGCCGCGCATCCGGAGCCGGGCGAGGGCGTAGGCTAGCGGGACGCCGAGCAGCAGGGTGAGCGCGACCACCCCGCTGGAGATGACGAGACTGTTGAGCAGGGCTCGGGTCAGGCCCTCGTAGCCCAGGGCCGTCGAGTAGTTCTCGCCGGTGACCCGGTCGGGTGCCCACTGCGGGTCGGGTGTCTGGATGCGTTCCGGCGGGGTCAGGCTGGTCTTCACCATCCAGTACACCGGCAGCAGGAAGACGGCGGTGATCAGCGTGGCGGTCGCGGTCAGCAGCCAGGGGTGGCGTGGCGGTCTCATACGGCACCCCCGCTCGGCGCCTCTTCCTCGCGCCCCAGCCGTCGTACGTACCAGACGCCCGCCAGCAGGGGTACGACGAGCAGCAGCAGGGCCGCCGCCGCACCCTCGCCGAACCGGAAGAACGTGAAGAAGACCTCGTAGACGTAGAGGGAGAGCACACGGGTGGCGTCGACGGGGCCGCCGCCGGTCATCACGAAGACGAGGTCGAAGACCTTGAAGGTGTACAGGAGACCGAGGAGGAGGACGGTCACCGAGACGGGACGCATCAGCGGGAGGGTGAGGTGGCGGAACCGCTGCCAGGCGCTCGCTCCGTCGATGGCGGCGGCCTCGTGGAGTTCGGGGTCGATGGTGTGCAGTCCGACCAGGAGCAGCAGCATGTTGAAGGGCACGCCGACCCAGACGTTGGCGAAGATCACGCCGGCCAGGGAGGTGGACGGGTCGGTGAGCCAGTCGTGGGACAGCCCCGCCGGTTCCAGCAGGGCGTTGTAGGCGCCGGACTCCGCGTCCAGCATCCAGCGGAAGAGGGTGCCGCTGACCACCGGGGGCAGCAGCCAGGCCACCAGCAGCAGGGAGCGCAGCAGGCCGCCCAGGGGGAAGGGGCGGGCGAAGAGCAGGGCCAGGGCGAAGCCGATCGTGAACTGGAGCAGCAGCGAGCCCAGGGTGAAGACCAGGGAGAGGCGCACCGAGTGCCAGAAGGCGGGGTCGTCGACGACGGTCCGGTAGTTGTCCAGTCCGTTGAACCGCTCGGCCCCGCCGAGGAGTTGGCCCAGGTCGACGTCGTGGACGGAGGTCCACACGTTGTAGAGGAGCGGGTAGGCAAGGAAGAGCACGAGGAAGGCCAGGCCCGGCAGGCAGAACAGGTAGCCGGTGCGGCGGCGGCGCGCGGAGGGCGAGGGAGGCTGTCTCATCGCTCGCCCAGAGCCTTGTCGATCTTCCCGGCCGCGGTCCTGGCCGCGGCCGCGGGGGACGCGGACCCGGTGAGCACGGCCTGCTCGGCCTCCGCGACGGCCTGTGAGGCCTCCGCGTAGTGGGCGCCGTACTGGCGTGGCCGGGCGAGGGGCAGCTGGCTGAGGAAGAGCCGCAGGGCCGGGTCGGAGGCCCAGCTGCCCCGGTCGGCGAGGTCCTTGCGGGCGGGCAGCTCGCCGAAGGACACCAGGTAGGGCACCAGGACCGAGGGGCGCTGGGTGTACTCCAGGACCTCCCACGCCTTGTCGACGTGCTTGCTGTCCGCCATGACGACCCAGTTCTCCCCGCCCAGGCAGGTGGCGGCCTCCTTGTCGCGGGGCAGGGCGACGACGTTCCAGTCGAAGTCCGCCTTCTTGAGGGTGGGGATCTGCCAGGGGCCGTTGATCTGCATCGCGGCCCGCTGGTTGAGGAAGCGGGTGTTGACGTCCTGCTGGGTCCAGCCCACGCACTGTTCGGACAGGGAGCCCTTGGCGATCAGTTCGTCGAGGAAGGTGAGCGCGGTGGCGCCGTGCGTGCGGAAGCTGTCCAGGTCCCCGCCCGCCTGCCACAGGAACGGCAGGAACTGGAAGACGCCCTCCTCGGTCTTGATCGCGCTCAGTGCCAGACCGTAGCGGTCGCCGCTGGTCAGCTTCCCGGCGGCGGAGGCCAGTTCGTCCCAGGTGGTGGGGGGCTCGACGCCGGCTGCTTTGAGCATGCGGGTGTTGCAGTAGAGGGCGAGGCAGTTGCTGTTGTTGGGGATGCCGAGGGTCTTTCCGCCAACCTGGCAGCCGGACCACGGGCCCTTGTAGTACTGATCGGCCTGGCCCCATTTCTCGACTCTGCTGGTGAGGTCGGCCAGCAGGCGGCTGCCGCCGAGGGTGTTCATGGAGACGTTGTCGACGATGGCGAGGTCGGGCAGGTCGCCGGAGATCGCGCCCAGGGTGATCTGCCGTTCCAGCTCGGCGAAGGGGAAACTCCGCCGCTCGATCCGCACGTCCGGGACACCGGCCTCGATGTCCTTGATCAGGCGGTTCATCCCGGGCTGGAAGTTGTCCAGGGTGAAGTAGTCCCACCAGCTCAGGGTCACCGGGCCCGACGTGTCCGAGCTGCAGGAGGCCAGACCGAGGGCGGCGGTGGCCGCCGCGGCGCCGGAGACGCGCAGGAAGCCACGGCGGTCGACGGGGTACGACATGGTCTGCTCCCAGAGGTTCGATGATCGGGCACAGAAACCGACGTATCAGAAATCCAGGTCGATATCGGGGAAATCGGGTAGTTCGGACTCGGGTTCCGAGCCCGGCACCGAGCGGCAGCGTCCCGTGCTCCCGCGCAGGGTGATCAGAGGTTTCAGCAGGACGTGCCGGGGCGGCGACCCGGGTGAGCGCAGGCGGCGGATCATCAGGTCGACGGCGACCCGGGTCATCTCCTTGGCGGGTATCTCGGCGGCGGTCAGGGGCGGGTTCACCTGTTCGGCCCAGGGGCTGGCCGCGACGCCGACGACGGAGAAGTCGCGGGGCACGCTGCGGCCGTGCCGGGTGAGTCCGCGGTAGACGCCTTCGAGGGCGGCTTCGTTCATGGTGACCAGCGAGGTGGTCGCCGGGTCCTCGGCGAGGATGCGCTCCACGACGTCCTCCCCCGACGCGAGGTCGTCGCCGCAGAGGTAGGCGTGCGGGGTGAGCAGCAGTTTCTTCATCGTCTCGGTGTAGCCCTCGTCGCCGAGCCGGGCGAAGCCGTAGCCGCTGTCGAAGAGCTGCTCGGACCTGTTGACGAAGGCGATCCTGCGGTGGCCGAGGTCGGCGAGGTGCTGGACGCAGCCGCCGGCCAGACCGGCGAAGTCCAGGTCGACCCAGCCCGCCACCTCGGCCCGGTGGTTGCGGCCGATGGCCACGAAGGGGAAGCCCGCCTCGGCCAGGTGCTCGACGCGGTCGTCCTCCCGGCGGATCTCCATGACGATCACGCCGTCCACCCGCCGGTCGTCGACCATCCGCAGGAACGACGGGTCCTCGTGCCGGCCGGCGGGCGCGAGCAGCAGGTCGTAGCCGTGGGCGGCGGCGGCCTCGGCCACCCCTCCGACAAAGGCGAGCTGCATGGTGGTGTAGTCGCCCCGCCGGCCTGCGGGCGGGTAGAGGAGCCCCAGCGTGTGCGTGCCGCCGCCGAGGCCGTCCCGTGTGGTGAGCGCTGCCATGGTCAGCCGGCCGGGAGGGATTGTTCGGCCCAGATGGTCTTGCCCTGCGGGCCCTGGCGGGTGCCCCAGCCCTGGGTGAGCTGGGCGACCATGTGCAGCCCGCGCCCGCCCTCGTCGTAGGTGCGGGCCCGGCGCAGGTGCGGGGCGGTGTTGCTGGCGTCGGAGACCTCGCAGATCAGCGTCCGGTCGCGGATGAGCCGCAGGCCTATCGGTACGGCGCCGTAGCGGATGGCGTTGGTGACCAGCTCACTCACCACCAGCTCGGTGACGAACGCCGCCTCCTCCAGGCCCCACGCGGTGAGCTGGCGGGTGGCCTGGGCGCGGGCGTCGGCCACGATCGACGGGTCGGAGGGCAGCGACCAGGCGGCGACCTGGTCGGCGTGCAGGGCGCGGGTGCGGGCCAGGAGCAGGGCCACGTCGTCGGAGGGGCTCGCGGGCAGCAGGGCCCTCAGGACGGTGTCGCAGGTGGCTTCCAGCGAGCTGACGGGCCCGGCCAGGGCCTCGCAGAGCCGGTCGAGACCCAGGCCGACGTC
This sequence comes from Streptomyces sp. NPDC001668, assembly GCF_042893155.1. Classification (NCBI taxonomy): domain Bacteria; kingdom Bacillati; phylum Actinomycetota; class Actinomycetes; order Kitasatosporales; family Streptomycetaceae; genus Streptomyces; species Streptomyces sp. NPDC001668. The sequence continues at coordinate 148,705 of NZ_JBIAUQ010000005.1, forward strand.
ACGGTCGCGGGCCTCGACCAGGCCGTCGGTGCAGAAGGCCAGCAGACTGCCCTCGGGCAGTTCCAGCTCGGTGCACTCGAAGGGCAGCCCGCCGACGCCGAGCAGCGGCCCCGGGGTCAGTTCGACCACGCGGGCCGTGCCGTCGGGGAGCAGCACGACGGGCGGCACGTGACCGGCGCTGGCGAAGGTGCACACGCGGGACACCGGGTCGTAGACGGCGTACAGACAGGTCGCGCCGATCTCGCCGCTGACGAAGAAGGGCTCGTCGGGGTCGATGTCCTCCTTGTCGGTCGCGAGGTGCATGACCAGGTCGTCGAGGTGGGTGAGGAGTTCGTCCGGGGGCAGGTCGACGTCGGCGAGGGTGCGGACGGCGGTGCGCAGCCGGCCCATGGTGGCGGAGGCGTGGATGCCGTGTCCGACGACGTCCCCGACGACCAGGGCCACACGGGTGCCGGACAGCGGCACGACGTCGAACCAGTCGCCGCCCACGCCCGCGCCGGTCCCGGCGGGCAGATAGCGGTACGCCACCTCGACCGCCGCCTGTCTGGGCAGGTCCCGGGGCAGCAGGCTGCGCTGGAGGGTGAGGGCGTTGGTGCGTTCGCGGGTGTAGCGGCGGGCGTTGTCGACGCCGACCGCGGCCCGGCCCGCGAGTTCCTCCGCGAGGATCAGATCGTCGGGTTCGAAGGGCGGGGAGCCTGCGCCGCGGGTGAAGACCGCGACGCCGAGGGTGATGCCGCGGGCGCGCAGCGGGGTGGCCATGACGGAGTGGAACCCGAACTCCGCCACCCGGGCGGTACGGGTCTCGTGCCCGGCGATCCAGGCGGCGAAGTCGGGTTCGTCCGCGCCGCTGAGCACCGGTTTGCCGTCGGCCAGGCAGCGGGCGGGCGGCGAGAACGGCGGGTAGGTGTCCATGCCGCCGAGGTCGATGGCGGCCTCGGGCACGCCTTCCCCCTCCGCGGCGGACTGATGGGCGACCCGGCGCAGCACCACGGCCGCGTCGACCGGTCCCGGCACGGGCTCGTCCCCGCGCAGCACCGAGTCGAGAAGGTCCACGCTGACGAAGTCGGCGAGGCGGGGCACGGCGAGGTCGGCGAGCTCCTGGGCCGTGCGGGTGACGTTCAGGGTGGTGCCGATGCGGGCGCCGGCCTCCTGCAGCAGGACGAGCCGCTGCCGGGCCGCGTGCTGGTCGCTGCTGTCGAAGGCGGCGGTGCCGACGCCGACGACCTCGCCGCTGCCGGGGTCGCGGACGGGCCAGAGCTCGATGACCCAGGCACGCTGACGGGTGGCGGCGCCTGCCGTGCCGCCCAGGGCGCCGGACGGCTCCGGGGCCGGGCACTCGTAGCGCAGCGGGGTACCTTCCTCGGCGACCCGGCGCACGCTCTCGAGGAAGCTTTCATCGGCGAGGGCGGGGGCCGGCCGCTCGGCGCCTTCCTGGGGAGTGCGCTCCCCGCCGCCCAGCGCGACCGCGTTCCGCCGCCAGGCGCCGGACGCCGTGGCGTGGGTCGAGAGCGCGATCGAGGACTGCTCGAAGGCCCACTCCAGCATGGCCGGGGCGGGGGCCGGGGAGAGGGCCACGACGAAGGACCGGGCCCTGCCGTCGCCGTCCAGCGACGGCTGGGCGTGCAGGGTCGCTTCGACGCGGTGGCCGTCCCGGTGCCGTAGGGCCGCCGTGCCCCTCCATTCCCGGGAGCCGGTGAGGGAGAGCCCGGTCGCCTCGGGAGCCCCCTCACCGAGGAGCAGATCGGTCGCGGCGCGCCCTACGGCCTCCGGGGCGCGATGGCCCAGCAGGCGTCGAGCGCCCTCGCTCCAGCCTGTGACGACGCCGTCCAGGCTGAGGGTGACCGTCGCGACCTCGGCTGACCACCCGCTGTGACCGTTCCCTTGATCAAAAGTGGCCATTCTTGCTCTATTCGCGCGGTGAGGTGCCTCACAGACCCAGAGTGCGCGCAGCACAGGAATCGGACAAGTCAGATCCGGGGACCCGTGGGCGTTCAGGCGTCAGCCCCGCATCGCTGCGTATCTCACCGCATCTCTCCGTGTCTCTCCGCATCTTTCACAGCGCGGTCCCCGGATCGCAGCACCCCTCACGCCGTAGCTGCCGGCTCACCGCGAGCCATTCCGCGTCGGAGGACACATCCGGGGACGCGTCGGAGCGGCGCAGGGAGTCGAAGGCGCCCACGAGGTCCGCCTGCTCGAAGGACACGCCTCCGCGCAGCACCGCCACCGTGCGGATCAGGGTGTCGAAGTCGGTGAAGGGATCACCGTCGACGATCGTGAGATCGGCGAGTTTGCCCTCCTCCAGGGTGCCCAGGTCGTCGTCCGCGCCGAAGACGCGGGCGGGCAGCAGGGTGGCGGTGCGCAGGGTCTCGACCGGTGAGAGGCCGCCGCGGTGCAGGGCCCGCAGCCCGAGGTGCAGATGCAGTCCGACCGGCACGAGCGGCTGGTCGGTGCCGAGCGCGATCCGACCGCCGTCGGCCAGGATCCGCCGGTACACCTCCAACTCCCGGTCGAGGGTGGCCAGTTGGGCGGCGGTGGGCGGCTGCCCGGCCTGCTGGCGGACCAGCACCGTGTCCCACGGCGGCATCAGGGCGGTGACCCGGGGATCCTCCGCGAGTGCCGGGTCGGCCCCGAGCAGGGCGAGCGCCGTGAACGGGGTGGCGACGAGGTGGAAGCCCGCCCTGGTGTAGATCTCCTGGACGTCCTGGTAGGCGCGGCCCGTCGCACTGGTCGCGTGCCCGGACTCCAGCCGCTGGGTGGCCTGCAGATGGGTCGTCAGGTCCTGGCCGAGCTGCACGCCCGGCGTGAGGAGGTGGCTGCCGCTGCGCACACCGAGCCGCTCGTGCGCGAACGCGGCGGCCTCCTTCATCACCCAGCCCGGGGCGCGGACGTACGTCTTCACGAAGTCCCAGTCCAGCGCCGCCCCGCGCGCCAGCGAGCGCCGCAGGCCCTCGGGGGTGCGGTGCGCGCGGCCCATGCTGTAGGCCACCCGGGCACCGTCGAGCAGCTCACCGGTGGTCAGCAGCCGCGGCCCGGCGAGCGCTCCGGCGGCGACCGCCTCCCGGATCCGGGCCTGCTCGTAGGCGAAGCCGCCCAGGGAGACGGCGGTCGTGATGCCGTAGGCGAGCTGGAGGGCGGTCTGCCGTCCGCCGTAGGTGCTCTGCCAGGGGTGGGTGTGCGCGTCCCACAGTCCGGGGAGCACGGTGCGCTCGCTCGCGTCGATCCGGCGTGCGGCCGGCCGTCCGGCGCGGTGCGGTGAGACCTCCGCGACCCGGCCGTCACGGATCACGATGTCGATGTCCTCGCGGACCTCGGGGCCGGTGCCGTCCCAGAACCGGCCGGCGCGTACGAGGGTGTCGGCGGGCCGGGGGCGCCGGTAGGCCAGCGGGACCTTGACGGTACGGGCCTTGCCGCTGCGCACGTCGATCAGGCGCGGGGTGCCGGCGGAGAGGTAGAGCAGGGTGCGGCCGTCGGCCGACCAGGAGGGGTGGTCGGCGGGCTCGGCGGTGAGGCGGCGCGGTTCCCCGTCGGGGGTGCCGTCCGGGCGGACCGGGAGGAGCCACAGGGCGGACTCTGCGATGACGGCCATCCAGCGGCCGTCCGGCGACCAGACCGGCCCCGAGTCGTAGCGGTCGGACAGCGAGGTGTGCGGGGCGAGGGCGTGCAGGACGGCGGTGCCGGTGGTGGTGTCGACGACCCGGATGAGGTTGTAGCCCTCGCGGAAGCGCTGGTTGAGCCGGTTGCGGTCGCACAGGGCGAGGTAGCGGCCGTCGGGCGACCAGCTGGGACGGCCGGGCAGTCCGCCCGCGCCGAGCGGTGCGGCGAGGGTGCGTTCACCGCCGTCGGGCAGGTCGCGCACGACCAGGTTCCCGGCCATGTCCAGGCAGGCCAGCCGGGTTCCGTCGGGAGAGAGGGCGGGGAAGACCCGGCCGCCCTCGGCGAGCACGGTCTCGGCGCCGGACTTCAGGTCACGGCGCCGCACGGCGAACAGTCCGTCACGGTCGTCGGCGTACAGCAGGGCCGTGCCGTCGGGTGTCCAGGTCGGCCCCGACACATAACGGGTGGGCGAGACCTGGAGGATCTTGCGGGGCGGGCGCCCGCCCGATGTCCCGGCGGTCCACAGGGAGTTGAGTGCCGCGAAGGCGAGACTGCGGCCGTCGGGCGAGAGCGCGGGCAGATGCAGGGCGCGCACGGGCCGGATGCCGGTGCCCTCGAAGTCGTACGACTTCCCGCGGTAGCGGGGCCGTTCGACGGGCATCGCGGCCGTGAACGGAATCTCCTCCGCCGCCGCGGGCGCCTCGGGGTCGACCAGCCGGAAGCGGCCGTCCACCGTGAGCAGGAGCCGTCCCCCGCCGGTCCAGCGGGGTGGCGCCGGGAGGACGTCGCCGTCGACCGCGACCGGTGTGCCGTCCACGACGAGGGTGCACGAGGCGCTGGGCGCGGGGGTGGTGCGCAGATACGCGAGGCGGCCGCCGGGTGAGAGGGCCGGTGCCATGAGCTGGGCGCCGGAGCCGTCGGTGTGTTCGACGGTGACCGGTCCCGAGCCGTCGGCGGCGACCGAGGCGACGGTGTCGGCGCGCAGGGCGCCCGTGGCGGTGACGGCCGCGCGGACGAACAGGACCCGCCGGCCGTCCGCCGACCAGGTGGGGTCGAAGTCCTCCCAGGCACCGCCCTGTGCCGGGCCCTGCTGGCCGGGGCGCCCGGTGAGCCGGGTCAGCGCGCCGGAGCTCACGTCGACGACCCAGACGCGGTAGGGACTGCCGGTCACGGTGTCGCCGCCGCGCTCGGAGGCGAACGCGATCCGGGTGCCGTCCGGCGACCAGGCGGGCCCGCGGTCGTCCCACGGCCCGTCGGTGAGCTGTCGTACGTCACGGCCGTCGGGCCTGAGCGTCCAGAGGTGGAAGCCGCCGCCGCGATAGGCGCACACGACGAGGCGGCTGCCGTCGGGCGAGAACTGCGGGCGGGTGGGTTCGAGGCCGGGCGGGGTGAGCGCGAGGGCGGTGCCACCGGTCCGCGGAATCGACCAGAGCACGTTCTGCACCTCGGCGACGAGCCGGTCGCCGGCCGGGGAGAGCGTCGCGGAACCGCCGGTGGCGGCGGTCAGGGAGAGGACGACCGCCGTGGAGGAGGCGGTCGCCGAGGCGGGTGAGGAGGCGGGTGAGGAGGTGGCCGCGACGGCCGTGGCCGTGACACCGGCGGCCTGGAGGAATCTGCGGCGGGAGAGCGGGCCGAGCCGGAAAGTGCCGGGAGTGCCATGGGCGTCCAAGGGAGCCTCCAGTACGCGCGGGTGAGGTGCCGGACGACAGGGCCCTTCCCCGCGGGGGCCGGTCCTGCGCACGAACACCGTGTCCGGGGGGCGGTTTTCGCCCCCCGGACACCAACCCCTCAGCTCACAGACCGTCACGCACCATCGCGGCGACGATCTGCACGTGACGGTCGGCCGCGGTGCCGGAGAACTCGTTCTCGTAGTTGAGTCCATACGGCCAGAAGTGGCCGCCGCCGGTCGACAACTTGGCCGAGGAACCGTCGAACTGCCGCACGAGTGCGGTCGCCTGAGCACCCGTCCAGGTGCCGCTGCCGCCGAGGGAGGACCAGCCCGAGCTCGTGCCCACGCCGATGGTGTGGGCGATCTCGTGCAGAGCGGTCCGCTCGGTCATGTAACTGCGGTTGCTGCCGAAGCGGATGGTCCCGTTGAGATTGCCGTCCGCAGTGGGCACGCTCGTGTCGTAGCGGACGGTGATGGACTTCCCCAGATCGCTGAGGTTGTTGTAGCGGGCCACGGCGGCGTTCATCGCGGAGGTGATCTGCGTGTACGCCGACTGCTGGTCCGCGGTGGGGTTGCTCGCCCGTTCGAGGGTCCAGGTGATGGTGGCCGCGGCGACCTGTTCCTGAGGGGCGGGACCGGCGGGCGGGGCGGCCTGGGCGATGCCGGGAGCGGCCAGGAGCGCGGCGGCGAGCGCGGCCGCGACCGCGGTCTTTCGTGGGTTCATGTGCGGGTCCTCTTGTGGGGGGTGGATCCGGTGGGGGCGGATCCCGTGGGGGGAAGTCGAGGCATGAACTGGAAAGCGCTTTCCAAGGTGGCACGGATGCTAATAACCTGTCTTGCTCATGTCAACGACGTCGGCCCCCGCGGAGCTCAGCGCACCAGGCACGGACCCTTCGCGTCGAACGTCCAGCCCTTGATCAGGTACTGCATCCCGGCGGCATCGTCACGGCCCGCCGAGGCCACCTCCTCGTGCAGTTCCTGCGCGGCCTCCAGCCGGTCGCGGTCCAGCCGGACCCCGAGGCCGGGCGCGTCCGGGACGGCGACCTCGCCGCCGGTGATCCGGGGCGGGTCGACGGTGAGCCGCTCCATGCCTTCCTGCCAGATCCAGTGGGTGTCGAGGGCGTTGTACTCACCCGGGGCGGCCGCGCCGCAGTGGGTCATCATCGCGAGTGAGATGTCGAAGTGGTTGTTGGAGTGGCAGCCCCAGGTCAGCCCCATGGCGTGGCACAGCTGGGCGACCCGGACCGAGCCCTGCATGGTCCAGAAGTGCGGGTCGGCGAGCGGGATGGACACCGACTGCAACGCGAGGGCGTGGGTCAGCTGCCGCCAGTCCGTGGCGATCATGTTGGTCGCGGTGGGCAGCCCGGTGGCCCGGCGGAACTCGGCGAGGATCTCCCGCCCCGAGTAGCCGTCCTCCGCCCCGCACGGGTCCTCGGCGTACGCGAGCGTGCCGACGAGCGGACGGCACAGCTCGACCGCCTCGCGCAGGGACCAGGCACCGTTCGGATCGAGGGTGATCCGCGCCTCGGGGAAGCGCTCCTTGAGCGCGTGTACGGCCTTCACCTCCTCGCTGCCCGGCAGGACCCCGCCCTTGAGCTTGAAGTCGCGGAAGCCGTACTGGTCGTAGGTGGCCTCGGCCTGGCGCACGATCGCCTCGGGGGTCAGCGCCTCCTCGCGCCGGACGCGGTACCAGTCGACGTCCGCGTCGGGCTCGCGGACGTAGGCGAGGTCGGTGCGGTCCGGGTCGCCGACATAGAAGAGGTAGCCCAGGACCCGGACGGCGGCACGCTGCTGGCCGTCGCCGAGCAATGCGGCGACCGGGACGTCGAGGTGCTGTCCGAGCAGGTCCAGGAGCGCCGACTCGACGGCGGTGACCGCGTGGACGGTCGTACGGAGATCGAAGGTCTGGGCGCCGCGGCCGCCCTGGTCACGGTCGGCGAAGGTGTCGTGGATCTGGCGCAGGACGCGCTTGTAGTCGCCGACGCGGGCACCGACGACGAGGCTCTCGGCGTCGCGGAGGGTGCGGGTGATGCCTTCGCCGCCCGGCACCTCCCCGAGGCCGGTGCGCCCCTCGGAGTCCTCCAGGACGACGACGTTGCGGGTGAAGTAGGGGGCGTGGGCGCCGGAGAGGTTGAGGAGCATGGAGTCCCGGCCGGCGACCGGGTGGACCGAGAACTTGGTGACGACGGGCTGACTCATGGGGCCGGTGTCTTTCTTGAAGAGGTGGGTGGTCAGACGTTCAGGGCGTCCAGCACCTGTTCCAGGACCAGTACACCGCCGAGGCCCAGGATCGCGAGGACCGTCGTGTACGTGGTGCGTGCCTTGATCGCGTCGATGACGGACAGGTTGAAGTACTCCTTGAACATCCAGAATCCCGGGTCGTTGACGTGCGAGAAGGCGATCGATCCGCAGGAGACGGCGAGCACCATGACCTCGGCGTGGACCCCGCTGCCCGCGAGCAGCGGCAGTGCCACACCGGAGGCGGTGACGACGGCGACGGTCGCGGAGCCGAGGGCGATGCGGAGGATGGCCGCGATCAGCCAGGCCAGGATGATCGGGGAGATCGACCAGCCGTCGGTCGCGTCCTTGATGTAGTCGGATATCCCGCCCTCGACGAGGACGTTCTTGAAGGCGCCGCCCGCTCCGATGACCAGCAGGATCATCGCCATCGCCTGGGCCGCCTCCCGGCACGAGGTGCTGACCTCCGCCAGGCTGCGCCCCATGCGCGGCCCGAACACCCAGACGGCGACGAGCAGGGTGAGCAGCAGGGCGATGGGCGCGGAGCCGATGAACGCGACGAAGTGCAGCCCGGCGCTGTCCCCGGAGGTGGCCAGGTCGGTCACGGCGGCACCGGCGATCAGCACGACGGGCAGCAGCGCCACCGCCAGCGACCAGCCCATGCCGGGCATCTCCTCCTCCTCGAAGACCCGTTCGCTGACCAGGCCCTTGGGGATCTCGGGGTTCATCCGCCGGACGAACGGCAGGCGCGGCCACAGCAGCGCGATGAACGCGCCGACCGGGACGGCGATGAACAGGCCGTAGAACAGGGTGAGTCCGACGGAGGCGTGGAAGGTGGCCGCGACGGCCGTGGGGCCCGGGTGCGGCGGCAGGAAGCTGTGCATGGTGGACAGGGCGATCGACATCGGCAGCCCCACCCAGAGCAGGTTCGCCCGGGTGACGCGGACGAGGGTGAAGGCGACCGGCACGATGATGACGAAGGCGACCTCGTAGAACATCGTCACGCCGATGAGCATCGCGGACAGCACCATGGCGACCTGCACCCAGCGCGGGCCGAACACGTCGAGGAGCCGGCCGGCGATCCGTTGGGCGGCGCCGGAGTCCCCCATCACCCGGCCGACCATGGCACCGAGCCCGATGGTGAGCATCGTGTCGCCGATCTGGTCCCCGATGCCCTCGGAGAGGACGTCCGGGATCTCCTCCAGTGCGATGCCCCGCACCAGGGCGACACCGACAGCGACCAGGAGAAGTGCGGCGAAGCCGTTCAGTTTCAGCTTCGTCATCAGAAGGAGCAGGACGAGAACGCTGATCCCGACCACTACGAGCGGCATGTGTCAGCTCTCCTTTGAACTGGCAGTGCGGTGAGGAGAGTTCCGCGGAGCACTCCATGGAGTCATCCGGCTGAACGCGGTCCTCATACGAAAACGTCATCTACATATGAGGACGGAGGCTAGATGTACGCATCACGAAGGTCAATGGGTGTGCGCGAATCGCCTGACGATGGGACCGTGTCGCGGCGCGCGGAGACGGCCGAGGTGAGCAGAGCTCCGCGGAGTACCGGCCGGGGTGCGCGCCGACGCGACCCGACGCCACCACAGGTCGGGATCCGCGCCCGGTTCAACGGCGCGAGCCATCCGGACAGCGAGCAGATCACCCTGGAAGAACTCACCGACCACATGCCCGGCGATGCCGAACCCGCCGCCGTCAAGCACGAGTTGTGCCAGGTCCGCGGCCTCGGCGCCGAAGCCCTCTCCCGAGGAGCAAAACCTCACCGCACCCGTCGCCGCACCGCGAGACCGCACCGGCGAGACCGCACCGTCCTGACGAGCCGTCCTGACGAGCCGCCCTTGTGAGCGGTCCTGACGAGCCGTCCTGACGAAGCGAAAGCGGCAACGACGGCGAAAGCGACAGCGGAAGACCGGTCGGACGGTCCCCCGCGCCATCCGACCGGCCACCGGCCCCACCGACGGGGGCGCCTCACCCCTCGGTGGTACCAGCGGGGACGCTATCCGCCCCTTTCCTCCTCGGTCTTGGACGAATCTGCACTCGTGGTGAGAGCCACCGCGCCCTCCACCCGGCGCGCGGCCGTCATCTGTCCTGGCGTGGTTCCGGCGATGGCCCGGAACTCGCGGTTGAGGTGCGCCTGGTCGTAGAAGCCGCAGGCCGTGGAGATGTCGGCCAGACTCGCGGCACCGCGCCCGAGCAACGCCACGGCGTGCCGGAAGCGCAGCACCCGGGCGGACGCCTTGGGGGTGAGCCCGATCTGCTGGGTGAACCGACGGCTCAAGTAGCCCTGGCTCCAGCCCACTTCGGCGGCGATGCGGGCGATCGGGATGGTCCCCGCGCTGCCGGAGAGCAGGTGCCAGGCATGTCCCACCTCGGGCGTGGGCCGGGGCCCGAACTCGAGCCGGGCGAGCAGTGCCGCGTCCAGAAGGTCGAATCTGGCGGCCCAGTCCGGTGTGGCCGCCATTCGCTCCACCAGCTCACCGGCCTCGGGCCCCAGCACGTCCCGGACCCCGACGGCCAGGTTGGTCAACTCGCTCATCGGCATGCCGAACAGCCGGTACGCGCCCAGCGGCGTGAACTCCACCCGGATCGCCTCCTGGCCGCCGGGATGCGTGCAGATCGCGGGCCGGTCCTCCAGGCCCACCACCAGCGACCCGATGCTCCCGCTGTCCCCACCGCGCACGCCCAGTCTCCGCACCTGCGAGAACGGCTCCGCAAGACTGATCAACAGGGTCGCACGCCCGGTCGGCACCAGCCTCGCCTCGTACGGCGTGGCCACCGCTTCCCAGTAACCGACGTAGCTGCGCACGTACGGCCGCAACGCCGGATGCCAGGGCCGGGTCACCCGCCACAGCCCGCCGAGCCGCATGATCTCGACCGCCCCCGCCCCGGCGGTCGTGGCACCACGTGCACCAAGGACCACCAAAAGCGCTCCTCCCGCCCTCAACAGCTCCGCGAAGACTTCCAGCATCCAACCTCACCGCATCCGACTCCCCTGTGGGCAGGTGAAGTTGGCGTGCAGACGGGTGCAGATCCGATGACGGTGCCGATACCGGTGCCGGTGCCGATGCCGGTGCCGGTGCCGATGCCGGTGCCGGTGAAGCCGGGCGGTGCCCGGTGCGCCGCTCCCCGCACGGTGCGGGCCCCGGCCTCAAAGGAGCGGCGCCTGACGCGACCGGCCCGCTCACCCGAACACCCTTGCCGACAATCGAGCGCGCACCTACGCTGACTTTGTGCCGCTAATAAACAAAATGCGAACGCGCATCGCCGTGCCGGACAACGACCTCACCCGCCTCCGTATCGCCCTCACCGTCTTCTTCGCCCTCGACGGCTTCGTCTTCGCCGGGTGGGTCGTCCGCATCCCCGCCATCAAGGAGCAGACCGGAGCCTCCGCCAGCGCCCTCGGCCTCGCACTCCTCGGCGTCTCGGCCGGTGCGGTGATCACCATGATGCTCACGGGACGGCTGTGCCGCCGTTACGGCACCCACCGGGTCACCGTCGTCTGCGCGGTCCTGCTCTCCCTGAGCGTCGCGCTGCCGCCGCTCACCCACTCCGCGACGGCACTCGGCGCCGTGCTGCTCGTCTTCGGCGCCGCGTACGGCAGCATCAACGTCGCCTTCAACAGCGCCGCGGTCGATCTCGTGGGCGCCCTGCGGCGGCCCATCATGCCCAGCTTCCACGCGGCCTTCAGCCTGGGCGGCATGCTCGGCGCCGGGCTCGGCGGGCTGGTCGCCGGAGCCCTGTCGCCCACGCGGCACCTGTTCGGCCTCACCGTGATCGGTCTGCTCGTCACCGCCGTCGCGGGCCGGACCCTGCTGCGCATCCGGCCCCCGGCCCCCGCGCAGGTCAGTCCGCCCCGGACGTCCACCGTGCAGGACAGTCCGCCCCGGAAGTCCACCGCGCACCGCCCGGGCACCGGCTCTCGCGGCCTCGTCGTCACCTTCGGCCTGATCGCGCTGTGCACGGCCTACGGCGAGGGCGCCCTGGCCGACTGGAGCGCCCTGCATCTGGAGCACGACCTGGACGCCACGGCCGGCGTCGCGGCGGTCGGTTACTCGTGTTTCGCGCTCGCCATGACGATCGGCAGGCTGACCGGCACCAGACTGCTCGAACGGCTCGGCCAGACCCGCACGCTCGTGGGCGGCGGCGCCACCGCCGCGCTCGGCATGCTGCTCGGCGCCCTCGCCCCCTCCGTCTGGGCAGCGCTCCTCGGCTTCATGATCACCGGGCTGGGTCTCGCCAACCTCTTCCCGGTGGCCGTCGAACGCGCGGGCAGGCTGGCCGGCCCCGACGGGGTCGCCGTCGCCTCCACCCTCGGCTACGGCGGCATGCTCCTCGGCCCGCCCGCCATCGGCTTCATGGCCGACTGGTTCTCCCTCCCGGCCGCCCTCACCAGCGTCGCGGCCCTCGCCGCCACCGCCGCGGTCATCGCCGCGCTGACCCGCCGCGCGGCCACCCTGTAACCGTCCCTGTGGACGGAGCGGGTGTGAGTCCGCCCAGCCGCGAGCCCCGAACCCCGAACGGTCTTGGGCGAGCCGGTCCCCGGCGCACTCGACCACGGGGCGGCGACACGCATCCTGTGCGTGGTCCGGGGCCCGGGAGGCCCCCGCGGCAGGAGGCCGCTGACGGACACAGCCCTGAGCGACCTGGCCAGGCGGCGGGTACGGCCAGCGGCTACGGGGATTCGACCTCGTGCACACCGCATGGCGAGCAGCGACGACCCCGCCTCGCACGCCCCCGGGCCCAGCCGGATCACTCCGGATGGGCCACCGCGTCCTTCTGCAGCTCCACCGCCGCCAACAGGCTCAGCCTCGGCTCCGCCTTCCGCAGCGCCCGCACCGCCGCGACCGAGGTGATGTCACCCGTGAAGCCGACCGCGGCCAGCCGCGAGCGGACCCAGCGGGCGCGCAGCCCTGCCTCGGTGGCGGCGGCGGTGGACTCCACGAGCGCGACTGCGCGTTCCAGGCCCGGGCGCTCCTCGGGCGGGGCCGCGGCCAGCGCCTGCCGCAGGGCCTCTCCGACGACGTCCGCGTCCCGGATCAGGAGCACGTGGTCGTGCTTCTTGTTCAGTCCCGTGAGTTTCGGCATGCGGCTCATCGTGACGGCCATGTCCCGTCTCCGCCAAGCGACTTGAGCAGCCTCAGAGGCTCGGGCACGGACGGCGACAGTGGCGGACGTACGGCCTCGGCGACCGCGGTGAAGCCGGGCGGGCGGCGCCGCCGGTTGACACCGGAGCGGGAGGCGGAGCTGTATACGGCCGTGCTCGAACTGTTGCGGGAGGTCGGCTACGCCGGCCTCAGCACGGAGGCCGTGGCCGCCCGCACCCGGTGCAGCAAGGCCACCCTGTACCGCCAGTCGACGGGAAAGCCAGCTGGTCGCCGAGGCGCTGCGGCACCAGAAGCCCGTCACCCCGTCGAGCGCGGCGAGATCCGCGCGGGCGCCCCGGCCGTGCCCTGCGTCCCCCACTGCCTGCTCGGCCTCGTGGTCGCCCACCACCTTCTCGAGGACACGCCGGCCGACCCGGCCCTCGTCCGGGGCTGCATCGACGCCGTGGTCCTGCCCGCCCTCGGCGTCCGACCCGCCGTGCAGCGGCCGGCAGGACCGGTCACGCGCCGGCCGCGCCGGCTCAGCCCAGCTTCTTCAGGAGTTCGGCGGCCAGCGGTGCGGAGGACGCCGGGTTCTGGCCGGTCACCAGGTTGCCGTCGACGATCACATGGGGAGCCCACGGCTCGGCCGTCTCGACCTGGACGCCGGCCTCGGTGAGCCGGTCCTGGAGCAGCCACTTGGCCTTGTCGGCGAGGCCCGCCTGGGTCTCCTCGGCGTTGGTGAAGGCGGCCACCCGGCGCCCGGCGAACGCGTTGGAGCCGTCCGCCTTCGTGGCGGCGAGCAGGGCGGCCGGGGCGTGGCACACGACACCGAGGGGCTTGCCGCTCTCCAGGGCGCTGGTGAGCAGCCGGCCCGACTCCGCGTCGACCGCGAGGTCCTCCATCGGTCCGTGGCCGCCGGGGTAGAAGACGGCCGCGTAGTCGTCGAGGTTCACCTCCTCCAGCCTGAGCGGACGCTGGAGTTCGGCGGCCGAGGTGAGCACCCCGGCGATACGGTCGGCGTTCTCCTGGCCGCCGTTGACCTCGGCCGCGAGGCTGCCCTTGTCCACGGTCGGCACGACACCGCCCGGGGTGGCCACGACGATCTCGTGTCCCGCGGCCTTGAAGGCCTCGTAGGGGGCGACGGCCTCCTCGGCCCAGAAGCCGGTGGGGTGCTGGGTGCCGTCGGCCAGGGTCCAGTGGTCGGCACCGGTCATCACAAAGAGGATCTTCGACATGGTGAAACCGTAGTCCTGCCCTGCCATAGAAATCCAATAGGGTCGCGCATATGAGGGATAGGAACACCAATGGCTCCGAAGATGCGGGACAGACCGCGGGGCAGATCGCGGGGCGGATCGCCGGGCCGATCGCCGGCGTCCCGTTGGACCTGAACCTGCTGCGGACCTTCCTGACCGTGTACCGCACCGGCTCCTTCACCGCCGCCGCCCCCCTCCTCGGCCTGTCCCAGCCCACGGTCACCACCCAGATCCGCACCCTGGAACGGCAGTTGGGCCGCGAGCTGTTCGAACGCCGGGCGCGGGGCGTGACCCCGGCGCCGTACGCGGACGATCTCGCCGCCCGGATCGTGCAGCCCCTGGACGCGCTCGCCACGGTGGCGGGACTCGCCGGGAGCGCGGAGGACACCCCGGCCGAGCCGGTACATCTCGCCGGTCCGGCCGAGCTGCTGTCCCGGTGCGTCCTGCCCGGTGTCGCTCCCCTGGTGGACAAAGGGGTACGGCTGCGCGTCACGCCGGGTCTGACCGAACCGCTCCTGGAGGGCCTGCGCGCGGGCCGCCACGACCTGGTGATCGCCACCTTCCGGCCGCGCGGCCGCGCTCTGACGGCCCTGCCCCTCAACGACGAGGAGTTCGTGCTGGTCGCCTCCCCCGCCTGGGCCGAGCGGCTCGGCGCGCCGGAACACCTCGCGGCGGCGCTGCACGGCGTCCCGCTCGTCGCCTACGCCGAGGACCTGCCCATCGTGCGCCGCTACTGGCGGCATGTGTTCGGCGGACGCCTGGTACGGCAGCCCGCCGTGACCATGCCCGACCTGAACGCGGTCAAGGCCGCGGTCGTCGGGGGCACCGGATTCACCGTGCTCCCCCGCTATCTGTGCGCAGCGGAACTGGCCTCCGGGGCGCTGGTCCTGCTCCATGATCCCGACGATCCGCCCATCAACACGGCGTTCCTGGTGCAGCGGCCCGGCACCGCGGGCCATCCCCACGTGGCGCTGGTCCGCGACCACCTGCTCCACGCCGCCCGCGACTGGTAGCCCGGCGAAATCAGTGGCGGGCGAGGTGGTGCCGTCAGGCACACTCCTCCCATGGAGACAGCCGAGTTCATCCGCATCCTGGACCGCGAAGGCCAGTTGCTCGCGTCGGCCGCCGAGCAGGCCGGCACCGACGCCAAGGTCCCGACCTGCCCGGAATGGCAGGTGCGGGACCTGCTGCGGCACACGGGCGCGGTGCATCGCTGGGCGACGGCGTTCGTGGCCGAGGAGCTGACCGGCTTCCGCCCCTTCGGCGACGAACCGGCCCTCGACGGGGCGGAGTTGCTGGCCTGGTTCCGCACCGGCCACCGCCGTCTGGTCGACACGCTGGACTCGGCCGCACCCGACGTCCGCTGCTGGCACTTCCTGCCCGCCCCCTCGCCGCTCGCCTTCTGGGCCCGGCGGCAGGCGCACGAGACGGCCGTGCACCGTTTCGACGCGGAGGCGGCGCGCGGCGGTACGCCCGAGGAGTTCGGGCGGGACTTCGCGGCCGACGGCATCGACGAGTTGCTGCGCGGTTTCCACGCCCGCGAGAAGAGCCGGGTCCGCAGCGCCGAGCCCCGGGTGCTGCGGGTGCGGGCGAGTGACACGGACGGCGCCGTGTGGACCGTACGACTGACCGAGGAGCCGCCCGCGACCGAGCGAGACGAGGTGGGGGACGCCGACTGCGAGGTGTCCGGGCCGGCCGCGCGGCTGTATCCGGCGCTGTGGAACCGGCTGCCGCTGCCGCGGGTGACCGGGGACGCCTCGGTCGCGGAGCTGTGGCGGGAGAAGTCCGCCGTGGGCTAGGAAGGCTCCAACATCCTTGTGAGGACCGCGCGTTGCACCGGCAGGGCGGCCCGGTGCAGCGCGCGTCCCTTCGACGTGAGCGAGACGCGCACGCCCCGCCGGTCCTCCGCGCACATCCCGCGCTCGACGAGACCGTCCTTCTCCAGACGTGCGATCAGCCGCGACAGTGCGCTCTGGCTCAGATGAACCCGCTCGGAGATCTCCTGCACCCGGTAGGCGCAGCCGCCGTCGGCCAGGACGTCCAGCACCTCGAAGTCGCTGCCGCACAGGCCGTGTTGATGAAGAGCACGGTCCAGCTCGCACTGTGTGCGCGCGTGCAGCGCCAGGATGTCCCGCCACTGCTCCGCGAGTACCTGCTCGGGCCTCTTCGCCACCATGCGCGGCACCGTAGCAGAGAAGACGCATTATTGCATCGGAATTAAATGCCCTTGCATTCGATGCATGCGCATGTAGTGTCGTCGGCATGACCTCTCCGCTCACCACCTCCGCGGACCCGTCCTCAGCGGTCCGCTGGACACCCAGGCTCTGGGGCACCCTGCTGGTGCTGTGCGCCGCGATGTTCCTGGACGCCCTGGACGTGTCGATGGTCGGCGTCGCGCTCCCGTCCATCGGCGCCGACCTGGGCCTCTCCACCTCGACGCTGCAATGGATCGTCAGCGGCTACATCCTCGGCTACGGCGGTCTCCTGCTCCTGGGCGGCCGCGCCGCCGACCTGCTGGGCCGGCGTCAGGTGTTCCTGGTGGCCCTCGGCGTCTTCGCGGTCGCCTCGCTGCTCGGCGGCCTCGTCGACTCGGGGCCGCTGCTGATCGCCAGCCGCTTCATCAAGGGCCTGAGCGCCGCCTTCACCGCGCCCGCGGGCCTGTCCATCATCACCACGACGTTCCCGGAGGGCCCGCTGCGCAACCGCGCGCTCTCCATCTACACCACCTGCGCCGCCACCGGCTTCTCCATGGGCCTGGTGCTCTCCGGCCTGCTCACCGAGGCCAGTTGGCGCCTGACCATGCTGCTGCCGGCGCCCATCGCGCTGGCCGCCCTGGTCGCGGGCCTGAAGCTGCTGCCGCGCAGCGCCCGCGAGAAGGACCACAACGGCTACGACGTGCCCGGCGCCGTCCTCGGCACCGCCTCGATGCTGCTGCTCGTCTTCACCGTCGTCCAGGCTCCCGCGTCCGGCTGGGCCTCGGCCCGCACGCTGCTGTCCTTCCTCGCCGTGGCCGTGCTGCTGAGCGTGTTCGTCCTGGTCGAGCGGCGCTCGCCGGGCCCGCTGATCCGGCTCGGCGTGCTGCGCTCCGGCACCCAGATCCGTGCCCAACTGGGCGCCATGGCCTTCTTCGGCTCGTACGTCGGCTTCCAGTTCCTCGTGACCCTGTACATGCAGTCGCTGCTCGGCTGGTCGGCGCTGCACACCGCGCTCGCCTTCCTGCCCGCGGGCGCGCTGGTGGCGGTGTCCTCGACGAAGGTCGGCTCGATCGTGGACCGGTTCGGGACCCACCGGCTGATCCCGGCGGGCTTCGCGCTGATGGCCGTCGGGTACGCGCTGTTCCTGGGGGTCGACCTGAACCCCGTGTACGCGGCCGCGATCCTGCCGTCCATGCTGCTCATCGGCGCGGCCTGCGCGCTGGTCTTCCCCTCGCTCAACATCCAGGCCACCAACGGCGTCGAGGACCACGAGCAGGGCATGGTCTCCGGGTTGCTCAACACCTCGGTCCAGGTCGGCGGGGCGATCTTCCTGGCCGTCGTGACCGCCGTGGTGACCGCGGGCGCACCCGAGCACGCCACCCCGCAGGCCGTCCTCGACAGCTACCGCCCCGGACTGATCGTGGTCACCGCGATCGCCGCGGCCGGGCTGCTGATCACCCTGACGGGAGCGCGCGGCGCGCGTCGGCCGCGGCAGTCCGTCGTGGTCGCCAAGTCCACTGCGCGGGAGGCGGAGCGCGTCGCCGTACGCGACTAGCGCGACCGGGGGACGCCTCCGACACCGTGTGCCCGGCGGAGCCTGCTTGCTCCGCCGGGCGCGCGGCTGTGAGACTCCGGGGATGGAGACGTACGGGGGACGCCGGAACCAGGCCGAGCGGGATGCCATGACCGTGGAGGTCGGATACGCGCTGTGCAGTGCGCTGTTCGCGGCGGCGGTGCTGTTCGGTGCGGTGGCGGGGCCGGCGCTGCTGTTCGAACTGCCGGGCATCGTGGAGAAGTTGCTGGTGCGGGTCGGGCTCACGATCGCACCCGTGGTCTTCGCCGCCCGGGTGGTCAGCGTGCTGGTGCGTTTCCGGCGGGAGAGGCGTCAGCCCAGCCAGCCGGGCCGCACCAACCCCGACTCGTAGGCCAGCACCACCAGTTGGGCCCGGTCACGGGCGCCGAGTTTGATCATGGTGCGGCTGACGTGGGTCTTGGCGGTGAGGGGGCTGACGACCAGGCGGCGGGCGATCTCCTCGTTGGACAGGCCGATGCCGACCAGGGCCATCACCTCCCGTTCCCGCTCGGTGAGTTCGGCGAGGGCGCCCTCGGCCGCGGGCTCCTTGGAGCGGGCCGCGAACTCGGCGATGAGACGGCGGGTCACCCCCGGGGAGAGCAGCGCGTCACCGCCGACCACCGCCCTCACCGCGCGCAGGAGTTCCTCCGGTTCGGTGTCCTTGACCAGGAAGCCCGAGGCCCCGGAGCGGATCGCCTCGAAGACGTACTCGTCGAGTTCGAAGGTGGTGAGCATGACCACCTTCACGTTCCGCAGGGCGGTGTCCCCGGTGATGCGCCGGGTCGCGGCGAGACCGTCGAGCAGCGGCATCCGGATGTCCATCAGGACGATGTCCGGCCGCAGTTCGCGCACCTTGCGCACCGCCTCCTCACCGTCCGAGGCCTCCCCCGCCACCTCGATGTCCGGCTGCGCGTCGAGCAGCGCCCGGAAGCCGGCCCGCACAAGTGACTGGTCGTCGGCGAGCAGTACGCGGATCACCGGTGTTCCTCCTTGGCCTTCACTGTGAGCGGCAGTACGGCGAGCACCCGGAACCCTCCCCCGGGACGCGGGCCCGCCTCGATCGTGCCACCGAGGGCTGCGGCCCGCTCCCGCATGCCGGCCAGCCCGTTGCCGCTGCCACCCGCGTCGGTGCCGGTCGCGGGTCCGTCGTCCTCGATACGGAGCCGTAGCGCGTCCCCGTCGTGATCGAGCCGCACACGCGCGTGCCGCGATCCCGAGTGCCGTACGACATTGGTGAGCGCCTCCTGGACGACGCGGAAGGCGGCGAGGTCCGCGCCGGGCGGCAGGGTCGGCGCGGTTCCCTCCACGTCGACCGTGAGTCCCGCGTCCGCGGCCTGCGACACCAGCTCGGGCAGCCGGTCGAGGCCGGGTGCCGGGGCGCGCGGTGCGTCACCGGGCGTCCGCAGGGTGTCGAGCACCTGGCGCACTTCGCCGAGCGCCTCCTTACTGGCGGCCTTGATGGTGGTGAGGGCGGTGCGGGCCTGTTCGGGGTCGGTGTCGAGGAGGGCGAGGCCGACGCCGGCCTGGACGTTGATGACGGAGATGCTGTGCGCGAGGACGTCGTGGAGTTCGCGGGCGATCCGCAGCCGCTCCTCGTCGGCGCGGCGCTGTGCCGCGCGGGTGCGCTCGGCCCGGTCCCGGGCCCACTGTTCACGCCGGGTCCGGGCCAGCTCCGAGACGGCGACGATGGCGACGACCCAGGCGGCGATCACACCCTCCTGCCCCCAGGGGGCGGCCGGGTCGCCGGCCGGCGGCAGCCACCGGTAGAGCCAGTGGGCCACCAGGACGTGGCCTGCCCACAGCATCCCGAGCGCGCTCCAGGCGGCCTTGCGGTGCCCGGCCACGACGGCACTGAAGCAGGCGAGGGCCACGGTCAGGAACACGGGCCCGTACGGATATCCGGCGCCCAGGTAGAGCATCGCGGCGCCCGCGGTCCCGAACACGACGAGCACGGGCTGCCGATGCCGCCAGAGCAGCAGTCCCGAGCCGATCACCAGCAGTGAGCGAGCGAACAGATCGAGGGGGGCCCGCTCGACCTGCTGATGGGCCGCGTAGTTCGACCCCCCGAGCACGAAGAACGTGAGCAGCACCGTGGACGGCCACGGCCACCGGGCCTTGCGCCCGTCCCCCCGGGGCCCCCGCCACCACGAGGCCCCACGCCACCACCGCGCCGGACCTCCCCCGCGCCCGCCCACCTCACCATCCATGACAGCCACGCTAGACGTCCCCGCCCGGGCGGGCGTCCCCCGAGCGTGGCGATCACTCGTACTCCCGGGGAAGTACGACGGCGGCAGGGGCCGCACCCGACGGCACCGCGGGCGACACGCCGCCTGGCCTGCACGACCAGCGGCACATCCAGCGGAGCGCTACCGCAGCCCCACGCCCCGCCCCAACCCCCGCACCGCATGCCGGAAGAACGGCTCGCGTTCCTCCACGACCTGGTGGAACTGGCCGAAGAGTTCGAAGCCGACCAGGCCGAAGAGCTGGGCCCAGGCCGCCACCAGAGGCGCGGCCACCTCGGACGGCAGGTCGGGAGCGAGGTCGGCGGCGATGCGGGCGGACTCCGCCCGGAGGTCTTCGGGGACCGGGGCCAGCTCCGCGAGGCCGGGGCCCTGATGGGCGTCGCGCACGATGCCGATCAGGAGGAGGCCGACGCGTGCGGCGGGCGGGATCGTGGTCTGGGGTGCCGTGTAGCCGGGGACGGGGGAGCCGTAGATCAACGCGTACTCGTGCGGATGACCGAGCGCCCAGTGGCGCACCGCCTCGCACACCGTGACCCAGCGCTCCAACGGCCCTGCCCCGGCGACGGCCGCGTGCGCCCGTTCCGCGCTCTCCCCGAGGGAGTCGTAGGCGTCGATGATCAGCGCGGTGAGCAGGTCGTCGCGGCTCGGGAAGTAGCGGTACAGCGCCGAGGAGACCATGCCCAGCTCACGGGCCACGGCCCGCAGCGAGAGCTTCGCCGCGCCCTGCTCCGCGAGCTGCCGGCGCGCCTCGTCCTTGATGGCGGCAGTGACTTCGATCCGGGCGCGGGCCCGGGCTCCCTGTGCGGTGCTCATGCGGATCAGTGTTCCACAGAAGCAGAGCAGTGCACACATTCGAGAGCACCGCTCTTGCTTTGGAACGCCGATCCGTGCAGACTGGTCCCACCGAAAACGAGAGCACCGCTCTCTCGAACAATGGGGGTCCTCGTGTCCACGCACGTCCAGAAGCCCGGCTGGTTCACGGTCAACGTCTTCAACCGCATGGTGGCCTGGCTCACCCGCCGTGGCCTCAGCGTCTGGGGCTCCCGTGTCCTGGCGGTGCGCGGCCGCAAGAGCGGCGAGTGGCGGACCACCCCGGTGAACCTGCTGACGGTGGACGGCCGGCAGTACCTGGTGGCACCGCGCGGCCATGTCCAGTGGACGCACAACATGCGCGCGGCCGGCGGCGGCGAACTGCACCTCGGCAACCGCGTGGAGGCGTTCACCGCGACCGAGGTGGGCGACGACGACAAGGTCCCGCTTCTGCGCGCCTACCTCAAGCGCTGGAAGGCCGAGGTCGGCGTCTTCTTCAAGGGGGTCGGCCCCGACTCCTCCGACGCCGACCTGCGCCGCATCGCGCCCGACCACCCCGTCTTCCGCATCACGGTCAAGAGCTGACCTCCCCGCCTTCGGGGGCCCCGGCCGGACGCGGGTCCAGCGCGGCCAGCGCCCGCTGGGCCATCGGCCGGCCCCGGACCAGCTCGCCCAGCGAGGTCGAGCCCTGGGTGATCTCCCGGAACGCGTTCCACGCGGGCCGGAAGCCCGTCAGCGCCGCGTGGAACAGACCGGGACGGCGCTCGAACGCGGTCAGCAGCCGCTTGCCGACGCTCATCTCGACGCCCAGGCCCGCCTTGATCGCGAACGCGTAGTTCAGCGCCTGCCGCCGGGTGTCCACCGCGTCATGGGCCTCGGCGATCCGCACCGCCCACTCCCCCGCCAGCCGCCCGGAGCGCAGCGCGAAGGAGATTCCCTCGCGGGTCCACGGCTCAAGAAGCCCGGCCGCGTCACCGCACACCAGCACCCGCCCGCGCGAGAGCGGCGAGTCGTCGGCACGGCAGCGGGTCAAGTGGCCGGAGGAGATGCTGGGTTCGAACCCGGCGAGACCGAGCCGCCCGATGAAGTCCTCCAAGTACCGCTTGGTGGCGGCCCCTTCACCCCGCGCCGAGATCACCCCGACCGTCAGGGTGTCCCCCTTCGGGAAGACCCAGCCGTAACTGCCGGGCATCGGGCCCCAGTCGATGAGCACCCGCCCCTTCCAGTCCTCGGCGACGGTCTCCGGCACCGGGATCTCCGCCTCCAGGCCGAGGTCGACCTGGTCGAGCTTGACGCCGACATGCGCCCCTATCCGGCTGGCGCTGCCGTCGGCCCCGACGACCGCCCGCGCGAGCAGCGTCTCGCCGCCCTGGAGGACCACGGCGACCGTGCGCCGGTCCGGGACCGCCGAGCCGTGCTGCTCGACGCGCTGCACGGTGACGCCGGTGCGCAGCTCGGCGCCCGCCTTCTGGGCGTGCTCGACGAGCTGCTGGTCGAACTCGGGCCGGTTGATCAGCCCGAACAGCATCTGCTTGGAGCGCCGGGTCCGGGTGAAGCGGCCGTTGTTCGAGAAGGTGACCGCGTGCACCCGGTCCCGGAACGGCAGCTCGAAACCGGGCGGCAACGAGTCCCGCGAGGGACCGATGATCCCGCCGCCGCAGGTCTTGTACCGCGGCAGCTCGGCCTTCTCCAGCAACAGCACACGCCGTCCCGCGACCGCCGCCGCGTAGGCGGCCGAGGCCCCCGCGGGGCCCGCGCCCACCACGACGACGTCCCACACCCGCTGCGCGTCGTCCCGCACGCCGTCCGCCGAAGAGTCGTCCGCCGAAGTGCCGTCCGCCGAAGAGTTCTCGCTGCTCACGATGGTCTGCTGCTCCCGATCAAGCCGTTGCCGCACCTGTCTCCCGCATCCTACGGCGGGCCCGCCCACAGACCACTGTGGGAGGATCTACGGCACTCACAGCTACAACGTCGCACCCACAAGGAGCGTGCCCATGTCGTCGAATCCGGTCGCCGAGACCGTCGCCTCGCTGATGCCGAGGGCGCGGGCGGAGCTCACCGAACTGGTGGCGTTCAAGTCGGTGGCGGACTTCGACCAGTTCCCGAGGAGCGAGAGCGAGGCCGCCGCCCGCTGGATCACGGACGCCCTCACCGCCGAGGGGTTCCAGGACGTCGCGCTGCTCGACACCCCGGACGGCACCCAGTCGGTGTACGGCTACCTGCCCGGCCCCGCGGGCGCGAAGACCGTCCTCCTCTACGCCCACTACGACGTGCAGCCGCCGCTGGACGAGGCCGGCTGGACGACCCCGCCGTTCGAGCTGACCGAGCGCGACGGCCGCTGGTACGGGCGTGGAGCCGCCGACTGCAAGGGCGGTGTGATCATGCACCTGCTCGCGCTGCGCGCCCTCAAGGCCGACGGCGGGGTCCCGGTCCATGTGAAGTTCATCGCGGAGGGCTCGGAGGAGCAGGGCACCGGCGGCCTGGAGCGGTACGCCGAGCAGCACCCCGCGCTCCTGGAGGCGGACACCGTCGTCATCGGCGACGCGGGCAACTTCCGTGCTGGTCTGCCCACGGTCACCGCCACCCTGCGCGGCATGACCATGGTGCGCGTCCAGGTCGACACCCTGGAGGGCAACCTCCACTCGGGCCAGTTCGGCGGGGCCGCCCCCGACGCGCTGGCGGCGCTGATCCGCGTACTGGACTCGCTGCGCGCGAAGGACGGCTCGACGACGATCGACGGCCTGACGCCGGACGCGTCCTGGGACGGCCTCCAGTACGAGGAGGAGCAGTTCCGGGCGGACGCCAAGGTCCTGGACGGCGTCGAGCTGATCGGCGAGGGCACGGTCGCCGACCGCATCTGGGCCCGCCCCGCCGTGACGGTCCTCGGCATCGACTGCCCGCCGGTCGTCGGCGCCACCCCGTCCGTGCAGGCGAGCGCCCGCGCCCTGGTCAGCCTGCGGGTGCCGCCGGGCATCGACGCGGCCGAGGCGACCAAGCTGCTCCAGGCGCACCTGGAGACGCACACGCCGTGGGGCGCGCGCGTGCGTACCGAGCAGATCGGTCAGGGCCAGCCGTTCCGCGCGGACACCACCAGCCCGGCGTACGCGGCGATGGCCGACGCGATGGCGGTGGCCTACCCGGGCCAGGAGATGCAGTACGCCGGCCAGGGCGGCTCCATCCCGCTCTGCAACACCCTCGCGTCGCTCTACCCGCACGCCGAGATCCTCCTCATCGGCCTGAGCGAGCCGGAGGCCCAGATCCACGCGGTGAACGAGAGCGTGTCCCCGGAGGAGCTGGAGCGTCTGTCGGTGGCGGAGGCCCTGTTCCTGCGCAACTACGCGGCGAGCTGATCCGACGGCTCTGCTGCTCTGCTGTCGCCAGAAGGCCCTCGTCCACGGACGGGGGCCTTTCTACGATCCTCTGGCGCGACGGCGACGAATCGACCCTGATCGACGCGGGCCCGCCGGGTTCCGCCGACTCGATCGCCGCCTGCGAGGTGAAGTTCCGGGTCCGGCCCCGGTGTTCGAGGACTGGGAGCGCCCTCCGCACGCGGAGGCTCTACGGCACTTGCCGCGGGGCGGGTTCGAGCGGCCGGCGCAGGTCGCGGAGCTGTCCGCGGGCGATCTGCTCGACGTCGGCGGCGGCGCGCGGGTCCTTCACATCCCCGGCCACACGCCCGGCAGCATGGCGCTCCATCTCCCCGCCGACGGGGTGCTGTTCACCGGAAACACGGTGGCCACCGCCCCGGTGGACGGCAAGGTGATACCCGGGGTGTTCAACGTCGACCGGGCCCGAACCCCGCGCTCCTTCGAGAAGTTGGCGGCTCTCGGTGCCCTCATCACCTGCTGCGGCCACGGAGGACCGATCATGGGGTCATGGTCTTCCCCGCGCGCCTCGGCAGCCACGCCGACACCGCCACCACCCTCGCCCTCCTGAGCGACCGCGGCCTCGCGGAACTCGTGGCGTCCGGCACGCCTGCCGGTGACGGAATCGGCGGACGGACGACGTCGGTGGAGGTGGACGGCGTGCGGGTGTTCGTGAAGCGGGTGCCGCTCACCGACACCGAACTCCACCCCGACCACGTCCGCTCCACCGCGAACCTCTTCGACCTGCCGGCCCATTGCCACTACGGCATCGGCGCGATCGGCAGCCCGGGCTTCGGTGCCTGGCGCGAGCTTGCCGTGCACGAGATGACGACGAACTGGGTGCGCGCCGGCCGCTTCCAGGGATTCCCGCTGCTCCACCACTGGCGGGTCCTGCCCGAGGCACAGCAGTCGCTTCCCAAGGAACTCGCCGACGTGGAGCGGGCCGTGGCCTACTGGGGCGGCGGCCGTGAACGCATCGAGGCCCTGCGCACCGCGTCCAAGAGCCTGGCGCTGTTCCTGGAGTACCAGCCGCACACCCTCCACGACTGGTTCCACGACCAGCTTCGCTCAGCTGACGCCGACTCGGCCTGTGCCCTCGTGGAACAAGGCCTCGAAGCCGTTACCGACTTCCTCCAGAAGCAGCAACTCGTCCACTTCGACGCCCACTTCCGCAACATCCTCACCGACGGACACCAGCTCTACCTGACCGACTACGGGCTCGCCCTGTCCGGCCGCTTCGAACTCACCCCGCCTGAACGCGACTTCCACGACCGCCACCACCACTACGACCGCGCCTACGCCCTCGCTTACCTGGTCCACTGGCTGGTCGTCGACCAGTACGGCCTCGCCCGGGACGAGCGTGAGGACTTCATCCGCGCCTGCGCAGACGGCCGGCGCCCCGAGGGAATCCCCGGGGCCGCCGCCGAGCTCATCTCACGCCATGCCCGACTCGCGGTCGTGGTCGGTGACTTCAACCGCCGACTGGAACAGGAGAGCAGACACACCCCCTACCCTCACGACGAGGTCGACGCGCTGTCCCCCGGAACCGTCAGCGCCGGATCGAGCACGATGTCCTCACCCCGCGCCTCGACGCTCGGCTCCTCCGGGAAGTGACACGCCGTCAGGTGGTCCGCGGCGTTGCCCGCCAGCCGCACCAGCGGCGGCTCCTCCGTCGCGCACCGCTCCTGCGCCTTCCAGCACCGGGTCCGGAAGCGGCAGCCGGACGGCGGATCGACCGGTGAGGGCACGTCCCCGGCGAGCCGGATGCGCTCGCGCCGCCGGGTGCCGTCCGGGTCGGCCTCGGGAACGGCGGACAGCAGGGCGTGGGTGTAGGGGTGCCGGGGACGGGTGTACAGCGTCTGCCGGTCCGCGACCTCGACGATCTTGCCGAGATACATCACCGCGACCCGCTCGCAGAAGTGCCGTACGACGGCGAGGTCGTGGGCGATGAAGACGAACGCGATGCCGAACTCCCGCTGGAGGTCCTGGAGCAGGTTCACGATCTGCGCCTGGATCGAGACGTCGAGCGCCGAGACCGGTTCGTCGGCCACGATGAGCTTCGGCCGCAGGGCGAGCGCGCGGGCGATCCCGATGCGCTGGCGCTGGCCCCCGGAGAACTCGTTCGGGTAGCGGTTGTAGTGCTCGGGGCTGAGGCCGACCGTCTCCAGGAGTTCCTGGGCGCGTTTCTTGTGGCCCTGCGGCGGGTTGATGCCGTTGAGCCGCATCGGGGTCTCGACGATCGTGCCGACCGTGTGCCGGGGGTTCAGCGAGGAGTACGGGTCCTGGAAGATCATCTGGAGGTTCCGGCGGGACTCCTTCATCCGGTTCTCCGTGGTGTGGGTGATGTCCTCGCCGTCGAACACCACCTTTCCGGACGTGGGTTCCAGCAGCCGGGTGACCAGGCGGCCCGTGGTCGACTTGCCGCACCCGGACTCGCCGACCAGGCCGAGCGACTGCCCGGCGCCGACCGTGAAGTCGATGCCGTCGACGGCGTGCACGGCTCCGATCTGCCGCTGGAAGACGATGCCGTGGCGGATCGGGAAGTGCTTGGTGAGGCCGGTGACTTCGAGCAGGGCCTCCCCGGCAGCGGGCTGGGTGGTGCTCACGGGCTGCTCCTGTCGGTCCGCCGCGGTCACTGCGCGGCCCCCGCGGCCGTACGGACGCGGATCTCTTGCCTGGTCTCCGGGGTGAGGTGGCAGGCGGCGAGGTGCCGGCCCGTGCCGGGGACGGCCACCAGTTCGGGCCGCTCCACCGCGCAACGGCCCTCGGGGACCCAGCCCTTGAAGGTGCAGCGGGGGTGGAAGGCGCAGCCGGCGGGCGGGTTGATGAGGCTCGGCGGGGACCCGGCGATCGGGTTCAGCCGCCGCTCGACGTCTCCGGTGATCTGCGGCATCGACTCCAACAGACCCCAGGTGTAGGGGTGCTGGGGCTCCTTGAGCACGTCGTGCACGGTGCCGTACTCGATGCGGCGGCCGCCGTACATCACCAGGATGTCGTCGGCGATGTCGGCCACCACACCGAGGTCGTGGGTGATGAGGATGACCGCGGAGCCGAACTCCTCCTGGAGATCGCGGATCAGGTCGAGGATCTGCGCCTGCACGGTGACGTCCAGGGCGGTGGTCGGCTCGTCGGCGATGAGCAGTTGGGGGTCGCAGACCAGCGCCATGGCGATCATCGCGCGCTGGCGCATGCCACCGGAGAACTGGTGCGGGTAGTCCCGCACCCGACGTTCGGGCTGCGGGATGCCGACCCGCTTCAGCATCTCCACCGCGCGGTCCCGGGCCTCCTTCTTCGAGACCTTGTGGTGGACCCGGTAGGCCTCGGCGATCTGCGCGCCGACGGTGAAGTAGGGGTGCAGGGCGGACAGCGGGTCCTGGAAGATCATGGAGACGGTACGGCCGCGCAGTGCGCGCATGTCGCGCTCGGGCAGGGAGACCAACTCCCGTCCGTCCAGCCGGATCTCGCCCGAGACCTCGGCACGCGTGCCCTTGTGCAGCCCGAGCAGGGCCAGCGAGGTGACCGACTTCCCCGAGCCGGACTCGCCGACGATGCCGAGGGTGCTGCCCTTCTCCAGGGTGAAGGAGACGCCGTCGACGGACTTGACGATCCCGTCCTCGGTCGGGAAGTGCACCCGCAGGTCCCGAACGTCGAGGAAGGGGGCGGCCGCGGGATCGACGTCCGCCGGTTGTGGTGAGGTCAGGAGGGACACGGGAGTTCCTTGCTGCGGTGAGGGGCTCAGGCGAGGCGGACACGCGGGTCGACGAGGCCGTAGACCACGTCGACGACCACGTTGGCGAGCACGACGAAGGTGGCCGCGAAGAGCGTGGTGCCGAGGATGACCGGCAGGTCGGAGTTCTGCACCGAGTCGACCGCGAGCTTGCCGATGCCGTTGATGCCGAACACCGACTCGGTGATGACCGCGGAGCCGCCGATCAGCGAGCCGACGTCCATGCCGAAGATGGTGATGATCGGGGTGATCGCGGCCCGCAGGCCGTGCTTGAGGACGACCCTGCCATTGGACAGGCCCTTGGCCCGGGCGGTGCGCATGTAGTCCTCGGCGAAGACCTCCAGCATGGAGGAGCGGGTGAGCCGGGTGTACAGGGCGAGGTAGACGATGACGAGGGTGGCCCACGGCAGGATCAGGCCCTGGAACCAGGCGCTCGGGTCCTGGGTGATCGGGGTGTAACCAGAGGCGGGCAGGATCTGCCACTTGTCGACGAACAGGTAGAGCAGCAGCAGGCCCACGAAGTAGATCTGCACGGAGACACCCAGCAGGGCGAGTCCGACGGCCGCCTTGTCGGCCGCCCTGCCCCGGCGGACCGCGGCGAGGGTGCCGAGGCCGACGCCGAGGATCAGGAAGAACACCGCGGCCCCGAGACCCAGCGACAGGTCCGCGGGGAAGTCGCCCAGCAGGGTGCTGAGGACGGGGGTGTCGGTCTGGAAGGAGATCCCGAGGCAGGGCGCGTCGCAGTGCACGCGCACGCTCTGGTCGCCGAAGTCCCGGCCGGCGAAGAGCCCCTTGAAGAACTCCCAGAACTGGGTCAGGAAGCTCTGGTCGAGCCCGAGCGAATGCTTGATCTCGGCCAGCCGGGAGGGCGAGCAGGTCTTCCCGCAGGCCAGGAGCGCGGGGTCGGACGGCAGTGCGAAGAAGATGACGAAGGTGATCACGGTGATCACCAGCAGGATCGCGGCCGCTGCCAGCAGGCGCCGGATGAGGTAACGAAGCATGTCGTGCTGGGCCCTGACGTGAGAGGGGGTGTGCCCGCCGGCCGGGGCCGCCGGCGGGCATGGGAGGGAAGCGTCAGCTCTTGTCGATCAGGTCGTGGCGGTCAGCTCTTGACGTACGCGTGGACCAGGCTCGGCTCGGCGAGGATGGGGTCCGAGATGACCCCGCCGACCTTGGAGCCCGCCAGTTCGCTGAAGTTCATGTACATCAGCGGGACCACGGCGGCGTCCTTCATGATCTGCTGGTCCAGGGCGCCGTAGGCGGCGTCGGCCTGCTTGATGTCGGTCATCTTGGCGATCTTGTCGATCTGCGCGTTGACCGCGGGGTCGTTGAGGTACGACAGGTCCTGGTTGGACTGCGGCAGCTTCGCGATCTGCCGTCCGTCGAACAGCACGGGCAGCACCGTGGAGGCGTTCGGCCAGTCCGCGATCCAGTCGCCCCACGTGAGGTCGTACTGGTTCTTCACGTTGTCGATGGTGCTGAAGTAGTTCGCCGCGTCGATCGGCGTGATGTTGACCGTGATGCCGATCTTGCCCAGCGAGGTCTTCACGGCGTCGGCGAAGTGCTCCTCGGTGGTGGTGTTCTCCACCGCCAGCGACATGGTGAGCTTGGGGTTGCCGGCCTGCTTCATCAGCGCCGTGGCCTTGGCCAGGTCACCGGCGGGGTTGGTGCTGTAGAGGTTGAACTTCTGGTAGCCGCCGATGCCGGGGCTGAGCATCGTGCTCGCGTAGCCGCCGTACGCCTTGCCGCCGAACGCGCCGCGCACGGTGGTCTTGTCGATCGCGTCCTCGATGGCCTGACGGACCTTCAGGTCCTTGACCCGGGTGGTGTTGATCGCGAGGTAGTTGATGCCCGGGGCCGGGATGTTGTAGAGGCGCGACTTCAGGGACGGGTCGCCGGCGATCGTCGTCAGGTCGGAGCCCGCGATCGGCCACTGCATGATCGAGGTCTGGGCGGTTCCGGCGTCGGACTTGATCTGCTGGTCGATCGCCGACTGGTCCTGGCCGAGCTTGACGTCGATCTCGTTGACGTTCTGCTGCCGGATCGGGTCGGTCGACTGCTTCCAGTGGGTGTTCTTGGCCAGGACGAGTTCCTTGTTCTTGGTGTACGACTTGATCATGTACGGCCCGTCGGACCAGACGTGCGTGTCGTACGTGGAGCCGGTGTCGTGGGCCTTGGGCACCGCGGACCAGCCGGGCATGGCGGTCGCCTGGTTGAAGTCGGTGACGGGCTGGTCGAGATGGAACACGATCGTGGACGCGTCCGGCGTCTGGATGGAGGCGAGCTCCTTGCCCGAGTAGGGGCCCTTGTAGGAGGAGCCGCCGACCAGCCACTGACTGGCGTACGGCGGGCCGCCGTTGATGTCGGGCGAGAAGAACCGCTCGACGCCGTACTTGACGTCCTGGGACGTGACCGCCTTGCCGTCCTGCCAGGTGACTCCCTTGCGCAGATGGAACGTCCACACCGTGTCGTTCGCGCTGGGCGTTCCGGTGTCGGTGGCCAGGTCGCCGACGAGTTTCGGCTGGGAGCCGGTCTCGTCCCAGCCGGTCA
Source organism: Streptomyces sp. NPDC001668 (assembly GCF_042893155.1). Lineage (NCBI taxonomy): Bacteria > Bacillati > Actinomycetota > Actinomycetes > Kitasatosporales > Streptomycetaceae > Streptomyces > Streptomyces sp. NPDC001668. Next base: position 179,015 of record NZ_JBIAUQ010000005.1, read on the forward strand.
GGGTGCGCACGAGTTCCTGGTCCATGCTCGAACCCTCGGTCGTGTAGACGCGCTGGGGGTCGAGGTGGTCGAAGTCGGCGTGGTCGAGGACGGTCAGCGTGCCGCCCTTGGTCGGGGAGCCGCTCCCGGTGGTGCTGGAGGAGCCCCCGCATCCGGTGGCCCCCAGGGCGATCGCCACGGCGGTGGCCGCGAGCGCGATCGAGCGCCTTCTGCGCGTCATGAGGTAACACTCCGTTCTTCTACGGCTCGGCGACGGCGGCTCAAGTGGGGCCGCTCGCGCCGGTGTTGGGGGGGACCGCGTCAGCCGCGTGCCGCGCGGGGATCCAGGGCGTCCCGGACGCCGTCGCCGAGGAGGTTCAGCGCCAGGACGAGAATCAGCAGCAGGACTCCGGGGACGAACAGGTACATGGGGTCCTGGAGGAAGAACTGCGAGGCGTCCGAGAGCAGCGCCCCCCAGTCCGGGTTGGGCGGGATGACACCCACGCCGAGGTAGGACAGGGCCGCCTCGGTGGTGATGTTCTGCGGGACGGCCAGGGCGAAGGAGATCAGGACCGGCGCCCACAGGTTCGGCAGCAGCTGCCGGAACAGGATGTGCCACCGGCCGGCACTCATGATGCGTGCCGCGTCGACGAACTCCCGCTCCCGCAGCGACAGGACCTGTCCGCGCACCAGCCGGGCGGTGTAGGCCCAGGCGAACACCGCGATGTTGAGGACGAGGACCAGCAGCCGGAGGTTCTCGTCGGTGCCGCCGTGGCTGTCGGTCTGCATCGCGTTCTGGATGACCGGGGTCAGCGCGATGATGAACAGCAGCTGCGGGAAGGCCAGCATCACGTCCATGATCCGCGACAGCACGGAGTCCACCCAGCCGCCGGAGTACCCCGCCGCGAGACCGGCCACGACCCCGACGACGGTCGACAGCACGGCGGAGGCGAAGCCGACGAGCAGCGAGGTGCGCAGGCCGTAGACGATCCGGGCGAACAGGTCGTAGCCCGTGCCCGGTTCGACCCCGAGGAGGTGGGTGAGGCCGATGCCGCCCAGCGATCCGCGCGGGAAGTTGCCGGTGTCCGGGTCGATCGCCCTGCCGTCGGGGGTGATCGGCCCCCAGCCGGTGATCGCCGTCAGGACCGGGGCCAGCAGCGCGATCAGGATGAAGAGCACCGTGATCACGAACGCGGCCGTGGTGATCTTGTCCCGTCTGATGCGCCGCCAGGCCATCCGCGCGGGCGAACGCCCGGTGATGACCGTGCCGTCGCCCCGCGGGTCCGGCGACGGGCCGCCGGCTCGCGGGGTGCCGGTGTCGGCGGGCATCGGCTGCTGTTGCGTCGTCATCGTGCGGACGTCCCGGGTATGTGCTGGGGCTGGCGCGGCGTTTTCGCCGTCGCCGGCGGACAGGGTCTCGACATGGGGCTGTTCCCTGAAGGAAAGGCTTCGGTCGCCGGCCGTTGTCGGCGCCGTGAGGCTGAGCGGACTGTCGCAACACGCCGAGAGACCGGTCAAGGCGGAAAATGACCGAAAAGGGGATTGTTTGCGCTCGTTGCCAAGAGTTGGTGAAGGCGAGAAGTTTCGTTAGCTCTGACATGGAGGTAGCGCGACGATTCCCTTGGCGGGTTCTCGCACTCCGCTTGCCTGACTCGAACGTGCCCGGAACATGACGAGGCCCCGTCGGCAGTCGAGCCGACGGGGCCTCCCCGCACATCAACCGACCGGAATCCCAGCCTCCAGATACAGCGCGGCCCCGCGCTCCCTGGCCCGCAGCGCCCACCGCAGCCGCTCGTAGCGCACCGGTGGCAGCAGATCGGCCGCCTCCTCCTCACTGGCGAAACACCAGCCCCGCAGTTCGGGGCCGGGCAGCAGCACCGCCCCGGCCCGGACGGAGTCGAGCCGGCCGCCGTCGAAGAGGAGGCGCAGTCCGCCGTATCCGGGAGGCACGGGGGGTTCCCAGTCGACGACGAGGAGGCGGGGGACGTCGTCGAGGCGGATGCCGGTCTCCTCGGCCACCTCGCGCATCCCGGCCCGCCCGGGCGCCTCGCCGGGCTCGACGACACCGCCGGGGAACTCCCAGCCGGCCTTGTAGGTGGGGTCGACGAGCAGCACCCGGTCCTGCTCGTCGAAGAGGAGGACCCCGGCCGCCACGGTCTCGGAGGTGGGCTCCGGGGTCTGCACGATGTCGCACGCGGGGACCGTCCCGGCGCCGAGGTCCTCGGCGATGCGGGCGGCCGTCTCGTACGGTGTGAGCGCGCTGGTGTCGATCAGGTGGGCGTCGGCGCCGAGCCAGGAGGCGAGGGCGGCCCGGTAGGGCTCGATGTGGTCGTACGCCCAGTGCCCCTGCCCCGCCCCGGCGGGCGGAAGGGTCGGCGGGGTCTCCCGCCCGGCTATTCGTTCACGCAGGATCGTTTCCGCCGGAGCGAGGAGAACATGCCGGACACTGATCCGGCGCGCGGCGAGCCCGCCGAAGATCTCGTCGCGGTACTCCTGGCGCAGCAGGGTCATGGGGACGACCAGGGTCCCGCCGAGCTCGGCGAGCATCGCGGCCGCCGTGTCGATCACCAGTCGTCGCCAGATCGGCAGGTCCTGGACGTCACCGACCTCGGCGAGGTGTTTGGGCGGCAGGAGACGCACGACCGCCGCGCCGATGTCCTCGGGGTCGAAGAGCGTGCTGTTCGGGATCAGTTCGATCAGTTCCCGTGCGGTGGTGGTCTTCCCCGCACCGAACGCGCCGTTGATCCAGACGATCACGGACTCCCCCTCTTCTGTTTGGCCCCCTGAGGCTTGCCCGTTCCACCCTGCCACGGAAACCAGCCGCAGATGAGGGCACACGAAAGCGGCACCGGCCCCCTCAGGACGAGGGGGCCGGTGCCGCGGCCCGCGCGGCCCTCGTCAGTCGTTCTGCCCGAGCGCGGACTGGTCCAGGCCGTCCAGGCTGTCGCTGGCGACCGTGTGGTCGAGGGTGCTGAGGGTCTTGTCGACGTCGATGTGGTCGAGGTCCTCGCCCAGGGCGTGCGAGGGAGTGACCGCCGCGACGACGAAGCCGGTGGCGAGGGAGGCGATGGCGAGCATGCTGCGCTTCTTCATGGGCTGATCAACGGCACCGCCCGGATCGAGTCACGCTGCCGTACGCCGTGCGACTCCCTTCCACCACACTCCAACGCGTCCTGACCCTGCGCGACCCGTGGCGGCACCGGAGCTACAGCACCGCGGGCTCCAGCTCGGCCACGTCCCCGCGCACGGCACGGTTCTCCTACGGGTGTCCGCCGACCGCGGGTGGCGCAGAACCCGCCCGTCGTCGAACTCGGCCTGGACGGCGTCCTGTTGGTCCTGGCGGGTCTCCGTACGGCTGTCCGGCCCCGAGGACTGGGCCCTGAAGGCGACGTCGCCGACCTCCGCCACCGTCCTGTCCACGGGCCGTTCGCTGCGCACGAGTTGGCCGGTCACCGCTCCCCAGGGGACGCCGACGGGGAGAGCCCCGCGTGCGACGGTCATCCGATCACCATCGGTGGAGTGGTGTACGCCAGGCACGGTCGCCTTCGAGGTGTGGGCGGACGGCACCAAGGTGGCGTCCACCGGCGTCCTGACCAACGCCATGCCGGCCCAGCCGCTCACCGCGGACGTCACCGGCGCCCGGCTGGTCCGGCTGGTCGTCACCGACGGCGGCGACGGCGGCGACGGCATCGACTCGGACCACGCCGACCGGGGGGACGCGCGGTTGAGCTGCTGAGAGCCGCCGTACCCACTGGGCAGCCGGGGCCGCCTCCGGAGCCGGCCGCCAAGTGAACGTTTCTCCGGGCCTGTTGTCAGATCACCGCGGCCGTGTCGGGCCGCTTCGCCAGCGCCGCCGCGGCCGCCCCGACCAGCCCGGCGTCCGTGCCCATCTGCGCGGGCACGATCGTCAGGCGCTGGACGAAGGACAGGGTCGCGTAGTCGCCCAGCGCCTTGCGCAGCGGCTCGAACAGGACGTCGCCCGCCTTGCCGACACCGCCGCCGATGACCGCGATGTCGATCTCCACGAGCGTCGCGGTCGCCGCGATGCCGGCGGCCAGCGCCTGGGCCGCCCGCGCGAAGGAGGCCACGGCGACCGGGTCGCCGCGCCGGGCCGCGTCGGCCACCGCGGCGGCGGAGGTGTCGCCGTCGGGGCCGGGTCGCCAGCCGTTGTCCAGCGCGCGCCGGGCGATGTTCGGGCCGCTGGCTATGCGCTCCACACAGCCGCGCGCACCGCACGGGCACGGGTCGCCGTCGAGTTCGACGCTGATGTGACCGATGTGACCGGCGTTGCCGGTGGGCCCGGCGTGCAGCTGGCCGTTCAGCACCAGCCCGCCGCCGACGCCGGTCGACACGACCATGCACAGCGCGTTCTCGTGCCCGCGCGCGGCCCCCTGCCAGTGCTCCGCCGCCGTGATGGCCACACCGTCGCCGATCAGCTCCACGGGGAGCCCGCCGACTGCCTCCTGGACCCTGCGGACCAGCGGGAAGTCGCGCCACCCCGGCACGTTCACCGGGCTCACGGTGCCGGTGGAGGCGTCCACCGGGCCCGCGCTGCCGATGCCGAGGGCGCCCGCGCGCCCCCACAGCGGCGAGTCGGTGAGCTCGCCGAGGGTCTCCTCGACGGCGCGCATCACGCTCTCGCCGTCCTCCTGCGCGGGCGTGGCGCGCTGGGCGCGGAGCAGGATCCGGCCGTGGCCGTCCACCAGCGCTCCGGCGATCTTGGTGCCGCCGATGTCGAGCGCAGCCACGAGGTCGGTGTGCATCAGTGTCAGTTCTCCCCGGTCAGCCTTGAGGAATGGACAGGCCGGTCTCGCGGTGGGGGCGCCGGCCGACAGATTGCGGTGGACAGTGTCTCCCGCATCTGACAACGTTGTCCAGGCTCTATGCTCGACGCCACATCCTCATACAAAATCATGGACCGCCGCACCCCCGTCGACCACAGGACAGGACGTCGTATCGTGCCCGAGACCCACAGCCGAGCGGACCGCCTCGCCACGACCCGGTACGGCAACCGTCCGACCATGAAGGACGTGGCCGCGCGAGCCGGCGTCGGGCTCAAGACGGTCTCACGCGTGGTCAACGGCGAACCGGGGGTCACACCCGAGACGGAACACCGGGTCCGGGAGGCCATCGAGGCCCTCGGCTTCCGCCGCAACGACAGCGCGCGTGTGCTGCGCAAGGGCCGTACCGCCAGCATCGGCCTGGTCCTGGAGGACCTCGCCGACCCCTTCTACGGCCCGCTCAGCCGCGCGGTCGAGGAGGTCGCCCGGGCCAACGGCGCCCTGCTCATCAACGGCTCCAGCGCCGAGGACCCGGAGCGCGAGCAGGAGCTGGTGCTGGCCCTGTGCGCCCGGCGCGTGGACGGCCTGGTGGTCATCCCGGCCGGTGACGACCACCGTTATCTGGAGCCGGAGCTCAAGGCGGGCGTCGCCACGGTGTTCGTGGACCGTCCGGCGGGCCGGATCGACGCCGACGTGGTGCTCTCCGACAACTTCGGCGGTGCCCGCGACGCCGTGGCCCACCTCATCGCCCACGGCCACCGGCGGATCGGCTTCATCGGCGACATGCCCCGCATCCACACCGCCGCCGAGCGGCTGCGCGGGTACCGGGCCGCCATGGAGGACGCCGGCATCGAGGTGGCAGACGCCTGGACGTCGCTGGGCGTCACCGACCCGCAGCGGGTGCGCCGGGCGGCCGAGGACATGCTCTCCGGCCCCTCCCCCGTCACCGCGATCTTCACCGGCAACAACCGGGTGACGGTGACCGTGATCCGGGTCCTCGCCGAACACACCCGCCGGGTCGCCCTCGTCGGCTTCGACGACATCGAACTCGCCGATCTGCTCCAGCCGGGTGTCACGGTCGTCGCCCAGGACGCGGCGACGCTGGGACGTACCGCCGCCGAGCGGCTGTTCCGGCAGCTGGACGGCACGCTGCTGACACCGGAGCGGATCGAGCTGCCGACCCGACTGATCACCCGCGGCTCGGGCGAGCTGCCGCCGGCGGACTGAGCCGGCCATGCAGGACCGCACCCTGGAGGCACTCGGCCTGGCCGAGGCACCGCGCGATCACCCGCTGATCTATCCCGGCGCCTGGCCGGCGGACTCCGCGCTGCTCGACGGCGACCGGCTGGTACCCCTGAATGGTCCGCTGCCCGGTGACCGGCGGTGGCAGGAGGACCGTACGCCCGTCCTCGCGATCGGCTCCAACGCCAGTCCGGGCCAACTGCGGCACAAGATGCGCGAGTTCGGGATCACCTCGCCGATCCCGATGGTCAAGGCACGGGTGACCGGCGTCGACGTGGGCGTCTCCGCGCACGTCAGCCGCATGGGCTATGTGTCCGCGTCGCCCTTCGAAGCACCGGGCACGGTACGGGAGTTGTTCGTCCTCTGGCTGGACGCCGAACAGCTCGCGGTCGTCGACGCGAGCGAGGGGGTGCCGCTGCCGCACGGCAACTACGGGCGCGCCTGGCTGCCCGCGCCCGAGGTGCGGGTCGAACTGCCCGGCGGCGTGACACTGCCGGGCGTCCACTCGTACGTCAACCGCCACGGCGTCCTGCACGACGGCACCGGCGCCCCGCGCACCCACCCCGGCCAGCGGGAACTGCTGACCGAACTCCTCGTGGGATCGGCCCGGTTGCGGGCGCTGTTCGGGGTCACCCCGGAGGAGTTCGTGGCACGGGCCCGCGCCGACCGGCTGCTGTGCGAGGCGGGGACCCGGCTGTTCGCCGACGAGAAGCGGGTGACGGAGTCCGGTCTTGAGCGGTATGTGACGCCTCAGCAGACCGGGAGCCCGGGCACCGGTTCGTCGTTGTTCCCGCCCTTGATGTAGACGTCGCTGACGTAGACGCCGGTGTTGCCGCTGTCGTCGTCGGTCTTGGCCCACCAGACGTTGGTCCACTGGCCGGAGGTCTCGCGGCGGCCCAGGTTCGACTGGCAGAAGAAATAGTTGGTGCCCGCGCCCAGGACACCGGCCTCGGCGCCGGAGGCGGTGTACGACTTGGCGGTCTTCCAGACGGTGCAGTTGTACTTGCCGCCGCCGATGGCGGTGCAGGCCGGGGCGGGTGCCGGGGTGCTGGGGTCGCCGTCCCCGGTCGTACCGCCGTCTCCGGAGCCGCTGCCGCCCGCGTCGCCACCACCGCCGCCGGTTTTCGCCGTGGAGGACGCGGAGGCACGGCTCGTGGGCTTGGCGCTGCCGTCCTCGCCCGGCGTCTCCTTCGCGCTCGGGGTCTTCTTGGCCTCGCCGTCCGTCAGCGCGGCGCTGCCTGAAGGGTCGTCCTCGGTGCGCACCGAAGGGGAGGAGGTGGCCGGCTCACTCGTGCCGGACGCGATGGGCCGGGCGTCCGCTTCGGCCTTGCCCGAGTTGTTCATCAGGGCGACGGACGTGCCGGCCACCGCGAGAACGGCCGCGACGGCCGCGGCGACGAGCAGGGCGCGTCGGTTGCGACGGGGCGTGGTGGACGGGTCCATCGGGGTCGTGTCCCGGGACATCCCGTAGCCGGGTGGAACCGAAGGTGCGGGCGAGCCGTGCGGCAGACCGCCGGGTTGGGAGGGAGCGCCGCCTTGAGAGGGTGCGCCGCCTTGAGAGGGAGCGCCGCCTTGAGAGGGAGCGCCGAAGCTCTGCGCCGGGGGGCCGACCTGCCCGGCGGCATCGTCCTGAGAAGCGGCCCCCACCCACCACGGCGCCGGGGGGCCGTCCTGCCCGGGGGTTGCGGGCCCAGACGCCGCCGCGGGCCCGGTCTGCCGCGCGGGTGCCTCTCTGGTCCCCGGCGTTTCGCGAGCACCCGGACCCTGGGCCGGCCCACCCCCCTGGGCCGCACCCGGCCCGGACGGCTCCGCAGCGGCCTCGGACTGCCCCGCAGCACCCCGCAAGGTCGTCGTGTCACTGTCCGCCCCGATGCCGGCCCCGGCCCCGTCGGCCACGGCCTGCAGCAGCAGGCGTGCCTCCTCGGCTCCCGGACGGGCCTTGGGCCGCTTGTCCAGCAGACGCTGGAGAACGGGAGCGAGGGGGCCGGCCCGGTGGGACTCGGGGAGCGGTTCGCCGACGATCGCGGTGAGCGTGGAGAACGTCGAGGTACGGCGGAACGGCGAGGCTCCCTCGACGGCCGCGTACAGCGTGGCACCGAGGGCCCACACGTCGGAGGCCGGTCCCGGATCGGCCCCCTGGGCGCGCTCGGGGGCCATGTAGTCCAGGGAGCCGACGAGATGGCCGGTGCGGGTGAGGTTCGTGGCCGAGCCGTCGCCCGGGTCCTCCATGGTGGCGATGCCGAAGTCGGTCAACAGCACGCGGCCCGAGCGGTCGAGCAGGATGTTGCCGGGCTTGACGTCCCGGTGCAGTACTCCGGCCTCGTGGGCCGCGGCCAGCGCGTCCATGACCTTGGCGCCGATGCCGGCCGCCTCCCGCGGGTCGAGAGTGCCCTGCTCGCGCAGCACCTGGTCCAGGGAGGGGCCCTCGACCAGCTCCATGACGATCAGGGGGCGCCCGTCGACCTCGGCCACGTCGTGCACCGCGACGACGCCGGGATGGCGGACCCGCGCGGCCGCCCGGGCCTCACGCTGCATCCGCAGCCGCAAATCCGCGAGTTCGGGGCCGTCGGCGTCGGTGTAGGTGCGCAGTTCCTTGACGGCGACCTCGCGGCCCAGGACCTCGTCGACGGCCCGCCAGACCACACCCATGCCGCCGCGCCCGAGCTGGGCCACGACCCGATAACGCCCGGCCAGCAGGCGACCGGCCTCGTCCTGGCCCTTTTCGTTGGTCTCCCCCGAAGACACCGCTGCCCCGTTCCTGTGACACGTCAATGCGTGCGGTACAGACTACGGGGCAGGAGTGACAACTCCAGTGGGTGGTTGCGACTGTGACAGGGCCGCTACGTCTCCCTCGCCTTCGTGGAGACTATTTCGTGGAGACGGTCAGATCACCGCGCCGGGGCGCGTTGTAGCCCTCCAGGTCGGCCCGGGTCAGCCCGGTCAGCCGAGCGACCTCGCCGATGTCGAGGGCACCGCAGTCGAGCCCGCGCAGCAGATAGCCGCTGAGCGCCTTGGCCGTCGCCGGCTCGTCCATGACGTCGCCGCCGGCCCGGTTGGCGTACCGGGTGAGGCGGCTCGCGGCCTGTTCGAAGCCCTCGCGGTAGAAGGCGAACACGGCCGCGTAGCGGGTGGGGAGGTGGCCGGGGTGCATGTCCCAGCCCTGGTAGTAGGCGCGGGCCAGGGCCCGGCGCGTGAGGCCGTAGTGCAGCCGCCAGGCGTCGTGGACCTTCGCCGTCGGGCCGACCGGCAGGACGTTCGTGGAGCCGTCCGAGACCCGTACGCCGGTGCCCGCGGCCGCGACCTGCATGATCGCCTTGGCGTGGTCGGCGGCGGGGTGGTCGCTGGCCTGGTGGGCGGCGGACACGCCGAGGCAGGCGCTGTAGTCGAAGGTGCCGTAGTGCAGTCCGGTGGCGCGGCCCTCGGCGGCCTGGATCATCCGGGCGACGGTGGCGGTGCCGTCGGTGGCGAGGATGGACTGGCTGGTCTCGATCTGGATCTCGAAGCCGAGCCGGCCCGGGTCCAGTCCGTGCGCCTTCTCGAAGGCCTCCAGGAGCCGGACGAACGCGGTGACCTGCTCGGCGTAGGTCACCTTCGGCAGGGTCAGCACCAGTCCCTCGGGCAGGCCGCCCGCCGCCATCAGACCGGTCAGAAAGATGTCGAGGGTCCGAATGCCCCGGTCCCGGACGGCCGCTTCCATGCACTTCATGCGGATGCCCATGTACGGCGCCGCCGTGCCGTTGCGGTACGCCTCGGCGATCAGCCGGGCCGCGCGGGCCGCCGTCTCGTCCTCCTCGGCGTCCGGGCGCGGGCCGTAGCCGTCCTCGAAGTCGACGCGCAGGTCCTCGATCGGCTCGCGCTCCAGCTTGGCGCGCACACGCGCGTGGACGGGTTCGGCGAGTTCGTCGGAGAGCCCGAGGACGGCGGCGAGGGACGCGGCGTCCGGCGCGTGCTCGTCGAGGGCCGCGAGGGCCTTGTCGCCCCAGGAGCGGACGGTGTCGGCGGCGAAGGCGTCACCGGGGACGTAGACGGTGTGCACGGGCTGGCGGGTGCCGGGGTCGCCGGGGTAGCGGCGCTCCAGTTCGGCGTCGACCGGCGCGAGGGAGGCGCTGATCTCCTCGCTGACGGCACCCGCGAGGCTCGTCGCCACCTGCTCCTGCTGGCCCTGGCCCATCCCACACCCTCCAGTTTTCCGCTCTACGGAATCAACAATCCGTAGAGCGAAGTTATCCGCGAAGCTTCCCGACGGTCAACACCCCGTCCACAGCATGAGCCACCGCGTTCATTCGAGATGCCGAGAACCCCTACGCCCTCTACCGCACTCCGGTTCCACCATTCATCCTGTCCCGTCGGGAGGGAACTACATGTCGGACACCCACAGAATGACGCGTCGTATGGGCCTGAGAACCGTCGTGGCCGCCGCCGTCACCGTGCCGCTGATGGGCACGCTGCCGGCCTCCGCCGCCAAGCCGTCCCACCGCCGACTCGATGTCATGACGTTCAATCTGCGCTTCGCCAGCACCTCCGAACCCAACAGCTGGGCCGCCCGCCGCCCGGTGATGCGCCGCCTGCTGCGCCGGGAGGCCCCCACCCTGATCGGCACCCAGGAAGGCCTCTACCAGCAGCTGCGCGACATCCACGCCGACCTCGGACCGCACTACGACTGGATCGGCACCGGCCGTGAGGGCGGCAGCCACGACGAGTCCACGGCGGTCTTCTACGACACCCGGCGCCTGGCCCCCGTCGAGCACGACACGCTCTGGCTCTCCGACACGCCCAGGGTGATCGGCTCGAACACCTGGGGCGGCGCGCTCCCCCGGATCGTCACCTGGGTCCGCTTCCGCGACCGGGCCTCAGGCGGACGGGAGTTCTACGTCCTCAACACCCACTTCGACCATGTGGGCCAGTACGCGCGCGAGCGCTCCGCGCGGTTCCTCGGCCAGACGATCGCCGGGTTCGACCGGACGTTACCGGTCGTGGTGACCGGCGACTTCAACGCCGAGGCCCACGACAACCGGGCCTACGACATCCTGCTCGCCACGGGACTCGTCGACACCTGGGACGCGGCCGCCGAGCGCAGCAAGCTGTACGCCACCTTCCACGGCTACAGACCCCTCACCCCGGACGGCGACCGCATCGACTGGATCCTCACCACGCCCGGGATCACCGTCCACCGGGCCGCCGTCAACACCTTCTCGCTGAACGGGCAGTTCCCGAGCGACCACCTGCCCGTGCAGGCCACCGTGACCCTGGGATGAGCCGAGGCCCCCGCGACCGCCGGAGCGGTCGCGGGGGCCTCGTACACCCGGAGCGGGATCAGCCCTTGCGGGTGTTGATCTCCTCGGTGAGGGCGGGGACGACGTCGAAGAGGTCGCCGACGACGCCGTAGTCGACGAGGTCGAAGATCGGGGCCTCGGCGTCCTTGTTGATCGCCACGATCGTCTTCGAGGTCTGCATGCCCGCGCGGTGCTGGATCGCGCCGGAGATGCCGTTGGCGATGTACAGCTGCGGCGAGACGGACTTGCCGGTCTGGCCGACCTGGTTGGTGTGCGGGTACCAGCCCGCGTCCACCGCGGCACGCGAGGCGCCGACAGCCGCGCCGAGGGAGTCGGCGAGGGCCTCGATGATCGCGAAGTTCTCGGCACCGTTGACACCGCGGCCGCCGGAGACCACGATCGCGGCCTCGGTCAGCTCCGGACGCCCGGTCGACTCGCGCGGGGTGCGGCCGGTGACCTTGGTGCCGGTCGCCAGCGCGGAGAAGGTCACGCTCAGCTCGGCGACCGCACCGGCGGCCGGGGCGGCCTCCACGGCGGCGGAGTTGGGCTTGACCGTGATCACCGGGGTGCCCTTGCTCACACGGGACTTGGTGGTGAAGGAGGCGGCGAACACCGACTGGGTGGCCACCGGGCCCTCGTCACCGGCCTCCAGGTCGACGGCGTCGGTGATGATGCCGGAGCCGATGCGCAGCGCCAGCCGGGCGGCGATCTCCTTGCCCTCGGCGGATGAGGGGACCAGCACGGCGGCCGGGGAGACCTCGGCGACCGCGGCCTGCAGCGCGTCGACCTTGGGTACGACGAGGTAGTCGGCGTACTCGGAGGCGTCGTGGGTGAGGACCTTGACGGCGCCGTGCTCGGCGAGCGTGGCGGCGGTGTCGGCGGCGCCGTTGCCCAGCGCGACGGCGACGGGCTCGCCGATACGGCGGGCCAGGGTCAGCAGCTCCAGGGTGGGCTTGCGGACGGCACCGTCCACGTGGTCGACGTAGACGAGAACTTCAGCCATGGGAATGCTCTCCTGCGGATTGCGAAGGCTTAAGGGGCGGTAAGGGGGTTGAGCCTCAGCGGGCCAGAACCCTCAGATGAACTTCTGGCTCGCGAGGTACTCGGCGAGCTGCTTGCCGCCCTCGCCCTCGTCCTTGACGATCGTGCCGGCCGTGCGGGCCGGGCGCTCCGTGGCGGAGTCGACCGTGGTGTAGGCACCCTCCAGGCCGACCTGCTCGGCCTCCAGGTCCAGGTCGGACAGGTCCCAGGACTCCACCGGCTTCTTCTTGGCGGCCATGATCCCCTTGAAGGAGGGGTAACGCGCCTCGCCCGACTGGTCCGTGACCGAGACCACGGCCGGCAGGGAGGCCTCCAGCTGCTCCGAGGCGGCGTCGCCGTCACGGCGGCCCTTGACGGTGCCGTCCTCGAGGGAGACCTCGGAGAGCAGCGTGATCTGCGGGACGCCCAGGCGCTCGGCCAGCAGGGCCGGGACGACGCCCATGGTGCCGTCGGTGGAGGCCAGACCGGAGATCACCAGGTCGTAGCCGGCCTTCTCGATGGCCTTGGCCAGCACCAGGGAGGTGCCGATGGCGTCGGTGCCGTGCAGGTCGTCGTCCTCGACGTGGATGGCCTTGTCGGCGCCCATGGACAGGGCCTTGCGGAGCGCGTCCTTGGCGTCCTCGGGGCCGACGGTCAGGACCGTGACCTCGACGTCGTCGTCGGAGTTCTCCGAGATCTGCAGCGCCTGCTCGACCGCGTACTCGTCCAGTTCGGAGAGCAGACCGTCCACGTCGTCCCGGTCGACGGTCAGGTCATCGGCGAAGTGCCGGTCGCCGGTGGCGTCGGGCACGTACTTCACAGTGACAACGATCCTCAAGCTCACGCCGGCTCTCCTACTGCATCGTCATTTTCGGCTGCCTCTTGCAGGCAGCATAGGCGCCCCAAGCGGCCGATCCCGGTCGGGGCGGGCTGCGCTCCGACCGCAATATTACTCACCAGTACATCCAGTTCATGCCCGCTAAGCAAGCGCTTTGAACTGTGACCTTTGCAACGCAGCGTAATCGGAACTCGACGGCCCCGCACAACAGCGGAAGAGCAGATGAGCCGATCAGTCGCGCAGACCGTTGAAGCGGCCCTGGTGGTAGACCAGCGGGCGGCCGGCGCCGGCGGGGTCACCGAGCCGTACCTCGGCCAGCACGATGCGGTGATCACCGGCGGGCACGCGCGCGTGCACCCGGCACACCATCCAGGCGAGCACGCCGTCGAGGACGGGGACACCTTCGGGGCCCTCGCTCCAGGAGGTGGGCGCGCCGAAGCGGTCGGCCCCGCTGCGGGCGAAGGTGGCCGCCAGCTCCTCCTGGTGCTCGCCGAGTATGTGCACCCCCACGTGGTCGGCCCGGGATATCGCGGGCCAGCTGGAGGCGCCCGTGCCGATCCCGAAGGACAGCATGGGCGGTTCGGCGGAGACCGAGGCGAGGGAGGTGGCGGTGAAGCCGACCGGGCCGCCGTCACCCCTCGCGGTGATCACGGCGACTCCCGCGGCGTGCCGCCGGAAGACGGAGCGCAGGAGGTCGGGAGAGGCGAGGCGGGGGCCGCCGAGGTCGGACGTGGCCGTCATGCGGTGTTCCTTCTGCGAGGAGTGTCGAGCGGGACCGTGGCTGCTCAACAGGCCGGACAGCGCGCGCTCGCGGTGCGGGCCAGATCGACGTGGACCCGCCCGAACAGAAGGAGTTCCGTAGGCATACGGTCAGGCTGACGATACGTGCGGTACGCAGTCAAGTACGTTCCGGCATATGGGAGATGCCTCACCGTGGGCGCGCCCGGGGTCAAACCGCCTCCCCGATCGCCGCGATGACGTCCGCCTTGCGCGGCTGGCCGGTGGCCCGCCGTACGACCCGGCCGTCGGCGTCGAGGACCAGCACGGTCGGCGTCTTGAGGATGTCGAGTTCGCGGACCAGGTCGAGGTTCTTCTCCGCGTCGATCTCGACATGCGCCACGCCCGGCACCATGCCGGCGACCTCCCCCAGCACCCGCCGTGTTGCCCGGCAGGGCGCGCAGAAGGCGCTGGAGAACTGGACGAGCGTGGCGCGCTCGCCGAGATCCTCGCCCAGCTCGGCCGCACCGAGCCTCTTGCCGTCGTCGCGCCCGCGCACCCGCACTCTCCCGCTCCGCCGCCGTTGCAGCACTCCATACGCGCTCGCCGCCGCGAGCACCGCCACGCACACCACAAGTCCGGTCATCACCTGCACAAGCATTCACGAGACTGCAAAGATTCCCGCCTCCCCCTGGTCTGCCCGTTGCGGAATGCTTGATTCATGGACATTGACGTACGAGGACCGCGCTTCGGCGCGGCCGTGACGACCGTCGTTCTGGCGGCCGTCCTGATCACGGGCAGCGTCTGGTTGCTGGCCTGGCAGACGCTGGCGTTCGCGCTGGGCGCGGCGGGCGGGGTGGGCCGCTCGCCGTACGGCTGGCTGTTCCGCAGGGCCGTACGACCGCGAATCGGGCCGCCGACCGAGTTCGAGGCGCCGGAACCGCCGAGGTTCGCGCAGGCGGTGGGCCTCGCCTTCGCGGGCCTGGGGCTCGTGGGGTACGGAATCGGGCCGGAGTGGCTCGGACTCACCGCTACCGGAGCGGCGCTCGCGGCGGCGTTCCTCAATGCCGCATTCGGGTACTGCCTCGGCTGCGAGATGTACCTGCTCGTGCGGCGGGTGACGGTACGCGCGGAGTAAAGACGGCTTAAAACCCCGAGGTGGATCAAGAGAGGGACGTGACGAGAATCTCTCCCTGGGCGGGCACCAGGACTGGCTCCCCGTCCGTTCTTCGGGCACGATCTGCGAGATGCCGTAAACCTACGGCTGCGTAACTTAATGCCGGGAGCTTCCCAGGCAGAGCAGGAAGGGCTCACCCCGCCCATGGCAGAGCTTGTCTACCGTCCCGTCGTCGGATTCGCCCAGGCACTGTTCAAGGCCTGGGACCTCAAGATCGACTGCAAGGGTTCGGAGAACATCCCGCGCTCGGGCGGCGCCGTACTGGTGAGCAACCACATCAGCTACCTGGACTTCGTCTTCAACGGCCTGGCCGCGCTCCCGCAGAAGCGTCTCGTGCGCTTCATGGCGAAGGAGTCCGTCTTCCGTCACAAGATCTCGGGTCCGCTGATGCGCGGGATGAAGCACATCCCGGTCGACCGCAAGCAGGGCGAGACGGCGTACGCGCACGCTCTGGAGTCGCTGCGGTCGGGCGAGATCGTCGGGGTCTTCCCGGAGGCGACCATCTCGCAGTCGTTCACCCTGAAGAGCTTCAAGTCGGGTGCGGCGCGGATGGCGCAGGAGGCGGGCGTCCCCCTGATCCCGATGGCCGTGTGGGGCACGCAGCGCCTGTGGACCAAGGGGCACCCCCGCAACTTCAAGCGCAGCCACATCCCGGTCACCATCCGGGTCGGGGAGGCGATCGAGGCCTCCCGGGACAAGTACGCCGGAGCCATCACGCGGCAGGTCCGGGAGCGGGTCAACGAGCTCCTGGAAGCCGCTCAGCGCGCCTACCCGGTGCGGCCGAAGGGGCCGGACGACACGTGGTGGATGCCGGCGCATCTCGGCGGGACGGCGCCCACGCCGGAAGCGGTGCGGGAGGCCGAGACACGGTAGTCGGTCGAACTTCTCCCGCGGTTCGGTCGGTCCGGTGGCCGCCCTCTCCATGTCCCGCGTCGGCGTCGGCGCCAGTCTCTCCTACAGGAAGCCGCCCGAGAGTTCGGTGGGGAGCGTGTTCCAGAGGTGCGGCCCGTCGGGTGCGGCCTTGAGGGCGCTCAGGACGGCCGGGTGGGGTTCTGCGTACAGGACCGGGTAGTCCCTCTCGTCGGACTCCGGTGCGGGCGTGGAGGCCAGCCGCTCGCCGTCCAGGGAGAACTGGGCGTCCACGCCGGGCTTGTTGCCGCGGGGGTCCTGGCGGTGCCAGGCGCCGTTGAACCGCACGGCGACCAGGCCGTGCACCACGTTGAACTTCTGGTAGCAGAGCGCGGTCGGGATGTCCTCGGCACGCAGCAGGGCGGCCAGCGCGTGGGCCTTGGCGTAACAGATGCCGGTGCCCTGCTCCAGGACGTCGGAGGCCCGCCAGGTGACGCGGAGGTCTCCGGAGTCCTGGGAGTGCGGGATGGTGTCGCGGACGAACTCGAAGGCGAGCCGCGCATAGGCATACGAGTCGACCGCTTCCCGGGCGAGACGTGCGGCCGTCTCCCTCACCACCGGGTGATCGTGGTTGATGACCTCGTCTGCGACCAAGTAAGCGGAAAGGTCGGGGGTGTTCTGGATCAGCTCCATGCCCGCAGAGCATAGGAAGACGATCACCCGTGAGTCAATTATTTTACGATGCTCGGTATATTTATGCGGAGTAGCAGTGGATGGTCACCACCTGGTCCGCGCTCCACCGCTGCCCGACCGTGGCGAGCCTTGTCCAGCCCAGTCGTTCGTACAGGGCCGCGGCGGCGGTGTCGGAGGCGACGACGTCCAGCACCGGGTGCAGGCCGCGCTGCCGCGCCTCCTCCACTGCCCGCCCCATCAGCAGGGCGCCGATCCCGTGCCCTCTCGCCTGCGGGGCGACGAACAACCGGCCGACCACGGCGGCCTGTTCCCCGCTCGTGCCGTTGCGCTCGCTCCACAGGACCGGGGCCAGATCGCCCTCACCGGCGCGACAGAGGCTCACATGGCCCGCCACCCGACCGTCCAGATCGGCGACCCAGCTCCCCAGCACGGCCTCCCGCGCCAGCCACTCGCCGGGCCGGGCGGGCCAGTTCACCGGATAACCGTCGCGGTGATGGACCTCCGCCAAGGCCCGCACGCAGGCCTCGACGTCGTCATCGGTCCTCGGCCGGACCCGCAGTTTCGTCCCATCCACACCGGCATGCAAGCACAGGCGGCCTCCGGCCCGGCCCGCGTGCCACCAACGCGCCGGGCCGGCACATCTAGCGCGCCATCTCCTCCTTGAGCACCCCCACAAAGGCATCCACATCGTCCTCGGCCGTGTCGAAGGGCACATCCAGCGGACCACGCCCGCGGCCGCCCAGAAGCGGATCACGCCGACGCAGCGCCGCCGCACGGCATCGCCTGATCGACACCACTCCACACGTCTCCCCCGCCGGGCCGGACACCACCGGACCCCCTCACCCCGGCCAGCACACACCCCAGCCGCCCCCGGCCCGCCGACCATGCCTCAGCGCGCCATCTCCTCCTTCAACGCCGCCACAAAGGCATCCACATCGTCCTCGGTCGTGTCGAAGGCGCACATCCAGCGGACCACGCCCGCGGCCTCGTCCCAGAAGTAGAAGCGGAAGCGCTTCTGGAGGCGCTCGCTCACGTCGTGCGGGAGCTTGGCGAAGACGCCGTTGGCCTGGACCGGGTACAGGATCTCGACGCCGTGGACGGCTCGGACGCCCTCGGCCAGGCGCTGGGCCATCTCGTTGGCGTGGCGGGCGTTGCGCAGCCACAGGTCCTTGGCGAGCAGGGCCTCCAACTGCACCGATACGAAACGCATCTTGGAGGCCAGCTGCATGGACAGCTTGCGCAGGTGCTTCATGTGGGAGACGGCGTCCTGGTTGATGACCACGACCGCCTCGCCGAACAGCGCGCCGTTCTTCGTGCCGCCCAGGGAGAGGATGTCGACGCCGACCGCGTTGGTGAACGTCCGCATGGGCACGTCGAGGGAGGCGGCCGCGTTGGCTATGCGGGAGCCGTCCAGGTGGACCTTCATCCCGTGCGCGTGGGCGTGGTCGCAGATCGCGCGGATCTCGTCCGGTGTGTAGAGCGTGCCGAGTTCCGTGGACTGGGTGATCGAGACGACCTGCGGCATCGCGCGGTGCTCGTCGTCCCAGCCGTAGGCCTGCCTGTCGATCAGGTCGGGCGTGAGCTTGCCGTCCGGGGTGGGCACGGTGAGCAGCTTGAGGCCGCCCATCCGCTCGGGGGCACCGCCCTCGTCGACGTTGATGTGCGCGCTCTCGGCGCAGATCACCGCGCCCCAGCGGTCGGTGACCGCCTGGAGCGCGACGACGTTGGCGCCGGTGCCGTTGAAGACCGGGAACGCCTCCGCCGTGGCCCCGAAGTGGCTGCGGATGATCCCCTGGAGGTTCTCGGTGTAGTCGTCCTCGCCGTACGCGACCTGGTGCCCGCCGTTGGCCAGGGCCAGGGCGGCGAGCACCTCCGGGTGGGCCCCGGCGTAGTTGTCGCTGGCGAAGCCGCGGACGTCCGGGTCGTGATGGCGTCGAGCCTGCGTAAAGGCGGTCGGGTTCACGGCTTCTCGGTGAGCCACAGACGGTTTCCGTTCACTTCGGCGGCGGGCTTGTCCCAGACATCGACGATGGCCTCGGCCAGATCCTTGACGTCCGTGAAGCCCGCGAACTTCGCGTTGGGCCGCTCGGCGCGCATGGCCTCGTGCACCAGTGCCTTCACCACCAGGATCGCAGCCGCGGACCTCGGCCCGTCGGCGCCCCCGGCCTTGCGGAAGGCGTCGGCGAGAGCGAGCGTCCAGGCCTCGGCGGCGGCCTTGGCGGCGGCGTACGAGGCGTTGCCCGCGGTGGGCTTCGTCGCGCCGGCCGCGCTGATCAGGAGGTAGCGGCCGCGCTCGCTGCGCTGCAAACCCTCGTAGAACGCGAGGGAGGTGTGCTGCACGGTGCGGATGAGCAGCAGCTCCAGGAAGTCCCAGTCGTCCAGGCTCGACTTGATGAAGGTCTCGCT
Source organism: Streptomyces sp. NPDC001668 (assembly GCF_042893155.1). Classification (NCBI taxonomy): domain Bacteria; kingdom Bacillati; phylum Actinomycetota; class Actinomycetes; order Kitasatosporales; family Streptomycetaceae; genus Streptomyces; species Streptomyces sp. NPDC001668. The sequence goes on from NZ_JBIAUQ010000005.1 coordinate 197,990, forward strand.
GCCGCGCCAGCCGCCGACGAGGTGGACCAGGCCGTCGACCCGGCCGAAGTCCTTCTCGATGTGCGCGGCCCAGTCGCGGGTGGACTCCAGGTCGAGCAGGTCGACCGGCTCGCCGGTGACCGTGGCGCCGCCCGAGGCGTAGCGTGCCGCGTCCACGGCCTCCGCGAGCCGCTCCGGGTCGTTGTCCGCGCCGACGACGGTCGCGCCCGCCTCGGCCAGCCGCAGCAGTGCCGCGCGGCCCGCGGGCCCGCCCGCACCGGCCACCGCGATCACCGCACCGTCGAGAGCTCCGTTCCCCACCATGCGCTTCGCCTCCTGAGCTGTTGTGGTGCGGTCGCTCACGCGGCGACCCGCTCGGCACTCTCCGCCGTGATGCCCCGCGTGGAGGCGATCACGTTCTTCAGTTTCTTGGAGAGGGCCTCATAGAACATGCTCAGCGGAAACTCGTCCGGAAGCACGTCATCGACGAGTTTCCGGGGCGGCTGGGACAGGTCGAGGGCGTCCGGGCCCTTGGCCCACTTGGAGCCCGGGTGCGGAGCGAGATACTGGGAGACCAGGTCGTAGGCGGCGAACCAGTGGACGAGCTTCGGGCGGTCGATCCCGGCCCGGTACAGGTCCTCGATCTCGCCGCACAGCTGGTTGGTGACCTGCGGGGCCCGCTGCCAGTCGATGAACAGCTTGTTGTCGGTCCAGCGCACGACATCGTGCTTGTGCAGGTAGGCGAAGAGGAGCTGGCCGCCGAGGCCGTCGTAGTTGCGGACCCGCTCACCGGTGACCGGGAAGCGGAACATGCGGTCGAAGAGGACCGCGTACTGCACGTCACGGGCCTGCGGGACGCCGTCCTCCTGGAGCTTCACGGCCTCCTTGAAGGCGGTGAGGTCGCAGCGCAGTTCTTCGAGGCCGTACATCCAGAACGGCTGGCGCTGCTTGATCATGAACGGGTCGAAGGGCAGGTCGCCGTGGCTGTGGGTGCGGTCGTGGACCATGTCCCACAGGACGAAGGCCTCCTCGCAGCGCTTCTGGTCGTGGACCATCGCGGCGATGTCCTCGGGCAGCTCGAGGCCGAGGATGTCGACGGCCGCGTCGGTGACCCGGCGGAAGCGGGCGGCCTCGCGGTCGCAGAAGATACCGCCCCAGGAGAATCGTTCCGGCGCCTCGCGCACGGCGATGGTCTCGGGGAAGAGGACGGCCGAGTTGGTGTCGTAGCCGGCCGTGAAGTCCTCGAACTTGATGCCGCAGAACAGCGGGTTGTCGTAGCGGGTGCGCTCCAGCTCGGCCAGCCAGTCGGGCCAGACCATGCGCAGCACGACCGCCTCCAGGTTGCGGTCGGGGTTGCCGTTCTGCGTGTACATCGGGAAGACGACCAGGTGCTGGAGGCCGTCCGCGCGGTTCGCGGCGGGCTGGAAGGCCAGCAGGGAGTCGAGGAAGTCGGGCACCTCGAAGCCGCCCTCGGACCAGCGCAGGAGGTCCTTGACGAGCGCGCCGTGGTAGTCCGCGTCGTGCGGCAGCAGGGGCGACAGCTCCTGCACCGCGTCGACGACACGCCGTACCGCCGCCTCGGCGTCCCCGCGCGCGGGTGCGCTCTCGGCCTCGAAGTCGATCGACCCGTCCTTGGACTGCCATGGCCGGATCCGCTCCACGGCATCCTTGAGCACGGGCCATGCCGGGTGCTCCACCACCCTGGTCACCGGAGGAACCTGGTCCCCCGAAGCCGCCTGCACAAGAATTTCCGTCATGTCCCATCCTCCACGGGAGAAGCTCGCGTATGGAGACCGTATACATACGAGCTTCCACCCAGCAAGAGCGGTTACGGGAAGTTATCCTGCCGACCCCAATGGTCACCGAACTTTTTCCTGTCGCGTGCCATGAACACCGTGATTCCGGGTAAGAGATACCGCTCCCCCACACGTCACCGCGATCCCTCGTGTACGCACGGGTCCATCACGCGGCGTAGCCGTTAGGCTGCGGCTCTGCACCGAGCCGCCGTCGACGGAAGCGAGTTGAACCTTGAACTTCCTTACCATCGGTCATCGCGGAGTCATGGGTACCGAACCCGAGAACACCCTCCGTTCCTTCGTCGCCGCCCAGCAGGCCGGCCTCGACGTCATCGAACTCGATCTGCATCTGAGCAAGGACGGCGCCCTCGTCGTCATGCACGACACCGACGTGGACCGCACGACCGACGGAACCGGCCCGATCGCCGAGAAGACCCTCTCCGAACTGCGCGCCCTGGACGCGGGGCGCGGGGAGCGCGTCCCGGTGTTCGAGGAGGTGCTGGACGCGGTGCGGTCGCCGCTCCAGGCCGAGATCAAGGACATCGCGGCGGCCCGGGCGCTGGCCGAGGTCATGATCCGGCGGGATCTGGTCTCCCGGGTGGAGGTGTCCTCGTTCCACGACGAGGCGATCGCCGAGATCGGCCGGCTGGTCCCCGGCGTCCGGACCGCGCTGATCGGCAGCCGCTTCGGCCCCGACATCGTCGAGCGCGCCGTCGAGGCGGGTGCGGGGACGGTCTGTCTGAACATCCGCCGGCTGACCCTGGAGGTCGTGGAGGCGGCCCGCAAGGCGGACCTGAAGATCATCGGCTGGGTGGTGAACACCCAGGACCATCTGCGGCTGGTACGCGCCCTGGAGCTGGACGGCGCGACGACCGACTACCCGCAGATCAAGCGCACCGGCCGCTTCACCGCGTGAGCCGCCTCAGCCGCGGCAGGAACGTCACACCAGCGACTTGACCAGCAGCTCGAACTGCAGGTCGTCGCGCTGCGGAACACCGAAGCGCTCGTCGCCGTACGGGAAGGGCGTCATCTTTCCCGTACGGCGGTAGCCGCGCCGCTCGTACCAGGCGATGAGGTCGTCGCGCACGGAGATCACGGTCATGTGCATCTCGGTGACGCCCCAGGTCTCCCGGGCGATCCGCTCCGCCTCCGCGATGATCACCTTGCCGAGACCGCCGCCCTGGAGCGCGGGGCTGACCGCGAACATCCCGAAGTAGGCGTAGGTGCCCCGGTGTTCGAGCTGGCAGCAGGCGACGACCTGCCCGTCCCGCTCCACCGTCAGCAACCGGCTGTCGGGCGACTTGATGACCGCCAGCACACCCTCCGGGTCCGTCCGCTGCCCCTCCAGGATGTCCGCCTCGGTGGTCCACCCGGCCCGGCTGTCGTCCCCGCGGTAGGCCGACTCGACCAGCGCGACCAGCGTGTCCACGTCGGCGTCGGTGGCGTCACGGAAGGTGAGGCCGGCGGTGGTCTCCATGGGGCGTATCTCCACTTCAGGGGCACGACACGGGCACGGTCGAGAGTAGCGCCCCCGATAGGCTCGCCCGCATGGTGCACGTACTGAGCGGCCGCGTCCTGCTGCGGCCCACGGATCCGGAGCGTTCCCGAGTCTTCTACGGCGATCAGCTGGGCCTCGCGGTGTACCGCGAGTTCGGCACGGGGCCGGAGCGGGGCACCGTCTACTTCCTCGGCGGCGGGTTCCTGGAGCTGTCGGGACGCTCCGAGGCTCCGCCGGCCGCGGATGTCCGGCTGTGGCTCCAGGTCGCGGACGTGACCGCGGCGCACGAGGAACTGCTGGCCAAGGGAGTCGAGATCGTGCGGCCGCCGGTGAAGGAGCCGTGGGGGCTGGTCGAGATGTGGGTGGCGGACCCCGACGGCACGCCGATCGTGCTGGTGGAGGTACCGGCGGACCATCCGATCCGGTACCGGCCCGGCATCTGACCCCGCCGTCACCCGTCGGCATCACACCTGGTACCGGCCGTTTCGACGACTTGGATATGCTCCGCCGGCCCCCGTCGCCCGAGGGCGTCGAGCAGTGGAGGAGCACATGAGCGTGGACGTGAACGCCCCGGCCTTTCGCAGACAGCGGTGGGCGGCCAGGACTTCCCTGGGGGCGGCCGCCCTCGCGGTGCTGCTCCCCCTCGCGTACGGCGGTCTCGGCGGCGTTCTGCTGCTGGCGGCCGGGCTCGCGGGCGCGGCCGTCACCGCGGCGGCGGTGTGGTGGACGCTGACGCGGCGCGGCCCGGAGCGCTGGCTGGCGGCGGGGCTCGCGGTCGTCGTCCCCGCCCTCGTCCTCGTCCTCTTCGTGGTCACCCTGGGCTGGGTGCTCGTGCTGTCGCCGGTGCTGTGGAGCGTGGCCGTGTGGAGCGGGCGCTACGCGCTGCGCAGCACCGGCACCCGTCCGAAGCGTATGAAGGAGCACCGGGCGCGGTCCGTGCGGCGGCCCTTCCTGATCATGAATCCCCGCTCCGGAGGCGGGAAGGTCGAGCGGTTCGGGCTGCGCGAGAAGGCCGAACGGCTGGGGGCGCGGGTCGTTCTGCTCGACCCGGAGAAGAACCAGGACGTGACCGCGCTGGCACAGGCGGCCGTGGCGGACGGCGCGGACCTGCTCGGCGTCGCGGGCGGCGACGGCACCCAGGCGCTGGTCGCCGCCGTCGCCGCCGAACACGACCTGCCGTTCCTCGTCGTCTCCGCCGGTACCCGCAACCACTTCGCCTTGGACCTCGGCCTCGACCGCACCGACCCCGCGGCCTGCCTCGACGCGCTCACCGACGGGGTCGAACTCCGGGTGGATCTCGGCTTCGTCGCGGACCACCCGTTCGTCAACAACGCCTCCTTCGGCGCGTACGCGGCGGTCGTGCAGAGTCCTGCCTACCGTGACGACAAGATCGGCACCACCCTGGAACTCCTGCCCGATCTGCTCACCCGGCAGCGCGGCCCGCGGCTGACCGCGCGGATCGACGCCGTCACCATCGACGGCCCGCAGGCCGTCCTGGTGAGCAACAACGCCTACCGCACCGGCGACCCGGTGGGCCTCGGCCGCCGCGAGCGGCTCGACTCCGGGCTGCTCGGCATCCTCGGCGTCAGGGTGGACAGCGCGGCCGAGGCGGCGGCGCTGCTGCTCGACCCCGATCCGGAGGGCCTCACGGTTCTGTCCGCGCGCGAGGTGGTCGTCTCCGCCGACCAGCCGGAGATCGAGGTCGGCGTCGACGGCGAGGCCCTGGTCCTGCCCGCCCCGGTGCACTGCCGTATCGCCCCCGGAGCGCTCCGCGTCCGCGTCCCGAGGAAACGTCCGGGCGTGCCGACGGCCCAACCCCGCCTGAACTGGCGCCGGTTGCGCAAGCTGGCGGCGCCGGCCGGGCGGGGCTGAAGCGGACCGTCGGCCGCGGGGCCGCCGTCCCGGAAGCGGCTTGCGTTGAAGTGCGCTCCAGCTTCTACCGTCGTGCGCACGACCTGCCTGAAGGGGGAACTGATCGTGCGGTACACACTGTTCGGCAAGACCGGTCTGCGCGTGAGCGAGCTCAGCCTCGGCACGATGGTCATGGGCGAGAATCCCGCCTACGGCTCCGACAAGGAGACCAGCGCCAGGCTTCTCGACGCCTACGCCGACGCGGGAGGCAATTTCGTCGACACGGCCAACAACTACTCAGGCGGCACCTCGGAGCGCATCCTCGGTGAACTGCTCGACGGGCGGCGCGAGGAGTTCGTGCTGGCCAGCAAGTTCACGTGCGGGACCCGTGCGGGGGACGTCAACTCGGCCGGCAACCACCGCAAGAACCTCGTGCAGTCGGTGGAGGCGAGCCTCGGGCGGCTGCGCACCGACCGGCTGGACATCCTGTGGGTGCACGCCCGGGACAACTTCACGCCGGTCGAGGAGGTCATGCGGGCGCTCGACGACCTCGTACGCACGGGCAAGGTGCTCTACGTCGGGGTCTCGGACTGGCCCGCCTGGGAGATCGCCCAGGCCAACACCCTTGCGGAGTTGCGGGGTTGGACCGCCTTCGCGGGCTCGCAGTTGCACTACAACCTGCTGGAGCGCACTCCGGAGCGTGAACTGCTCCCCCAGGCACGGGCGTTCGGCCAGGCGGTGCTGGCGTGGTCGCCGCTGGCGGGCGGGAAGCTGACCGGCAAGTACCGGCGGGGTGAGACCGGTCGCCTGGACACCTGGGGCGGCGACAAGCCGAGCCCGCAGGAGGAGCAGGTCGTCACGGCCGTCGTGGAGATCGCCGAACAGGGCGGCTGGAGCCCGGCCCAGGTGGCGCTCGCCTGGCTGCTCGGCCGACCCGGCAACGTCGTCCCCATCGTCGCGGCCACCAGGGAGAGTCAGCTCGCCGACAACCTGGGCAGCGTCGACGTCCGTCTCGACGCCGACGCTGTCGCCCGTCTGGACGAGGTGAGTGCGGTGCCGCTCGGTTTCCCGCACGACTTCGTACGGGAGCCGGCCATCGTCAGGAACATCTACGGCGACCGCTGGCAGGCCATCGACGACCGGCGCTCGGGGTACCGGCGCACCGCGACCGACGTGCTCTAGAGGGGACGCGCATCGGCCTCCGCGGGGGCGATCGGGGTCACCGTGACCCGGTCGATCACGGGGGCGTAGGCGGAACGCCGGCCGAACTCGTTCCTGGTGTCGCCGCCGAAGTCGGGGAGTTGGTCGGCGGTGAAGGTGAGCGTGTTGAGACCCGGGCGCAGGGTGACGGGTACGGACAGGTTCCAGAAGTTGTTGAAGTGGAAGGTGGTCGGGAACAGGACGCGCTGTGCGGGGGCTCCGTTGACGGAGACGTCGGCGTGGCGGCAGACCGGGTCCGGGTTGTAGTGCGTGGAGGGGGGCTGCTCGCCGTTGGAGTAGCGGATCGTCAGCGCGTGCCGTCCGGCGCGGTCCGCCGTGACCGTCAGGGCGAGGGCGTTCGCGGACCCGGCGCCGACCCCCTCGACCGCCTTGCCGCCCGTGGCGTACGGGTATCCGGTCACCCTCGCCGCGCCGGTCAGGACGCCCTCCTCGGCCGCGTACTCGGTGGCGGGCAACAGACCGCGCGAGGGCGCGATCCGCAGCCGGTCCACGATCAGCCGGTCCGAAGTGCCGGTGACCGTGACTCTGTTGACGCCCCCGGCCAGGAAGAGGGGTACGGCGCCCCGCTCGACGCGCCCGATCTCCTCACCGTTGACGCTCAACACGCCTTCTCCGGGCCCGAGTACGTCGACGGTCACGGAGGCCTCGCCGTCGTCGGCCGCGTGCACCCAGAAGGTGACGGTGCCGCCCCGCGGGAGCACCGCGACTGCGGGCCCCGACGCGCCGCGGTGCGCGTGGCTGACCCGGGCGCCACCGCGGAGGTCCGCGAACTCGGCGTCGTACAGGGCGGTTTCGTCCTCCTCCCGCAGCACGAGGTCCAGCTTGTCGACGCACGCGTCGCCCTTGGTCACGCCGAGGTCGGGGTCCTGGGCCGCGAGGGTGATCCGGTGGCGGCCCGCGGAGAGTTCCACCCGGGTGTCGGTGTGTCCCCACACCGCCGGCTTGTAGCCGAGCGGCAGCCGCAGTTCGCGCGGGTCCTCGCCGTCGACGCGCAGGAAGACGTTGGTGGGTCCCTGCTCGCGCACCAGGTCGGCGAGGTTGTGGGAGCCCGCGAAGACCACGAGGTCGTACGTCCCGTCCTGCGGGACCTCGACGTCGAAGGCGAGCACGCCGTCGGAGCCGGTGCGCAGTCCGCCCACGTGGTAGCCGCCGGAGGTCGCGAACCGGTCCACGGCGGACGGGGAACCCTCGGGCCCGTTCTTCGAGTAACCGCCGCCCGTGTAGGTGGCGTCCTCGGCCTCGTAGGTCTGCTTCCAGCGCACCGAGGGCGGCAGGAGCACGGCTCCGTGGCCGCCCGGCGACAGGATCACCTGGTAGGCGGACATGGCGTTCAGTCCCTCCGGACTCAGCGTCACCTTGCCGTCCGAGACAGGGAGTTCCTCGTCCAGCAGGCGCAAAGGCTCTGCGCTCGGGCCCACTTGGCCCGTCCACGGAATCTCGGTGAGCCGTACGTGGACGACGGATCCGAACACCTCGGCGTCCAGGCCTTCGAACACGATGTCCGCCGTAGCGTCCGCTCCCCCGAACAGCGCCCTGGCCTGGCGCTTGTCGCGGTCGAGAGTGGCGATGCCCTGCAGCGTGTACTGCTCGTTGGGGTGCGGGGCGAGAACGCGGACGGTATTTCCGCTCAGCTGTCCGTAGGCGTTGTACAGCCACCACTGGCCGTTGGCCTTGTTGGCCTCCACCGCCGAGTCGTTGAGGTTGCCGGCGATGTTCCAGTAGGCCAGGTCGGCGTCGACCTTCGACTCCTCTATCGCGGCGATCCACTGGATCATCTGGCCGGGGACGGAGACGTGGTAGTTGTGCGCGTACTCGTTGATGTTGACGGGGAGCGGGCCGATACCCAACTCCCTTTCCAGTTCCCGGTACTTGGCGATGTTGGTGCGGACCTCGGCGGGCGAGGACAGCTCGTGCCAGGTGACGATGTCGGGCAGCACGTCGTGCGCCTTCGCGAACTCCAGGAAGCCCCGGACCTCGGGGTACAGGACGCAGGTGTTGGGTCCGGCCACGCGCGCGTCCGGGTCGAGCTCCTTGATGAGGTGGTGGGCGGCTTCCCAGGCGGCGAAGTAGTGGTCCGGTTCGCTCCGCCAGGAGACCCGGTCGTAGCTCCACTCCCCGTCGCCGAACATGTTGCCTTCGGGCTCGTTGAACGGCACATAGACGATGTGGGACCTCAACTCCCCCAGTGTCAGGACCTGTTCGACCTGGCGGCGGATCACGTCCAGGTGCCCGGCGAGCCGCTCCTCACCGGTGGCGCCCGGCCACTCGTACGGGAACCCCCGGTAGAAGTCGGGCAGATAGACGTAGACGTCCTTGCCGCCCGCCGCGACGAAGGGCGGCAGGATCTCCAGGGCGTCGCCGCCGGGGTGCTGGACGCCGTCCTGGGCCTTGGTCGTCACCGTGCGCGGGTACATCCCCTCGACCACCACACGGCTGGGCACGCCGTCACCGTAGAGGCCGTAGAGCGTGCCGCTCGCCCCTCCGTGGAAGGGGCCGGTCTCGGTGCCGAGGTCGATGGTGAGCTTCTCGCGGGCGGGACCTTCGGCAGCCACGGCATCCATCCTTCGTTCGATATTCCGTACGACGGTCGATGCTCCGTACCGACCTGGACGAACGTAAGAAGCGCGGGTGGACCGCGTCAACAGGCGGCGGGGGGCGAATTTTCCGAAACCGCAGGTCGGGGCGTCAGACGCGCACGCCCAGGCTGCCCTCCAGGCGGCCGAGCAACTCCCCCAGCCGGGCGGCGAGTTCCTCCCGCGCCTCGGGGGTCAGGACGGCGAGCACGGCCGTCTCGTAGGCCAGTTGCTCGGGCAGGATCCCGTCGACCAGGTCACGGCCGGCGTCGGTGAGCCGGACGTGGGCGACGCGCCGGTCGCGGGTGTCGCCCCGGCGCTCCACCAGGCCCCGTTCGGTCAGCTGCTTGAGGCGCTTGGTGACGGCGGCGCCGGAGGAGAAGGTCTCACGGGCCAGGTCGCCGGGGGTCAGCTCGTGGCCGGTGCGGCGCAGCGCGCCCAGCAGGTCGAACTCGGGGCGGCTGAGCCCGGCCCGGCGCAAGGGGGCGTCCTCGGCCTGCTGGAGGAGGGCGGCGCAGCGGTTGACACGGCCGATGATCTCCATTGGGCCGGTGTCGAGGCCGGGGTGGACGGTCTGCCACTGCCGGACGACGGCGGCGACGGTGTCGTTTCTCGTGGGGTCCGCCGGTCGGCCGTTCGGTGCCGTCATGGACGTACGTCCTCCGCTCTGTGGTGCCGGATCGTCGCGGCGAGCGTACGGTGTGCGGCCTGTTCGGCGCGCACCACCCTCTCCTGCGGCAGGGCGCGCTGCCACCATTCGCCGGACGCCGCCTCGACGGTCGTGCGCAGGTCGACCAGGGCGGCGGCGAGGGCGCGGCGGGCGGAGTCCAGGGCGCCGGGCGCGGGGTGCGGTTCGGCCAGGATGCGGGCGGTGTGTTCCCGGGCGCGCTCGACGGCCGTCAGCGACAGCTCGACATGATCGCCCGCGCGCCGGTTCGTGACGGCGACGGCGGCGACGAAGCCGACCAGCGCCCCGACGAGGGTGTCCCCGATCCGCTCGGCGATCAGCCGGCCCGGCTCCTGGTGTCCGGCGAACTCGGTGATGAGCAGGGCCATCGGGGTGACGCAGATGCTGCCGAGCCAGTAGTTGCGGGCGATGAGTGCCTCGGCGCCGAAGTTGAAGGCGAGGCAGCACAGGACGAGCGCGGCGGGCCCGAGGTGGGCGAGCGGGACGACGGCGGCGAACACCAGCACCCCGACGAGGTTGCCGACGATCCGCTGGACGCCCCGGCTCCAGGTGAGGGTGACGTTGGCCTGGTAGAGGGAGGCCGCGGTGACCAGGGCCCAGTAGGGGCGGCCGACGCCGAGCGCGAGGGAGGCGTAACCGGCCAGGGCGCAGCCCAGGGCGGTGCGTACGGCGAGGGGGGCGAGCATGCGCCACACCGGGTGGGCGGGGGTGGTGAGTTCGATCTCCACGCCGAGGAGTTCGTCGTCGTCCGGCGCCTGCGGGACCGGTGCCGTGCCGCGCAGTTCGCGGGCCCAGGCGCGCAGGCGGTCCGGGTCCGCGTCGGCCGGGGCGGCCAGGGCGACCTCGGCGCGGACGACGAGGCGTGCGAGGGCGCGCCGGGTCCCGGAGCGGGCGCCGGCCGACAGGAGGGTCTGCCAGGCGGCCTGGACGGCGGCGTGCGCGGCTCCGCTCGCTTGCGAGCGCGGGTTCTCCGCGTACGTGGCAGCCGTATGCAGGGCGCGGGCGGTGGCCCTCCGTTCCGGGCCGTGCGGCCGGAGCAGGCCGGGCGCCATGCCGACCAGCCAGGCCCAGGCGCCCGCCGCGAGGGCCAGGACGAGGTGGCCGGGGACCTGGGCGAGGGTCTGCGGGGCGAACAGGGAGGCGGAGCTGATGAAGGTGAGGACGACATGGCCCGGCGGGCCGATCCGGGTCGCGTCGCAGAGCGTCTTCTGCACGGCGGCCACCAGCGCGCCGACGGTGACCAGCACCACCGCGCTGCCGGTGAGGGAGGCGGCGACCAGGCCGACGCCGAGGCCGGCGACCATGCCGAGCACCACCCAGGCCAGCGCTCGGGCCCGGGCGGCGTAGGGCCGGTTGTGGGCGTACAGCGCGCACAGGGACCCGGCCATGGTGTACATCGCCAGATCGAGCCGGCCGAGGGCCAGCAGGGCCAGGTTGGGCGGGGCGACCGCGACCACCACGCTCAGGGCGGGCTTGAACCAGATGTCGGAGGGCCTGCCGAGGCTCAGCACGCCGGCCAGCGGAAGTCGGCGTACACGGGGAGTGCCGGAACGGGGGGTCGCACTGCTCATGGGTCAACACTTTAACAGGTGTTTTACCTGTAAACGATATCCGGGCCCTCCCCCTGACCTGCTGTGCTCCGTCGCACGCTCCCCGCGTACACCCTTGCGCTCGATTGCGCGCCGCGTGGCCCGGGCATGCCTTGGCCGACCGTCGAGCGGGGAGGTGGGCGTGCACGGACCGGCTTCGCCCGGCTGGCTGCTGGTGGCGCTCTGCGCGGCGACCGGGGCGTACTGCCTGCTGCGGATGCGCAGCAGCGTCGAGGAACAGCGCCGGACCGCGGGCGGCGAGGCGCTGATGGGCTTCGGGATGGCCGCGATGGCCGTACCGGCCGCGGTGTTCACGCCCCCGTCGTGGGCCTGGCCGCTGTGCGCGGCGGTGTTCGGCGGGGCCGCGCTGCGCGCGCTGTGGGCGGCGCGCACGAGCACCCATCATCTGCACCACCTGGTGGGAGCCGGGGCCATGGTCTACATGGCCGTGGTGATGGCGGCCTCTCCCGGGCACCACGGCGGTTCGGGTGTCCCCGCGGTGACGGGCGTCCTGCTCCTCTACTTCGTGGGATACGTCCTGCTGTCCGGCGCCCGCCTGATACCGGCGACCGCGGGTGCCGGCAGCGTCGGCTGGGGCGACCGGCCCGAACTCTCGCGCGCGTGCCGCCTGTCGATGGGCATCGCGATGGTGGCCATGCTGCTGACGCTCTGACCGCCGCGACCCTGCCGGTCGAGCTCCCCTGTCACGCATCGGTGCATACACCCGTGGAGGACAGGGAACCCGGCAACGGACCGTCCAGCCCACCCACGCCCCGGAATTCGCCTCAAGCCACACAAGTCGGCGAGGATCGCACCATGCACACCCCGTCCGTCGACTCTCCGCCCCGTCCGCCGGAGCACCGGACCGCGGCCCGCGCGACCGGGGCCCTCGCCCTGTGCTCGCTGCTGCTGCTCGTGCTGGTCGTGGTCAAGTGGCATCCGCTGCTCAGCGTGGACGGCGACATCGCCGACACCACCCATGGCTGGGCGGTCGACGAGCCGGCGCTCACGCACGTCTTCCGCATCCTCACCGACTGGATCTGGGATCCCTGGGCGATGCGCCTCCTGGCCGCGGTCGCGGCAATCTGGCTGGTGTGGCGCCGCAACGCCCGCTGGACCGCCGTATGGCTGGTGGTCACATGTGCGCTGGGCACACTGATCCAGCAGGTCCTGAAGTCCGCGGTCGGCCGCGCACGCCCCGTCTGGCCCGATCCCGTCGACACCGCCCACTTCGCGGCCTACCCCTCGGGCCACGCCCTGACGGCCACGGTCGTCTGCGGCCTCCTCCTGTGGCTCCTCCACCACTACGGCGCCGGCCGCGCCCTGTGGCTCACAGCCCTGACCCTCGCCGTGATCTCCGTCGTGGGCGTCGGCCTCACCCGCATCTGGCTGGGCGTCCACTGGCCCTCGGACGTGCTCGGCGGCTGGCTGCTGGGCGCGATGCTCGTGACCCTCGCGGTGACGGTCCACCAGCGGTACCGGCCGTGAAGGACGGCTGCCACCTGGCTGTCCGCGGGCTGGAACGCGGGCCGTAAGATCATCGTATGGCTGCCGTCCTCTTCGACTTCTCGGGAACCCTCTTCCGGATCGAGTCCACCGAGTCCTGGTTGCGGGCCGTCCTCGACGAGGCGGGACTCTCCCTCGACGAGGCCGAGTTGACGAGGGCCGCGCGGGAGCTGGAGAAGGTGGGGGCGCTGCCCGGCGGTGTGGCGCCCCGGGTGCCGATGCCGGACGAGCTGGCCGCTGTGTGGGGAGTCCGGGACGAGAGCGCCGAGCTGCACCGGGCCGCGTACACCGGACTCTCCCGGCTCGTCCCGCTGCCGGATCCCGCCCTGCACGACGCGTTGTACGAGCGGCACATGCTCCCCGCCGCCTGGCAGCCGTACCCCGATGCCGCCGAGGTGCTGCGCACACTGCGCGAGCGCGGGATCAAGGTGGGCGTCGTCAGCAACATCGGCTGGGACCTGCGCCCGGTCTTCCGTGCACACGGCCTCGATCCGTACGTCGACGCGTATGTGCTGTCGTACGAACACGGCGTCCAGAAACCGGACCCGCGACTCTTCAAGACCGCATGCACGGCGCTGGGCGTCGGGCCCCGGGACGTCCTGATGGTCGGCGACGACCGGCGGGCGGACGGCGGCGCGGCGGCCCTTGGCTGTGCGGTCCACTTCGTGGATCATCTGCCGGCGGCGGAGCGGCCCGACGCGCTGCGGACGGTCCTCGGCCTGGTGGACTGAAGCCCGGGACCGACGCCTGGAATCGACGCCAAAAAAGTGGCTGAAAACCGGGTGGCCGCCCCGTTGGAAGGTCGCCTGAGGACACCATTGGGGCGTGTGCTCGCCCACCCTGGACGATCCCCCGCGTCGCCCAGAGCAGGCGGCAGCCCCGACCAGGCCTTTCGTGAGCCGGTCCGGACGCGTTGAGTATAGTTGGCTGATAGCCAGTCAACGCAGGAGTTTCAGGATGTCCCCGCGCAGCGCCTCGGTCAATGAAGAGTTGCGCCGCCGTTCCCGGGAGCGGCTTCTGCAGGCGGCGCTGGAGCTGGTCTCCGAGCGCGGTTACGAGGCCACGACCCTCGGCGACATCGCGGACCGGGCCGGTTCGGCGCGCGGTCTGGTGTCGTACTACTTCCCCGGCAAGCGCCAGCTCGTGCAGTCCGCCGTGCACCGGCTCATGCACCGCACACTGGAGGAGGCGCTGGAGCGCGAACCGCGCACCGAGGACGGCAGGGAGCGGATGGCCCGGGCCATCGACGCGGTCCTGGGCCTGGCCCGGGACCGGACGGTGCTGATGCGCCAGCACATGGCGGGCCTGCTGGACGGCATCGGTTTCGTGGAGTGCCCCGAGCAGCAGCGCCTCGCCGAACTGCTGCGGGACACGATGGAGCGGCACGGTTCACAGACGGTCGAGACCGACTACCCGATGCTGCGCTCGCAGCTCATGGGCGCGGTGTACGCGATGGTGCTGCCGAACGTCCCGTTGCCGATGACGATCCTGCGCGCCGAGTTGTTCACGCGCTACCGGCTCGACTGGGAGCAGGGCGTCCCGCCGGGCACCGAGGCACCCGACGGGACGTACGACACGGATCTGTCGCGCTTCTTCGAGACGGGCCGGGAGTCCGAGGATCAGTCGAAGTAGTCCGGCTGCGTCTGGACGTTGAGCTCGCCGAGTCGCACCTTCCTGGCCGGGTCCGTGCGCTTGTCACTGAGCTTCAGGACGTCGAAGCCCTTGGCGATGTCGTTCGAGTAGATGTAGCCGTTGTAGTAGTACGCCGACCACGCTCCGCCGGTCTGCATGGTGGCGGTGCTCAGCGGGCCGCGCTCGAAGTAGGCGATCTCCTTGGGCTTCGTGGAGTCGGTGAAGTCCCAGACGGAGACACCGCCCTGATACCAGGCCTGGACCATGATGTCCTTGCCCTTGACCGGGATCAGCGAGCCGTTGTGCGCGACACAGTTCTCGGTGTCGGCCTGGTGGCGGGGGATCTTGAAGTAGCCGCGGAAGACCAGCCTCCGCTTGTCGCCCTTGCCGACGATGTCGTAGATGCCGTCCGCACCGCGGTTCGGACCGATCTGCGCGTTGCAGGTGGCCGCACCGCCGCCGCCCAACTCGTCGGTGAAGACGACCTTGTTCGCCTTCTGGTTGAAGGTCGCCGAGTGCCAGAACGCGAAGTTCACGTTGTCCTGCACCCGGTCGATGACCTTCGGGTGCTCCGGGTCCTTGGTGGAGAACAGGATGCCGTCCCCCATGCAGGCGCCCGCCGCCAGGTCCTTCTCCGGGAGCACCGTGATGTCGTGGCAGCCGGTGGTCTTGGATACGCCCGGGTTGGTGGGCGAACCCGGATTGCCACCGCCGTCGGGACCCTCGCCCGGGAAGAGCACCGGGAAGTTCACGACCGCCGCCTTCTCCGGGGCGTTGCGGGGCACCTTGATGACGGAGATGCCGTCGTGCGGCGGCCGGCAGTCGGGGTAGGTGGCGCTCGGCGAGTACGAGGAGACGTACAGGTAGACGTTCCTGCGCTCCGGCACCAGGGTGTGGGTGTGCGAGCCGCAGGCGGTCTCCACGGCGGCGACGTACTTCGGGTTCCTCTTGTCGCTGATGTCGAAGACCTTCATGCCCTCCCACGACGACTTCTCGGTCGCGGGCTGGGTGGTGCTGTTGCAACTGCTGTCGCTGCGCGAGGAGTCGGTGGAGAGGAACAGCAGGTTCCCGGAGACGGAAATGTCGTTCTGCGAGCCGGGGCACAGCACCTGGGCCACCGTCTTCGGCGCCTTCGGGTTGCTGATGTCGAAGACGCGGAAGCCGTCGTAGTTGCCGGCGAAGGCGTACCTGCCCTGGAAGGCCAGGTCCGAATTGGTGCCGGGCAGTGCGTCCTTGGGGATGTTGACGAGGTGCTCGATGTTGTCGGAGTGGACGATCTCGTCCTGGCCGGGTATCTCGCCGTCGGCGATCGCCGCCTTCACCTCGGCCTCGGTGCTCTTGGACACTCCTTTGCCCGCGGCCGGACCGTCCCCGGGGTCGGGGGTCGCGACGGCCGGACCGGCGGTCAGCAGCGCGGCCAGGAGGCCAGCGGCGGCCGCGGCAACTCCCAGTCGTCTGTGCCGGGTTCGGGACTCTCTCAACAGGATCACTGTTTCCTCCCTGTGCCGTTCATGTGGAACGGTTCACGCGTCACCGCAGTATCGTCTTCACCATGCACAGATCAACAGAGGGCAACGAACTGTTAATGAAAGGACCACGGGTGACCACTGTGCTTTTTCGTCGCGCGCCCCTGCTGACGGCGGCCCTGGCCGCCCTCGCAGCCCTGGCCCTCGGGGGCTGCGACTCCGGCGCGGACCCCAAGTCGGCCTCGGCCACCGGGCCTTCGGTGCTGGTGCCGGGCGAACCGGGCGAGGCCAACCGCACGCTGTCCGCTCAGGACGCCGAGGAGCAGCGGTCCGACGACGACACCCCCAACTCGGCGGACGTCACGTACGCCCGGATGATGATCACTCACCACGCCCAGGCCCTGGAGCTGACCGAACTGGCCCCGGACCGCGCCGAGTCGGCGAGGCTCAAGGCGCTCGCCGTGCGGATCTCGGCCGCCCAGGGACCGGAGATCGCCGCGATGCGGGCCTGGCTGAAGGAGCACGGCCAGTCCGAGAAGAGCGACGGCCACACGCACGCCACGATGCCCGGCATGGCGACCGAGACCCAGTTGGAGAAGCTGCGCGCGGCGAAGGGGAAGGCGTTCGACCAGCTCTTCCTCACCCTGATGATCACCCACCACGAGGGGGCGATCACCATGGCGACGGACGTGAAGGGGCAGGGAAACAACGTCCGGATCGAGGAGATGGCGGACGACGTGGTGGCCCAGCAGACGAGCGAGATCAACCGGATGCGGGACATGCTCCGAACGTCCGGCGGATGAACCGGTCTGTTCAGCGCCGTGCGTGACGTGGTGTCAGGAAGCCCGCGTCACGCGCCTGGGAGATGAGCCGGAGCGACTTGCGGCGGCTGTGCCCGGTCGCGCACATCACGGCGAGGACCGGGTCGACTCCGTCCTCCTGGGCGGCCCGGTACTCCTGCGCGATCAGCCAACGCCCCTCCATGCCACGCGGCCAGGCGGGGCGGGCACGGCGCGGTCCGGCCTCCTCGGCCTCCCCCTCGGGCTCCACTTCGGGCTCCCTTCCGCAAGCGGCGAAGAGCGGCCCCTCGATCCAGTCCGCGAGCGCCCCCAGGTCGTCGAGCGAGAGGGCGGGCACCGCCCGTACGTCCTCCAGGGAGACGCCCTGCCCGGCCACCACGGCGAGCGCGTCGACCCGGGCGCCGTCGGGGAAGACCAGCCGGACGTGGAACCACGCCGTCGCGCCGTCGCCCTCCCGCACTTCCCACGCGGGCCACACGGACACGCTGCCGTCCGTCGGACAGCGATCAGAAAGATTAAGAAAGGATGCTTCTAGCACACACGCAACGTAACCGCATGATCACATTCCATACGAACGGACACGCGGACTCCTGGCTCGCAGCACCCTGTGAGCGCAGCGGCGATGGTGCGATCCTGAAGGTATGCGTGTCGCCGTCGTCGGCTCCGGGCCCAGCGGGTGCTACACCGCCCAGAGCCTCGTCCAGCAGGATCCCGACGTGCTCGTCGACGTCCTGGACCGGCTGCCGTGCCCGTACGGACTGGTGCGCTACGGCGTGGCACCGGACCACGAGAAGATCAAGTCGCTGCAGAACAGCCTGCGGGCGATCCTGGAGCACGAGCGGGTGCGGTTCCTCGGCGGTGTCGAGATCGGCCCGGGCGGGGTGTCCGCCGCGCGGCTGCGCGAGCTGTACCACGCCGTGGTGTACTGCGTGGGCGCCGCGACCGACCGGCACCTGGGGATCCCCGGCGAGGATCTGCCGGGCAGCTGGTCGGCGACGGAGTTCGTGTCCTGGTACAGCGCGCATCCCGACTCCACGGCCGACGGATTCGTGGCCGGAACCCGGTCGGCGGTGGTCATCGGCGTGGGGAACGTCGCGGTAGACGTGACGCGGATGCTGGCACGCGGAATGACGGAGCTCAGCCCGACCGACATCCCGCATCCGGCGCTCACCGCGCTGGCGGCCAGCCGGGTGGCGGAGGTCCACATGGTGGGTCGGCGGGGCCCTTCCCAGGCCCGCTTCACCACCAAGGAGCTGCGCGAGCTGGGGTCCCTGCCGGACACCGAAGTGGCCGCACGCGCGGAGGAGCTGGCCCTGGACCCGGCCTGCCTCGACCCCTCTGCCCTGCCGGCGGCGCAGCGCCGGAACGTGGAGGTGCTGCGGGGCTGGGCGACCGGCCCGTCACAGCCGTCCTCCCGCAGGATCTCGTTGCGCTTCTTCCTGCGTCCCGTCGAATTCCTGGCCGACGGCGGCCGTGTGGGCGCGGTGCGCTTCGAGAGGACGGTGCCGGACGGGCGCGGCGGAGTGCGCGGGACCGGTGAATTCGAGGAGATCGAGGCCCAGTTGGTGCTGCGCTCGGTGGGCTACCGGGGAATGCCGGTGGAGGGGTTGCCGTTCGACGCGGAGAGCGGCACGGTCCCCCACGTCAACGGCCGTGTCGTGCACGGCGGTTCCGCCGTCCCGGGAGAGTACGTGGCCGGCTGGATCAAGCGCGGCCCGACAGGAGTGATCGGCACCAACCGTCCGGACGCCAAGGAGACGGTGACCTCGCTGATGGAGGACGCCCCCGGGCTCGTACACAAAGAACTGCCCGGGGATCCGCTGGAGGCGCTGCGGGCAGCGGGGGTCGAGCCGGTGGAGTGGGCGGGGTGGTGCGCCATCGAGCGCGCGGAGGCGGAGCTCGGCGCGTCGCTGGGGCGGGGCGTGGTGAAGCTCCCGGACTGGCAGTCGCTGCGCAGCGCCGCCCACGGCTTCTAGCGACGCCCTAACGAACCGGCAACACACCCGAAATCAACAAACTGTTCAACGCGCTTACGGTCTCGGACATGGCCCAAACCTCCCCTGTGCACCCCGTGGACGAAGTACCCCCGGTACGACAGCTCACCGCCTTCGGCCTCCAACACGTCCTCGCCATGTACGCCGGCGCCGTGGCCGTCCCCCTGATCGTGGGCAGCGCGATGAAGCTGTCGCCGGCGGACCTGGCGTATCTGATCACCGCCGACCTGCTGGTGTGCGGTATCGCCACGCTCATCCAGTGCGTCGGCTTCTGGCGCTTCGGCGTACGCCTTCCGATCATGCAGGGCTGCACCTTCGCGGCCGTGTCCCCGATGGTCCTGATCGGCACGACGGGCGGCGGACTCCCCGCGATCTACGGCTCGGTGATCGTCGCGGGCCTCGCGATCATGCTGCTCGCTCCGGTCTTCGGCAGGCTGCTGCGCTTCTTCCCCCCGCTGGTCACGGGCACGGTGATCCTGATCATCGGTGTCTCCCTGCTGCCGGTCGCGGGCAACTGGGCGGCGGGCGGGGTCGGTTCGGCCGACTTCGGCGCGCCGAGGAACATCGCGCTGGCCGTGTTCGTGCTGGCGGTGGTGCTGGGCGTGCAGCGGTTCGCGCCGGCGTTCCTGAGCCGGATCGCGGTGCTGGTCGGCATCGTGGTGGGCCTTGTGGTGGCCGTCCCCTTCGGGTTCACGGACTTCGACGGGGTCGGGGACGCGGACTGGGTCGGCATCAGCACGCCGTTCCACTTCGGGGCGCCGACCTTCGAGTTCTCGGCGATCGTGTCGATGCTGGTCGTGGCACTGGTGACGATGACCGAGACGACCGGTGACCTGATCGCGGTCGGCGAGATGACGGACCGCCGGGTCGAGCCGCGCTCCCTCTCCGACGGCCTGCGCGCCGACGGCCTGTCCACCGTCCTCGGCGGCGTCTTCAACACCTTCCCGTACACGGCGTACGCCCAGAACGTGGGCCTGGTCGGCATGACCCGGGTGCGCAGCCGCTGGGTCGTCGCCACGGCCGGCGGCATCCTGGTGCTGCTGGGCCTGCTGCCCAAGCTGGGTGCGGTGGTCGCGGCGATCCCGGCGCCGGTGCTGGGCGGGGCGGGCCTGGTGATGTTCGGGACGGTCGCGGCGAGCGGCCTGAGGACGCTCACCCAGGTGGACTTCAAGGGCAACAACAACCTGACGGTGGTGGCCGTCTCGGTGGCCATGGGGGTGCTGCCGGTCGGCGTGCCGACGATCTACCAGAAGTTCCCCGACTGGTTCCAGACGGTGATGAACAGCGGTATCAGCGCGGGCTGCCTGACCGCGATCGTGCTGAACCTGCTCTTCAACCACCTGCCCTCAAGGGCCGGTTCAGCCGCTCCCGACCCGGACGGCCTGGCGGGCGGCGGCGTCGAGGAGGGTGTCGAGAAGCCCCGGGAAGAGATCGTCTAGCGCGCGCAGCACCCGGAAGTGGTGGGTGGTCGTCGACTTGGTGACGGGCAGATCGAAGTGCGAACAGGAGAGCTCGCCGTCGGCCGCGGCGAGCTCTCGCGCGATCCGCAGGCGCCCCGGGTCGGACAGGGCGTGCAGGATGCCCTCCAGCCGGATCTCGCCGCGCTCGGGGTGCGGGAGGGCACGACTGCTGACGGCGGGGGAGGTCACGGCGGCTCCACTTCTCCAGGCTTCCCGGGGCCCTGCGGACGCGGGGGCCGGCCCTCGGGACCAGTGCCACCGGTCGGTCTGAGCGTCGCTCCCGGCACCGCCTTCGGCGCGCTCGCCTCGCCTGACGGCCGACCGCCGGTCAACTCGCCGTACAAGCGGTCCCGTTGAGGCTGAAGCTTCCCGGCGCCGCACTGTTCCCGCTGTGGTTCGCCTGATAGCCGATGCTGACGCTCGCGTTCGGCGCGATCGTGCCGTTGTACGTCGCGTTCGTCGCCGTCACCGCGCCGGAGGCAGGACTGTAGGTGGCGCCCCAGCCGTTGGTGATGGTCTGGCCGGTGGGGAGGGTGAAGGCGAGTTGCCAGCCGTTGATCGCGGTCGTGCCGGTGTTGGTGAGGGTGACCGAGGCCGTGAGTCCGGTGCTCCAGGCGTTGGTCGTGGCCGTCACCTTGCAGGCGCCCGGCTGTGGTTGAGGCGCCGGGCCCGAACTGTCGAGGCCGAAGAAGGTGAGGGCGCGGGCGGCCATCCCGCCGGCGTAGAGGTTGTGGCCGACGCCCTGGAGGCTGACGGCCTCGACGGGGGCCCGGTCACCGGTGGCGCCGTAGCGGGTGCGGGTCCAGCCGGACTGGGGGGTGTCCGTGGCCGCAGGGGTCTGGCTCACGCCGAGGACGTTCGTCCACTGCTTGATCTCCTCCCCGAAGTTGGGGTAGCGCAGCACGTCGTCCTCGGTGCCGTGCCACACCTGCATGCGCGGCCGGGTGCCGTTGTAGCCGGGGTAGGCGGCGCGTACCAGGTCGCCCCACTGCTGCGGGGTATGGGTGATCGTGCCGCCCGAGCAGGCGCTGTTCCACTCCGAGCCGTCGGTCGTCGCGAAGCAGCCGAAGGGGACGCCGGCGAAGGCCGCGCCCGCCGCGAACACGTCCGGGTAGTCACCGAGCAGGACGTTCGTCATCATCGCGCCGGAGGAGATGCCGGTGGCGTAGATCCTCGCGGTGTCGGCGGAGTAAGTGTTCACCGTCCAGTCGATCATCGACTTGATGCCGACGGGGTCGCTGCCGCCGCCCCGCTTCAGCGCCTGCGGCGAGGACACGTCGAAACACTTGCTGGAGCGGGTGACCGAGGGGTAGATCACCACGAAGCCGTAGGTGTCGGCCAGTCGGGCCCACTCGGTGCCGTTGTACATGGCCGGTCCCGAGCCGGTGCAGTAGTGCACGGCCACCACGACCGCGGGGTGCGCGGTGACGTTGTCCGGCACGTACAGGTACATCTGGAGATTGCTGGGATTCGTACCGAAGCCGGTGATCTCGGTGAGGGCCGCCGTGGGGACGGCCTCCGTGCGGGCCGACGCGCCGGGGGCGGCCACGAGCGCCGCCGCGAGCAACGACAGCAGGGCCAGCAGCACCGAGCGCAGCGGTCTCCTGGGGGTGGTGGACATGTCCTTGCCCCTCTCTTTCGGACGGATCAGCGGGATGAGTCGGTCTGGGTCAACAGGGCCGGCCGGCAACGCGGTTGGGGGTGACTGGCGCTTGCGGACGGCTGCATGCCGCGGGTCGTCTCGCCGTTGCCGATGTTCCCGGCAACGCCCAGGAAGGCCAGGGGCACATCGGCCGCCCGCGGCCGGCCCGCGTCGCTCGGGGGAGCGAGGCTCCAGGTGTCCGCGCCGTCCGCGGTCGTCATGGGGACATGCCGTCGGCCCTCGTACCGGAAGCCCCTCCCGGCCTCGGCCCCGGTCATGACTCCCAGGACGAGCAGGCTGAGCATCAGGGCGCTGACGAACGTACCCATGTGTGGAACCGCCACCGGCTCACCCCTCTCGGAAGTCCTCGGAAATCTTGCGGAAGGGAAGCCTCCGGCGAGCATGGTGGCATGCACATGGCCACCATGGAAGCGCTCCCACACATCGAAAGAATTCGCTCGCGCCGACCGCCCCCCTCCCCCACCTGGGTGGCCGAATGTCTTCTGCGCAAAGCGTTGACCAGAAAGCGCTTACCCTCTACGTTCCGTTCAGCGATGTGATCGGCCCACCCCACTGGGCTCCCGCATCGCCGCTCTGCACTGTGTACAGCGTTCAGCATGACGAACATTCTTCACGTACATGTCCAACCAAGCACCAGGCAGGCACCACGAAGGGACGCACCCCGCATGCGTACTCGCCCCCCACGTACACACACGCAAAGATCCGCTCTGGCCGCCGGTGCGGCCGCGCTCGCGACGGCGGCCGCCCTGGCCGTTCCGCAGCCGGCCGGGGCCGCCGAGACCTCCCCCATCGGTTTCGGCGCCGGGACCACCGGCGGCGGCAGCGCTTCAGCGGTCACCGTCTCCACCCTGAGCGCCTTCAAGGCGGCCGTCACCGGAAACACGGCGAAGGTCGTCAAGGTCAGCGGACTGATCTCACTGAGCGGCAGCGTCGACATCGGCTCCAACACCACCGTGCTGGGCGTCGGTTCGTCGTCCGGGTTCACCGGCGGCGGGCTGCGGCTGAAGAAGGTCACGAACGTCGTGGTCCGCAACCTGAACATCAGCAAGCCGCTCGCGCCCGCCGACGGCATCGAGGTGCAGGCCTCGACGAAGGTGTGGATCGACCACAACTCCTTCTCGGCGGACCGCGATCACGACAAGGACTACTACGACGGGCTGCTGGACATCAACCACGGCTCGGACTACGTCACGGTGTCGTGGAACACCTTCAAGGACCACTTCAAGGGCTCGCTCGTCGGCCACAGCGACAACAACGCGAGCGAGGACACCGGCCACCTGAAGGTGACGTACCACCACAACTGGTTCAACAACGTCAACTCGCGCATCCCGAGTCTGCGCTTCGGCACCGGGCACTTCTACGACAACTACGTCGTCGGGGCCGAGACCGCCGTGCACTCGCGCATGGGCGCCCAGATGCTCGTGGAGAACAACGTCTTCCGCAGCACCGGAGTCGCTGTCACCACGAACCGGAACAGTGACGTGGACGGTTACGCCAACCTGCGCGGCAACGACCTCGGTGGAGCCGCCACCGAGATCTCGCAGGTCGGCACGTTCACCACCGCTCCGTACGGCTACACCGCCGAGCCCGCCTCCTCCGTCGTCGCCTCGGTGACGGGCGGCGCGGGCGCCGGAAAGCTCTGACCACCCCCCAACCAGTCCACCCCCCGACAAGGAAGAAGGATTCGGGACATGACTTCTTCGGCACGCCCACGCGCGCGTACCCGCGCGCTGACGGGAGCCGCGGCCGCGTTCGGCCTTTCGGCTGTCATGATCATGACACTCAACGCGCCGACGGCGAGCGCCGCCACCTGGCCCACGGCCAACGGCAGCCAGGCGGTCTCCTCGACCATCGAACTGTCCGGCACCAAGGACTACGGGATGAAGCGCCTGTACGGCACGGGCGACCTCGGCAGTGACAGCCAGGACGAGGACCAGGGTCCGATCCTGAACCTGGCCGCCGGCACCGTCCTCAAGAACGTCATCATCGGCGCCCCGGCCGCCGACGGCATCCACTGCGCGGGCAGCTGCACGCTGCAGAACGTCTGGTGGGAGGACGTCGGCGAGGACGCGGCGACCTTCCGCGGCTCCTCGTCGTCGAACGTGTACACCGTCTCCGGCGGTGGCGCGAAGTCGGCCAGCGACAAGGTGTTCCAGTTCAACGGCGCGGGCACGCTCAACATCTCCAACTTCGCCGTGCAGAACTTCGGGACCTTCGTCCGCTCCTGCGGCAACTGCTCGACGCAGTACAAGCGCACGATCAACCTCAACACCATCGAGGCGACCTACTCGGGGAACAAGCTCGTCGGCATCAACACCAACTACGGCGACAGCGCGACCCTGAAGAAGATCACGATCGTGGGCGACTCCGGCAAGAAGATCGTCCCGTGCCAGAAGTACATCGGTAACAACACCGGCAAGGAGCCCACCACGAACGGCTCCGGACCGGACGGTACTTACTGCAAGTACGCGACGTCCGACATCACCTACAAGTAGCCGCTCGGCAGGTGAAGGCGGCCGTACGAAGCGTCCCCGCACGGCGCTTCGCACGGCCGCCTTGTCGTGTGCGCGGGGTCATGTACGCCATGTCATGTACGCCGTGTCATGTGCGCAGCCGGTCCTGCGGGACCGTCTCCGCCAGCTCGGCCTGATAGGCCGCGTACGCCGAGCGCAGTTCCGCGCCCGGCCAGCCGGGCGGCAGGAGCTCGGGCGGCAGCACCGGGTCGGTCAGCAGATGGCGTACGACCGCCGCGAAGCCGGTGAGCCGGTCCGCGGGCCGCTCCGCGCGGGCGACATGGGCGAGCAGCGCCCGGGAGTCGGCCGCCCAGGCGTCGAGGGGCCACAGGGCGGCGGCCAGCTCGGGTCCGGAGCCTTCGGGACGGGCCGTGCAGCGCTGAGCGATCCCGTCGAGGTCGTCGGGGAGAGCCCGGAGCAGGTTGGCGGGGCGCAGCCAGACGCCCTCGCGGAGTTCGGCGAGCCGGAGGACGGTCAGCCGCGCGCGCAGGTCGGCGCGTTCGGCCGGTCCGCGGCCCGTCGCGGTGATCACGACCATCTCCCAGTCGCCGTCCCACGCGCGCGTGCGGGGGTGCACGGAGTCGTCCTGGCGGCGCTGCCGGGCCAGCAGGCGTTCACTGAGGCCGTAGACGGTGTCGGCGCGCCGCAGGTCACCGGCGCCCACCATCCGGCTGAGCGCGGCACGCAGCGTGGAGCCGCCGACCCCGAACGGCTCCACCGCGCGGACCAGGTCCTTGACCGGCATCTCCGGCGGGTGCGCGCCGAGCAGGAGGCTCAGCACGACGGACCGCGCGGACAGCGGCCGCAGGTCGACCTCACCGGACTGCTCCGACACGTTCCTCCGCATGGTCACGTACTGTACGACCCCCTTCTTGTTGCACTATTGCTACGGCCGCAGACGAAGTGCAACATGGACTCCATGGTCTCCCTCTCCGCGCCGGAACAGTCCGCCACCCACTCCGTCACCAACCAGCCCCTTCCGCTGGCCCCCTACGACGCCTGCGACGACCCCGCGCTCCTGGAAGGGCTGCGCCGCGAGGGCGCCGACTGGGCCGAGGAGGGCATCCGGCGTCTCGGTCTGCTGGCCGGCAGCGCCGAGGCGCAGGAGTGGGCGGATCAGGCCAACCGGCACGAGCCGGTGCTGCGCACCCACGACCGGTACGGCAACCGGGTCGACGAGGTCGACTTCCACCCGAGCTGGCACCACCTGATGCGGACCGCCGTCGCGGAGGGACTGGCCGGTACTCCCTGGGCGGAGGACCGCGTCGGCGCTCACGTCGCGCGCACGGCGGGCGGCCTGGTGTGGGGGCACACGGACGCGGGCCACGGCTGTCCCACGTCGATGACGTACGCGGCGATCCCCGCGCTGCGCAGGGAGCCTGAGCTGGCGAAGGTCTACGAACCCCTGCTGACGGGCCGCGAGTACGAGCCGGAGCTGAGGGTGCCGACCGAGAAGCGGGGCCTGCTCGCCGGCATGGGGATGACCGAGAAGCAGGGCGGCTCCGATGTCCGGACGAACACCACGACGGCGACGCCCACCGCGGAGTCCGGGGTGTACACGCTGCGCGGGCACAAGTGGTTCACGTCGGCGCCCATGTGCGATGTCTTCCTGGTGCTGGCGCAGGCGCCCGGCGGGCTGTCGTGTTTCCTCGTCCCGCGTGTCCTGCCGGACGGCAGCCGCAACACCTTCCGCATCCAGCGCCTCAAGGACAAGCTGGGCAACCGGTCGAACGCCTCCTCCGAGCCCGAGTTCGACGCGACCATGGCCTGGCTGGTCGGGCCCGAGGGGCACGGCGTCAAAACGATCATCGAGATGGTCAACTGCACCAGGCTGGACTGCGTGATGATGTCGGCGACTCTGATGCGCAGGACGCTCGTCGAGGCGGGTCACCATGCCCGGTACCGCAGCGCGTTCGGCGCCCGGCTGATCGACCAGCCGTTGATGCGCAACGTCCTGGCCGATCTGGCGCTGGAGTCCGAGGCCGCCACCACCCTCACGCTGCGGCTCGCCGGCGCCGCCGACCGTGCCGTGCGCGGCGACAGCGGCGAGCAGGCGTTCCGCCGTATCGCCACCGCGGTCGGCAAGTACTGGGTCACCAAGCGAGGTCCGGCCTTCACCGCGGAGGCCCTTGAGTGCCTCGGCGGCAACGGCTATGTGGAGGACTCGGGCATGCCCCGGCACTACCGGGAGGCGCCCCTGCTGTCGATCTGGGAGGGATCCGGGAACGTCAACGCCCTGGACGTCCTGCGGGCGTTGCGCCGTGAGCCGGACACCGCTCAGGCGCTGTTCGGCGAACTCGCCCTGGCGCAGGGGGCCGACGCCCGTCTGGACGGGGCCGTCGCCCGGCTGAAGGACCTGTTGGCCACGGCGTCCGAGGCGGGCGCCCGCCGGCTGGTGGAGCACATGGCCCTGACCCTCCAGGCGTCCCTCCTCGTCCGGCACGCGCCGCCCGCGGTCGCCGACGCCTTCTGCGCGACCCGGCTCGGCGGCGACTGGGGGCACGCCTTCGGCACGCTGCCCGGCGCCGCGGACGTGGACGCGGTCCTCGGGAGGGCCCTGCCCGGCGTCAACTGAGGCCGTTCCGGGCCCGGATGGCGAGAACCGGACCACCTCCCTGTCCGGATCGCTCAGCGTCACACACTGATTCCGCTTCGTTGTCAGTCCCGTGGTGCAGACTCCGATCAGTTGGTACTTCGCCTGGGAGGACAACGTGTTCACGGGGATCGACGAGGTCGACTGGGCCTCGCTGCGGCATGCGTACGGCAGTGCGGGGGATGTGCCCGGGCTGCTGCGGGGGCTCGCCTCCGCGGACCCGGTCGAGCGGGAGACCGCCCTCGACGGGATGTACGGCGCGGTGCACCACCAGGGAGACGTGTACGACTCGACACTGGCCTGCGTTCCGTTTCTGCTCGCGCTCGTGGCGAGCGGGGAGGTGGCGGACCGGTCCGGCATCGTCGAACTCCTCGTCAGCATCGGCACGGAGAGCGCGAACCGGGAGGACGTCGTCGGGGGCGGTCTGCGCGCGCGGGCCCGGGTCGGATTGCGCGCGGGCGCCGAGGTGTTCGTCCGGCTGGCGGGGGACGCCGACCCCTCCGTCCGCCGGGCCGCCCCGGGGGCGCTCGTGCTGTTCCTGGACGAACCGGTCCGCGTCCTGGGCCTGTTGCGGGAGCGCTGCACACTGGAGCGGGACGATGGGGTCCTGAACGCCCTCACCGAGAGCCTGGGCCTTTTCGTACGCCGGCATCCCGGGCACGCGGCCGGGGCGCTGGACCTGCTCACGGCACAGAGCACCGCGCCGCACGCCCCCGGGCTGCGCCTCGCCGCTCTCGGCCAGCTCGCCCAGTGCGCCCCCGACCGGCTGCCGCCCGACCTGGTGGCGGTCGCCGTGGGGCTGCTCAGAGAGCGGTCGGCGCGGCGGTCCACCGGGCGCGACGGCGTCGGCTGCCCCCATTCCGACACCCTCGCGCGTCGGCTGCGGCGGTTGCGGCCCTCGGACGAGGAGGGCTCGCAGCTGCTGCGGACCCTGCACCGCGGGCTCGGTGACCGGCTCGACGAACGAACCGCCCTGCTGATTGGCCAGTTGACCAGTCCGGATGCCGTGGACCGGTGCAACGCGGTGTGGATGTCAGCGGGGCTGTTCCGTGAGTGGCGCGCCGAATGGGCGGAGCCGGTCGCCCTGATCGGCGCTCAACTGGCCACCGACGAGGGCAGGCTGCGTGATGCGGCGGTGTCCGTCCTGGAGGACCTCTTCGGCCTGGCCGCACCCGCCGCCGACGACCTGGCCGCCCTGGTGACCTCCCGGCCGGACCTGTGGACACGGCGCCGGCAGCGCGTGGCGCCGACCCTGGGCGGTCCACTCAAGGCCCTTGCCAGGAGCGGGGATTCCCGGGCGACGCCGGTACTGGCCGAGGTGCTGGCGGGGCCGCTCGTCCCCGACGACCTGGGCCGGGTGATCGGCCACCTGGGCCCCGCGGCGGCCCAGCTCGCGCCGGCCCTGCGCCGACGGCTCGGCGAGGTCGTGCCGGACTCCGCCGGGACCTTCGAGCGGGCGGTGCCGCTGTTGTCGGCGCTCACCGCCCTGGGCGACGGGGAGGCCGTACCGGAGGTGCTGCGGCTGTTGCGGGGCCTGCCGTTGCGGCTGCGGCTGCGGGACGCCGTGGTGGAGTCGGCTGTTCGGGCGCTCGACGCGTTCGGGCGAGGGGCGGCCACCGTGGTGACACCCGTGCTGCGCGAGCTCCTGGAGACGGAGTACGCGGCGGTCGCCGCGGGGGCGCTGTGGTCCGTGGCAGGGGACGCTTCGGCCGTACTGCCGGTACTGACCGGTGAGTTGGCGGACGGGAAGCCCGGGCGGCGAGCGGCCGCGACCGCGCTGGCGCGGCTCGGGCCCGAGGCGGGCGGGGCCCTCCCGGGGTTGCGGCGGATGGTCCGGGCGGAGGACCTGTGGGAGCGGGTGTCCGCCGCGTGTGCCGTGTGGCGGATCTCCGGGGACGGGGAGCTCGCCGCGCCGGTCCTGCGGACGGCCTGGACGGAGAATCCGTACACCCGCCGGACCGTCACCGCCTGTCTTGCCGCCCTGGGCCCTGTCGGAGCCCCGCTGCACGATCTCGTGCGTGCGGAACTGGCGGCCCGGCGACGGCATCTGGCATCGACGTCCGGCGGATACGGCAGCCAGGACGTGCTGGACGACGAGCGGTTGGTGCGGGCCTGCCGGGAGGTTCTGGGGGCCGGGTAGGGGCCACGGGGAGGGAGCGCGCCGCGGTCACCGGGTGCGGTTCGCGAGGTGTCACCCGCACACCGCACACCGGGCCGCCGCGCCCGCCGGCGTCACCTCCCGTCGGCCCGTCTGCCGCCCCACAGCGGTCCGAAGTGCGCCCAGTCCGTGTCCCACTGGTCGAGGCGGCGGCGCTCCATGCGGCCGCGCAGGACCCGGCCGCCCACAAAGGGCACGGCCGCGGTGCTGAGGCCGACCAGGACGCCGATCATCGCGGCGCGGATCCTGGCCTGGCCCTCGGTGGCGGGCTGGGTCATCAGGCGGCCCTGGGCGTCCGTCCAGACGGTGACCGCGGTGCCCTGGGTGCTGCCGGGGTCGACGCGGACCTGGCCCGTGTGGGCCGAGCCGTCGGCCCCGGTCCACGCCACCTCGCCCCACACCCGTTCGCCGCTCGACGTGCCCGGGTCGGCCGTGCCGGGGGCCTGCTCGGCGAGCCGGGCGACGACGGGCCGCCATTCGACCCGCTCCAGCGCCAGCTGATGCCCGACGGCCCGGTTCACCCCCAGACCGGCGAGCACCCCGGCCACCAGGGTGAGCAGCCAGGCACCGAGCACGACCCACGCCTCGAGGGCGTCGGCGCGGCGTCTGAGCGGGTTGCGCCGCCAGCGCCACAGCCAGACCTTGGGACCACGGAACGCCATCGAGGGCATCCTCCTCATGAGCGACGGGCGCACGAACATGCCGGACCGACCTCCCATACGGCAGAGCCCGCCCCGATGCTCACGGCTCACGGCGAGTTCTCCGTCACGACGATCCCACCGGCCGCCCGCCCGGTGCGGGCATCTTGGCGAAAGCCGCCCGTCAATCGCTGCGGCCGGTTACCATCCCCGCGCTGACCTGCGGTGAAGCCCTTTCCAGAGGTGACTGTCAGTGGCGGGGTGCAGACTGGCCGGTGTCTGGGACAAAGACGTCACGGAGGAGATCGGCATGACCGAGAAGCTGCTTGCCGTGGGCACGCGCAAAGGCCTGTTCATCGGGCGCGGGCGCGGCGGCACCTGGGAATTCGACGAGAGCCCGTATTTCAACGCGCAGGCCGTGTACTCGGTCGCGATCGACACCCGGGGCGAGCGTCCGCGGCTGCTGGCCGGCGGCGACAGCGCGCACTGGGGTCCCTCGGTGTTCCACTCCGACGACCTGGGCCGCACCTGGACGGAGCCTGCCCGGCCCGCCGTGAAGTTCCCGAAGGACACCGGGGCCTCCCTGGAGCGGGTCTGGCAGCTGCACCCGGCGGCGGCCGAGCCCGACGTGGTGTACGCGGGCACGGAACCGGCCGCGCTGTACCGCTCGGAGGACCGCGGGGAGAGCTTCGAGCTGGTCCGGCCCCTGTGGGAGCATCCGACCCGTTCGAAGTGGGTGCCGGGCGGCGGCGGTGAGGGCCTGCACACCGTCCTGACCGACAGGCGGGACCCGCGCGCGGTGACGGTGGCCGTCTCCACGGCCGGGGTGTTCCGCACCAAGGACGGCGGCGTGAGCTGGGAGCCGTCCAACTCCGGTGTCTCCGCGGTGTTCCTGCCCGACCCGGACCCGGAGTTCGGCCAGTGCGTCCACAAGGTCGCCCGGGACGCGGCCGATCCGGACCGGCTGTACCTCCAGAACCACTGGGGTGTGTACAGGAGCGACGACGCGGGCGCGCACTGGACGGACATCGGCGAGGGACTGCCGTCCACGTTCGGCTTCGCGGCGGCCGCCCATCCGCACCGCGGGGAGACGGCGTACGTCTTCCCGATCAACGCCGACGCGGACCGTGTCCCGGCCGGCCGTCGCTGCCGGGTCTTCCGCACGGCGGACGCGGGCAAGACCTGGGAGCCGCTCACCGCGGGCCTGCCGCAGGAGGACCACTACGGCACGGTGCTGCGGGACGCGATGTGCACGGACGACGCGGACCCGGCCGGCGTCTACTTCGGCAACCGCAACGGCGAGGTGTACGCCTCGGCCGACGACGGCGACAGCTGGCGGCAGTTGGCCTCGCACCTGCCGGACGTGCTGTGCGTGCGGGCGGCGGTGGTCGCGTGATCCCGGCCGGGTTACGCCGGGGCCTTGGCCACCGGTTGATCTCCGTCTGCCGTACGGCAGTAGGGTGACGCCGTGGCACCACGACCCTTGCATGAAATCGTCGAAGCCGGCTGGGCGAAGGCCCTGGAACCGGTCGCCGGGCAGATCTCCCGGATGGGCGACTTCCTGCGCGCGGAGATCGCCGCGGGACGCACCTACCTCCCGGCAGGACCGAACGTGCTGAGGGCCTTCCAGCAGCCCTTCGACGAGGTGCGGGTACTGATCGTCGGTCAGGACCCGTATCCGACACCGGGGCACGCGGTGGGCCTGTCCTTCTCGGTCGCGCCCGATGTCCGGCCGCTGCCCGGCAGCCTGATCAACATCTACCGGGAGCTGCACACCGACCTGGGGCTGTCGCAGCCGTCCAGCGGTGATCTGACGCCATGGACCCAGCAGGGCGTGCTGCTGCTCAACAGGGCGCTGACGACGGCTCCGCGCAAGCCCGCCGCGCACCGCGGCAAGGGCTGGGAGGAGGTCACGGAGCAGGCCATACGGGCCCTCGCGGCGCGCGGGAAGCCGCTGGTGTCGATCCTGTGGGGCCGCGACGCACGCAATCTGCGTCCGCTGCTTGGCGATCTCCCGTCCGTGGAGTCCGCCCACCCCTCCCCCATGTCGGCCGACCGCGGTTTCTTCGGCTCGCGTCCGTTCAGCCGGGCCAACGACCTGCTGGTCAGGCAGGGGGGACAGCCGGTGGACTGGCGCCTGCCGTGACCGGTGCGGCGGGGGCCGGCACGGGGGAGGGATTCCTCGCCGTCGACTCCGGCGGGTCCGGGCTGCGGGTCGTCCTGGGTGCTCCCGGCTGTGCGACCACGGCGCCGCGGGAGTCCCGGGTGCCGGTGCGTACGGGTCCGAAGGGGATCGATCCGGGGCATCTGATGGAGCAACTGGTCCCCATGGTGCGGGCGTTGCTGCCCGAGGCGGAGGTGGGCGGGCTCGGTACCGCCGTCGTCGGGGCGGCCGGTCTCGCGACCCTGGGTGACGCCCTGCGGGCCGAACTTCCCGCCGCGCTGGAGCGGGAGTTCGGGGTCCGGACCGTCGCGCTCGCCGCGGACGCGGTGACCGCCTACGCCGGTGCTCTCGGGCCGCGCCCGGGTGCGGTCGTCGCCGCCGGTACCGGTCTCATCGCGATCGGCACCGACCTCAAGTCCTGGCGCCGGGCGGACGGCTGGGGCCATCTGCTGGGCGACTGCGGGGGCGGCGCGTGGATCGGGCGGGCCGGGCTGGAGGCCGCGCTGCGAGCACACGACGGACGGCCCGGGGGCTCGGCGGCGCTGCTGGCTCTGGCCGAGGAGTCGTTCGGACCGGTGCGGGAGCTGCCCGCCAGGCTGTACCCGCGCACGGACCGGCCCGCCGTGCTGGCCTCCTTCGCGCCCCACGTGGCGGCCTGCGCCGGGCGCGACCCGGTCGCCGAGGGGATCCTGCGCGAGGCGGCCCGGCACATGGCCGACTCCGCGGCCGCGGTCTGCCCCGCGGAGGGCGAGACACATGTCTGCCTCACCGGTGGCTTGTTCAAGATGGATGCCGCGCTTCTCGTACCGCTTCAGGAGGAGCTGGCGCGACGGCTGCCGCACGCCCGGCGGGTCCCGGCCGCGGGCGGGCCGCTGGAGGGATCCGTACAGATCGCCACAGAACTCGCGCAAAGTTCGCTCACTCTGCCGGGAGATGAGTCGATGCTGTACGTGGTGACCCCAAAGAGGGGCTGAAGCGGACGTAACTCATCAGACAAAACCGGACGGATACCGCTCACCTGCACCCTCCCCGAACAGGGAAGCCCAGGAAGCCAGTAACATGCGTCGCCATGAGCTCCCCCACTGGGCCCGCGTCCGGCCTGCCAGTACGAATGCCGCGACCTCGCCAGCCCGGGCGGCACCGCCGACCCGAGCCGCTGGCGGCTCCCGAGGGCGCGCCCGCGCTCGTCCTCGCGGTGCCCGGCACGCCCGGCGCCGCCACGCGCAGCCTCGCCGAGGAGGTCGTGAGCATCGCCCGCTCCGAGCTGCCCGGCCTGGACGCGCGGATCGGGTACCTGGACGGGGACGACTCGGAGTTCCCCACGCTTCAGGCCGTCCTCGCCCACGCCGCCGACGAGCGCACCGCGCGGTACGAGCAGGCCAAGGCCGCCGGGATGGACGTCAAGGAGCCCGAGGGCCCCGTCGCCGTCGTCGTGCCCCTGCTCGCCGGCCCGGACGGCGCGCTGCTGCGCCGGATCCGCCAGGCCGTCATGGACAGCCGGATCGCGGCCGACCTCACCGATGTGCTGGGCCCGCACCCGCTGCTCGCCGAGGCGCTGCACGTGCGTCTGTCGGAGGCCGGGCTGGCCCGTGCCGACCGCGCCCGCCTGTTCGCCGTGACGACCGCCGCGGACGGCATCATCCTGGGCGCGGTGGGTGGCGAGGAGGCCGTGCAGGCGGCCGGGATCACCGGCATGCTGCTCGCCGCGCGCCTCGCCGTGCCGGTGATGGCGGCGGCGCTCGACCAGGACGGCTCGATCGCGTCCATCGCCGACCAGCTGCGGTCCTCCGGCTCTCAGCAGCTGGCGCTCGCTCCGTACCTGATAGGGCCGGAGATCGACCCCGCCGTGATCGAGGAGGCGGCCAAGGAGGCCGGCTGCTCCGCCGCCGAGCCGCTCGGCCCCTACCCGGCGATCGGCAAGCTCGTCCTCGCCAAGTACACGACCGCGCTGGGCATCGCCCCGCAGCAGGCACAGGGCGCGCCGGTGCGCTGAGCGCGCACCCGGCGGCCGCGACACCGAA
Organism: Streptomyces sp. NPDC001668; assembly: GCF_042893155.1. Lineage (NCBI taxonomy): Bacteria > Bacillati > Actinomycetota > Actinomycetes > Kitasatosporales > Streptomycetaceae > Streptomyces > Streptomyces sp. NPDC001668. Next base: position 231,793 of record NZ_JBIAUQ010000005.1, read on the forward strand.
AGGGCCCGCTCCATCCCTCGGAGCGGGCCCTTCGGCGTGCGTTGGACCGGATCAGCCGAAGACCACGCAGGAGGCGGCCGGTACCTCGATCGAACCCTCGTACCTGGGCAGGCCGGTCGCCGGGTCCACGGCGAACCAGGTCACCTCGCCGGAGCGCTCGTTGGCCACGTACAGGAATCCTCCGGACTGCGCCAGGGCCCGGGGCCAGCGGCCGCCGCAGATGACGGTGCCGACCAGCCTCAGGGCGTCGCCCTCGACGGCGAACGTGGACAGGACGTCCTCGCCCCGGGTGGCGGTCCACACGAAGCGGCCGTCAGGAGACGCGACGACACCTGACGGGTACGCGTCGCCCGCGGGGGTGCCCGCCAGCACGTGGACCTCGCTCAGGGGCTTCAGCGAGCCCTGCTCGGCGTCCCAGCGGCACACGGTGAGGGTCGGGGTGAGCTCGTTGAGGACGTAGGCGCGGGTGCCGTCGGGGTGGAAGGCCAGGTGGCGCGGGCCCGAGCCGGGGCGCAGGGCGATCTCGCGGTGCACGTCGAGCGCGCCGTCGGTCAGGGTGCACACCCGCACGGAGTCGGTGCCGAGGTCGACGCTGACGATCCACCGTCCGCTCGGGTCGGGCTGCACCTGGTGGGCGTGCGGGCCCTGCTGGCGAGACGGGTGCGGGCCCGAACCGGTGTGCCGGAGCACGCCGGAGGGGGCGCCCGCGAGGGAGCCGTCGGGGCGCAGCGGCAGGGTGGTGACGCTGCCGGAGCCGTAGTTGGCGGTCAGGACGTGTCCGGCGTGCACGGCGAGGTGCGTGGGCCCGTTCCCGTCCACGGTCACCGGCGGGCCGGCCGGCTCGGGCCGCTCGCCGGTCACCCGGTACGCGGCGACCGCGCCCTGGGCCGTCTCACTGACCGCATACAGCACGTCGCCGCGGGCCGACAGGGCCAGATACGACGGATCGGGTACGCCGTTCAGGCCGCTCAGCACCTTCAAAGCGCCCGTCTGCGGGGCCACCGCCGCCGTCACGATGCCGGGGCCTCCCGCCGCCGTGAACGACCCGATCCAGGCCCGTCGCCGCCCGCCGCCGTCTGCCACAGTCGTCCCCTCTCGGTCAGTGCCGTTCGGGGCGACGGTAGCAGTCGATCAGAACCGGTCTAGACCAACCCCGGTCTCCTTCACGGGGCCGTCACGGACATGGCGGCGTGGGTGCGGGCTCGCGGGCCCGGGCTCAGGCTCCCACCAGTGGCGAGCCGCTCGGCGCGCGCAACGGAGCCGCCAGTTCCGCCAGCGCCCGTTCCAGCCCGTGCAGATGGGCCAGTGCGGGTTCCTCGGCGAGGAGACGGTCCGCCACCGGGAGGTCCCGGCCCTCCGTGAGCGCCTCCACGGCTGCCTCCACCCGTCGGCACGCCGTGGTCAGACGGGCGTCGTGCGAGGCCTCGGGGTCGGCGGCGACCGCGACCAGGCCCCGGATCTCCCGCGCGCAGTCGTCGAGGAGGGCGAGGACACGCCGGGCGCGCCGCTTGCGGCCCCGCATCGGGTTGAGGGGGTGGACCAGCGGGGCCACCGAGAGGCGGACCCTGCCGAGCAGGTGCTCCAGTTCCCGGACGCGGCCGCCCGGGTCGGCGCCCGGCACGCCCGCGAGACGGGCCGCGGCCTCGGCGGTGCAGGCGTGGACGCAGCGCAGGGCGCGCTGGATCCAGGCGTCGGTGACGGCGTGGGTGGTGATCGGCAGGACGAACAGCACCGCCAGGACGGCCCCGACCGCGCCCACACCCGTCTCCGCGAGCCGCAGCGCCAGCAGGCCGGGGTTCAGGACGCCGAGGAGGCCGTAGAGGAGCTCGGCGAGCAGGGTGACCCAGAGCATCATCCACGTGTAGGAGACGGCGGCCGTGTAGAAGATGCCGAAGACGCAGCCGGCGACCAGGACGGCCGTGGGCGCCGGCGCTCCGTGCAGAGGTACGGCGACGAGGAGGCCGAGGCCGATGCCGATCACCGTGCCGAGGACGCGGCGGAAGCCGCGCACCAGGGTCTCGCCGCGCGAGGTGGTGTTCACGAAGATCCACCAGGTGGCGCCGACGGCCCAGTACCAGCGCTGACCGGAGACCAGCTGGCCGGCGACGAGGGCGAAGCCCGCGCCGGCCATGGCCTGGACCGCCTGGCGGGTGGTCGCACGGGCCAGGCCGGTACCGGCGGGCGGGGCGGGCACGGGGACCGGGGGCAGCCTGCGCTCGTAGCACCACAGGCCGAAGCGGACCGCGGCGGCGGTGAGCACGGACAGCAGGACGGCGGCGTAGAGCTCGGGCAGCCGGTCGGTGGTCGCGTGCAGGAACTGCGCCACGAAGAAGGTCATGAACGCGAAGACACCGAGGCTGTGTCCGCGCGGGCCCCAGCGCCGGGCGTACACGCCCGCGCCGACCACGGCGAGGAAGGTGAGGTCGCGGGCGACGGGGTGGGCGTGGAGTCCGGCCGCGGCGGCGAGGACGGGCAGGCCCACGGCGGGCAGCAGGGCGGTGGTGAGCGCCTGCCCCCGCACGGTGGCGTCCATGACGGTGAACAGGGCGAGCAGCGCGGCGAGACCGCCGGTGACGGCACCGGCGAGCGAGTGGCCCGCGAGGCCGCACACCACGACCGCGAGACCGATGCCGAGCACGGCCCGCGTGGCGAAGCGCAGCCGGACGCGGCCCGGGTCCGGCGCCATGAACACCCTCTTCAGCACGTACCGCCCCCTGAAACCCTTGTGTGCCGGACGCCCCGGCATGGAAAAGGCGCCGCGGGGGTCCGCAGCGCCATCGACGGGCTCATTGCAGCACCCTCGCCGCCGTCGGCTCAAGCGAGGTTGATTATGCTGGGCCATTGGTACAGCGAAAGCGGTCCTGGAGCGTCCAGCGACGGGCCAAAGGACCATGCGACGAGGAGGTCGTACGCCATGGCCGTGGACGAGCTCGACACCCGGATCCTGCGGCTGCTGCTGGAGCGGCCGCGGACAAGCGTGCGGGAGTACGCGCGGATCCTCGGGGTGGCGCGGGGCACCTTGCAGGCGCGGCTCGACCGGCTGGAGCGGGACGGTGTGATCACCGGTACGGGACCGTCGCTGTCGCCCGCCGCGCTCGGTCATCCGGTGCTGGCGTTCGTGCACATCGAGGTCACCCAGGGGCGGCTCGACGACGTGGGCGACGCGCTGGCGGCCGTACCGGAGATCGTCGAGGCGTTCTCGATCGCGGGCGGCGGGGATCTGCTCACGCGGGTCGTGGCGAGGGACAACGCGCATCTGGAGGACGTGATCCAGAAGGTGATCAGCCTGCCCGGAGTGGTGCGGACGCGCACCGAGGTGGCACTGCGGGAGCGGGTGGCGTACCGGCTGCTGCCGCTGGTGGAGTCGGCCGGGCGCGCTGCCCGGAGTTGATCTTGAAGCCGCCCGGGCCGGGGTGTGTGTCCGCGGAATCCGGCCTGGGCGGCTTCGTATGCGTGGGTGTGCGTTCGTATGCGGTGCGGGCAGCCGCTGGGTGCCCGGTTACGTGGTGTAGGGGTCTTGGCCGAGGAGGTGGGCCTTCAGACCCTCCCCGACGCCAGGCTCCGGAGTGCCGGACCAGTCCTTGATGAGCACGGCACCGGTGCTGCAGCCCCACGGGTTCCACGTCCACGCGAGATAGCCCATGTCGTGCGCGTCGGCCCAGTCCACCAACCGCTGCATGTAGTCGAAGCCGCAGTTGTCCTGGCCGAACTCACCGATGACGACCGGCACTTGCTGCGCGAGCGGGGCGACCTGGCTGTCCCAGCAGGATTCGGTCGCGCAGGCGTTGAAGCTGTACGAGTGCCAGGACGCGGCGATGTTGTTCAGCGGATCGGCCGGCTTGTGGGTCAGCCACTCCCGCATGTCGTTGGCCCACTCCAGGCCACCCAGCATGAGGACGTTGGTCGCGCCGGTGGCCCGGACGGCATCGACCAGGTCCTGCATGCCGGCGGTTTCATAGGGAAGGCCGGTGCAGGTGCCGCCGTCTCGCCAGCAGTTCCAGCCGACGGTCTTGTCCCAGTCGCTGGCGATCTCGGGGTACGGCTCGTTGAACAGATCGAAGACGACGGCGTCGTTGCCCTTGAAGGCGTTCGCGACACCGGTCCAGAACTGGGGGGCGTACTGCGCGTCCGGCATCGGTTTCTGGCATGTCGCGGTGGCGTCCTTGCAGTGCCAGTCCGGCCCGTTGGTGTAGGCGCCGCGGTTCCAGTGCAGGTCGAGGATCGGCGTGATGCCGTTGGCCACCAGCAGGTTGACGTAGTCCTTGACGCCTTGCTGGTAGGTGGCTCCGCTGGGTGAACCGTTGATGCCGAGCCAGCATTCCTCGTTCAACGGCAGGCGTACCGCATGGATGTTCCAGGTCTTCATCGCGTCGACGGAGGCCTGGTCGACCGGGCCGCTGTCCCATTGCCCCTTGCCCTGCACACAGGCGTACTCACCACTGGAGCGGTCCACACCCAGCGGCCGGTACTGCTTGCCGTCCGCGGTGAGGAGCTTGTTGCCGGAGACTTTCAGCTTCGGGGCCGGGCCGCCGGGGCCACCGGGTGGAGTGGGGTCGGGGGTCGGGGATGTCACCGAGCCGGTGCAGGTGACGCCGTTGAGGGCGAATGACGCGGGGTCCGGGTTGGCGCCCTTCCACGCCCCGGTGAAGCCGATGGAGACAGACCTTCCGGTGTCCAGTGACGCGTTCCAGTCGAGGCTCGCGGCGGACACATGGGTTCCGGACTGCTTCCAGGTGGCGCTCCAGCCGTTGGTGACCTTCTGGTCCGCGCTGGGGAAGTCGAAGGTCAGGGTCCACCCTCGCACGGCGGCGCCGAGATTGGTTATCGCCACGTCCGCGCTGAATCCGTCCGTCCACTGGCTCTGCACCGTGTACTTGACCGAGCAGCCGGTGGCGGCCGCCGATGCGGGCAGGGTGGCGGTCGCGAGGCCACCCAGGATCAGCACACCGGCGGCGCCGGTGGCCATTAAGGCGTGATGAGGTCTCACCTGATCTCCTCGTTGCCGTGAGGGGCTGATGGGAGCGATGCGTCCATCGTTAATTTGGTAACTTATGAAAGTCAAGGCGCCTGCAACCCCCTTCTGCGCGCTGGGAGTCGGGCCGGAACAAAAGATCCTGGGCAGCCTAAGTAAACTCATCTTCCAAAGCCCCGGGACGAAGGGAGGGACACGTGGCGACCAGTCCGCTCTGGGCGAGCCGGCTGAAGACGCGCGGCTTGGTCCTCGATGTGATCAGGTCGGCGCGGGCGACCAGCCGGGTGGAGCTCGCAGCGGCGACGGGTCTGACCGGTGCGACCATCTCCGAGGTGGTGCGTGAGCTCATCACCGACGGCCTGGTCGTCGAAGCCGGACGCGGCGCACCGACCGGCGGCAAGCCGCGCACGCTCGTCCAGCTCAACCCGCAAGCCCGCTACAGCGTCGGAATCCAGCTCGAACGCAACACGTGTGTGGTCGTGGTGGTCGACCTCGCCGGCCGGCAGGTGGCTCGGACATCGTTCGAAGGTACGGCGGTGATGCCACCGGAGCGGGCGCTGCCGATGGTGGCGTCCCAGGTGGAGGCTCTGCTGGCCACCGCGGCGGTCGACCGGGAGAAGGTGCTGGGCGTGGGCCTGGTCTGCTACGGCCCGCAGGACCGGCGGGCGGGCACGTTACTGACCCCGCAGCCCACCGAGGAGTGGCTCGGCTGCCCGGTCGCGCCGCGGCTCGCGGAGAGCCTCGGGCTTCCCGTCCTGCTCGACAACGACGCCGCCGCGGCCGCGATCGGCGAGTACTGGCTGGGAGCGGTCGCCCCGGGCAGCACCTACGGCTGCATCTACATGGCCACCGGCATCGGCGGCGGGGTCGTCACGGGCGGTGAGGTGTATCGCGGCAGTTCGTCCAACAGTGTGGAGATCGGCCACATCTCCATCGACGTCAACGGCGACGAGTGCCCGTGCGGCAACGTCGGCTGCCTGGAGAACTACGCCGGTCCCTCCGCCCTGGTCCGGCAGGCCATGGACATGCCGCAGCTGGCCCAGCGGCTGGCACTCGGCCCGGCCTACGACGACCTCCTCACCGAGTTCGCGCGGATCGCGGCCGCCGCGAACGCCGGTGATCCCGATGCCCGGAGCCTCGTCGAGCGGTCGGCCCGTCATCTGGGGTACGCCGCCGTCACGATGGCCACCTTGTTCGACGTCGACACGATCGTGCTGGCGGGGCCGAGTTTCGCCGTGGCGGGCTCGATCTACCAGTCGGTGATGCAACAGGAGGTGGACCGGCGCACGTTCGCGCGCCGGGTGCATCCGGTGCGGGTCGTGCCGTCGGTCAACGGCTCGGACGCGGCGGCGATCGGCGGGGCGGTCCTGGTCCTGCAGAGCGAGCTGACTCTCGCCCACCCGCAGGACGGGGTACGGCCGTTGCTCGCCGGCACGGGCGAGACCCCGTGACTCTCCGGCCACCTCCCTAGGGGTGCTCGTACGGCGGCATGCTGCCTGCCTTGATCACCTCCGCGGGGTCGATGTTCACGGATCGGCCCCGTGCGGCCGGGTCGGGTGACGCCGCGGCCAACAGCTGGGTGTAGGGGTGTCGCGGGGTGCGGATCACCTTGTCCGCGGGGCCTCGCTCGACGACCCGTCCCCGGTAGAGGACCAGGATGTCGTCGGCGAAGTGCCGCGCGGTCGCCAGGTCGTGGGTGATGTAGAGGACGGCGAGATTTTCCTCCCGCTGCAGGTGGGCCAGCAGGTTGAGCACATCCAGCCGGATCGAGACGTCCAGCATGGAGACCGGCTCGTCGGCCACCAGGACGGTCGCACCGGGCGCCAGTGCCCGGGCGATGGCCACGCGCTGGCGCTGGCCGCCGGAGAGTTCGTGTGGCCGGCGGTGCCCGATGGCGGCGGCCGGCAGGCTGACCCGCTCCAGCAGTTCCGCCGCCGCGGACCAGGTCCCGGTGCGAGTCCTGGCGCGACCGTGCAGGCGCAGCGGGCGCGCCAGATGGTGCGCGATGGTGTGGAAGGGGTTCAGCGAGGCGAACGGGTCCTGGAACACCATCTGCACATGGTGGCGGTAGTCGCGATCCGGGACCGGTGCGCCATCGGCTCCGGTGAGGGTGACCCGGCCGCCGGTGGGCCGTTCGAGGCGGGCGATGATCCGGGCGATCGTGGACTTGCCCGACCCGGATTCGCCGACCAGTGCCACCGTGCGGCCCGGGGTGAGGGTGAACGAGACATGGTCGACGGCCCGCAGCCGGGCGGGGTGAAGACCACCGCGGACCCGGAACTCCTTGACCAGGTCTGCCACTTCCAGCACCGTCATGACGCGCCTCCGGATCGCACGAACGCCCCAGGCTCGCCGGTGAGGCTGGGGAAGGAGCCGAGCAGCCTGCGGGTGTACGGGTGCCTCGGCCGGTCCCGGATGTCCTCGGCCGACGTGTTCTCGACGATCCGGCCGTCGAGCATCACCGCGATCCGGTCCGCGACCTCCAGCAGCAGGGGAAGGTCGTGGGTGATGAACAGGACGGCGAAGCCGATCTCGTCGCGGAGCCGCGTGATCTCCTGAAGGATGCCCCGCTGCACGACCACGTCGAGCGCGGTGGTCGGCTCGTCCAGGACGACCACCTGCGGATCGAGCAGCATGGCCATGGCGATCATCACCCGTTGCCGCATCCCGCCGGAGAGCTCGTGCGGGTAGGAGCGCAAGCGCCGGGGATCGACGCCGACCATCGTGAGCAGGTCGGCGCAGCGGGCCCGCCGGGCCGCGCGGGACATCGCCGGCCGGTGCGTGGTGAGCACGTCCTCCATCTGGGCCCGGACGGTCAGGACGGGGTTGAGTGCGTTCATCGCGCCTTGGAAGACCATGGACAGCTTCGCCCACCGGAAGGCGCGCAGCTCTTCCGGGGACAGGGTGAGCAGGTCGAGCGCATCGCCGTCCCGGTCGTGGAAGGTCACGGAGCCGCCGGTGATCTCGGCGGGTGGCAGGTGCAGCCGGTTCACCGCGTACGCGAGGGTGGTCTTGCCGCAGCCCGACTCGCCGACCAGACCGAGGATCTCGCCCCGCCGCAGCGTGAGGGACACGTCCCGCACGGCCTGCACCGGCTGTTCGCCCTGGTAGGCCACGGACAGGTCGGTCACGCTGAGCACCACGTCGTCCTCGTGGCTCGGCACGGGGACGGGGGCAGGGCGGGCCGCGCTTCGGGCCGCGCTTCGGGCCCGCCTCGGGAGGTGCCGCAGCGACGGGTTGATGATTTCGTCGATGGTGAAGTTCACCAGGGCGAGACCGCAGCCGAACAGGGCGATGATCAGCCCTGGCGGCACGAACCACCACCAGGCGCCGCGCTGGAGGGCGAATCCGTTCTGCGCGTAGTAGAGCATCGTGCCGAGGGTCGACGAGGAGGACGCGCCCAGGCCCAGGAAGGACAGGCCTGCCTCGCTCAGTATCGCGGCGATCACGGAGAAGACGAACTGGGAGGCGAGCAGCGGCAGCAGGTTGGGCAGGATTTCGACGCCGATGACCCGCCCGGGTCGCTCCCCGGCGACGCGGGCGGCCAGCACGTAGTCCCGGTTGCGCAGGGACAGGGTCTGGGCGCGCAGGACGCGGGCCGACCCGGCCCAGCCGGTGATCGCCAGCACCAGCGCGATCGTCCAGGAGCCGCGCTGTTCCGGCGGGACGAGCGCGGAGATCACGATGATCAGGGGCAGGCCGGGGATCACCAGCATCACGTTGGAGAACAGCGAGAACGCCTCGTCGACGACGCCGCCGAGGTAGGCCCCGACGATGCCGAACAGCGCCGCGAGGACGGTGGCCAGGACGCCGACCAGGACACCGATGGTGAGCGAGCCCCGGGTGGCGTAGGCGATCTGGGCGAGTACGTCCTGACCGGTCTGGGTGGTGCCGAGGAGATGCCCGCTGCCCGGCGAGGTCAGACCGATGTTGTCGATCCGGTCCGGGTCGCCGGCCAGCAGGGGGCCGACGAGACCGAACAGGGTGATCGCGAGGATCAGGGCGGATCCGACGGCCAGCTTGGGTGACCGGCGCACACGCCAGTCGTTGCGGAGACGCGGCTGCACGGCGGGGTTGATGTTCGTCATCTGTGTGCCGCCTCAGCCGCTGGTCCGGGTGCGTGGGTCGATGAGGCCGTACAGCAGGTCGACGGCGAGGTTGGCGGCGAGCACCGTGACCGTGATGACCAGGAAGATGGCCTGCATGAGCGCGTAGTCGTTGTTCTGCACCGCCTGCAGCAGCTTCGACCCGATGCCGGGGTAGGCGAAGACCTGCTCGGTGACGATCGAACCGGCGACGACGAAGCCCAGGGAGATCGCGAATCCGGCGACGGACGGCAGCACCGCGTTGCGCGCCGCGTACCGGATCATGACGCGTCGCTCGCTGAGGCCTTTCGCCTTGGCGGTGAGCACGAAGTCCTCGGCCATCGTCGAGACCATCATGTTCCGCGTTCCCAGCACCCAGCCACCGACCGACGAGATCACGATGGTGGCCGCGGGCAGAATGCCGTGGTACAGCGCGGAACCGATGAAGTCGGTGTACGGGCCGGGGGTGAGGGCGACGTCGTACCCGCCCAGAAGGGGGAACCAGCCCAGCCCCGACCCGAGAGCGGCGACCAGGATGAGCGCCAGCCAGAAGTACGGCACCGCGGACAGTACGGTCGACGCCGGCACCAGCGAGTCCAGCCAGGTGCCGCGCCGCCACCCCACGAACACGCCCAGCACGATCCCGGACACGACCGCCAGGACGGTCGCGATCCCGACCAGGGCGATGGTCCAGGGCAGTGAGGTGGCGATGACCGTCGAGACGGGGGTCGGGAAGTCGCTCACCGAGATCCCGAAGTCACCGCGCAGCAGGTTGCCCAGGTACGCGATGTACTGCCTGAGCAGCGACTCGTCCGTGTGGGCACCGAGCAGAAGCTCGTACGCCCGGCGCGCGGACGGGTCGACTCCGCTGCCGTGCTGTTGCAGTTTCGCCAGCAGGATGCCCGCCGGATCGCCCGGCATCATCCGCGGGATGAAGAAGTTGAGCGTCACCGCCGCCCACAGGGCGACCAGATAGAAAGCGAGTTTGCGCAGGTAGTACCGCATGGGTCGGCCTCACTTCCCAGTGGGCTTGAGACGCAGGTAGACCTCCGCGCTGTCGGGGCTCTGCCAGACCGCCGGGAAGGCATAGGGGTCGCTTTCGGTCGGCCAGCCGGTGAACTTGGCGTCGTGGTAGACGTTGATCGTGCCCTGGGTGAGCACCGGGATGTACGGCATGGCCTGCTCGATGCGCGTCTGAACGGTCTCGAGGTAGGGCTGCCGCGCGGCGGTGTCGGTGGGGTTGATGTGCTTGAGCGCGGCGAGAGCCCGGTCGATCTGCGGATCGGAGAAGCGGCCGGCGTTCGAGCCGGGTTTGGCGCCGACCCTGGCGGTCTGCGCGGTGCTGAAGAAGTAGGTGTAGAGGTAGTACGGGTCCGGCGCGGGTCCCTGGTAGAGAGAGTCGATGATCAGCTGGTAGGCGCCGCGGTCCCTGGAGTCGACGAACTCGTTCCAGGACAGCTGCTGCGGGGTGAGCTTGATGCCGGCCTTCTTGAGTTGCTGGCCGATCGTGTTCACCGCGGTGATGTAGTCGGTCCAGCCGGAGACGGTCTTCACCGTCAGTGCCAGCGGCTTGCCGTCCTTGGCGTAGATTCCGTCGGAACCCTTGGTGTAGCCGGCGTTCTCCAGGGTGCGTCGCGCCTCGGCCACGTCCGGCCGCATCGGCGCGATCGCGTTCCGCAGCTTGCCCGAGATCAGGGCCCGGTCCCGGTGCGGCAGCAGGAAGCTGGGTGAGATCTCGTCGGCGGTGTCATCGAACGCCAGCGCGTTGAGCTGGGTCCGGTCGATGGCGTGGTAGATCGCCCGGCGCACGGCCGGGTCGGTCTGCGGGCCCTGGCAGCCGAGTTCGGCGTTGCTGCAGGTGCCCAGGACGATCTGGTTCACCGGTGTGATGACGGATTTGTAGCCGGGGTAGTTCTTCGCCACGTCCTTGATGCCCGGCACCGGCCCCGTCTGCCAGTCGATCTGCCCGGCCTTGAGGGCGGTGACGCCGGACTGGTTGCCGGACAGGGCGGGGTAGCGGATCTTCTTCACCGCGGGTTCCCCGCCCCAGTAGGCCGGATTCGCCTTCAGCGTGAACGCCTGCGGCTTGAAGTCATCGAGCAGGTACGGACCGGTGCCGACCGGATCCTTGAGGACGGCGACGGCCGGATCGGCGAGGCCCTTCCACTTGTGCTCGGGCACGATGTAGGTCTTGCCCAGGACCGCCGGGCCGTCGACGAACGACGGCTTGTCGAACGCGATGGTCACGTGCGTGTCGTCCACCGCCGTGGCGTGGCCCGCGTATCCGGCGTTGTTCATCCCCTTGTGCTTGGTGATCATGTCGAGGGTGAACACGACGTCGGCGGCGGTGAACCGCTGACCGTCGGACCACTTGACTCCGTCCCGGAGGGTGATCGACAGCTTGGTGCCGTCGTCGTTCCAGGAGAACTCCTTGCCCAGCCATGGCACCGGGGCGTCCTTGCGGACGATGTTGTAGAAGAACAGCGTCTGGAAGATCGTCCCGGTCCCCCCGATGGCCGTCGGCGCGAACGGGTTGAAGTTGATCTGATAGTCGCTGGCCTGCCCGGTGTACGCGATCAGCACCGGGGTGCCGCCCTGGGCCGGCGTGCCTGACGACTGGCATCCCGCGGCGGTGAGCGCCACGGCGGCCAGGATGACCCCGGCGCGCTTTCTCACGCCGCGTTCTGTCGACAGCATGGTGAGGTCCTCTCGTCGTGGCGCTCGGTGGTGCAGCGACGTGGGAGCTGGCCCGGACATTATTAAGTTCGCTAAGAAAGCGGTCAATACTGATGACACGATGCCCCAGCTCTTCCTGAAAGGCCGATAACACCGGGAGGATCCCGCATGCCGTTGACTTAGTTAAGTCGCCTGAGTAAGCATCGTCCGGGATCGTGCCGATGACCGACGAGGGGACACGGATGATCAGGATGACGTTGCACGACGGCTGGAGCCTGCGGGCTGTGGGAGGGCAGGTGCCCGACGCCCTGGCGGACCGTCAGGTGCCCGCCCAGGTACCGGGAAGCACCCACCTCGACCTGCTGGCCGCCGGTCTCATCCCGGATCCGTACCTGGACCGCAACGAGGCGGCGCTGGCCTGGATGCATCGCGTCGACTGGCAGTACACGACCGTGTTCCGGGCCTCGGGGCCGTCACCCGGTGAGCGGACGGATCTCGTCTTCGAAGGCATCGACACGGTCGCCGCCGTCGAGCTGAACGGCGACGTGCTCGGGCACACCGCCAACATGCACCGCGGCTACCGGTTCGACGCCCGCCCGTCGCTGCGTGAGGGCCTCAACGAGCTGACGGTGTCGCTGAGTTCAGCGCTCACTCACGCCGAGGAGGCGGAGGCGGGGCTCGGCCGGCGGCAGCGCGCCTACCCCCATCCGTACAACGCCATCCGGAAGATGGCGTGCTCGTTCGGCTGGGACTGGGGGCCGGACCTGCAGACCGCCGGCATCTGGAAGCCCGTACGGCTGGAGCGGTGGACGGCCGGGCGGCTGGCGCAGGTGCGCCCGCTGGTCACCGTCGACCCCGACGGGACCGGCCGCGTCGAGGTACATGTGGACGTGGACAGCGCCGACGGCCGCGCGTACACCGTGGCCGTCACGATCGGCGGCGGCCATGCCCGGACGGTGGTCCGCGGCACCACGGCGCACGTCACCGTCCTCGTGCCTGACGTCCGGTTGTGGTGGCCGCTGGGTTACGGCGACCAGCCGCTGTACGACCTGACCGTCACGCTCCTGGCCGACTCGGAGCCCGTCGACACGAGCCGGCGCCGGATCGGGTTCCGCACCGTCACCGTGGATACCGAGCCGGACGAGATCGGTACGCCGTTCACCTTCGTCGTCAACGGCGAACGGGTCTTCGCCAAGGGTGCCAACTGGATCCCGGACGACCACTTCCTCACCCGCGTCACTCCGCAGCGGACGGCCCGCCGGATCGGCCAGGCCGTCGACGCGAACATGAACATGCTGCGGATCTGGGGCGGCGGCATCTACGAGAGCGACGACTTCTACGACGCCTGTGACGAACGCGGCGTGCTGGTCTGGCAGGACTTTCCCTTCGCCTGCGCCTTCTACGCGGAGGAGGAGCCCCAGCGCTCGGAGGTCGAGGCGGAGGCGCGGGAGAACATCACCCGGCTCATGACCCACCCGTCGCTCGTACTGTGGAACGGCAACAACGAGAACCTGCCCGCCTACACCGACTGGGGCTGGCAGGACGGCCTGAAGGGACGCAGCTGGGGGCTCGGCTACTACACCGAGCTGCTGCCCGGGCTCCTCGCCGAACTCGACCCCACCCGCCCCTACGCACCGGGCAGCCCCTACAGCCCCGGCGACCTCCCACCGAACGACGCCCATCACGGCACCCGCCACGAATGGGATGTGTGGAACGCGCTGGACTACACCCACTACCGCCATCACGTGCCGCGGTTCTGCGCCGAGTTCGGCTTCCAGGGCCCGCCCACCTGGGCCACCCTCCACCGCTGGATCCACGACGAGCCGCTGACACCCGTATCGCCCACGCTCCTGCTCCACCAGAAGGCCGAGGACGGCAACGGCAAGCTGCACCGTGGTCTGGAGCCCCACCTGCCGGTCCCGGCCGGCCTGGAACGGTGGCACTGGGCGACCCAGCTCAACCAGGCCCGCGCTGTGAGGTTCGGGATCGAGCACTTCCGCTCGTGGTGGCCGCGCACCGCCGGGGCACTCGTCTGGCAGCTCAACGACTGCTGGCCGGCCGTCTCCTGGTCCGCGGTGGACAGCGACGAACGGCCCAAGCCCCTCTACTACGCGATCAAGCAGGCGTTCGCGCCGCGGCTGCTCACCGTGCAGCCCCGTGACGGCAGGATGACGCTGATCGCGGTGAACGACCACGACCAGCCGTGGACGGGTACCGCGCTCGTGACGCGACAGACGTTCGGCGGCGAGGTGCCGGCCGCCGCCGAATTGCCGCTCAGCGTGCCGCCCCGGTCCACAGCCCAGCTGTACCTCACCGACGACCTGCTCGAACCCTCCGAGCCCCGCAGCGAAGTGCTGGTCGCGACCGCAGGCGAGGAGCGTGTCCATCACCTGTTCGGCGAGGACCGCGATCTCGACTACCACCCGGCGCCGTTCACCGCCCGCGTCGAGCCCGTGGCCGGTGGCTATCGGATCGACGTCCGGGCCACCTCCTACGTCCGTGACCTTGCCCTGCTGGCCGACAAGGTCGCACCCGACGCGGTCGTGGACGACATGCTCGTCTCCTTGCCGGCGGGAGAGTCCCGGAGTTTCCTCGTGCGCACGTCGACGAAGCTGCATCAGCCGGCCGCCTTGCTGGGCCGGGACGTGCTGTGCTGCGCCAACACCGTGGCCCGCGCTGCCGAGCATCTTTGACAGGCCCTCGCATCCGGTCTGTGTCACCAGCCTGCCGGCCGCGGCCTCGGGCTCCTCGCCGGAGGCCATCGGCGCGATCCTGGCCGGGACGTTCACGGCGCGGGCGGCCTGCGGATCGGCGGCGCGGAACCGGAGTCGACCGATCAGCGCGCGGCTACGGCCGCGCCCCGTGCGACGGCTTGGGCGCCGGCTGGATGTTCTGGTTCAGGCGGAAGACGTTGTCCGGGTCCCGGTCGGCCTTGACGCGGGCCAGGCGCTCGTAGTTGCCGCGGTAGCTGGCGCGGACGCGTTCCTGGCCCTCGTCCATCATCATGTTGACGTAGGCGCCGCCCGCCGAGTACGGGTGCAGGGCGTCGAAGTAGTCGACGGTCCACCGCTTGACCAGCTCGGCGTTGGCCGGGTCCGGGTCCACGCCGGCGAAGACCGAGGCCCAGTTGGCGTGCCGGTAGGCCCAGGGGGTCTCGTCCTGGCCCACGTCATGGGCGGCGCCGTCGCTCGGGTAGAGGTGCATGGTCGACTGGACGGTCGGCACCTCGGCACCGAACTTGGCGTGGAGCTGGACCGCCTCGTCGGGGATGGTCTCGACGAAGTCGGCCCGCCAGTACCACTGGTGGCCGGGCGGATACAGCCCGTCGAACATGGCCTGGAGGTCGGGGTGGGGCATGACCATGGGGGCGTGCAGCAGCGGCGCGGGCAGGGCGTCGAGCAGCGGGGCCATCTCGCGGGCGGCGGCCTCGGTGTCGTCGCCGGTCCAGCACCAGACCACGCCCGCCGTCTTGCGGAGCTGGATCTCCTCCGGGAACGGCGGGGCCGGCGGGACGGTGCCGTACAGGAAGAAGCCGCCCAGTTCGCGGGGCGCGTTCAGGATGAACTCCCGGTAGGCGGCGAGGACTTCGCCGCCGACCTCGACGGGCCAGAAGGTCGGTCCGGCGATCACCGTACTGATCTCGTGCAGCCGGAAGACGAACGAGGTGACGACGCCGAAGTTGCCGCCGCCGCCCCGGATCGCCCAGAACAGGTCGCTGTTCTCGTCGGCGCTCGCCCGCACCCGGTGGCCGTCGGCGAGGACGACGTCGGCCTCCAGCAGGTTGTCGATGGTCAGTCCGCAGCTGCGGGTGAGGTGGCCGAGCCCGCCGCCGGTGGCGATGCCGCCGACGCCGGTCGTGGAGACGATGCCGCTGGGCGTGGCGAGGCCGTGGGCGTTGGTGGCGCGGTCCACCTCGCCCCAGACACAGCCACCGCCGACCCGCACGGTGCGTGCTTCCGGGTCGACCTGGATGTCCTTCAGCGGGGACAGGTCGGCGACCACTCCCCCGTCGACGGTGCCGAGTCCCGCACCGTGGTGACCGCCGCCCCGCACGGCGAGCCGCAGGCCGTGGGAGCGGGCGAAGCCGATCGTGCGGGCCACCGCGTCCGCGTCGCCGCAGCGGGCGACGAGGGCGGGACGCCGGTCGATCATCGCGTTGTAGACGGTACGGGCCTCCTGGTAGCCGGGGTCCTCGGGGCCGATCAACTCCCCGTTGAATCCGGTCAGTTCACGACGTGCGGCGTGGGCGGGCGTGCTGGACATGGGGTCCCCCGTTTCCGAATCGGGTCGATTCGCCCGTTCTACTCGCGTCACCGCGTGTCGGACATCCGTGACCGTCACTCAGCTCGACGGCCCGGGATACCTAGGCCGGGGAACCGCCGGGCAGCAGCCCCAGCTCCGCGGCGCGCACAGCGGCCTGGCGGCGGCCCGGGGCGTCGAGTTTGTCGAGCACCGCGCGCACATGGTTGTCGATCGTGCGGACCGAGACGACGAGCCGGGCGGCGATCTCCGCGTTGGTGAGCCCCTCGGCGAGCAGCCGTATGACCTGGAGCTGGCGGTCGGTGAGGCCCGCGGGGTTCTCGCGGGTCGCGGCGAGGGGGCCGCGCGGGATACGGCGCACACCGAGCCGCCGCAGCTCGGCGCGCAGCAGCCGGGCCGCCGGTTCGGCGCCCAGCGCGTCGAAGGCGGCCAGGGCCTCCAGCTTGTCGGCGGGCTCCGGGCTCTCGGCGAGGGCTGAGGCGTGTTCGTACGGGCAGCCCGCGCGCTGCCACAGCGCGGCGGCCCGGCGCCACTGCCCGCGCGCCTGCAAGGCGTACGGATGGCCGGAGTCATCCGGTGGGTGGTCGGAGTCGTCCAGGGGGGCCAGGTGGCCCGCTTTGGTGAGCCAGTACCCCAGTTCGGGCCGGTGGGGGGCGCCGGGCAGCCGGCTCGCCTGGGCGTGCACCGGCGCGGCCGCCTCGATCACTCCCCGCACGTCCCCGCGCAGCCAGGCCGACTCCGCACGTGCCACCGCCACCGGCCCGGTGCGTTGCAGTTCCTTCGTCCCTACGGCGATCTCCCAGGCCTCGGCGAGGAGTGCGTCGGCGCCGGGGCGCCCGCGGCGGATGCGGACCCGGGCGAGGACGGTCAGCGCGGGGCAGCGGGCCGGGAGGAAGTCGTGCATGCCGTATTCGGCGTGCTTCTCCGCGTCTCCCCAGTCGGCGGCGGCGAACCTGCGCATGGCGAGTTCGACGTGGAGGTAGTTCAGGAAGCCCAGGTGCTCGGCACGGTCGGCGAGTTCCATCGCCGGGGGCAGATACGCGTCGGCCTCGTCGTACCGCAGGTTGTCGAGCAGGGTCCAGATGATGTTGGCGTAGGAACGGCAGGCGTGTTCGACCTCGCCGGCGGCCAGCGCGACGTCGAGGCTCTCCTCCAACTGCCGCCGTCCGCCCGGGTCCCCGGAGCGCCAGCGGGCGGTGCCGACGTTGTTCAGGGCGTGCGCGAGGATCGCCGGGTCGTCGGCCTTGCGGGCCAGGGTGATGGCGCGCTCGCCGTGTTCGACGGCCTCGGCGTAGCGCTCGGACAGCATGCGCAGCTGGGCGGTGTTGCTGACGGCGAGCGCCAACAGCCGGTCGTCGCCCGCGTGTTCAAGGACCGTCACGGCCTCCCGGGCGGCTTCCTGCGCCTGGTCGGCGTTTCCGGCCCACCAGTGGATGCGGGACAGCCAGCGCAGGTCGGCGCCGAGGGCGAGGGTGTCGCCGAGAGCGCGGCGCAGGGCGACGGCCTCACGCTCGGCGGCGACGGCGGCGGCCGAGTCGGCGATGGTGTAGCTCTCGACGGCGTAGCGTTCGAGCAGGTCGGCGAGTTCGGCTGGAGCGTAGCGGTGCCGTTCGCGCAGGACGAGCCGCAGTTGGGCGGCGGCCTCGCGGTGGGCGCCCGCCGAGGAGGCGTCCTTCGCCGCGTCGGGGCCGTAGCGCGCCACGGCGTCCTGGTCTCCGGCCTGGGCCGCGTGATGGACGATCCGGGCGGCGTCGGATCCGGGGCGGGTGACGAGCGCCGCGAGGACGGCCCGGTTGAGGCCGATACGGCGGGCGGCGGGCAGCGAGTCGGCCACGGCCCGGCGGATCAACTCGTGCCGGAACGCCACCCGTTCCGGGGTGACGGTGAGCAGACCGCGCTGCTCCGCGGCCGCCAGATCGGTGACCTCGTCGGCCAACAGCGCGTCGACCAGCGGGCGTTCGACGGCCGGCGGGACGACGGCCAGCTGCTCCAGCGCGTCCACGGTGTCGCCGGGCAGCCCGCGCAGCCGGGCGAGCACGGCGTCGACGACGGTCGGGGGCACCTCTCCGGTGCCGCCTGCCGCCACGATCTCGGCGACGAAGAAGGGGTTGCCGTTCGTGACGGCGTACACCTGGGCGGGGTCGGCGCGGCCCGCGCTGAGGGTGCGTACGGCGTCCAGGGACAGCCGGGCCAGGGGCAGCCGGTGCACCCGGGGCGCCCGGGACACCTGGCCCAGCAGCTGCCGCAGGGGATGCTCACGGCTCAACTCGTCGTCGCGGTAGGTCAGGACGAGCAGGGCGGGCAGGCGTTCCGCGCGCCGGACCAGGAAGCGCAGGGCGTCCAGGGAGGCCTCGTCGGCCCAGTGGACGTCCTCGACGACGAGTACCGCTCCCCGTAGTTCTTCGAGCAGGGCCTCGTGGACGCGGTGGCGGTCGCCGCCCTCCGTCACGGCACCGGCGAGTGCACCGCCGACACTGCCGATCAGGTCCCGGAACGGGCCGAGGGGTCTGCGGGTGGCGAGGTCGTCGCACTCGCCGACGAGGATCCGGGTGCCGGCCGGCAGATGCTCCGGAAGGGCCCTGACCAGGCTCGACTTGCCGATACCGGCCTCACCGAAGACGAGCACCACGGATCCGGCCCCGTCCGCCGCCTCCCGCGCGGCCGAGGCCAGTCGCGCCAACTCGGGCTCGCGCTCGAGGATCCCCCGATCCACCCGCCCGATTCTGCCACCGGGGAGGGCGGAACGCCCCCGCGCTGCCGACGGTCCGACAACCGACCGCTCCGGGCCGGCCGACCCTGCCCTGCGCCCTCCCTGTCGCCTGGTCGATTATCCGTGCACTGTCGAAATATCGTCGCCCTCGATGAAGTCGCTCTCGGCCCGGGCCTCTTCGCCGACAAACGCGAGCTCATGCCCGACCGTCCCCGTGACTACGACGCGAACCGGCTGCTCCAGGTCTTCCGCGCCGACGCCGGCCTGTCCACGGCGGCGCGGTCGCGCCCGGCGGCTGGGAGGGGCTGGACTTCGGCTCGCTCGACTCGGGTGTGGCCAACCCCGTCAACTCCCCGCCGACCTGCGCGAACCCTCCAGAGTGCGGGCGCTCTACACGGCGCCCGTCACCTTGGCGACGAAGGCGGCGATGTTCGTCACCGTCCGCCGGATCTTCTCGTCCAGAGTGAGCGTCTCGTGCAGTCGCGCACCGGCGCCCGCGTCCCTCTTCCCGCGCACGTACAGCGAGCAGGCCAGGTCGTCGCAGATGTACGCCCCGACCGAGTTGCCCTGCTGCCCCGCCTTGCCCGCCCTCGGCGCGACCATCAGGGAGACCCCGCCGGTGTGGGTGGTCAGGCACATGGAGCACATGCTCCGCCGTGTCTGCCAGGAGCCGGCGGACGAGCTGCGCAGCGCGAGGGCCGTCGTACGGCCGTCCAGGACCGTCACGAGGTAGGCGCGATCGGGGGCCTGCGGATCGCGCCAGCCGAGGTAGTCCAGGTCCGCCCACGGCCGGTCGGCGAGGTCGCGCGGGACGGACAGACGCTTCGCCTCGCCCTTGGTGCAGTTCACGAAGGCGGCACGGATCTCTTGCTCGGTCAACGGTTCCATAGCCTCACGCTAAGTTGCCTAAATGCTTTAGGCAAATGCATAATCGGTTCTGGCGATCGGGAGGACTGTGATGGCACGCGTGGGACTGAGCACGGAACGGCTGGTCCGGGCGGGCGCGGAGCTGGCCGACGAGGTGGGCTTCGAGCACGTGACCGTCTCGGAGCTCGCCCGGCGGTTCGACGTCAAGGTCGCGAGCCTGTACTCGCACGTGAAGAACTCCCAGGACCTCAAGACCCGGATCGCCCTGTTCGCCCTGGAGGAGCTCGCCGATCTCTCCGCCGACGCGGTGGCGGGCCGGGCCGGCAAGGACGCCCTGACCGCCTTCGCCAACGTCTACCGCGACTACGCCCACGCCCATCCCGGCCGCGCCGCCGCGGCCCGTCTCAGGCTCGACCCCGAGACGGCGGCCGCCAGCGCGGGCGTACGGCAGGCGCAGATGATGCGGGCCATCCTGCGCGGCTACGACCTGCCCGAACCCGACCAGACCCACGCCGTACGACTGCTGGGCAGCACTCTCCACGGCTACGCGAGCCTGGAAGGGGCAGGCGGGTTCAGTCACAGCTCCCCCGGCTCCGACGAGTCCTGGACGCGGATCCTGGACGCCCTGGACACGCTGTTGCGCAACTGGCCCACCCCCGGACCGACAGGCTGAGGAACATGCACGACTGGATCACCACCCCCGTCACCGCCGAGCTGCTGCGCGGCGCCCTCGATGTGGAGCAGACCGAGCACGGGGTACTGCCGCACCGGCTGCCCGCCCGGGCGCGCGCCCAGAACACCGACGACCAGCTGTCGATGGCGGAGTCCCAGCCCTCCGGCGTACGGCTGGTGTTCCGCACCCGGGCCACCGCGGTGGAGCTGGACACCCTGCCGACCAAGCGGGCCTACGTGGGTGCGCCGCCCCGCCCGCATGGCCTGTACGACCTGGTCGTCGACGGGCGTCCGGCCGGGCAGGGCAGTGTGCGCAGCGGCAACGTCATCACCGTCGACATGACCGCGGGGACGTCCGAGGTGCGGCCCGGACCGCCCGGCACCGTCCGTTTCGACGGGCTGTCCGGCGAGGTCAAGGACGTCGAGATATGGCTGCCGCACAACGAGACCACCGAGCTGATCGCCCTGCGCACCGACGCCCCCGTCGAGCCGGCGCCCCGCGGTGACCGCCCGGTGTGGCTGCACCACGGCAGCTCCATCAGCCACGGCTCCGACGCCGCGAGCCCTACCGGCATCTGGCCCGCGGTCGCCGCGGCGCTGGGCGGCGTGGAGCTGATCAACCTGGGCCTGGCCGGGAGCGCGCTCCTCGACCCGTTCACCGCGCGGGCGGTGCGGGACACCCCCGCCGACCTGATCAGCCTCAAGATCGGGATCAACATCGTCAACCACGACCTGATGCGGCTGCGCGCCTTCGGGCCCGCGGTCCACGGCTTCCTGGACACGATCCGCGAGGGCCGGCCGGACACACCTCTGCTGGTCGTCTCACCCATCCTGTGCCCGATCCACGAGGACACGCCCGGTCCCTGCTTCCCGGACTTCAGCGAGATCGGCGACGGCCGGCTGCGGTTCAGGACACTGGGCGACCCGGCGGAACGCGCGACCGGGAAGCTGACCCTCCAGGTGATCCGCGAGGAACTGGCCCGGATCGTCAAGCAGCGGTCCGCCGAGGACCCGAACCTGCACTATCTCGACGGACGCGAGCTGTACGGCGAGGCCGACGCGGCGGAGCTGCCGCTCCCGGACGACCTGCATCCCGACGCGGCGACGCACCGGCGGATCGGGGAACGGTTCGCGGGGGTGGCTTTCGGGCCCGACGGGGTGTTCGGCGGCGACTGAGACGGCGGGCCGGCGTCGTGGGTCAGGCGGGGCCGCCGGGACGGATCAGAGGGGAGAACTACCCCTTGCGCTTCGGCTTGCCCCGTCGGGCACCCCCGCCCTTGGACCCGCCGCCTCCACCTGGCCCACCTGACCCACCGCGGCCTCCCTTGACCGCGCCGGAGACCCCCCGCCCCGCGCCTTTCCCCGCGCTTTTCCCCGTGCCCTTCCCGGCGCCCTGCGCCTTCCGTGCACCGCCCCTCTCGGCCCGCGGCTCGCGTTCCGGCTCCGGCCGGGTGCGGCCCCGCGAGCTGTTCACCGTCCGCCCCCGGACGATGCCGATGAAGTCCTCGACCCGGTCCGTCGTCGCGTCCTCGCGCCAGGACAGGGCGATCTCGGACTGCGGGGCGTCGGTGAGCGGGCGGTAGGTGAGGTCGCGGCGGTGGTGGAGGCGGGCCAGGGACTGGGGGACGACGAGGACGCCGATGTTCGCCGCCACGAGCTCGATCGCGTCCGCCGTGGTGGCGGGGCGTTCGAAGGCCGGTTCGCCGGGCGGCTGTTCCCAGCCGATGACGTCGTCGAGGGGGTGCAGGACGACCTCGTCGGCCAGGTCCTCCAGGGTGACCTCCTCGGCCGCGGTCACCACGTGGTCCTTGGGGACCACGACGACCGTCGTCTCGGTGTAGAGGGGGATCGCGCTGAAGACCGTACGGTCGACCGGCAGTCGTACGAACCCGGCGTCCGCTGCCCCGTCACGCAACACGTCGGAGGCCTCGGCGGCGGTCACCTGGAGGAGCTCCAGGGGAATGTCCGGCAGGCGTTCGTTCCAGATCCGCACCCACTTGGCGGGCGTCACCCCGGGGACGTACGCGAGCCGGAAGGAGGGGGATGCTGGCGAGTCTGTCACGCGGCAAGGTTACCCACTGTGGTCGGAGGTCTCGTGCGCGGCCGATAGTCTGGACTGCATGACGTCGCACCAGAACACCCAGACGATGAAGCCCGCGACCGCGGCGAAGAAGCTGGGTGTGTACCTCCCTGCCACCCCCGCCGAGTTCCAGGAGGGTGTCGTCTCGCGCGCCGAGTTCAACGAACTCCAGGCGAACCCGCCCCAGTGGTTGCAGGATCTGCGACGCAACGGCCCGCACCCCCGCCCGGTCGTCGCGGCGCGGCTGGGTGTGTCCATCGCCGGTCTCGCGCGCGGCGGGGTCACCGAGGCGCTCACCACCGAGCAGATCGAGGAGCTGCGGGAGGACAATCCCGAGTGGCTGCAGAAGGAGCGCGCCACACAGGCGGAGGTCCGCAAGGAGGCCGCGCGCCTCAAGGAGAAGAAGCAGGGCCAGGAGTCCTGACACAGGGGCCCACGGAAGCCCGGGGCCCCGAAAACTCCGGTGCGCCGGATCGAACGCCTCTGCGGCCATTCCGGCATGGTCCACCGTCCGGAATCCCTGGTCATCCGGCATGCCCTGCGGCTGCCCGCTCCCGCGGGCCCCGCCGGTGAGGGCGACGTCGCGGCGCGGCAGTTCGACGCCGCGCTGATGTCCGTCGGCTTCAAGCTGTCGGCCGACGCGCTGAGGACGCTGTCGGCGCTGTCCGCGAGCACCGTCGTCGACACCGCCGTGCCCACGCTCGCCGCCGTCCGCGCGATGGCCGGCGACCACGTGCGGCACAACGTCTGCTTCAAGGACTTCCCCGCCAACGTCCCGGACACCTTCGACTTCTGGATGCGCTGCGTGCGCGAGGCCCTGGAGGACGGCAAGGCCCGCTCCGGCGTCCTCGCCCAGCTGCGCAACGGCGTGATCAACCTGCTCACGCTGCCCTCGTACGGCACCTACCGGCACACGTACGAGGAGATGCTCGCCGCGCACGACGAGAGGAGATGCTCGCCGCGCACGACGAGCTGACGGCCGCGGTGGGCGACCGGCTGACCGTCCTGCACCTGGGCGGCCCCCTCGACGACGAGGTCACCGCCCTGTACCTGGCGTCGGCCGGCAGCAGCACGCCGCTCGGGCCCCGGACCGGTTCTCACCGTGCCAGGGCCGCCTTCGCCGTGCTGAGCGCCTGTTCCGCGTATCCGCGCCCGAACAGCACGGCGTGCACCAGCAGCGGGAACATCTGGTGCGGCCCGACGCGGTCGGCCCAGCCGTCGGCGAGCGGCGCCGCGCTCTCGTAGCCGCGCAGCACCTCGTCCAGGTGCGGGCAGCCGAAGAGGTGGAGCATCGCGAGGTCGCTCTCGCGGTGGCCGCCGTGCGCGGCGGGGTCGATCAGCCAGGCATGGCCGTCGGCGCCCCACAGCACATTGCCGTTCCACAGATCGCCGTGCAGCCGGGCCGGGGGCTCGGCGGGCCCCGCGAGATCGGGCAGCCGCGCGCAGAACCGCTCGATCACCCCGGCCTCCGCAAGCGTGATCGTGCCGTCGTCCACGGCGCGCCGCAGGTACGGCAGCACCCGGTGCTCGGCGTACCACGCCGGCCACTCGGCGCCTTCGACGTTGCGCATCGGTGCCCGTCCGACGGACGCCTCCCGTGGGCCGCCGGGCGGCGCGGAGCCGAAGGCGGGCGCCCCGGCGAGGTGCAGCCCCGCCAGCGCACGGCCCAGGTCCAGCGCCGCCTCCCGGTTCGGCCGCCCCCGCGCGATCAAATCGGTCACCAGCCAGTGGCCGTCCTGGCCGTATACGGTCGGCACCCGGACCCTGCCGGCCCCCGCCAGCCAGCGCAGCCCCGCCGCCTCCGCCCGGGCCTCCTCGATGCCGTCGGCGCGCTTGACCACCACCGTCCGGCCGTCGTCGAGGACCACCTCCGCCAGCGCGCCGGACAGCGGGCGTTCACGGGCCGCCGTGCGGCCGGTGAGCCGCGCCGCGGCCGCACTCGGGCCGTCGCCTTGGTCGTACACCCATGCCTCCCTGGTCTCTCCGGTGTCGCCCCCCGTGTTCCCCGACGGGCTCGTGCACAGCCTCTGTGAAGACTCCCAGTCATGTCTTGACATACGGATGAAACGATCCGTAGCTTGGCCGATCATTTAGATTCGTGAAGCGGGTTCACGGATATGAACGGAGAGTGTCATGGGCGATCGCCGGCGACGACGCCGCCTGGCCGCGGCGGCCACCGTCGCGGGGTTGCTGTTCGGGACGGCCGCCTGCGGCTCCGGCTCCGGCAGCGCGAGCAGCAGCGATCCGAACACGCTGGAGGTCTGGACCCGGAGCAATCCGGACTCGGCCGCCACCTACGACCGGGTCTTCGCCGCCTTCACCAGGAAGACCGGCATCAAGATCGACTACCAGCCGGTCATCAACTTCGACCAGCAGCTCCAGAGCCGGGCGTCCACCAAGGACCTGCCGGACGTCATGATCAACGACACGGCGCTGATGGGCAGTTACCAGAGCCAGGGGCTGCTCAAGCCCATCGCCCCCGCTTCGGTCGCGGGCGGCGAGCAGATCACCGCCAAGTCCTGGTCCTCCACGGTGGGCATCGACGGGAAGCACTACGGCATCCCGTACTCCCGCCAGGCCCAGACCCTGATGATCCGCAAGGACTGGCTGAGGAAGCTCGGCCTGAAGGCGCCGACGACCTGGCAGGAGATGCTCTCCGTGGCCAAGGCCTTCGCCACCGAGGACCCGGACGGCGACGGCAAGGCCGACACCTACGGCATCGTCGCGCCGGCCAGCGCCCAGAACGGCTACGCGGCCTGGTGGGGCGCGAGCTTCCTGTGGCAGGGCGGCGCGCAGATCATCAAGCCGGCCGGTGGCGGCAAGTACACCCCGGCCATGAGCTCGGCGGCCGCGGTGAACGCCGTGACCTGGATGAAGGACAACCTCTTCTGCGGCAAGAAGGGTGTCGTGCAGCCCGGCGCGATCACCGCCGTCACGGGGACGGCCACCAACTTCCAGGACGGCAACGCCGGGATGTACATGACCGGCCCGTACAACATCACCACCTTCGACACCACGCCCGGCAAGGACACGTACGAGGTCGTCCCGGCCCCCGCGGGCCCGGCCGGCGGTGAGGTGCTGGCCGACGGCGAGAACGTCTACCTCGGCGCCAGGACGGGCAAGGACAGGCAGGAGCTCGCACTGGCCTCGTTCCTGGTCTCGCCCGAGGGCCAGAAGATCGCCATGACCAGCGTCGACGGCCACCAGCCCGTGGTCCGCATCCCCGTGAACTCCACGCTGGACGCGGCGAAGGTCAGGAACGACGCCCGCTGGAGCGTCGTACAGAAGGCCTACGAGGACGCCTCCGAGCAGTTCCCGAACGCGCCGGACTTCGCCCCCATCAAGCAGGACACGGCCGACGCGCTCAACTCGATCTTCACGTACTGCGGCGGTGACGTCCGCTCCCAGCTGGCGGAGCTCGACGACACGCTCGCCGGTGACCTCAAGGACCAGGACCTGCTGAAATGACCGCTACCGTTCCCGCCCCGACAGCGCGCGGGGCCCTCAGCAAGAAGGCCGTCGTCCCCTGGCTCTTCCTGGCCCCGGGGCTGCTGCTCGCACTCCTCTTCAAGTTCTGGCCGATGGCCAAGGGCATCTGGCTCAGCTTCTTCGACGTGCGGCCCTTCCTCGGCGACCGGTGGATCGGTCTCGACAACTACACGCGGGTCCTGACCGACCACCGCTTCCAGGACGCCATCGGGCACACCCTGATCCTCGGCATCGGCCAGGCGGTCGGCGCGATCCTGCTCGGGTTCGCCCTCGCGCTGCTCCTGGAGGGCCAGGCGCGCTCGCTGAAGTTCCTGCGCACCGCGGTCTTCCTGCCCGCCGTCACGGCCACCGCGGTCGTCGGCGAGCTGTGGCGGCTGATGTACTACCCGACCTCCGACGGCCTGATCAACAGCGGCCTGCACTTCTTCGGGCTCGGGACCGTCCAGTTCCTCGACAACCCGAACATCGCCCTGTACTCGACGATGGTGATGGGCATCTGGATCTGGGCCCCCTACAACATGGTGATCTTCCTCGCCGGTCTCGCGGGCGTGGACCGCTCGCTGTACGAGGCGGCGGCTATGGACGGGGTCTCGCTGTGGCAGCGGCTGCGCCACGTCACACTCCCCGCGATCCGTCCGGCCCTCATGATCGTGCTGACCCTCGCCACCATCCGCGGCCTGCGCGTCTTCACCGAGGTCTACGTCCTCACCGGCGGCGGCCCCGCCGGGTCCACCGACGTGTGGATGACCCGCGCCTACACCCTGGGCTTCACCCGCAACGACATCGGCGGCGCCTCCGCGGCCTCGGTCGTCCTGCTCTGCGTGACGCTGCTGCTCACCGTCATGGTCAACCACTTCCGCAAGAGGGGAGAAGCGCGATGAGCGCCCCCGCCATCGACTCCGTCCGGCCGGCGGCCCCTGACACCCCGGCCGGGCGGACCACCAAGGATCAGCGGACGACCCCGGCCCGCTTCGACACCGCACTCGGCTGGGACGACAGGCCGGGTCTCGCCTGGGGCCTGAGGATCCTGCTCTGCGTGATCGCCCTCGCGGTCTTCGCGGCGCCGTTCCTCACCATCTTCTCGGGCGCCTTCACCACCCACCCGAGTGGCTCCTCGCTGTCGTTCGTGCCGCACGACACCACCCTGTCGAACTTCAAGGTGGCCGGCGCGCAGGGCATGTGGGACTACCTCGGCAACTCACTGGTCATCGCGGGCGGCGGGCTGCTCCTCCAGCTCGTGGTGTGCACCCTCGCGGCCTACGCGCTGGCGCGGCACCGGTTCCGCGGGCAGGCACTGATCATGATGCTGTTCATGATGACGCTGATGCTGCCCGAGGAGGTCATCGCGATCCCGCTGTCCCTGGTCCTCGGTGACGTGCCCGTGGTTCACGTGGACCTCAAGGGCACGGTCTGGGGCGTCATCCTGCCGCTGGGCGCCTGGGGCTTCTCGGTGATGATGCTGACCGAGTTCATGCGGGACATCCCGGACGAGATCGAGGAGGCCGCGCGTCTCGACGGCGTCGGCGAGCTGCGGATGCTCTGGCAGATCATCCTGCCGCTGTGCAAGCCCGCGCTCGGCGTGGCGGGCGTGCTCGGCTTCATCATGATCTGGGACCAGTACCTGCTGCCCCTGATCGCCGCCAAGGACCCCACCGACTACACGGTCACCGTCGCCCTGGCCACCCTGCGCACCGACCCGGTGGTCGGCTCCGGTGTGGTACTGGCCGGTGCGGTGATCGCCCTGATCCCCAGCCTGATCGTCTATCTGCTCCTCCAGCGCTCCCTGGTCTCCGGCATCGCCGCCGGCGCCACGAAGGGCTGACCCCCGACCCCCACGCTTGTCCGACCCCCCACTTTGAGGGAGACATGAAGTTCCAAGGAGTGCTGTTCTTCCCGGTGACACCGTTCGCCGCGGACGGCTCGCTGGACGAGGCACGGCTCGCCCAGCACATCGAGAACGGTGTCGCGGCCGGGGCCGGGGGCGTGTTCGTCGCCTGCGGCACCGGCGAGTTCCACGCGCTGACGCCCGACGAGATCGAGCGGGCCACCCGGGTGGCGGTCGAGACGACCGCGGGCCGGGTGCCGGTCCTGGCCGCCGCGGGCGGCCCCACCCCGGTCGCCCGGGACCACGCCGCCCGTGTCGCCCGCGCGGGCGCCGACGGCATCCTGCTGCTCCCGCCGTACCTGGTGACGGCCCCGCAGCGGGGCCTGGTGCGCTATGTCGAGGAGGTCACCGCCGCGAGCGACCTGCCCGTCGTCTTCTACCAGCGCGGCACCGCCCGCCTCACCGCGGACACCGCCGCCGAGATCGCCGCACTCCCCAGGGTCGTCGGTCTCAAGGACGGCCTCGGTGACATCGAGGGCATGCACCGCATCGTGCGCGCGGTGCGGGCCGTACCCGGCACGGAGGACTTCCAGTTCTTCAACGGCCTGCCCACGGCGGAGATGACCGCCCCCGCCTACCAGGGCATCGGCGTCCCCCTGTACTCCTCCGCCGTGTTCGCCTTCGCGCCCGAGATCGCCCTCGCCTTCCACGGGGCACTCGCCGCGGGCGACCGGCCGCTTCTCGACACACTCCTCGACGAGTTCTACGGCCCCCTCGTCCGGCTCCGCGACGAGGTACCGGGGTATGCCGTGGCGCTCGTCAAGTCCGGAGTGGCCCTGCGTGGTTTGGACGTGGGTGGCGTACGGGCGCCCCTGGTCGACCCGGCCCCGGAGCACATCGCGCGGCTCTCCCGGCTCATCGACCACGGCCTGGAGGTGGTCGGCGCATGAGCGACCCGACCCGGATCAAAGAACTGATCGTCACCCCGATCGCCTTCCGCGACCCGCCGCTGCTCAACTCCAACGGCGTGCACGAGCCGCTCGCCCTGCGGATCATTCTGCAACTCGTGCTGGAGGACGGCACGGTGGGCCTCGGCGAGTCCCCCGGCGGGGTCGCCCGCCTGGAGCGGCTCGAGGCGGCCGCGAAGGTCGTCGTCGGCATGGACGTCTTCGACACGACCGCCGCCGGCGCCGCGATCGACGCCGCCCTGCTGCCCACGGTCCCGTCCTCGCACGAGCGCGGCTGGACCACGTCCGCCGTCGAGGTGGCCTGCCTGGACGCCCAGGGCAAGCTGCTCGGCCGCCCGGTCAGCGACCTGCTCGGCGGGACGGTCCGGGACGCGGTGCCGTTCGCCGCGTACCTCTTCTACAAGTGGGCCGAGCACCCGGCCCTCGACGGCCGGGCCGCGGTCGGCGACGACTGGGGTGAGGCTCTGGACCCGGCGGGCATCGTGGAGCAGGCCCGGCTGATGCAACAGCGGTACGGGTTCAGGTCGTTCAAGCTGAAGGGCGGGGTCTTCCCGCCCGACGAGGAGATCGCCGCGATCAAGGCGCTCGCGGAGGCGTTCCCCGGACAGCCCCTGCGCCTGGACCCCAACGTGGCGTGGACGGTGGAGACGTCCAAGTACGTGGCACGCGAACTGGACGGCGTGCTGGAGTACTTGGAGGACCCGACCAAGGGCATCGAGGGCATGGCGGAGGTGGCCGAGGAGGCGCCGATGCCGCTGGGCACCAACATGTGCGTGATCGCCTGGGAGCATCTGAAGCCCGCGATCGAGCAGAACGCGATCCAGGTCCTGCTGACCGACCACCACTACTGGGGCGGTCTGCGCCGCACCCGTGAACTGGCCGCGGTCTGCGAGGCGTTCGGGCTCGCCCTGTCGATGCACTCCAACTCGCACCTGGGCATCAGCCTCGCCGCCATGACCCACGTGGCCGCGGCGATCCCGAATCTCGACCACTCCTGCGACACGCACTACCCGTGGAACTCCGCGGACGACGTCATCCTCCCCGGTGTCCTGGAGTTCCGCGACGGAGAGGTCAAGGTCCCGACCGGCCCCGGCCTCGGCGTCGAGCTCGACCACGACGCCCTGGACCGGCTGCACCGGCTCTACGTCGACTCCGGGGTACGCAGCCGGGACGACACCGGCTACATGCGGCGGTTCCAGCCCGACTACGAACTCAGGCTCCCCCGCTGGTGACGGGGCCTCCATAAGGAATGTCCGATCGCACGAGGCGGACCTGCTCGGCTGCTATGCGGCCGGGCAGGTAGAAGAACCCGTGACCGTTGTCGAGGAGCAACGTCTCGTCGACGCCGTCCACGGACCAGAGGTCGACCGGCCCACCGGTGTTGTTGATCTCAAAGAAGAACCTCGCTGTCCCCTCGTCATGGCAGAGGAAGATCCCCTCCACCTCAGGGCGGCGGCTGCCGGCGATTCCCCGTGCGGCGCCCATCCGGGTCCAATCCAGGCCGTGCTGTGCGATCGACCGCCGATTGAGCACGGACGAAACGTGGAAGAGGTTCGGCGTATCAAGCACGCCAGGAGTATAGGGAGGCAGTGAGGCCGCCTCCTCAGTCCCCTCCCGCTGAAGATCCGCCGGTGCTTCAATGTCAGCCCCGGGTGGAGGAGCGGCGGCATGGGTGCGGAGTCGGGCAGAGTCCTGGTGACCGGTGGCAGCGGTTTCGTCGGGAGCCATCTCGTGCGGCGGCTGCTGGAGCGGGGGTACGCGGTGCACGCCACCGTACGCAGTCTCGCGAACCCGGTGAAGGTGCGGCCGCTGCGGGACCTGCAGGGCGAATTCCCCGGCCGGCTCACGCTGTTCGAGGCGGACCTCCTCAAGGAGGGCTCCTTCGACGAGGCCATGGGCGGCTGCCGGGTGGTCTTCCATGTGGCCTCGCCGTTCTTCATGCCGGAGAAGATCAAGGACGGCCAGAAGGACATGGTCGACCCGGCGCTCAACGGCACCCGCAACGTCCTGGCCGGTATCGAGCGGACGCCGTCCGTGGAGCGGCTGGTCCTCACCTCCACCGTCGGCGCGGTCTTCGGCGACTACTCCGACGTACGGGCCATGGACGGGCAGGTCCTGTCGGAGGAGTACTTCAACACCAGCAGCACGGTGGAGAACAACCCGTACCACTACGCCAAGACGGTCGCCGAGCGCGCGGCCCGGGAGGCCGAGGCCGCGCAGGACCGCTGGCGCATGGTGTCCGTCAACCCCGGCCTGATCCTGGGCCCCTCGCTCACACCCGCCTCCGAGTCCGGCAGCCTCTTCCTCCTGGAGGAGCTGTTCAAGGGCTACTTCTTCTACGGCGCCCCCGACTTCAGCTTCACCACGGTCGACGTCCGCGACGTGGCCGACGCGCACATCGCGGCGGCGGAGAAGCCCGACGCGAAGGGCCGTTACATCCTGGCCGCGCAGACGATGACGTCGTTCCACGAGATGTCCCGCATCATCCGCACCCGGTACCCCCGCGACCTCCGCATCCCGCGCACCGCGCTCCCCCACTGGCCGGTGCGCGTGCTGGGCCCCGCCTTCGGGCTCACCCAGGACTACATCCGCAAGCATCTCGGCATCCGCTTCCGCGTGGACAACAGCCGCAGTGTGAACGAACTCGGCGTCGTCTACCGCCCGGTCGAGGAGACGGTCCTCGACCACTACGAAGCGTGGCGCGCACAGCGGGACAAACGGTGACCCTACCCGCGAGCAACAGCCCCTACGCGACGAAGGTCACAGTTACATCTCACACTTTTCACACTTCAATCTTCACGCGAGCCTCACAAGTTGGCTAAGTTGACGGCGAGCAGCACGACGGAAGGGGCACATCTTTCATGGCGCCGGATCGAACTTCGCGCAATGGAGGGTTCAGCCTCCCGGCCAAGCGCAACTCCGCGATCGCGACGGCCGCGATGGCCTCCGCGGCCCTCCTCTCGCAGACCGGGAACGCCGCCGCCGACGAGGCACCGAGCCATGACGAGGTGAGCCGGCGGATCACCAATCTGTACGACCGCGCCGAGGACGACTCCGGCACCTACAACGCCACCCGCGCGGCCGGAACCGCGTCCAGCACCCGTGGACGCACCCCTTCAGCGCCCCGCGGCGGCCGCGGAGCCGGCGGTGAACCCGCCCTCGACGACATCGCCAGGCAGTGGTACGGCGCGGCCCGCGCGAAAGTGGGGCCCATCGTCGAGGCGACCCTGCCCGCCGACCGCGTCGCCACCCGCCGCACGGAGACCCGCCGCCCACGCCCGGCGGACGCCACTGCGGCTACGGCACGTGAACCGAAGCCGGCCGAACGGTCCCTGCCGGAACTGACCGCCAAGCCCGTGCTCGCCCTGCCCGGCGCACCGGAGCCCGCGCCTGCCGCGATCCCCGCCGCCCCGGCCCAGTCGCCCGCGTGGGCACCGGAACCGGCCCCGCAGGACCTCACCGGCACCGGCGCGATCCCCGCCCTGGGCGGCCCTCAACTCGTCACCGGGGTCCCGGAGTACACACCGCGGCTCGTCACCGGGGTGCCCGAGTACCTCCCGCAGGCCGAGCCCGCGATACCCGCGTACACCGCGCAACCTGACGCCGGCTTCCCGGAGTACACCGCGCAGCCGGGCCAGGGCTACGCCGAGTACGGCGCGCGGAGCACCACGGGGCAACTCAGCACCGCACTGCCCGAGTACACGGCACACACCACCACCGGCTTCCCCGACCACAGCGGCCAACTCGGCACCGGGCTACCCGAATACGCCACGCAGGGCACCACCGGCTTCCCGGAGTACTCCACGCAGGCCACCACCGGCTTCCCCGAGTACTCCACGCAGGCCACCACCGGCTTCCCCGAGTACCCCGCACAACCCGCCCCGGGACACCCGGAGTACTCCGCCCTCACCGCGCCCCTCGCGACGATCGCACCGGCGCCGGTCGAGGCCCCCCAGCCCGTCCCGACGGCCCCGCCCACCGCGGCCGTCACCCAGAGCATCGCGGCCATCCCGGCCCCCCGCGCCCCCGAGCCGGACTGGCGGACACTCCAGCCGACCGCCGCCCCGGCCGCCGCACCCATGACCCCGGCTCCGGCTCCGGTCTCCACGCTCCCCACCGCCGACCCCGACCTCCCCACCCCGGACCCCGGCTATGACTCGAAGGTCATCCAGGTCCTCGCCTTCGCCCGCTCCCAGATCGGCAAGCCCTGCCTCTGGGGCGCGGCGGGCCCGGGGGCGTACGACAACTCCGGTCTCACCCAGGCCGCCTGGAAGGTCGCCGGGGTCTCGCTCCCCCGTACCGCTCTGGGACAGGCGAGCACCGGCACCGCGGTCCCGCTGTACGCCATGCAACCCGGCGA
Source organism: Streptomyces sp. NPDC001668 (assembly GCF_042893155.1). Taxonomy (NCBI): domain Bacteria; kingdom Bacillati; phylum Actinomycetota; class Actinomycetes; order Kitasatosporales; family Streptomycetaceae; genus Streptomyces; species Streptomyces sp. NPDC001668. Next base: position 264,757 of record NZ_JBIAUQ010000005.1, read on the forward strand.
CCTCGTCTTCTTCCACGACGACTTCAGCCACGTGGGCCTGTGCACCGGCAACGGCATGATGATCCACGCGCCGGGCCCGGGGTCGTCCATCCGCGAGGAGTCGATCTACCCGACCGGCGAGTCGATCATCCGCGGCGCGATACGGCCCGCCTGACCGACACGAGACCCGGCACGCGCCACGGCCCGCACTCCCTTCACGCACACCTCTGGACGCCTCGCGAAGACCTCGCCTAGGGTTCCGGGGAAAGCGCTTTCTGGCCTGACCATGCCAACCTGGGAGTGCGTCTCGTGCCGCACCAGCAATGGACCCGCAAGTCCTTCCTCCAGGGAATGGCCGCCGTCGGCGCGGCCCCCCTCCTCCCCGGTCTGATCCCGGCGAGCGCCCACGCGGCCTCGTCGGGCCGTCCCGATTTCCCGCTGGCGGCGGGAGGAACGGCCGCCGATGTCTTCGTGGACGCGGCGGACGACCCCGCCGTCGTCCGTGCCGCCGGCGACCTCCAGGCGGACGTCGAACGCGTCTGCGGAGCCCGCCCCGCACTGCTGCGCACGCTCCCCCGCAGCGCCCCGCTGCTCGTCCTGGCGGGCACCCTCGGCGCGAGTCCCGTCATCGACCGCCTCGCCGCACGGGGCCGCCTGGACGTCTCCCGGGTCAAGGGTCGCTGGGAGGCCTCCGTGACGCAGGTTGTCGAGCGTCCGCTGCCCGGTGTCGACCGCGCCCTGGTCATCGCGGGCAGCGACCGGCGCGGAACGGTCTACGGGATCTACGACACCTCGGAGCGCATCGGTGTCTCCCCCTGGTACTGGTGGGCCGACGTCCCCGTCGAGCATCGCGACACGGTGACGGTTCCGGCAGGGCCCTTGATCCGCCACGAACCCTCGGTCCGCTACCGCGGCATCTTCATCAACGACGAGCAGAACCTGACCACCTGGTCCCACCGCACCCAGGAGCCCGACAAGAACATCGGCCCCGAGACGTATCAGCGCGTCTTCGAGCTGCTGCTGCGTCTGAAGGCCAACTACCTGTGGCCGGCGATGCATCCTTACTCCGACTTCTTCAACAAGTACCGGGAGAACCCCGAACTCGCCGACCGGTACGGCGTCGTCGTCGGCTCCAGCCACCCCGAGGCCCTGCTGCGCAACGGCGTCCACGAGTGGGAGCCGTGGATCGCCGAGCATCCGAACCCCGACGGCAGCGCGCCGGTGTACGACTACACGGTCAACCCCGCCGTCATCTCCGACTACTGGAGAGCCCGGGCCAGACAGAACGCCGCGTACGAGAGCAGCTGGACGCTCGGCATGCGCGGCCTGCACGACAGTGCGCTGGAGACGAGGAACGCCACCACGATCCCGGAGAAGGTCGCGGTGATGAACGACATCATCACCGACCAGCGACGCATTCTCGCCGAGGAGGTCGGGGCCGCGGCCGAGCCGCAGATCTTCATCCCGTACAAGGAGGTCCTGGACCTGTACAACGCGGGTGTCCAGGTCCCCGACGACGTCACGCTGATCTGGCCGGACGACAACCACGGCAACATGCGCCAGCTGCCGAACGAGGCGGAGCGGGCGCGGCCGGGCGGCAACGGGATCTACTACCACCTGTCCTACTGGGGCCGCCCGAAGAGCTATCTGTGGCTGGACACGACCCAAGTGTCCAAGGTCTGGCAGGAGTTGCGCCGGGTCTACGAACACGGCACCGACCACATGTGGATCTTCAACGTCGGTGACCTCAAGTCGATCGAGACGGGCCTGTCCTTCGCGATGGACATGGCCTGGGACGTGGACCGCTGGGAGGCGGACGAGGTCGAGGGCTTCCTCGCCGAGTGGGCCGGCAGGCAGTTCGGGCGACGCCACGCCCATGAGATCGCCGCGATCCGCACGGAGTACTACCGGCTCGCCGGGGAGCTGCGGCCGGAGTTCATCGCCGCGGGACTCGTCTCCGTCGTCCACCACGGCGACGAGGCAGGGCGCCGGATGGGGGCCTACGACCGACTCCTCGCCCGTGTCCGGGCGGTGGGCGCCGAGCTGCCCGAGGGCTACCGGGACGCCTTCTACGAGCTGGTCGAATACCCGGTGCACGGGGCCTACTTGATGAACCTGAAGTACTACTGGGCCGACCGCAACGCGCTCGCCGCCCGGCAGGGGCGCGGGGCCGGAACCAACCGCTTCGCGGACCTCGCGCTGGCCGCGCACACGGCGGAGGCCGCCCTCACCAGCCGGTACAACACCCAGGTGGCGGGCGGGAAATGGGACGGGATCGTCAATCCGTATCCGTCCCAGATCCCGAAGGCGCCGGGACGCCCTGCCGTCACGCGGGTTCCCCGGCAGGAGACCGCCGGGCTGGGGGTGGCGGCCGAGGGGAACGAGACCGGGGCGGACCGGCCGCTGTCGTTCTCCTCGTACACCCGCGACCGGCGGTTCGTGGACGTCTTCAACACCGGGTTCCTGGCGCTGGAGTGGGCGGCCGAGGCGAGTCACCCCTGGGTGCTGCTGAACGCGAGCGGCGGCTCGCTCACCGAGCAGCGGCGGGTGTGGGTGGAGATCGACTGGGAGCGGGCTCCCGAGGGTGCCCTGGAGGCCTCGGTCGCCTTCACGGGCGCCGGACGGCGTGTCGAGGTGCCGATCCGGATGGTCAACGGCGCCAGGCGGGCCCGGGGCTTCGTCGAGGCGCACGGCTATGTGTCGATCGACGCCGCCCACGCCGACCGGAGGGTGGCGCGGGGCGGCTGCCACTGGAGGACCGTAGGGGGCCTCGGACGTCGTACGGGAGCCGTCGAGGCGGTTCCTTCGACAGCGGCGCCGATCGCCGCCGACTTCGCCTCCCGCGCGCCCGAGTTGCGATACCGGGTGCGGTTCAGCAGCACAGGCACGTTCCCGGTGACCGTCTTCCGGCTGCCCTCGCTCGACGAGCGCGGGCAGCGCCGGGTGGCCGTGGGGCTGGACGACCAGCCCGTCACCGTCCTGTCGGGGCAGGCCGTCGCCACCGGGAACCGGGGGGATGCCTGGGCCCGGCAGGTGGAGGACGGGGTCGAGAGGCTGACCGCGAGCGTGACGGTCGGCGAACCCGGCGAGCATGTGCTGCGGATCTTCATGGTCGATCCCGCGATCGCGGTGGACCAGATCGTGGTCGACACCGGTGGGCTGCCCGCGACCTACCTCGCGCCGCCGGAGAGCTACCACCCGGTGTTCAATCCCGAGCCCGCTCCCGGCAGGGCTCTGGAGGCGCCGGAGCAGTGACAGGGAAGTCGCGTGGGCCGCCGGTCCCCCGTACCGGCGGCCCACCCTCCCCCACTGCGGCCCACCGGAGCTTCAATGTGCTGGAGTACATCCGAGAACGTCGATGTTGTTCGGATGAAGTGTGGGTCAGCGAGGTACTGGGCCGGTATGGGTACAACTGCGTATGAGCGGATGCTGTCGGTCGCCGTGGCCGCGCTCCACGAACGCGACCCCGAGCGGCTGTGGCCCCTCCTGGCGGCCGACCTGCCGGTGCTGTGCGGGGCCGATGCCCTGATCTACAAGCTGGACGACTGGAACGAGAACGAGGGCACGCTCGGGCTGTCCCCCGGCGCCGACACGGAGTTCGCCTCGCTCGGAGACGAGGACCTGGCGCTGCTGCGGGCCGGATATCCGCTGGCACGGCACTACGCGGACCGGGAAGACCGGGCTCCGGTCACGGCCCGCCGGGTGGCCGGCCGGTCCTGGCCGGGAAGCCCGACCGCGCGGTTGCTCGACGACGTCCTGGACGTCGACCATGTGCTGGGGATCCCGCTGCCGCAGTCGACCACCCCCATCACCGGGTGCATGGTGTACCGCTCCGGGCGGGACTTCACCGACGACGAACTGCGGCTGGCCGAACGGCTGCAGCCCCTGCTGGCCGCCGTCGAGCAGCAGCGACAGCTCCTGCGGCAACTCAACGCCCCCTCCGAGGAGGCGGCCGAAGTGGCGCTCACTCCACGGGAGACGACCGTGCTGCTCCTGCTCGGCGACGCCCTGACCGCCGTGTCCATAGGCCGCAGGCTCGGGATATCCGAGCGTACGGTCCACAAGCACGTCGCGAACATCTACCGCAAGCTCGGCACGCACGACCGCGTCAGCACGGTGCTGCACGCCCAGCGGCTCGGCCTCATCCCTGCGGCAGTGGGGGCCCGCCCTTGAGGCGTTCCAGGTCGGAGGGCCGGACCTGGATGACCACGACGGCGATGAGCGCGGCGACCACCGCGAAGATCGCGGCCACGACGAAGGCGGCCGAGATCCCGGCGGTCAGGACCTGGTCGCCCCAGGAGCCCGGGAGTTGACCGGTGCGGGTGAAGAGGCGGCGCTCGACCGGGGTGGCCTGGGCGAGGAAGCGCGGGACCTGCTTCTCCGCCTCGTTGGTGCTGGCCGTGCCGAACATCGTGACCAGGATGGACAGCCCGAGCGAACCGCCCACCTGCTGGGTCGCGTTGAGGAGCCCGGAGGCCGCGCCGGTCTCCTCGGTGGGCACGTCGGAGAGCGCCATCAGGGTCAGCGACACGAACTCCATGCCCATGCCGAGGGCGAAGACGAGCATCGGCCCGAGGACACTGCCCGCGTAGGTGGAGTGGACGTCGGTCAGGGTCAGCCAGGCAAGGCCGGCCGCCGCGAGGATCGCGCCCCCCACCATGAAGGGCTTCGGCCCGTAGACGGGCAGGAACCGCGAGGCGAGCCCGGCGCCGACCGCGATGACCACGCTGACCGGCAGGAACGCGAACCCGGTCGCCAGGGGGCTGAAGTCCAGGACGTTCTGCACGAAGAGCGTCAGGAAGAAGAACATGCCGAAGATCGCGGCCGCGAGACACAGCATGATGCCGTAGGTGCCCGCGCGGTTGCGGTCGGCGAACATGTGCAGCGGGGTGATCGGCTGCCGGGAACGCTTCTCGACCAGGACGAACACCCCGAGGAGGACCACCGCCGCGGCGAAGGAGCCCAGGGTGAGGGCGTCCCGCCAGCCTTCCTGGGCGGCCCGGATGAAGCCGTACACCAGCAGCACCATGCCCGCCGTGGCGGTCAGTGCTCCGGCGATGTCGAAGTTGCCCGGATGGCGCTCGGACTCGCGGATATAGCGGGGTGTGGCGAGCGCGATGAGCACGCCGATGGGGACGTTGACGAACAGCACCCACCGCCAGTTCAGCCACTCGACGAGGACTCCGCCGGCCAGCAGCCCGATCGCGCCGCCACCGGCCGAGACGGCGGCGAAGACGCCGAAGGCCCGGTTGCGCTCGGGTCCTTCGCGGAAGGTCGTACTGACCAGGGAGAGCGCGGTCGGGGACGCGATGGCCCCGCCGACGCCCTGGAGGGCGCGCGCGGCGAGGAGTTGGCCCTCGTTCTGGGCGAGCCCGCCGAGCAGCGAGGCGAGCACGAACAGCAGCACTCCGCAGACGAACATACGGCGCCTGCCGAGGATGTCGCCGGTTCTGCCGCCGAGCAGCAGCAGTCCGCCGAAGGTGAGGGTGTACGCGTTGACCACCCAGGCGAGGCTGGTGGTGGAGAAGTCCAGGGAGCGCTGGATGTCCGGGAGCGCGATGTTCACGATGGTGATGTCGAGCACCACCATGAGCTGGCAGGACGCGATGACCAGCAGCGCCATGGCGTTTCCGCCGCCGCCGGAGTCCGGTGGGGTGGTCCGTGGTGCAGAACTCGCCTGCGGGTCGGTGCTCATAATCTCCGTTCGACGGTACGCCCGTGCCGTGGCCGTCACCACTTGAGGACGTGGCACCCCCATGCCTCCAGGGACACGAACAGACCGGAGTCGGTCAGTTCGTCTCCGTCACGGTCGTACACCGCCCCGGTGAGCAGGTCGGTCGCACGGCACACCCGGCCCCTCAGGTCGTCCCAGGGCAGGGGCAGTCTCGCCTGGGCGGGGCGGTCGGAGTCGTTGACCACGACCAGGTGGCGGGCCTCCGCGTGGGTCCAGGTCCAGGCGAGCAGGTGGCGGTGGGTGTCGTTGTCCGCCCAGCCCGCAGGGGTCACCGGGTGCCAGTCACCCCGGCGCACTGCGGCAGCGGCGGGCAGCAGGCGGCCGTAGAAGTCGTGCAGGGGTTCGTCGACGGGCTCGTGCGGTCTGCGCCTCAGGAACACTGGTGGCCGTACCCGGCGGCCCTCGAACTGGCCCTCGTGCCACAGCGTGGCGCCGGGCAGCGTGGCGACGGCCACGGCGGCCGCGCGTTCACGGTCCCCGGGAACCACCGCGGCGACCCGGGGTTCGTCGTGGTTCTCCAGGAAGCGCACGAGTCCGCGCTGGTGGGCGAGGTCGGCGCTCAGGTGGGCGCGGACGGCGCCGGCGTCCTCGTGCAGCAGGCGGTCGTAGAGGCGCTTGTCGTAGCAGTGGTCGAAACCCTGCTGCTGGAGGGCCCCTTCGAGGTCCCAGTAGGCCTCGGCGACGAAGAGGAGGCCGGGGTGGCGGGCCCGCACGCGGGGGATGACGCAGGGCCAGAAGTCCTCGGCGGGGGCCGTGCCCGCCCTGTCCCCCCAGGTCTTGCCGAAGATGTCGTTCATCAGCAGCATCGCCATGTCGCAGCGCACGCCGTCGGCCTGGTCGCCGATGGATGCGAGGGTCGCGACGGTCGCCTCCCGGAGGGCGTCGCTGAAGGCGTTCAGCTGCACCACGTCCGGCCAGGGCGGGAAGTAGGGGTCGCGGCCACGGGCGTAGATCCGGCCCCCGGCTTCCATGAAGCCGTCCGGCGTTCCGGCGAGATCCTCCGCACTCCCCTGGATCAGGCAGTCGGGGCGTTCGGTGAGCCAGGGATGGTCGGGGGCGATGTGGTTGGGCACGTAGTCGAGGAGCAACCTCATTCCGCGGGAGGCCAGTTGGACGCGGGCGGCGGCGAGGCCCTCGGGGCCGCCCAGCACCGGATCGACGACGTAGTTCCGTACGCAGTACGGCGATCCGGTGATGTCCGCCTCGCCGACATCGGGGAGGGCGGCACGGAAGGAGGCCATCAACCCCTCGTCGCGCAAGGCGATCCGCAGTCCCGCCGGGCTGCGCTCCCACACGCCCATCAGCCAGACCGTGTCGACACCGGGAAGCACCAAGGAGTCCCAGACCTCCTCCGGCACCTCCCCGAGAGTGACGTGACGCCCGTACCTGCGGCTCAACTCACCGAGCCACACCAGTGTGTTGATCTCGTAGATCACCGTCATGACAGCGACTCCCGCCCGCCCCGGTGCCAGTCCTCCTCGCTGATGGTGTGGAAGAGGGTCGCGGTCGCCGCCACCAGTCCCGTCCAGCCGGTCTGGTGGGAGGCGCCGAGGCCGGCGCCGTTGTCGCCGTGGAAGTACTCGTAGAAGAGGACGAGGTCCTTCCAGTGGGGGTCCTTGGCGAAGACGGTCTGTGCGCCGTGGACCGGGCGGTGGCCGTCGGGGTCGGGCAGGAAGGTGGCGGTGAGCCGGTCGGAGATCTCGCGGGCGACCTCGTACAGGTTGAGCTGCCGTCCGGAGCCGGTGGGGCACTCCACGGTGAACTCGGGGCCGTGGTAGCTGTGCAGGTTCAGCAGGGCGCGGATCAGCAGGATGTTCATCGGGAACCACACCGGGCCGCGCCAGTTGGAGTTCCCGCCGAACATGCCCGAGTCGGACTCGGCCGGCAGATAGCCGACACCGAAGGTCTGGCCGTGCACGTCGAAGGTGTACGGGTGTTTCGCGTGGTACCTCGACAGGGACCGGATGCCGTACGGGCCGAGGAACTCGTCCTCGTCGAGCATGCGGGCCAGGACGCGGCGCAGCCGGTCCTCGCCGAACAGCGCGAAGAGGTACCGCCCGTCGGCGGTGGGACCGGTGTGCGCGTGCTGGGCGACGAAGGCCTCCACGGCCGGGTGCCGTCGGATGAAGTCCTGTGCCCCCTCGACCAGTTCGGGGAAGGCGCGGTCCGCGCGGCCGCCGATGACGCTCGTCGCCGCCAGCGGTCTCAAGCCCACCAGGGACCGCACCTTGAGCCGGGTCGCGGTGCCGTCGGGCAGGCGGAGGACGTCGTAGAAGAAGCCGTCCTCCTCGTCCCAGAGGCTGGCGTTGTCCTTGCCGATGCGGTTCATGGCGACGGCGATCCACGCGAAGTGCTCGAAGAGCATCTGGGCCTGTTCGACGTAGACCGGGTTGTCGACGGCGAGTTCGATGGCGATCTCCAGGAGGTTCTGGCAGTACAGGGCCATCCAGGCGGTGCCGTCGGCCTGGTCGAGCCGTCCCCCGGTGGGCAGGGGGGCGCTGCGGTCGAAGACGCCGATGTTGTCGAGGCCGAGGAAGCCGCCCTGGAAGACGTTGTTGCCGTCGGGGTCCTTGCGGTTGAGCCACCAGGTGAAGTTCTTCGTCAGCTTCTGGAAGGCGTTCTCCAGGAAGGCGCGGTCGCCGTGGCCCGTGCGGTGCTTCTCCAACTCGTAGACGAACAGCACCGCCCAGGCGTGGACGGGCGGGTTGACGTCGCCGAAGTTCCATTCGTACGCGGGGATCTGGCCGTTGGGGTGGAGGTAGAGACGGCGCAGGAGCAGTTCCAGCTGGCCCTTGGCGAAGCCGATGTCGACCATGGACAGGGCCAGGGTGTGGAAGGCGAGGTCCCAGGCCGCGAACCAGGGGTACTCCCAGGTGTCCGGCATCGACATGATCTCGTCGTTGACCATGTGGTACCAGCCGCTGTTGCGGACACGCGGGTCGGCGGCGAGCGGGTCCACGCCGTGTTCGGCGAGCCAGCGCTCGACGTCGAGGTAGTAGTACTGCTTGCTCCAGAGCATCCCGGCGAGGGCCTGGCGGACCAGTCGCCGCTTCTCCTCTCCCATGGCCGGTGGGGTGATGCCGGCGTAGAAGGTGTCTGCCTCGGTGCGGCGGAGGTCGAGAACGGCGTCGAACTCGCCCCAGGGATCTGTGAGTTCGGTGTCGGTCAGGCGCAGACGGATGCGGGCGCTGCCCCCGGCGGGGACCGTCAGTACATGGTGGACGGCGGACTTGGTGCCGGTGCGGGCGGGGTTGACGGCTTGCCGGTCGCCGTGGACGACGTACCGGTCGATGCCGTCCTTGACGTAGGGCGTGCTGTTGGGGGTGCCGAAGACGCGCTCGTTGTCGGTCTCGTTGTCGGTGAAGAGCGTCTCGCCGCCCTGGTGGTGGAGCCAGCGTGGGCCGAGTTCCTCGTGGTCGGCGCGGATCGCCCCGTCCGTGGCGTGCAGCGCGGGGACCGCCGTGCCGCCCGCCCAGGACCAGGTGTGCCGGAACCACAGGGTCGGCAGGAGGTGCAGTACGGCCTCGTCGGGGCCCCGGTTGTGGGCGGTGATCTCGATGAGGAGGTCTTCCGGGCCCGCCTTGGCGTACTCGACGAACACGTCGAAGTAGCGGTCCTCGTCGAAGACCCCGGTGTCGAGGAGTTCGTACTCGAAGTCCTTGCGCCCGCGGGCCTGGTTCGTGGTGACGAGGTCGGCGTAGGGGAACTCGCCCTGCGGGTACTTGTACAGGTACTTCATGTACGAGTGGGTGGGCGTGTTGTCGAGGTGGAACCAGTACTCCTTCACGTCCTCGCCGTGGTTGCCCTCGGCGTTGGTCAGGCCGAACATCCGCTCCTTGAGGATCGGGTCGCGGCCGTTCCACAGGGCGAGCGCGAAGCACAGCCGCTGTTTGTCGTCGCTGACGCCCGCGATGCCGTCCTCGCCCCAGCGGTAGGCGCGGGAGCGGGCCTGGTCGTGGGTGAAGTACGACCAGGCGTCGCCGTCCGCGCTGTAGTCCTCGCGGACGGTGCCCCACTGACGTTCGCTCAGGTACGGCCCCCAGCGTCGCCAGGGGGCCGTGCCCGCGTCGGCCTCGGCCAGTCGTCGCCGTTCGGCGTCCGGTGTGCCGCTGTCGGTCGTCATCGCCCGTCCTTTTCGCCGCCCGGCTCCCTGCGTCCAGATTCGGACGGGTCGCGGCGGGCCGCAATGCCGGTGAGCTGAACGGAAACGGGCGACGGCGTTCCGGCTCAGGCGATCTCGACCAGCAGGTCACCGCCTTCGACCTGCTGGATCTTGTTGATGGCCAGGCGGGAGACCCGGCCGGTCTTCGCGGCCGTGATGGAGGCCTCCATCTTCATGGCCTCGATGGTGGCCACGGTCGCCCCGGCCTCGACCTCGTCGCCCTCACTCACCGCGAGGGTGACCACGCCGGCGAACGGGGCGGCGACATGGCCGGGGTTGGAGCGGTCGGCCTTCTCGGTGGCCGGGATGTCCGAGGAGACGGCGGCATCGCGGATCTGGATGGGCCGCAGCTGGCCGTTGAGCGTGGACATCACCGTGCGCATGCCCCGCTCGTCGGCCTCGCCGATGGCCTCCAGCGCGATGAGGAGCCGGACGCCGGGTTCGAGGTCGACGGCGTACTCCTTGCCCGGGCGCAGACCGTAGAAGAAGTCCTTGCTGTCCAGGAGGCTGGTGTCGCCGTAGGACTGGCGGTGGGTCTCGAACTCCCGGGTCGGGCCGGGGAACAGAAGACGGTTGAGGGTCGAGCGACGGTCCTTCTCCAGGCCGGAGCGGTCCTCGGCGTTCAACTCCTGGACGGGCTTGGCATCCGCGCGGCCCTGCAACGCCTTGCTGCGGAAGGGCTCGGGCCAGCCGCCGGGCGGGGTGCCGAGCTCGCCGCGCAGGAAGCCGATCACCGAGTCCGGGATGTCGAAGCGGTCCGGGGTCTCCTCGAACTCCTCGGGGCTGACCCCGGCGCCGACCAGGTGCAGGGCGAGGTCGCCGACCACCTTGGAGGACGGGGTGACCTTGACCAGGTGGCCGAGGATCCGGTCGGCGGCCGCGTACATCGCCTCGATGTCCTCGAAGCGGTCGCCGAGTCCGAGCGCGACCGCCTGGGTGCGCAGGTTGGAGAGCTGGCCGCCGGGGATCTCGTGGTCGTAGACGCGCCCGGTCGGGGAGGCGAGGCCCGCCTCGAACGGGGCGTACACGCGGCGCACGCTCTCCCAGTACGGCTCCAGGTCGCCGACCGCCCGCAGGTCGAGGCCGGTGGGCCGGTCGGAGTGGTCGGTCGCGGCGACGATCGCGGAGAGGGAGGGCTGCGAGGTGGTCCCGGCCATGGAGGCCACGGCCCCGTCCACGGCGTCGGCGCCCGCCTGGATGGCGGCCAGATAGGTGGCGAGCTGGCCGCCCGCGGTGTCATGGGTGTGGATGTGCACCGGCAGGTCGAACTCCCGGCGCAGGGCCGAGACCAGCTTGGCCGCGGCGGGGGCGCGAAGCAGGCCCGCCATGTCCTTGACGGCCAGGACGTGGGCGCCCGCGTCCACGATCTGCTCGGCGAGGCGCAGGTAGTAGTCGAGGGTGTAGAGGCGCTCGTTCGGGTCGGACAGGTCCGAGGTGTAGCAGAGGGCGACCTCGGCGATGGACGTGCCGGTGGCGCGTACGGCGTCGATGGCGGGGCGCATCTGGCTGACGTCGTTGAGGGCGTCGAAGATGCGGAAGATGTCGATGCCGGTCTCTGCCGCCTCCTGCACGAAGGCGTCGGTCACCTCGGTCGGGTACGGGGTGTAGCCGACGGTGTTGCGGCCGCGCAGCAGCATCTGGAGGCAGATGTTGGGGACGGCCTCGCGCAGGGCGGCGAGCCGCTCCCAGGGGTCCTCGGCGAGGAAGCGCAGGGCCACGTCGTAGGTGGCACCGCCCCAGCACTCCAGGGAGAGCAGCTCGGGCAGGGTGCGGGCGACCGCCGGGGCCACGGCGAGCATGTCCTTGGTGCGCACCCGGGTGGCGAGCAGCGACTGGTGGGCGTCGCGGAAGGTGGTGTCGGTGACGCCGATGGTCGGCGACTCGCGCAGCCACCGCGCGAAGCCCTCGGGGCCCAGCTCGGTGAGCTTCTGCTTGGAGCCCGCGGGCGGCTCGATGTCCGGGGTCCTGGGCAGCTTGGAGACCGGGTCGATCAGCTCGGGCCGCTCGCCGTGCGGCTTGTTGACCGTCACGTCGGCCAGGAAGGTCAGCAACTTCGTGCCCCGGTCTGCGGACTGACGGGCCGTCAGCAGGTGCGGGCGCTGCTCGATGAACGACGTGGTGACGTTGCCCGCCTGGAAGTCCGGGTCGTCGAGGACGGCCTGCAGGAACGGGATGTTGGTGGCCACGCCGCGGATGCGGAACTCGGCGACGGCACGCCGGGCCCGGTTGACCGCGGTGGTGAAGTCCCGTCCCCGGCAGGAGAGTTTGACCAGCATCGAGTCGAAGTGGGCGCTGATCTCCGTACCGGCGTGGGTCGTTCCGCCGTCGAGGCGGATGCCGGAGCCGCCGGGCGAGCGGTAGGCGCTGATACGGCCGGTGTCCGGGCGGAAGCCGTTGGCGGGGTCCTCGGTGGTGATGCGGCACTGGAGGGCGGCGCCGTGGAGCCGGATCGCCTCCTGGGAGAGGCCGAGGTCGGCGAGGGTGGCGCCGGCGGCGATGCGCAGCTGGGCCTGGACGAGGTCGACGTCGGTGACCTCCTCGGTGACCGTGTGCTCGACCTGGATGCGCGGGTTCATCTCGATGAAGACGTGGTTGCCCTCCCGGTCGAGGAGGAACTCCACGGTGCCCGCGTTGCGGTAGCCGATCTCGCGGGCGAAGCGGACGGCGTCGGCGCAGATCCGGTCGCGGAGCTCCGGGTCGAGATTGGGCGCGGGGGCGAGCTCGATCACCTTCTGGTGGCGGCGCTGCACCGAGCAGTCGCGCTCGTAGAGGTGGATGACGTTGCCCTGCCCGTCGGCGAGGATCTGCACCTCGATGTGGCGGGGCTCGACGACGGCCTTCTCCAGGAAGACGGTCGAGTCACCGAAGGCGGAGGCGGCCTCGCGCGCGGCCGCCTCGATGGACTCCCGCAGCTGGGCGGGGTCCTCGACCCGGCGCATACCGCGGCCGCCACCACCGGCGACGGCCTTCACGAAGATGGGGAAACCGATGTCGTCGGCTGCCCTGACCAGCTCGTCCACGTCGTCGGAGGGCGCCGAGGAGCCGAGCACCGGCACACCGGCGGCACGGGCGGCGGCGACCGCGCGGGCCTTGTTGCCGGTCAGTTCGAGGATGTCGGCGCTGGGGCCGACGAAGGTGATGCCCGCTTCCTCACAGGCGCGCGCCAGCTCGGGGTTCTCGGAGAGGAACCCGTAGCCGGGGTAGACGGCGTCGGCGCCGGCCTGGCGGGCGGCGCGGATGATCTCGTCGACGGAGAGATAGGCCCGCACGGGATGGCCCGGTTCGCCGATCTCGTAGGCCTCGTCGGCTTTGAGTCGGTGCAGTGAGTTGCGGTCCTCGTGAGGGAAGACGGCTACCGTCCTCGCGCCCACCTCATAACCCGCGCGAAACGCGCGGATCGCGATCTCACCACGGTTGGCGACCAGTACCTTGCGGAGCATTCCCGTTCCCTTCGGCCTGCCGGTGACGCCCCCATGGTCTCGGCAAAGGCCTCCGCTGGCCATGAGAGTCAGGTCACGTGTCGCGGACGGTTTGGGGATGATCCGCGCAGGTACGGGGGTTGTCACCCAGGACAGCACGCCGCCGTACCAGGGAGTGGACATGGGCTTCGTTCAGGAGTGGGAGGAGTGGCACCGGCAGAAGGAGGCGGTGCTCTCCGGACCGCACGGATTCCTCGCGATCACCGGCCTGCACTGGCTGAACCCGGAGCCGAGCCGCTTCGAGGACGCCCCCGGCGCCTGGTCGGCGACCGCCGACGGGGTGGTGGTCGAGCTGGACGAGGGCGAGGAGCTGACCGTCGACGGACAGGTCGTGCGGGGCCGGTACTCCTTCGGAGTGATCGCCGAGCGGGACAGCGTGTACGCCGACTGGGGCGAGGCGCGCCTGGAGATCGCCAAGCGCGGCGGCAACGACATCCTGCGCCCCCGCCACCCCGGCAACGCCCTGCGTACGGCCTTCACGGCCACGCCCGCCTACGCACCCGACCCGCGCTGGCTAGTCGAGGGCCGTTTCCTGCCGTACGAGACACCTCGTCCGGTGACCGTGGGAGCCGCCGTGGAGGGCCTGGAGCACGTCTACGACTCCCCCGGGCAGATCGAGTTCGAGCTGGAGGGCGCGCGGCACCGGCTGACCGCGTTCAACGGGCGGGGTCCCGGCGCCCTGATGGTGCTGTTCACCGACAAGACCTCGGGCGTGACCACGTACGCGGCGAACCGCTCCCTCCAGATCGCCGCGCCCGACGCCGACGGCAGGGTCACCGTCGACTTCAACCGTGCCGCGAACCTGCCCTGCGCGTACACCGACCTGGCGACCTGCCCGCTGCCGCCGGCGGAGAACCGGCTGCCGGTCGCGGTCGAGGCGGGTGAGCGGATCCCTCTGGAGCGGGGCGGGCGGCCCTGATCACCTCACGGTGCCGGTGAAGGGGGTCACCGGCCGCTCCAGGCGCTCCCCGTCCACGGTGATGTCGACGGCCTCGTTGAAGAACGCGAGGAGTCCTTTGACGGCGCCGACGGCGGGGAGCGGTTCCGGATAGCTCCAGACGATGTTCTCGTGGCCGCCCACCGACCAGTACTCGGCGGTGCCCTTGTAGGGGCAGCCGGTGTGGTGGTCGGTGGCTGCGAGGAGGTCGAGGCGGACGTCCTCGCGCGGGATGTAGTACCGGGTGGGCAGGCCCGTATCGAAGAGCAGGACGGGGCGGCGGGTGTCGGCGACGGCCGTCCCGTCGATCTCGATGACGACATGGCGGCTGCTGGGCATGGCGTCGACGCGTTTGTGCGGGTCGCGGGGGTGGATGAAGATCTCTTCCTCCTCCTCGTACCAGTGGTCGAGGCCGGTGCCCCAGCGCCGGAACCAGGCGAAGGCGATGTGGTCGGCGAGGTCGGCGGCCGGGAAGGTCCAGGCGGCGTTCTCGACGCTCTCACCGTCGACGTCGAGGTCGTAGAAGACCTGGGAGCCGGTGTGGGTGCCGGTCGCCGGGTTCTTCGCGGGGCGGAGCAGGTCCTCGCGGACGTCGGCGCGCGGGAAGGCGTACAGCGGTACGGGCACGTCGGGCTCCCAGACGAGGACGGGGTGCCGGCTGTCGACGACGGTGACGTCTCCCTTGCGGCCGCGTACCCAGCGCTCGCTGGGCTCCCACAGCAGCCCTTCCGGGGTGGTCCGTACATCTCGTGCGGTGGGGAACGTGGTCATGGCGGCTCTCCCTTCACCTCTTCAGGAAGTCTGTCAGTCCCGTCAGGAGACGGTCGACGTCCTGCGCGTCGTTGTAGGGGGCGAGGCCGACGCGCAGGCCGCCGGTGTCGCCGAGGCCGAGCCGGCGGGATGCCTCGACGGCGTAGAAGGAGCCTGCCGGGGCCTGGACTCCTCGTTCGGCGAGGAAGCCGTACGCGTCGGCCGTGCTGTGGTCGTCGAAGGTCAGCAGGACGGTCGGGGTGCGGTCGGCGGCCCTGGAGTGGACGGTTACGCCGTCGAGCGCGGCCAGCCCCTCGTCGATCTGTGCGCGCAGGACGTGTTCGTGCGCTTCGAGGGCGGCGTATCCGGCGGTCAGCCGCTCGCGCCGGGTGCCGGTGGCCGCGGGGTCGAGGCGTTCGGCGAGGAAGTCGACCGCGGCTGTCGTGCCGGCGAGGAACTCGTAGGGCAGCGTGCCCAGTTCGAAGCGCTCCGGGACGGCGTCGGTGGAGGGCAGGAGTTTGTCGGGGCGCAGGTTCTCCAGCAACTCCGGGCGGGCGGCGAGGACTCCGTGGTGCGGGCCGAGGAACTTGTACGGGGAGCAGGTGTAGAAGTCCGCGCCGAGCCGCTCCACGTCCACGAGGGAGTGGGCGGTGTGGTGGACGCCGTCCACGTACACGATTGCGCCGGCCTCGTGGGCCGCCTGGGCGATCGCGGGGATGTCGGGGCGGGTGCCGATCAGGTTGGAGGCGGCGGTGACGGCGACGAGGCGGGTGCGCTCGGACAGTACGGCCCGGACGGCGTCGACCGTCAACTCGCCCGTCCCC
This sequence comes from Streptomyces sp. NPDC001668, assembly GCF_042893155.1. NCBI lineage: Bacteria > Bacillati > Actinomycetota > Actinomycetes > Kitasatosporales > Streptomycetaceae > Streptomyces > Streptomyces sp. NPDC001668. Next base: position 280,622 of record NZ_JBIAUQ010000005.1, read on the forward strand.
GGGTCGAATTCGGCCCACCGCACGGTGGCGCCCGACTGGACCCAGGGGCGGATGTTGGCGTCGTGGTCGAGGCGGGTGACGACCACCTCGTCGCCGGGCGACCAGGTCTTGGCGAGGGTGCGCGAGACATCGTAGGTGAGCTGGGTCGCGCTGCGGCCGAAGACGATCCCCGCCGGGTCCGCCCCGAGCAGGTCGGCCATGGCCCGGCGGGCCTCGGTGACGATCCGCTCGGCGTTGCGCTCCCCCAGCGTGATCCGCCCCCGGTTCGACAGGGGCTGCGCCAGCACGTCGGCGATGGCCCGGATCACGGGCTCGGGGGTCTGGGTGCCGCCGGGGCCGTCGAAGTGGGCGGTACCGGCGGCGAGAGCCGGGAAGTGGGAGCGGAGGGCGGCGATGTCGTACGGCACGTGGGGGCTCCTCGGTCCGGCCGGATACGGTGAACTCAGCGTGTCACGCCGTACGCGAGGTCTCACGGTGGGCCCGGTGCGACCTCAGCGGGTCACGCCGTGCACAGGGTTTTTCGGTGGGCCCGGTTCGTGGCCATCAGGGTGTCGAGGGCGTCGCGGGTGCGCACGAGTTCGCCGAAGCACGCGATGCCAGGGCCGGGAAGTGGGAGCGGAAGGCGGCGATGTCGTACGGCACGTGGGGCTCCTCGGTCCGGCCGGATGCGGTGAACTCAGCGTGTCACGCCGTACGCGAGGTCTCGCGGTGGGACCCGGCCTCAGCAGGTCACACCGTGCGCAGGGTTTTCCGGTGGGCCCGGTTCGTGGCCATCAGGGTGTCGAGGGCGTCGCGGGTGCGGATCAGGTCCGTGATGTGCTCGGAGAGCCGGTCGCGTTCCTCGGCCATCCGTTCCAGCGCCGCGTCGGAGGTCTCCTCGCTGGGCGATTCGACGCACGGCAGGAGTTCGGTGATCGTGCGGCTGGAGAGTCCGGCCGCGTACATCCGCTGGAGGAAGAGCACGCGCTCGACGGCGTACTCCGTGTAGTGGCGCTGCCCGCTCGCACTGCGCGTGCTGGCGAGCAGGCCCTGCTCCTCGTAGTAGCGCAGGGCGCGGACGCTGACCCCGGCCCGTGCCGCCAGTTCCCCGATGCGCACCTGTTTCCTCCCTCTCGGACTTGACCCTCACGTCGATGTCAGGTTTTAGCGTAACCGCGTGCCCGGGACACGGGTACGACGGATCACGAAGGAGACATGACGTGACGACGCTCTTCACCGGTTTCCGGCTCGGCGGACTGCGGCTGCCCAACCGGGTGGTCATGGCCCCCATGACCCGGGTGCGGGCAGCCGAGGGCGGTCTGGCGACGCCGTCGATGGCGCGCTACTACGCCCAGCGGGCCACCGCCGGACTGATCGTCACCGAGGGGGTGCAGCCGAGTCTGATCGGGCAGTCCAACCCGGGGACGCCGGGGCTGTACACGGATGAGCAGGTGGCCTCGTGGCGCCCGGTGACCGACGCCGTGCACACCAACGGGGGCCGGATCTTCGCCCAGATCATGCACGGCGGCCGGGTCTCGCACCCGGACACCACCGGACTGCGGCCCGTCGGGCCGTCCGAAGTACCGGCCACCGACGGGGTGTTCACCCCCACGGGCCCACAGCCCGCGCCGCTTCCGCGGGCGTTGGACACGGACGAGGTCCCCGAGCACGCCGCGTCGTACGCCGAGGCCGCGCGCCGGGCGGTCGACGCCGGGTTCGACGGAGTGGAACTGCACGGCGCCAACGGCTACTTGATCTCCCAGTTCCTCTCCTCCAACGCCAACCTGCGCACGGACCGCTACGGCGGCTCGGTGGCCGGCCGGATCCGGTTCGCCGTCGAGGCGGCCGCCGCGACCGTGGACGCCGTGGGCGCGGAGCGGACCGCGATACGGCTCTCACCGGGCGGCACCTTCTGGGGAGTCGAGGAGTCGGACGTCCCCGAGCTGTACACCGCGCTCCTGACCGAGCTGGCCCGGCTCGACCTGGCCTACGTCCATCTGGAGGCCACCGCCCCGGAGGAGACCCTCGTCGCGCTGCGCCGGACCTGGCCGGGTGCCCTCGTCATGAACCCGGTGCAGCCGATGGGCGCCAAGCAGACCGGCCGCGCCGAGGCCGACCACTGGCTCGGCCTCGGCGCCGATCTCATCAGCTTCGGCCGCGCGTTCATCGCCAACCCGGATCTCGTGGAGCGGTTGCGCACCGGTCTGCCGATCGCCCCCGCCGACGAGGCCACGTACTTCCAGGGCGGTGACAGCGGCTATCTCACTTATCCCGCATACCAGTACACGGCATGACGTCCGGGTGGCGAGGACACCACGAAAGGGTAACGAGGGTCAACCGTGGGCAATGCCGGGTGGTCTAGCCCGACATGAAGATCTCCTTCCTGCTCCACAACGCCTACGGGATCGGAGGCACCATCACCACCACGTTCAATCTGGCCCAGGCCCTGGCCGCACGGCACGAGGTGGAGATCGTCTCCGTCTTCCGCCACCGGGAGCTGCCCACCTTCGTGCTGGATCCCCGGGTTTCGCTGCGGCCGCTGGTCGATCTCAGACAGGAGAAGGAGCACCCCTTACATCTGAGGCCGGCCAACGTGTTCCCGCGCTCCGAGTACCGGTACGGGCAGTACAGCGAGTTGACCGACCAGCGGATAGCCGAGGCCCTCGCCACCGTCGAGGCGGACGCGGTGATCGGGACCCGCCCCGGGCTCAACGTGCATCTCGCGACCCAGGCGCCGCCCCACGTCGCCCGGATCGGGCAGGAACACCTGACCCTGGACAACCACTCGCCCAGGCTGCGCACCGCGCTGCGCCGGGCCTACCGCGGGCTGGACGTGCTCACCACGGTCACCGAGGCGGACGCGGGCGCCTACCGGCGCCGGATGCGGCTGCCCGGCGTACGGGTCGAGGCCCTCCCGAACAGTGTGCCGGATCCTGTGCTGCCGGCCGCGGACGGTTCCGCGAAGGTGGTCGTCGCGGCCGGCCGGCTGGTCCCGGTGAAGCGCTACGACCTTCTCGTGGAGGCCTTCGCCGCGGTCGCCGCCGCGCATCCGGACTGGCAGTTGCGCATCTACGGCAAGGGCGAGGAACACGACCGGCTGCGCCGGCTCATCACCGACCTCGGCCTGTGGAACAACGTCTTCCTGATGGGGGCCGCGGCCCCCATGGAGGCCGAGTGGGTCAAGGGCTCGATCGGGGCGGCCGCCTCCGACTTCGAGCCCTTCGGCATGACCATCGTCGAGGCGATGCGCTGCGGGTTGCCCGTGGTGAGCACCGACTGTCCGCACGGCCCCGCCGAGATCATCGCGGACGGGGTCGACGGCAGGCTGGTGCCGGTCGGGGACCGGGACGCCATGGCGGCGGCCCTGCTGGAGCTGGTCGCGGACGACGGACTGCGCCGCCGGATGAGCCGGGCGGCCCTGGAGAACGCGCGGCGGTTCGCTCCGGAGCCCGTGGTCGAGCAGGCCGAGCGGCTCATCTCGGAGGCCGTGTCGGCGAGGAAGGCGGGCCGGCCCGTCGTGCGGCAGCGCCAGGGCGGCACCTTGACCGCCCGCGGCTCCGCCGCCAGGGACACCGCGCTGATCGCGGCGAGCGGCGCGCTGCGCCTCGTACGGAAGGGACGCTCATGACCACGCCACGCGCCGGATGCGCGATCGACTCAGAGGGCCGGATCACCTTCGAAGTGCCGGCGGCCGACGGACACCGGCTGCTGCTGCGGCTGCGGCCGAAGAAGGGGCTGCCCGAGGAGACCGTGCACGTCCTCGACCTGGACCCGGTCGGCGAGGGGCGCGCACGGGCCGTGCTGGACACGGATCCCGTGCTCGCGGAGGGCCGGTGGGACGTGTATCTGCTGGACGGGTCCGAGCGCACGCGGCTGCGCCCCGGCCCGCGTGATCTGCGGGCCCTGGTCGACGGGCACCTGCGTGAACGGCGGGGGCCGCTGGCCGTACGGGTCCCCTACGGCACCAAGGACGGCTACCTCGCGGTGCGGACCTGGCTGCGCCCCGCGCACGCGGAGGTCGGCCGCGTGGACGTCACGGGCGGGACGCTGAGGTTCGCGGCCCGGCTGCACGGTGCCTCGCTGTCGGACGGCGCCGAGGTGCGGCTGCGGCTACGGAAGGGCGAAGGGACCGTCCGCACGCTGGAGCCGCTGGTCGCGGAGGGCGGCCGGAGCCTGTCGTTCACGGTCGACGACGAGTCCCTGGACACCGGCATCTGGGACATGTTCGTACGGCCGGCTGCCGAGGCCCCGATGATCCGGCTCGCCCGTCTCCTGGACGACGTGGCGGACCGCAAGTCGGTCTTCGTCTACCCGGGAGCCACGGCGGGGCAGACCGTCGTGCGGCCGTACTACACCGTCGACAACGACCTGTCGCTGGAGGTGAAGCGGGTCGGCTCGCGGTGACACCGTCCTGAGGATCAGCCCCAGAGCACGTGCAGCGTGGGCGGCTTGCGGAAGACCAGGCCGTGCGGGTCGGCCGGATGGTCCGGGTCCAGGCGGAGGGCGGGGAGGCGGTCGAGGAGGTGCCGCAGGGCGATGCGGGTCTCCAGGCGGGCCAGGTGGGCGGCGAGGCAGTAGTGGGGGCCGTGGGCGAAGGCCAGGTGGAGGCGGGCGTTCGCGCGGCGGACGTCGAAACGGTCGGGGTCGGGGAAGACGGCGGGGTCCCGGTTGGCACCCGCCAGCGAGACGGTGACGAGGTCGCCCTTGCGGATCCGCGCCGAGCCGAGGGTGTGGTCGCGGGTGGCGTAGCGGTCCACGACCGCCGCGCCGGGTTCGAGGCGCAGCGACTCCTCGACCGCGCCGTCCAGCAGGGTGAAGTCGGCCTGCACGAGCGCGAGTTGGTCGGGATGCCGGAGCAGGTGCAGCAGTGCGTTGGTGATCATCGCCTCGGTGGTCTCTATGCCGCCGAACATCAGCACCGCCGCGTTGGAGGCCACTTCCGCCGGCGCCAACCGGTCGGCGGCAGAGGCCAGGAGAGAGGAGTCGGCCCCTTGCGCGACCGTGGCCTCGACCGCCGTCCGCAGCTGTGCGTACGCCTCCCGGCCCGCGGTGCCGGCCGTGCCGCCGGCCGTGATCTCCGAGACCGTCCGCACGATGGCGTCGTACCAGGAGAGCACCGTGTCCGTCCCGGCACCCACCAGGCCGAGCGCCTCGGTGACGACGGCCACGGCGAGCGGGCCCGCGAAGGTGCCGCGCAGTTCCGCGGCGCCCGCCGGTTCCAGCGCGGCGACCAGACGGCCGGTCTCCCGGTCGATGAACTCGGCGAATCCGTCCCGCACTTCACGCGGGCGGAAGGGAGCGGTGAACGGCTCGCGGTGCCGGGCGTGTTCGTCGCCGTCCAGGGAGAGCATGCTCGGGCCGACGACCTGGGCGGTGGAGAAGCGGGGGTCGTCGACGGTGAAGGTCTCGGCGTCCCGCATCACGTCGAGCGCGAGATCGCGGCGGGTCACCAGCCAGCCGTTCAGCGCGGGCAGCCAGGACACGGGTTCGTGCGCGCGGAGCCGGGCCAGGCGCGGATGCGGATCACCGGCGAGGTGGGCCAGTGTGGTGGTGGCGCCGAGCGGGAATTCGATCACGCCCCAGGCTAACCCGCCGTAAATCGCGCGCCGGAGGGAGGCACAAGGTGAGTGCTGATGCCCACTTCGACCGCCAACGAGGACATCCGTACGTCCTTCTGGCCGCGCGTGCGCGAGTTCGCCGTGCCGGCCTCCATGATCGAGACCGCGACCGCCCGGCGCCTGGCCGGCGACTGGGCGGGGGCGGGTGCCGCCGCGGGCTTCGACGTCGATCCCGACCTCCGTGCCGTGGCGCGCGATCACGGCCACTCGGTCGCGTCCCTGGTCCGGGCCGATCTCCGCGCCCTCGCTCCCGACCTGCTGCGCCGGCACCTGCCGAGGGTCACCCCGGACGGGCTGCTGCGGCCCGGGGTGACCCTGACCTGGCGCGGTACGAGGCCGTCGAGGGCCCGGTCCATCTGGTGGCCCGGACCGCACCCGCCTGGGCGGACGCCGGCCGGCGGATCAGCCTCGCGCTGTGGTCACGGGCCGGCGCCGCCGGCGCCGTACGGCATCCGCGTCAGCCGGGGAGTCGCGGGTGCGGTCGGGGGCCGGTGAAGCGCACGTCCCGTCGGTTCCCGCCCACCAACCACCCATGAGCTCAACGGAGTTGGCTGTACCGCCCTCCTGCGCCGTCGACCGCTGGTCGGCTGAGGCGCGGATACCGCTCGCAGCCGAAGGGCGGTCCGGCGGGCGGGCGTTGGTGCGGTGGGGCGTGCGGCACCGGCTGGTGCTGGAGCTCGCCGCGGACGACGGCCTGATCCGTCCCGTGCCGACACCCTCGGCCGATACGGGCTGAGCGAGCAGGAGCGTGACGCGGTCCGCTTCCAGGTGGCGGAGGGCGTCAAGGGACACCCCGGGAGCACCCCGCAGGGACGGCGGCGGTGGGCGGAGGAGGCGTTCCATCCGCCGCAGCCGTGGCGGAACCTGCTGGGCGCGGCGCTGCGGTCGGCGATCTCCGGCTCGGGCACGGGCGACGACTACAGCTACGGGCGTCCGTCGCGCCGCTCGGCAGGGGTACCCGGCGTGCTGCTGCCGAGTCTGCGGCGCCGCCCGCCCCAGGTGTGCGTGATCATCGACACCTCCGGCTCGGTCAGCGACGGCGAACTGGACAGCGCCCTCCTGGGGGTCGCCGCGATCTCCCGTGCCGTGGGCGGACGGCGTGACCGGTCGGCGTGCTGTCGTGCGACGCGGCGGCCGGGGTCGCGCATCCGCTGTGCCGGAGCGAGGGCATCCCGCTGGTCGGCGGCGGGGGTACGGATCTGCGCACGGGCTTCGAGAAGGCGCTGCGCTCACGGCCCCGCCCGGACGTCGTCGTGTTCCTGACCGACGGGCAGACACCCTGCCCGAGCGCGCGGCCCTCGTGCCGGACGGTCGTCGGCCTGTTCCCCGGCCGGGGAGGAGCCGGGCACGACAGGAGAACAGTTCCGAGTACCGGCCGGACTCACCGCCCCCCCCTGGGCCCGCGTGGTGGAGATCGGCTCGGCGTCCGGAGCCCGGTGAGTCACGGAGCCCGGAACGGAAGGGCCGGTCCCGCTTCGCCCATGGGGTGGACGTGGAGGTGGTGGACCACGAGATCATGGGGGCCGGCGGAGTCCGGGGCACATCGCGGGCCCGGGCGGGAGGAGCGTCATGACCAATGTCGACGTGCACCAGCATCTGTGGAGCCCCTCGCTGGTGACGGCCTTGCGGGCGCGCCGCGAGCCGCCGTATCTGGACGGCTGGACGCTGTATCTCGACGGTGAGCCGCCCTACGACCTCCCGCCCGCCGACCATGACGTGGCCCTGCGCGCGGAACTCGCCGCCGGCGACGGCCTCGGCCTCGCGCTCGTCTCCCTGTCGGCGCCGATCGGCGTGGAGTGGCTGCCCGCGGCCGAGGCACGGCCGCTGCTGGACGCCTATCACGAGGGAGCGGCCGCGCTGCCCGAGCCGTTCGGGGCATGGGCGGCCACCTGTGTGCGGGACATCGACGCCGGGGCGACGGCCGACTACCTCGACGAAGGGTTCGTCGGCCTCCAGCTGCCCGCCGACGCCCTCGCGGACGCGGCCGGTTACGCCCGGTGCGCCCCGCTGCTCGACCTGCTCGAGGAGCGCGACCTCCCGCTGTTCGTGCACCCGGGGCCGGCGGCCGGTGGCGCCGAGGGGCCCGGCTGGTGGCCCGCGATGGTCCCCTATGTGCAGCAGATGCACGCCGCCTGGTTCGCCTTCCGCGCCTACGGCCGCCCGCGCCACCCGCGGCTGCGGGTCTGCTTCGCGCTGCTGGCCGGGCTCGCCCCGCTGCACGGGGAGCGGTTCGCCGCGCGCGGGGGCGGCGGGGCCCGGCCGGACCCGTCGGTCTTCGTCGAGACGTCCTCGTACGGGCCGCGTGCGGTCGAGTCCGTGGTGCGGGCCCTGGGCGTGGAGGCCGTGGTCCAGGGCTCGGACCGGCCGTACGCGGAGCCCCCGCAGAACCCCGGCCACGGGCTCGGCGGAGCGGCCGCCTACGCCTTCCGTATCTCCAACCCGCGGCGGCTGCTCACCGGAAAGGAGTGACCGGACGGGGCGCGGGCCGGGCGGGTGGGGTCCGACCAGGGGAAAGTCAATTATTGGCAACGGTTTTCACATACCGACCCTCAAGCCTGTTTACGACAATCATTTCCATCTAGCGTGACGGGGCCATCAGAACCGCGCTTGGAGGATCCATGTCCACGTCCCCGTCCCGCCGTCTGGCGCTGCTCGTCGGCGCCTCCGTCGCCCTGTTGGCCGGCTGCGGCAGCTCCTCGGACTCCGGGAAGGACGCGAACGCCGCCGCGGCCCCGGCCGCTTCGTCCAAGGTCGCCGTCGTCGCCTCCACCGACGTGTACGGCGACATCGTCTCGCGCATAGGCGGCGACAAGGTCTCCGTCACCTCGGTCATCAGCGACCCCGACCAGGATCCGCACTCCTACGAGGCCAGCACCCGGAACCAGCTGGCGCTGTCGAAGGCGAAGGTCGTCGTCGAGAACGGCGGCGGGTACGACGACTTCGTGGACCGCATGCTCAAGAGCGGCGGCAACTCCTCCGCCGAGGTGATCAACGCGGTGCGGGTGTCCGGCAGGACCGCCCCCAAGGGCGGCGAGCTCAACGAGCATGTCTGGTACGACTTCCCCACGGTCGCGAAGATCGCCGACCGCATCGCCGCCGCCCTCGGCAAGGCCGACCCCGCGAACGCCGACTCCTACACGAGGAACGCCGACGCGTTCAAGGCGGACCTGAAGCCTCTGGAGGCCAAGGAGGCGCAGGTCAAGAAGGAGCACGGCGGTGCGGCGATCGCCATCACCGAGCCCGTGCCGCTGTACATGACCGGGGCGAGCGGCCTGGTGAACAAGACGCCCGCGGAGTTCAGCGAGGCCGTCGAGGAGGGCGACGACGTCTCCCCCAAGGTCCTCCAGGAGACCCTCGCGCTGTTCACCGGCAAGCAGGTCAAGGCGCTGGTCTACAACGCGCAGACCTCCGGCCCGCAGACCGAGAAGTCCGAGCAGGCGGCCAGGGCGGCCGGTATCCCCGTGGTCCCGGTGACCGAGACGCTGCCCGGCGGCAAGGACTACCTCGCCTGGATGACCGGCAACGTCGACGCCCTCGCGAACGCCCTGGCCAAGTGAGCGCGGTCATAAGCCTGCGCGGGGCCGCTCTCTCCTACGGTCCGCGCCCGGTCTGGCGTGACCTCGAACTCGACGTGCAGCCGGGGGAGTTCCTCGCCGTGCTGGGCCCGAACGGAGCCGGCAAGACCAGCTTCGTCCGGGCCCTGCTGGGCCGACAACCGCTGTCCGCCGGGGAGTTGACGGTCCTCGGCCGTCCGCCCCGGGAGGCCGCCCGGCACATCGGGTACGTCCCCCAGCAGGCGGCCCTGTCCGCGCAGGCGCCGCTCCGCGCCCGCGATCTCGTGCGCTTCGGCATCGACGGCCATCGCTTCGGCCCCCGTCTGCGCACGGCCGCCGTGCGCAGACAGGTCGACGAGGTCCTCGCCGCCGTGGGTGCCTCGGCGTACGCCGACGTGCCGCTCGGCCTGCTGTCCGGCGGCGAGCGCCAACGCGTCCGGATCGGACAGGCGCTCGCGACCGACCCCCGCGTCCTGCTGTGCGACGAGCCGCTGCTCTCCCTCGATCTCCATCACCAGCGCGCGGTCACCGAGTTGGTGGACGCCCGCCGCCGCTCCCACGGCACGGCGGTCGTCTTCGTGACCCACGAGATCAACCCGGTGCTCGGCCTGGTGGACCGGGTGCTGTACCTGGCACCGGGCGGCCACCGCGTCGGCGTCCCCGACGAGGTCCTCACCTCCGAGTCCCTGTCCCGGCTGTACGGCACGCGGGTCGACGTCGTCCGCGTGCACGGCCGGGTCGTGGTGGTCGGCGCCCATGACGACCACGCGCACCACGTGCCCGAGGAGGTCCGCCGATGAGCGTCTGGCACGAGCTGTTCACCTTCGACAACTACGGCGAACTCCTCGTCCTGGTCCGCAACTCGCTCATCGCGGGAGCGGCCCTGGGCCTGGTAGGCGGCCTCGCCGGGGTGTTCGTCGCGATGCGGGATCTGCCGTTCGCGGTGCACGGCATCAGCGAGCTGTCCTTCGCGGGTGCCTCCGGGGCCCTCCTGCTCGGCATGAACATCGTGGCGGGCTCGATCACCGGATCACTGCTGGCGGCCGGGGCGATCGGCGTGCTCGGCACGCGCGCGCGTGACCGCAACTCGGTGATCGGCATCCTGATGCCCTTCGGACTGGGCCTCGGAGTGCTCTTCCTCGCCCTCTACAAGGGCCGGGCGGCGAACAAGTTCGGCCTGCTCACCGGTCAGATCGTCGCCGTGGACACCCCGCAGACGACCTGGCTGCTGGCCACCTCCGCCGTGGTGGTGACCGCCCTCGCGGTGATGTGGCGGCCGCTCGCCTTCGCCAGTGCCGACCCCGACGTCGCCGCGGCCCGCGGGGTCCCGGTGCGCGGGCTCTCCTTCGCCTTCATGATCGTGCTCGGCCTCGCGGTCGCCCTGTCCGTGCAGGTGGTGGGCGCGCTGCTGGTGCTCTCCCTGCTGATCACCCCGGCCGCGGCCGCCGCCCGGGTCACCGCGTCCCCCGTCCTGCTGCCACTGCTCAGCGTGGTCTTCGCCATGACGTCGGTGGAGGGCGGCATCCTGCTCGCCCTGGGCAGCAGCATCCCGATCAGCCCGTACGTCACGACGATCTCCTTCGTCCTCTACGCCGGCTGCGCCGCGGTCGGCAGGCACCGCACCCGGCACCGGGGCGCCCGGCGTACGGTTCCGGCGCCCGCCTGAGCCCCGCGCCGCTATCCGTTCCGCTCCCGCACGGCGCGCGGTGAGGCCCCCAGCTCCTTGCGGCAGGTCTTGTTGAAGGCCTGGAGGTCCGGGATGCCGACGGTCGCCGCGATCGCCGGGATGGCCAGGGTCGAGGCGATGAGCAGGTGCCGGGCGCGCTCCATGCGGCGGCGCCGGATGTAGCCGACGACCGTCTGCCCGGTGTCCTCGCGGAACAGCCGGGTCAGGTGGGTGTGCGAGACCCCGGCGGCACGGGCGATGCCGGGGACGGTCAGGGGGCCGGCCAGGTGCTCCTCGATGTGGGCGACCGCCGTCCGCAGCGCGGGATGCCGGGCCCGGTCCTCGCCGGCGCCGGTCAGGCCGGTCGTGCGCCACAGCACCGTCCACAGTTCGGCGGAGGCCCGGGCCGGGGACTGCGCGCTCGCCGCGACCGTCTGCCGCAGCAGCCCGGTCAGCGCCGCCGCCTCCGCGCCGGCGTCCTGCATCACCGGGACCCGGCGCCGCTCGCCCTCACCCGGCAGCCGGAAGTGGGCGTACAGGTGCTCGCAGCGCGTGGCGTCGTAGTGGAAGTGCACCTCGGTGCCGGGCGGGACGAGGCTCACATGACCGGGGCGGATCGGGTGCCGGGAGCCGCCGAGCTCCAGGGCGCCCGAGTAGCCGTAGAGATGGAGCTGCCACAGGTGCGGGAGCCGGAACACGTCGTGCGGGCCCGCGGAGCCGTGGACGCCGACGCCCGCGTTCTCCACCCTCGGCGGCAGGTCGAGGGCCAGGTCGACGTGGCGTGTCATGGTGGAAATTTACCAGTGGTCGCCGATTACAGCCCACGACGACAGGGGGCATGGTTCCTACGGTTGCCGTATGTCAACCACACGACAGCTGCTGAACTCCGTCCAGGTGGCGCGGTTCGTGGCCCACGGCTTCCTGCGCCTGGACGGCATCGTGCCCCGGGAGATGAACGAGGAGGCGCTCGGGGTCTTCGCCGCCGGGCTGCCCTCCGTGCCGTACGGCACCCCCGTGCCGAAGGCGTTCCCCGAAGGTTCCTTCGCCCGTCGGCTCGTCGAACTGGCCGCAGTCGCGGGGGCGTTGGAGAGTCTGGTGGGTCCGGATCCGACGGTCGACCACCACTTCGTGCACACCCGCGAACCACGGGAGGGCAGCGCGCAGCCGCTGCACGCCGACGCCGTCATCGATCTGCGCACGGACGCCTTCGACGTCCAGCTCATGTACTACCCGCAGGAGGTCACGGCCGAGATGGGCGGCACGCTCATCGTGCCCGGCAGCCATCTGCGCCGGACCAACGAGACCGACACCGGCCGCTACCAGAACCTGCGCGGCCAGACCCGGCTGACCTGTCCGGCCGGCACGGTCGTCCTGCTGCACCACGGGATCTGGCACGGCGGGCGGCGCAACGACAGCGACACCGTCCGCCACATGTACAAGATCCGCTTCAACCCGACCGTGCCCCAGGTGCGGCTGTGGGACACCGCGGACCTGGACGCTCCCGCCGTCCGGGAGGAGCTGGAGCGCGTTTTCCCCTGGTACGAGCAGGCCACCGGCCGGCTGGAGATCCTGGGCCGGGTCGGGGTGTGGCGTGCCCTGTCCGGCGATCCCGCGTTCGACATCGAGTACTGGGCCACCCGCATCGCCAACCGGCCCGCCGCACGAAGGAGCAAGGCGTGACCCTCTCGAACCCCGTGCGCCAGCAGGTCCTCGTCCTGTACCTGGACACCTCCGCACTCGACTCCCGCGTCGTCGGCTGGGCCCGCTACGACGGCACCGGCGCCACCCGCCCCACGACCGGGGACAGCGACGAGCCGCCGTACGAGACGGGCGTCGCCGCCCTGGAGGACGGCTGGCGGCTCTTCCAGGCCGCGCAGCTGATCCCGCCGTATCCGGGGGCGGAGCACGCGACGTCGTTCCTCAAGCACGAGTTCTTCTTCGAGAAGCTGGTGAGCGGGGGGTGAGACGCAGCTCATAGCCTCCACGTCTCGAATGTGGTCCAATACGCCATAAGTATGACGAATCGGACTCCGGCCTTCGAGGAATCGCACCAGATGACCCACCCCCGTCTGTCCGCGCGCTCCGCCCCTTTCCTGTCCTCGGGGACACTGCGGGAGCTGTCGGAGGCGGCCCGGGCGGCGGGGACGGGCCAGGTGCTGGACGAGCTGTGGACGGCCCGCCGGTTCCTCGACGGGACGCCGGCGGCCGTCGCGGTCCTCGACGCCGAGCTGCGCTATCTCTACCTCAACGACACCCTGGCGGAGTTCAACGGACTGCCCGTCGAGGAGCACCTCGGCCGCCCCATGCCGGAGGTGATCCCCGGCTCCGGGCCCTCGGCGGAGGTGGCCCGCGAGGTGATGCGCACCGGACGGCCGCAGACGGTCGTGTTCGACGGCCGGGTGCCCGTCGACACGGTGGACGTGCCGCGCTGGTGGCTCGGTGCCTTCCACCGCCTGGAGGGCGAGGACGGCGAGATCCTCGGTGTCGCCGCCGTCGTCATGGAGGTGACCGAGGGCATCCGCCAGCGCGAGTCGCTCAGGCGGGCCCAGGAGCGTCTGGAGCTGCTGGAGGAGACCGCCGTCCGGGTCGGCGGCACCCTCGACGCGGCCGAGGCCTGCCGGGCGCTGACCGGTCTGCTGGTGCCGCGGTTCGCCGACTACGCCGCCGTGGACGTGCTCGACCCCGAGGGCACCCGCCGAGCCCCGGCCACTCCCGTCCCGGTGCGGCTGCGCCGCATGGCGGTGGCCGCCGCTCCCGGTATGCCCGCGCCGCTCACCCCCGCGACCAGAAGCGGCGAGGTGATCTTCCACCAGGCCAGTTCGTCGATGTCCCAGGTGCTGACCGGGCACAAGCCCATGGTGCTCAACCGTCCCGACGACGACGCCGTGCGTCAGCTCGCCCCCACCCCGCAGCGGCTGGAGCGCTATCGCGCCCTGGAGCTGCACTCCGCGGCCTACCTGCCTCTCATGGTCGGCGGCGAGCCCGTCGGGGCCGTCATGGTCGGGCGGCGGGCGGACTCCCCCGAGTTCACGCCGGACGAGGTCGACCTGCTGGAACTGCTGACCTCGCGGGCCGCGACGGGCATCGGCCACGCCCTGCGCTACACCCACGAGCACGAGACCGTGCTGGAGATGCAGCGCGCGTTCCTGGCCACCCCGCACATACCGGGGCCTGGTGTGGAGATCGCCAGCCGCTATCTGCCCGCGGGACGGGGCGCCGAGGTGGGCGGCGACTGGTTCGACGCCGTCGCCCTGCCCTGCGGACGCACCCTGCTCGTGGTCGGGGACGTCATGGGGCACGGGGTGCGGGCCGCCGCGGCCATGAGCGAGTACCGCTCGCTGCTGCGCGCGCTGGCCCTCCAGGGGCTCGCCCCCGACCGGCTGCTCGCCGAGGCGGACCGCACCGCCCACGCGCTCGACCTGGACCGCGTCGCCACGTGTGTGCTGGCGCTCCTGGACCCCGCCGCCGAACTCGCCGTCCTCGCCACCGCCGGCCATGTCCCGCCTCTGCTGGTCAGGCCGGGCACCGCCCCCGAACTCGCGGACCTCCCCGTCGGCCCCCCTCTCGGCACCGGCTCCGGCGGATACGCCGCCCGGCACTGCCCACTGCCGCCGGGAAGTGTGCTGCTCGCCTACACCGACGGGCTCGTCGAGCGGCGCGGCCAGGACATCGACGCGGGCCTCGCCGCCCTCACCGCCACGCCCATCGCCGCCGGACACGCCCTGCCGGACGTCCTCGACACCGTCCTCGACGGGCTGGCCCCGGCGAACTCGGAGGACGACGTGACACTGCTGGCGGCCCGCACGCAGTAGGGCGGCGCGGGCCGCGGTGACGTTCCTGAGTGGATCAGCCTTCACGGAAGAGCGGGGGCGGTCGCCTCGGCCGTTCGGCCGTTCCGTCGTCATCTTCCGTCCCCTGATGGCCAGTTGTGGTGCAGCAGACGGTCTCTTCGGTAGGGCGTTCAGTCAACGCGGGGCAGTCCCGAAGACCCCGTGCCTCGCCGCCGCCACGCGCATACGTTCCCGGCATCCGGCGGACGGACCCGACCACGGGCCCGCCGCGATCCACAGGCACAAAGGGAGGCACCGTGGCGAGTGTGGAAGTGTCGCTGAAGGAGATGATGGCCGGGACGGAAGGGGCCATGGCGGCCGCGGTGGTCGACTACACCAGCGGAATGGCGCTGGGCACCCTGGGCGGCGGCAAGGACCTGGACACGACGGTCGCGGCGGCCGGCAACACCGACGTCATCCGCGCCAAGGTCCGCACCATGGAGCAACTGGGGCTCAAGAGCAACATCGAGGACATCCTGATCACGCTCGAGCACCAGTACCACCTCATCCGCCTGGTCACCGGCCGCAACGGCAACGGACTGTTCCTCTACCTGGTCCTCGACAAGGCCCGCTCGAACCTGGCGATGGCCCGGCACCAACTCAAGCGCGTGGAGGAGCAGTTGGAGATCTAGACCGCTCCCTGCCGGGGACGCCGCGCGCCCACGATGTGAAGACTTCTTCAAGTCGCCACATCCACATGAGTCCAACCCGTGGCCGCTCGGCGTCCCCGGCCAGAAGGATCGACACCGACACCCCGTACCGTCCGGCAGGGAGCGAGCGGCCGATGCACGTCCCCCTCTACCAGGCCAAGGCGGACTTCTTCCGCATGCTCGGCCACCCGGTGCGCATCCGCGTCCTGGAGCTGCTCCAGCACGGGCCCGTACCGGTGCGCGATCTGCTCGCCGACATCGACATCGAACCCTCCAGCCTCTCCCAGCAGTTGGCGGTTCTGCGGCGCTCCGGCATCGTCGTGTCCATCCGTGAGGGCTCCACGGTGAGTTACGCCCTCGCCGGCGGTGACGTAGCCGAATTGCTGCGCGCCGCCCGCCGCATCCTCACCGAGCTCCTGGCGGGCCAGAACCGGCTCCTGAGCCAGCTCCAGCAGGCCGACACCGCCCGGGCCGAACTCCCCGCGGCGGGAGGCCTCCTCACCGATACAGATCGGGGCAGCCCTCGTCCGACCCCCTGACCCGCCATCCGCCGGCGCCGGACACCTCCGCCGCCACCGGGTCGGCCGAGGGGCGGGTGAGCCGGTACGCGGCGGCGGCCGTGCAGATCATCTGCCGCACGCCCACGTCGCTCAACCGGTCCATGCCGTGCGGGAGCCGGATCGTCATCGTGTCCCCCTTCGCTGTCACCGTCGGGGCCTTGGGTGTCGGCGGGCGGGGCGCGTCGGCGGGCTCCGTCGGTAGCGGCGCCATGGTCGGCAGGCCCGGTACCTCGGTGGCGAGGCGCCCCGTGCTCCCCTCCCCGTCCAGCGGGCCGGCCATCAGCAGCCGTAGCGCCGCCTCCGGGTCGCCGGGCAGCCCGGTCGTGCGCGGCATGGCGACGAGGGCGCCGTTGTCGACGAAGTAGACCGGCGTCATCGGGAGGGTCCCGCTCGCCGGGCCGCCCGCCTGCACCACCCCGGTCGCGGGGATCCCGCAGGAGGTGAGCGCGAGCAGCGCCAGCAGCGGGACGCGGCGCAAAGCCTTCATGACGGGTTCTCCTCGGGCCACTCGTCCCGCCGCAGCGGAAGTTCGACGGTGAAGACGGCGCCGCCCTCGGGGTGGTTGGCCGCGCGCACGGTCCCGCCGTGGATGCGGACGTTCTCCGCGGTGATGGACAGGCCGAGACCGCTGCCCTCCGAGCGGGTCCGGGCGGTGTCCGACTTGTAGAACCGCTCGAAGACATGGGGCAGGACGTGGGACGGGATGCCCGGGCCGCTGTCCCGTACCTCGATGACGGCCACCCCGTCGCCGGCGCTCAGGCGCACCCGCACCGGACGGGCGCCGTGCTTGAGGGCGTTGCCGGCCAGGTTGGCGACGACCACGTCGAGGCGGCGCGGGTCGACACGTCCGCGCACCGCGTCCGGTGGGGGCAGATCGGTGGTCACCGTGTCCGTCCAGCCGCGGGAGGCGAGGGTGCGGCGGATCGACTCGGCGAGGTCGATCTCGTCCAGGTGCAGCACCGCCGCGCCCGCGTCGAAGCGGGAGATCTCCATCAGGTCGTCGACGAGACGGGCGAGTTTGACGGTCTCCTCGCTGATGAGCCGGACCGCGGTGGCCGTGTCCGGGTCCAGCCGGGCGGCGTCCTCGTCGAGGACGTCGGTGACCGCGGACATGGCGGCGAGCGGGGTGCGCAGTTCGTGCGAGACGTCGGCGGCGAAGCGGCGGGCCCGGGACTCCATCTCGCGCAACTCGGCGACGGACGACTCCAGTGCGGCGGCCGTCTCGTTGAACGTGTGGGACAGGTCCGCGAGTTCGTCCGAGCCGTTGACCGCGAGCCGGGTGTCCAGGCGCCCTTCGGCGATCCGGCGGGTGGCGAGCCGCAGCTTGCGCACAGGCACCAGCACCCCGCGGGCGGCGAGGAGCGCGAGCACGACGGCGAGCGCGAGGGCCACCACCATGGCCCGTTCGACAGCGGTGACCAGGGCGTCGACGTACGCCTGTTCCGTGGTCTGCGGAACGACGAGGAACACGTGGACCCCGGTGACCGTGGCGGCGGTGCCCCGGCCGCCGAAGAGGATCGACATGCCGACGACGAGGGACGTGCGCCCCTCGCCGCGCACCCGCTGGAAGACAGTGGCCCGGCTGGTTCCGACGGCCTCCCGCAGGGCGGGAGTCACCTCGGTGAAGGGGTCTCCCGGCGCGGAGGAGCCGCTGAGGTCCCCGTAGGTCACCAGTACCCGCCAGCTGCCCTGCGACTCGGTGGCCGCCACGTCCTGCGCGAACTCCCGCAGCGCCGACTCCTCGGGGGGCACGGCGAGTTCGGCGGCATGCTGGTTGAGCTGTGCCCGCAGTTGTCTGATGGTGGCGTCCTGGCTCTGCTGGAGCACTCCGGTGCGCGCCTCCCGGAAGGTCAGGGCACCGGTCGTGATGGCCGCGACGGCGGCGACGAGCCCGAAGGCGACCACGAGGCGGGCGCGCAGGCCCCGCAGCCGGCGCTTCCTCACGGCGCGGTGAAGCGGTAGCCGAAACCGCGCACGGTGTGGATGTAGCGGGGTGCGCGGGGCGGCTCGGACATCTTGGTGCGCAGTCGTTTGACGCAGGCGTCCACGAGGCGGGCGTCGCCGTGATAGTCGTGCTCCCAGACGGCCTCCAGGAGTTGCTGGCGGCTGAACACCTGGCCCGGTGAGGCGGAGAGGGTCAGCAGGAGCCGCAGTTCGGAGGGGGCGAGGGCGATCGGCTCGCCGTTCAGGGTGACGGTCAGGCCGGCCCGGTCGACGGCGAGGTCGCCGTAGGTGTCGATCTTCGGCAGGCTCCCGGCTCCGGGCGCCCCTCCGGCCGCGCGGCGCAGGACGGCGCGTATGCGCGCGTCGAGCACGCGGGCCAGTACGGGTTTGACGACGTAGTCGTCGGCGCCGGCCTCCAGACCGACGACGATGTCCACCTCCTCGCCCCGCGCGGTCGCCATGATGATCGGCAGGGTCTGGTCGACGGCCCGTATGCCCCGGCACACGTCCAGGCCGGTCATGCCGGGCAGCATCAGATCGAGGACGACGATGTCGGGCCGGAAGGACCGCAGCCGGTCCATGCCCTCCTCGCCGGTCGCGGTGGCGGCGACGTCATGGTTCTGACGGCGCAGGGCCAGGGCGACGCCCTCCCGCACGGCGGGGTCGTCCTCGATCAGCAGTACACGTGACATGCGCACAGTATCCACATGACCATGACCACAAGGAGGGTTATCGGTTCGTTATCTTCCGGGCCAGATCCGATCACATGGCGATCACATCGTGAACGACCGTGACAGCGCACAAACGAAACCCCGCCGGCCGCCGTCGCCGCAAGCGTGCCGAGCGGAGCGTGAAGAGCCAACTGACGGGCGGCCTGGCCGCGTTGGCGGTCTTCGCGGCCGTCGGTGGCGCGGTGGTGGCGTGGCTGCCGTCCGACGCGGGTCGAACCTCCGCGACTCCAACGCCCGTCGAGAGTCCGTCCGTTGGGAGCCCGGGGCCGCAACGGACCACCGGGGCACCGGAACCGGAGGAGTCCAGCGCCCCGCCCAGCCCCTCCACGACTCCCCTCCCCGAGAGCGGTCCGGGGACCTTCGTCACCGCGCCCGGCGGAAGCGGGCGGGTCGGCAAGGGCACGCCGCTGCGCTACCGGGTCGAGGTGGAGAACGGCATCACGATCTCCCCCGAGGACGTCGCCGCACAGGTGGAGCGGACCCTGGCCGACCCGCGCGGCTGGACGGCCGACGGACACTCGGCGTTCCAGCGGGTGTCCAGCGGCCCCACCGACTTCGTGGTCCGCCTCGCCACCCCGGCGACCGTCGACAAGAAGTGCGCCGAGGCCGGCCTCGACACCGGCGGCAAGGTCAACTGCAGCGTGAACCACTACGTGATGGTCAACCTCAGACGCTGGGTGCTGGCGACCGAGTTCTACACGAAGGACGTCGTCGGGTACCGCTCGCTGATCATCAACCACGAGGTGGGCCACTTCCTCGGCCACGGCCATGTGACCTGCCCCGGCAAGGGGCAGCCGGCCCCCGCCATGATGCAGCAGATCAAGGGCCTGCTCGGCTGCGTCCCCAATGTCTGGCCGTACGACAGCGACGGCCGTCCCCTCACGGGCCCCTCCGTCCCGTGATGTCTTGATCCCCGACTGTCAGGAGTTCAGATGGAGTTACGCGTGCGCCACAGACATGCGGCCATGGCCGCGGGAGTGGCTTCCGTGACACTGGTCCTCGCCGGGCTGCCGGCCGGCGCGGGAGCCGCGGACGGCACTTCCGCGAGGAGCGCCCGTACCGCCTCCGCGGTGAAGACGGTCACGCTGGTCACCGGTGACCGGGTCCTGGTGGACGGCACCGGCCAGGTCTCCGGCGTGGAGCGGGCGCGGGGCCGGGGTGACGTGCCGTTCTCGATCCGGGTCGTCGCCGGGCACATCCAGGTCGTGCCCGGTGACGCCGAACTGCTGCTCGCCGACGGCACGTTGGACCCGCGGTTGTTCGACGTCACCCAGCTGGTCAAGGACGGCTACGACGACGCGGGCCGCGCCGACCTCCCGCTGATCGTCACGTTCCGCGGCAAGAAGGCCCCCTCGACGAGCCCGTTCACCGAGGCCGGGGCGCGGATGGGCCGCCCGTTGCCCGCCGTCAACGGCAGGGCGATGCGCTCGGCGAAGAAGCGCGGCGCCGGGTTCTGGAAGGCCGTCACCCACAAGTCCACCGCGGGCGCGGCCGAGTTCACCTCCTCGGCCGGCGTGGAGAAACTGTGGCTCGACGGGAAGCGCCGGGCCTCCCTCGACAAAAGCGTCCCGCAGGTCGGCGCGCCGACCGCCTGGGCCGCGGGATTCGACGGCACGGGCACCAAGGTCGCCGTACTGGACACCGGAGTGGACACCACCCACGCCGACCTGGCGCACCAGGTGATCGAGGAGCAGGACTTCTCGGGGTCCTCCGGTCCCTCCGACAAGTTCGGCCACGGCACGCACGTGGCGTCCATCGTGGCCGGTACGGGTGCCAGATCGGACGGCAAGTACAAGGGCGTCGCGCCGGGGGCGAAGCTCCTCAACGGCAAGGTCCTGGACGACACCGGCTTCGGCTCGGACTCCGGGATCATCGCCGGCATGGAGTGGGCGGTGGCCCGGGGCGCGGACGTCGTCAACCTCAGCCTCGGCGGCACCGACTTTCCGGGCGTCGACCCGCTGGAGGAGACGGTCAACCGGCTCTCCGCCGAGTCCGACACCCTGTTCGTCATCGCGGCGGGCAACGAGGGCGAGTTCGGCGAGGGGACCGTCGGCTCGCCCGGCAGCGCCGACTCCGCGCTCACCGTCGGCGCGGTCGACAAGTCCGACGCCCTCGCGGACTTCTCCAGCCGCGGTCCCCGCGTCGGTGACGGCGGGGTCAAGCCGGACCTGACCGCGCCCGGTGCCGCGATCACCGCCGCGGCGGCGGCCGGCAGCATCCTGGAGGAGGAGTACCCCTCCGACATCCCCGGCTACCTCACCATCGACGGCACCTCCATGGCCACCCCGCACGTCGCGGGCGCCGCCGCGATCCTCGCCCAGCAGCACCCCGACTGGAGCGGTGAGCGGCTCAAGGCGGTGCTCACGGGTTCCGCGAAGCCGGGCTCGTACAGCTCCTTCCAGCAGGGCACCGGGCGCACCGACCTGGTC
The DNA here is from genome assembly GCF_042893155.1 of Streptomyces sp. NPDC001668. Classification (NCBI taxonomy): domain Bacteria; kingdom Bacillati; phylum Actinomycetota; class Actinomycetes; order Kitasatosporales; family Streptomycetaceae; genus Streptomyces; species Streptomyces sp. NPDC001668. Next base: position 301,583 of record NZ_JBIAUQ010000005.1, read on the forward strand.
CGGGCGCTGGACCAGAGCGTCGTCACCGAGCAGGGACCGGTCGACTTCGGCGAGCAGCTGTGGCCGCACGACGACGACAAGCCGGTCACCAAGCAGCTCACCTACCGCAACCTCGGGTCGGAGCCGGTCACCCTGGACCTGTCCGTGGACGCCCACGCGGTGGACGGAAAACCCGCGGCCGAGGGCATGTTCGCCGTCTCCCCGCAGCGGATCACCGTTCCGGCGGGCGGCCAGGCGAGCGCGGATGTCACCGCGGACACCCGCGCGGGCACCGCGGACGGCAGCTTCGGCGGCTCGGTGACGGCCGTCTCCGCCGACGGCAAGGTGCGGGTGCGCTCCGCCGTGGGCGTGGAGCGCGAGGTCGAGTCGTACAGCCTGACCCTGAAGCACATCGACGAGAACGGTGAGCCGACCGGTGACGCCGCCACCTCCGTGGCGGGCCTCTACAGCGACTTCTACGACGAGTACGCCGACGAGCGGGACGGCGAGGTGTCGGTACGCCTGCCCAAGGCCGACTACATCATCAGTGGGGTGATCCACCCGGCGACGTCGTCCGCGACGCACGCCGTGCTGGTCGAGCCGAAGGTGCGGCTGGACAAGGACATGACCATCACCGTCGACGCCCGGAAGGCGAAGCCGGTGGACGTCACCGTGCCGGACCCGGCGGCGAAGGGCGCCGACGCCACGGTCGCGATCGGCTACGGGCGGGGCGAGGGGCAGCGGGACGCCTTCCTGCAGTACCTGCTGCCCACCTTCGAGGGGTCCCGGTTCGGGCGGCTCGTCCCGGGCACGTCCGTGGACGGACTGACCTCCCTGTACTCGGGCGGCTGGACCGGCGAGGACGCGGACGGCGGGCCGGTCCACTACAACCTGGCCTGGTACCGGGAGGGCGACTTCGACGGCTTCACCGCGAAGGTCCGGCGCGAGCAGCTCGCCAAGGTCGGCCTCCAGGCGGGTGAGGCGGTCGACGGCCGGCGCGTCCAGGCCGAGGTGACCGCGCACCTGCCCGGCGGACAGCTGGTGAGCACCTACACCGACATGCGCGGCGACCTGCCGTTCCGCAGCACCGAGTACATCCTCGGCAACGGTGTGAAGTGGTCGCTGCGCAGCTGGCAGGTCTCGGGTGAGGGCCGCGACTCGGTCTTCGAGAGCTTCCAGATGCGCATGCCGAGGACCTGGCAGGCCGGACACACCTACCGGGAGCGCTTCGGCGTCGGCGTCTTCGGTCCCGTCCTGAACGGCCCCGGGGACCTCGGACCGGCCAGGGGCTTCCCCGGTGCCGGCCGCGACGGCAACACGCTCAGGGCCTATCTGCCGCTGTTCGGCGACGGATCCGGGCACTGGGGCACCAGCGACACGACCGCGGTGACGACCAGGCTGGAGGCCGACGGCAAGGAGATCACCGACGACTACGGCATCCCGCCGACCGACGGAGTCACCGAGTACACGCTTCCGGCGGCGGACACCGCGTACAAGCTGACCGTCGACAACTCCCGTGACCCGGCCGTGTATCCGGTCAGCACCCGCGTCCGGGCCGAGTGGACCTTCCGCTCGGCGAAGACCCCCGAGGGCGACTTCACCGCGGTGCCCCTGTCGACGATCCGCTTCAGCCCGGACCTGACCCTGGCCAGCACGGCGAAGGCGGGCAAGCCCTTCGAGGTGCCCTTCACCATCGAGGGCGCGGCAGCCGGACAGCACCCGGCGAAGCTCGCCTTCCAGGTGTCGTACGACGACGGAGCCACCTGGCAACCCGCCAAGTCCGTGGGCGGCACGCACCTGTCGCTGCGGCACCCGGCGAAGGCGGGCACCGTCTCCCTGCGCGCCCAGCTGACCGACCGGGCGGGCAACACCCTGACCCAGACGATCGAAAGGGCCTATCTGACCACCCCGTAACCCTTCCGCACGCAGCTCTGCCCGGGACGGCGTCGCCGCTGTCCCGGGCAGAGTCACGGCCCCGTCCGCCTGCTACCGGCCCGGCGGCCCCGGTCTCACCTCAGGTGGCGGCCGAAGAACCGGTTGCTGTCCTCCAGCTCGAACCACGGGGTGCCGGTGTGGCCGCCCAGGTTGGCGTGCAGGGTCTTCTCCTTGCTGCCGAAGGAGTCGAAGAGGTCCAGGGCCCGCTGCCGGGGGTTTCCTTCGTCGTCCCACTGCAACAACATCAACAGCGGGATGGTGATCTGCCGGGCCTGCTCGCGCTGGGCGCGGGGCACGAAGCCGCCCGCGAAGAAGCCGGCGGCCGCGATGCGCGGCTCGGTCGCCGCCAGCCGGATACCGAGGGCCATCCACCCCGAGAAGCCCACCGGGCCGGAGATCCCGGGCAGTTCGAGGAGGGCGTCGAGGGTGGTCAGCCAGTCCGGGGCCGCCTTGTCGACCAGCGGGCCGACGAAGGACTCGAAGATCTCGTCGACCGGCTCACCGGCCTGCATCGCCCGGCGGAGCTCGGCGCGGGCCTGTTCGTCGGCGGCGGAACGGGGCCGGTCACCGCACCCCTCGGCATCGATGGTGGCCACCGTGCAGCCGCTCGCCGCGGTGATCCGGGCCCGGGCGACCAGCCGGGAGTCCTTCTTGGGCAGGCCGTTGTTGTGGGCGATCAGAACCAGCGGGGCGGGTGTGGCGGAGTCGGGCGTCCACAGGGTGCCGGGGATCTGGCCGAGGGTGAACTCGCGCTCGAGGACGCCGTCGTCGAGGCGCTGTTCGGAAGTGAAGCGCATGGTCGTGCCTTTCGGGAGTGCGCAGGAACGGCGCTCCCGGACGACCTATCGCCCGACCGTGACCCCGGAGGAGAGCACCCACGTCAACAGTGTGTTCACGGGTACCACCTCCTCGTCGTCTCGCACGGCCTCCGGCAAGGTAGCAGGGGCGGTCGCGGTCCGCCAACGCGTTTTCACGGAGGCTTCGGGGACGGCTCCGCCGCCTACGCGCTGTCGGCCGCCGCTGTGCTCGGGGGCGGCCCGCCCGGGGTGCCGGCGCCCTCCGACGGGCCGCCCGGGGTGCCGAAGCGGATGCCCTTGGCCTCCTTGCCGACGGCGCTCAGCACGATCACCACGGCGAGGGCGGGCACCACGGTCCACGTCATCGCCGCCGGATAGCCGTGCCGTTCGGCCAGGGCCTCCTGGATCGGCAGGTTGAGGGCGGCGATCAGGTTGCCTAGCTGGTAGGTCACGCCCGGATAGAAGCCGCGGATCGCGTCCGGGCTCATCTCGGTCAGGTGGGCGGGGATGACGCCCCAGGCGCCCTGGACGCACATCTGCATGAGGAAGGAGGAGAGCATCAGCCAGCCGACGGTCGTGGACAGCACGAAGAAGGGCACCACGACCAGGCCCCCGGCCGCCGCGATCATGATGGTGCGGCGGCGTCCCAGCCGCTCGGAGAAGGCGCCGAGCAGCGCGCCTCCGATGATGGCGCCGATGTTGTAGACGACGGCGATGGCGATGGAGGTGTCCGGGGACAGACCCAGGCCCTTCTTGACGAAGGTCGGGTAGATGTCCTGGGTGCCGTGCGACATCCAGTTGAAGGCGGTCATCAGCGCCACGAGGTACACGAAGCGCTTCAGCACCGCCGGGTTCCTGAACACCTGGTAGGCCGGGGTGCGGTTGAGCTTGACGCTCCTCTCCCACACCTCGCTCTCCTCCACCCGGGTCCGCACCCACAGGGCGACCAGGGCGGGCACCAGGCTGAAGGCGAACAACCCGCGCCAGCCGAAGGCGGGTTCGATGACGAAGAACGCCACGGCGGCGAGCAGGTAGCCCAGCGAGTAGCCGCTCTGGAGGAGCCCCGACCAGAATCCGCGCCGCTCGGCGGGGATCTTCTCCATCGCGAGGGCCGCGCCCAGGCCCCACTCGCCGCCCATGCCGATGCCGTACAGCAGGCGAAGGACCAGCAGGACGGTGTAGTTGGGAGCGAAGGCGCAGGCGAATCCGACGATCGAGTAGAAGACCACGTCGACCATCAGGGGCGTGCGCCGACCCCGGCGGTCCGCCCACATGCCGAAGACGAAGGCGCCGACGGGCCGCATCACGAGGGTGGCGGTGGTGAGGAAGGCCATGTCGGTGAGGGAGACATGGAAGTCGTCGGCTATCTCGCTGTAGACGAGGACCACCAGGAAGTAGTCGAACGCGTCCATCGCCCAGCCCAGATAGGCCGCCACGAACGCGTTGCGCTGGTCCTTGGTGAGTCCCGTCGCCTGCTCTCGTACGGTCGTCAGCATGCCGGTCCTTCCCACGGTTCCGCAGGTGAGGCTAGGTCGGGACGGCGGGAGAGACAACGCATGCACGGGCAAAGCGAGAGCCACAATTACCCCAAGCCGAGGGGAGGTTCTGGGCCCGGCTCACTCTTCGCACCCGCACAGCGCCCCCGTCTGCTGACGAGACGCGGCTGGTCTCCCCTGCCCTGCGTCCAGGGAGCAGTCGTTCGCCGACTCCGGGCCGACGGTCCGTGAGGCGGGCGGCCGCGCCCCCCTGCCGAGCCGGCGTTCGAGGGCCGTGACCGCCGTGCGGTAGCAGGGCTCGAGCGGGCGCAGCCGGTCCGGGAACAGGTCGGCCAGGGCGTCGGTGTGGGTGCCGCCCTCGATGCGGTAGTAGCGGTGCAGCCCGCCCCGTCACCTCGACACCATCTGCTCCAGCTACCACACCGCCCGCTTCTGGGGACTCGACGGCGGCGGCCAGGACACCGGCGCACTGCCCGCGCCCACGGGGCTGACGGTCACCGGGACCACCGACACCACCGCGGCCCTGAGCTGGAACGCGGTACCCGCAGCGGCCTCGTACACCGTCCACCGGGACGGCGCGAAGGTGGGCGCCGCCCCGTCGACCGCGTACACCGACACCGGCCTGGCCACCGGGTCGACGTACCGCTACACCGTGGCCGCCGTCGACTCGGCGGGGGTGCCGGGCGCGGTCTCCCCGGTGCTGGCCGCGACCACCACCGGGTTCACGCCCACCTGCCACTCCGGCTGTCCGGCCTGATCCCGTCGTCGCCGCGCCGGGGCCGCCGTCCACCGCTGCTTCGAGGTCATCGGGCGGCCCTCCGGTAGCGGGTGAGGACGGCGGCACCGACCTGCTCGGCGGCCAGGCACTCCAGGTCGGCGTGCGGTCCCTCGGCCGGGAAGAGCCGCCGGCCGGTGCCGAGGACGACCGGGAAGGACAGCAGCCGGTACTCGTCGACCAGGTCCGCGGCCCTGAGCCGGTCCACGACGCTCAGGCTTCCGGCGACCACCACGTCCCGCCGCTCGCTCTTGACGGCCTCGGCCGGGTCGCCGTCGAGGAGCCGCGAGTTCGCCCACGCCGACGTGTCCGCGGCGGTGAGGGTGCGGGAGGCGACCAGCTTCGGGACGGCGTTCATCCGCGCGGAGAACGGGTCGGCCCGGCCCGGCCAGAGCCGCGCGAACAGCTGCCACGTGGCACGCCCGAGCAGCAGCACCCCGTCGTCCAGGGTGCGGCCGAGCCGGAACTTGTCCCCGGCGACCGCCTCCGGCCCGTACCGGAACGCCCAGCCGCCCAGCGGCGTGCCCGCGGACCCGTCCGGGTCGGACACGACCCCGTCCACGGTGATGAACTCGATGACGACGACACTCACGATGAGACTCCCCTCGGTTCGGTGCTCACCGGTATGTACCGGCCGCACCGCCCCGACTCATCGCCGTCCGCTCAGAACCCGTCGGCGGGCATCTCGCGTGGCAGCCCGAACGCGTCGAAGACGGCCGGATCGGCGAACACGACGTTGCCCGCGACCCGACCACCCCTGACGGTGAAGACCTGCAACGTGTGCAGCCGGTGACCGCCGCCGGGCTCCGGCGCGTACGCGGCGAGCGCCCGCTGTCCGCTGGCGGTCAGTTCCCGGGTGCGCCAGCCCGTGCCGCGCAGCGCGAACACCCGCTCCATGAACCGTCCGTAGTCCCGGGTGCCCCGGTACCACAGCGGCACCGGCGGCATCTCCAGCACCACGTCGTCGGCGAGCAGCCGTACCAGGGCGGGCACGTCCGCGGCCTCGAACGCCCGCTGGTACCGCTGGACGACCGCCCGCACCTCGGGGTCGTCCGGTTCGGTGACCGCGCCGACGTCACCCACGTCGGCGAGGGCCGCGCGGGCACGTTGCAGCGCGCTGTTGACCGCCGCGACCGTGGTCCCCAACTGCCCGGCGACCTCGGCGGCGGTGAAGCCCAGCACCTCGCGCAGTACGAGGACCGCCCGCTGCCGCGCGGGCAGGAGCTGCACCGCGGCCACCCACGCGAGCCGCAGATCGGCCCGCACCTCCACGTCGAACCGCGGGTCGGGGAACGGCTCCAGCCAGGGCACGTCGAGCGCCGGCACCAGCGGCGCCCCGGGATCGTCGCTCGCCACCCCCAGCCCGGACGGCAGGGGACGCCGCTCGTGCCCCTCCAGCGCGGTCAGACACGCGTTGGTCGCGATCCGGTACAGCCAGGTCCGCACCGACGCGCGCGCCGGATCGTAGCGGTGGCGGGCCTTCCAGGCACGCAGCAGCGTCTCCTGCACTCGAAGTCCACCGGCTCGAAGTCCACCGGCTCGAACTCCACCGGCTCCCGTTTCACCGGCTCAGGAACCGGCGAGGAAGGTGAGGCGGACCTTGCGCTGCGGGTTGTCCTTGTTCGTGTCCACCAGACACACCGACTGCCAAGTCCCCAGCTCCAGCTGCCCGTTGATCACCGGCAGTGTGGCGTGCGGAGGCACGATCGCGGGGAGGACGTGGTCGCGGCCGTGGCCGGGGCTGCCGTGCCGGTGCTGCCAGCGGTCGTCGGCGGGCAGGAGGGTGTGGAGGGCGGCCAGGAGGTCGTCGTCACTGCCGGCGCCCGTCTCGATGATCGCCACGCCGGCTGTCGCGTGCGGGATGAAGACGTTCAGGAGGCCGTCGCTGCCCGCGGCGACCTCCCTGAGGAAGGCCTCGCAGTCGCCGGTGAGGTCGACGATCCGCTCCGACGAACCGGAGGCGACGTTCAGGACTCGGGTGGTGAAAGCGTCTGACATGCCCCCATCCTCACCCCTGGCGCCGGATTCACTCGTCATCCAGAGCTCATCCCGCTCATCCGGTTCATCCCGCGATACGGCTGGTCCAGTCCGCGAGACACCATTGACCTTGGTCACGCCGACTGGCTAGCTTCGGCAGCATGTTGCGTTCAGCCCTGCTCACCACGCGCGGTCACATCGACCTGCTGCGGGTGGCCTCCGCCGCGTGTCGCCGCGGCTGCTGACGCCCTCTTTTCCCCGCTCTCCCCACCCTCGCTCCGCTGACCGGCACGCGTACTGATCCGTGCCCGTCTGTGCTGCGGCGTCGAGGCGAATCCCTCACCGGTCGCTCTCCCCCTCCGTGGAGCATCATGAGCATCAGCCATGCCCCGCCGGGCTCCCCCGGGCCCGACATTTCGGAAACGTCCCGCCAGGATGCCGTCGCGTCCGCTGCCCCGGGCCCCGTTCCCGACCTCGAACCCATCGTCCCCGCCTCCTCCCGCCGCACCCGCGTGCCCCGCTGGCTGCGCCGCACCACCGGCCCGGTCCTGCTGCTGGCGTTGTGGCAACTCCTCAGCAGTACAGGTGTGTTGACGGCCGACGTGCTCGCCTCACCCGGCCGTATCGCCCAGGTCGCGGGTGACCTGGTCGCCGACGGTTCGCTGGCCTCGGCGATGACGACCTCGCTCCAGCGGGTCGCGGGCGGACTGCTCCTCGGGACCCTCATCGGCACCGGACTCGCCCTCGTCTCAGGCCTGTTCCGGGTCGGCGAGGACATCGTGGACGCCCCGGTGCAGATGCTGCGGACCGTGCCGTTCGTCGGTCTGATCCCGCTGTTCATCATCTGGTTCGGCATCGGCGAGGCCCCGAAGATCGCCATCATCACGCTCGGCGTGACCTTTCCGCTGTACCTCAACGTCTACGCGGGCATCCGTGGCGTGGACGCGCAGTTGATCGAGGCCGGGGAGTCCCTCGGGCTCTCGCGGTGGGGGCTCGTCCGGCATGTCATCCTGCCGGGCGCGCTGCCCGGTGCCATGACCGGCCTGCGCTACTCGCTCGGCATCGCCTGGCTCGCGCTCGTCTTCGCCGAGCAGGTCAACGCGGACTCCGGCATCGGCTTCCTGATGGTGCAGGCGCGGGACTTCCTGCGCACCGACGTCATCGTGGTCTGCCTGATCGTGTACGCCTTCCTCGGCCTGCTGGCCGACTTCATCGTCCGCTCCCTCGAAAGGCTGCTGCTGCAATGGCGACCGACGTTCACCGGCCGGTGAGCCCCCAGGCGTCCGGCGCCCTCGAAGCCCCTGACGCACCCGAGGCGCTCCGGCCCGCCCAGGCCGTGCGCGTCCAGGGGCTGACCCGCTCCTTCGACGGCCGGGCTGTCATCGACGACCTCCGACTGGACGTCGAGCCGGGTGAGTTCGTGGCCCTGCTGGGCCGCAGCGGCTGCGGCAAGTCGACCCTGCTGCGCATCCTCGCCGGACTCGACCGGGACATCGAGGGCACCGTCCTGGTCCCCCGCCGCAAGGCGGTCGCCTTCCAGGCACCCCGCCTGATGCCGTGGAAGAAGGTGTGGCGCAACGTCCTGCTGGGCCTGCCCGGCAAGCCCGACCGTGCCGTCGCCGACCAGGCCCTGGAGGAGGTCGGCCTGAGCCACCGCAGCGACGCCTGGCCCAAGACCCTGTCCGGCGGCGAAGCACAACGCGCCTCCCTGGCAAGGGCGTTGGTCCGCGAGCCCGATCTCCTGCTGCTGGACGAGCCGTTCGGCGCCCTCGACGCGCTCACCAGGATCAAGGCCCAGCGTCTCGTGGGCGAGTTGTGGCAGCGCCGCGGCTGCGCGGTGCTCCTGGTGACGCATGACGTCGAGGAGGCCGTGCTGCTCGCCGACCGGGTCCTCGTGATGGACGAGGGCGTCATCGCGCACGAGCAGCAGATCGACCTCGACCGGCCGCGCGACATCACCGACCCCCGGTTCGCGGAGATCCGCGGACAGCTCCTGGAGCGCCTGGGCGTCGACACCGCGGCCGAAGCCGCCTGAACTCCCCCCGACCACAGCCAAGTTCCACAGAACGGATCCCCTCCATGCGACGTCGCCTCGCCCCCGCCGCACTGCTCCTCCCGCTCGCCCTCCTGCTCACCGCCTGCGGTGGAAACGCGTCCGCCGGTACGGGCTCCGACACCGACGGCAAGGGTTCGCTCACGCTCGACGTCGGTGACCAGAAGGGCGGTTCGGAGGCGATCCTGCGCGCCGCCGGGGAGCTCGACAACCTCGACTACAAGATCAAGTGGTCGACCTTCACCTCCGGCCCGCCGCTTCTTGAGGCCGTCAACGCCAAGGCCGTCGACATCGGCGGCGTCGGCAACACCCCGCCGGTGTTCGCGGCCGGCGCCGGCTCGAAGATCTCCGTGGTGGCCGCCTGGCACGGCACGTCCACGGGCGACGCCGTCCTCGTGCCGAACGGCTCGAAGCTGACCGATCCCGCCCAGCTCAAGGGCAAGTCCGTCGCCGTGGCGCAGGGGTCGTCCGCCAACTACCAGCTGGTCGCATCCCTCAAGAAGGCCGGGCTGGGGCTGGGCGACGTGAAGGTCAAGTACCTCCAGCCGGCCGACGCCCTCGCCGCGTTCACCTCCGGCAAGGTCGACGCGTGGGCGGTGTGGGACCCGTACACCTCGCAGATCCTCCAGGCGAAGCAGGGCCGCGTGCTGACCACCGGGGAGGGTGTCACCAACGGTCTGACCTTCCAGGTGGCGGCGCCGAGCGCACTGAAGGACAAGAAGAAGGCCGCCGCGATCAAGGACTATCTGGAGCGGCTCCGGCGCGCCTACAAGTGGGTCTACTCCCATGAGCCGGAGTGGGCGAAGGTCTGGGCGAAGGAGACGGGGCTGCCCGAGGACGTGGCGCTGGCCGCGGTGAAGCGCACCTACACCACCCGGGTGGCGGTGGCGGTGGACCAGCAGCTCGTCGCCTCCGAACAGGAGATCGCGGACACGTTCACCTCGCTGAAGCTGATCCCGGGGAAGGTCGACTTCGGGAACTTCGTGGACACGCGGTTCAACGGCAAGCTGCCCCCGTCGACCTCCGCGCCCCGGCCCTCCGAGAGCTGACCCCTCCGAGGGCCGCCACGGGAAGATCCACGGCCTCGCCACGGTTGGTAGAAGCGTGAACAACATGCGCGAGGTCGAGGTAGTGGTCATAGGCGCTGGTCAGGCGGGCCTGTCCAGCGCCTATCACCTGCGCCGCACCGGCTTCGAGCCGGAGCGCGACTTCGTGGTCCTCGACCATTCCCCCGCCCCCGGCGGCGCCTGGCAGTTCCGGTGGCCCTCGCTGACGTACGGCAAGGTCCACGGCATGCACGCGCTGCCGGGCATGGAGCTCACAGGCGCCGATCCGGAGCGGCCGTCGGCGGAGGTGATCGCCGCGTACTTCACGGAGTACGAGCGAGCCTTCGACCTTCGCGTACGGCGCCCTGTCGACGTCCGCGCGGTCCGGGAGGGCGGCGACCGGAGGCTGCTCGTGGAGACCTCGGACGGCACCTGGTCGGCGCGAGCCCTGATCAACGCGACCGGCACCTGGGACCGGCCGTTCTGGCCGCGCTATCCCGGCCAGGAGACCTTCCGGGGGCGGCAGTTGCACACCGCGCAGTACCCCGGGCCCGAGGCGTTCGCCGGGCTGCGGGTGGTCGTGGTGGGCGGGGGCGCGTCCGGCACCCAGCACCTCATGGAGCTCGCCCCCTACGCTGCCGCCACCACCTGGGTGACCAGGCGCGAACCCGTGTTCCGTGAGGGCCCCTTCACCGAGGACGTCGGCCGGGAGGCCGTGGCGCTCGTCGAGGAGCGGGTCCGGCAGGGGCTGCCCCCGAAGAGCGTGGTGTCGGTCACCGGGCTGCCGCTCAACGACGCGGTCCGGCAGGCGATCGCGGACGGGGTCCTGGACCGGCAGCCCATGTTCGACCGGATCACGCCCGAGGGCGTGGAGTGGAACGACGGCCGGCGCGTCGACGCCGACGTGATTCTGTGGGCGACCGGGTTCCGGGCCGCGGTCGACCATCTGGCCCCGCTGAAGCTGCGCGAGCCGGGTGGCGGGATCCGGGTCGAGGGCACCCGCGCGGTCGCCGACCCGCGGATCCACCTCGTCGGCTACGGCCCCTCGGCGAGCACCATCGGCGCCAACCGCGCGGGCCGCGCGGCCGTTCGGGACATCAGGCGGCTGCTCGCGGCGGAAACCGTCGCCGCCTGACCCCCGCCAAATTCAGCCCGCCTTCGCGGACTTGCGCTGGTTCTTGTTGAACTCGGCCACGTTGCGCCGGTGTTCCGCGAAGTTGTTCGTGAAGCGGGTGTCCCCCGGCTTCACCGTCACGAAGTACAGCCAGTCCCCCGGGGGCGGGTTGATCGCCGCGCGCATCGCGTCCTCGCCCGGGTTGTCGATCGGAGTCGGCGGCAGCCCCATGCGCTGGTACGAGTTGTAGGGGCTGTCGATCCGGACGTCCGCGCTGGTCGTCTTCAGGGTGGAGCGGTTCAGCGCGTAGTTGATGGTGGAGTCCATCTGCAACGGCATGCCGCGCTCCAGCCGGTTGAAGATGACCCGGGCCACCTTTCCCATGTCGGCCCTGGTCGCCGCTTCGGCCTGGACGATGCTCGCGATGGTGACGGCCTGGTAGACGTTCATCGCGTTGCTCTGGGCGCCGGCCGCGACGGGGGCGCCGTTGAACTTCTTGTTCGCGGTGTCGACCATGAACGACAGCAGCGCCTCGGGCGTCGTCTTCTTCCCGCCCCGCTCCAGCGGATACGTCGCCGGGAAGAGGTAGCCCTCCGGGTTGCCCTCCGCGTCACCGGGCAGCTTGAGGTTCGCCTTGCCCAGCGACTTCTTGGCCGTGCCCGGCGGCAGGGCCAGGGACTTGTCGACGGCGTCGTAGATCTGCCCGGCCCGCCAGCCCTCCGGGATCACCAGGGTGGCCGGCTTCCGCTCCCCCTCGTCGCCCAGGCTCAGCAGCGGCACCGCCACGGCGGTTCCGGCCACGACGGCCCCGGTCGCGATGAGGACGAGTCGGCCCCGGCGCGTCAGTCGAATCGTGCTCCGTGGCGGAGTGTTCATGTGCATGCGGGCACGGTAACCCTCATACAGTCACAATCCGGGCATATCTTCGGCTTGTCGGGTTCCGGTTCAGCTGGTCGGTTCCAGCTGCGCGTCCCCGGGTGCGGGCTCCAGCTGCGCGTCCTCGGGTGCGGGCTCCAACCGCGCGTCCCGGCGTACGAGCTCCGCGTACCGCCCCTCCTGCTCCAGCAGTTCCTCGTGCGTCCCGCGCTCGGCCACCCGCCCGGAGTCGAGGACCACGATCTGGTCGGCGCCGCGGATGGTGGACAGGCGGTGCGCGATGGTGAGCGTGGTGCGGTTGGCCGAGAGCGCGTCGATGGCCGCCTGCACGGCGTGCTCGGTGCGGGTGTCCAGGGCGCTGGTCGCCTCGTCCAGGATGAGGACGGGCGGGTCCCGGAGAATGGTCCGCGCGATGGCGAGGCGCTGCTTCTCCCCACCGGAGAACCGGTGGCCGCGCTCGCCGACGACCGTGTCGTACCCGTCCGGCAGCGAGGCGATGTGGTCGTGGATCTGGGCCGCCCGCGCCGCCTGTTCGAGCTCCTCGTCGGTCGCGTCGGGCTTGGCGAAGCGGAGGTTGTCGGCGACCGAGGCGTGGAAGAGGTACGTCTCCTGCGAGACGACCCCGATGGCCCGCGCGAGGGTGTCGAAGTCGAGGTCGCGGACGTCGACCCCGTCGAGGGTGACCCGGCCGCCGGTCACGTCGTAGAGCCGCGGGACCAGATAGCCCAGCGTGGACTTGCCGGCGCCGGTCGGGCCGACGACCGCGAGACTGCTGCCCGCGGGGACGTCGATGTCGATGCCGTCGAGGATGGGTCCCCGCTTGTCCTTGTCCTCGTCGCTGCCGTCGTACCGGAACTCGACGTTCTCCAGGCGGACCTCGCCCTTGACGCGGTCGAGGTGGACCGGGTTCTCGCGCTCGGTGATGTCGATCGGCAGGTCGAGGTACTCGAAGATGCGCTGGAAGAGCGCGAGCGAGGTCTGGATCTGGACGCCGGTCGACAGCAGGCTCACGGCCGGGCGGAACAGGCCCTGCTGGAGCGAGACGAAGGCGACGATGGTGCCGATGGAGATGTCCGGGCCGCCGGTCTGGAGGGCGATGCCCGCGGTCCAGTAGATGAAGGCGGGCATCGCGGACATGACGATGCCGATGACGGCCATGCGCCAGCGGCCGGCCATGTTCGAGCGCACTTCGAGGTCGACCAGTCCCTCGGACTCGTCGGCGAAGGACCGGGTCAGCGAGTCGGAGCGGCCCATGGTGCGGCCGAGCAGGATGCCGCTGACGGAGAGCGACTCGGTGACGGTGGCGGCCATCGCGGCCATCTGCTTCTGGCGCTGGGTGGTGATCTTCTTGCGTTCGTTGCCGACGCGGCGGCTGATCCACACGAACACCGGGAGCAGCAGCAGCGAGACGGCGGTCAGCCGCCAGTCGAGGGCGATCATCGCGACGATCGTGGCGACGACGCTGGTCAGGTTGGAGACCAGGGAGGTCGCGGTGGAGGTGACGGTGGCCTGCATGCCGCCGATGTCGTTGGCGATGCGGGACTGCACTTCGCCGGTGCGGGTGCGGGTGAAGAAGGCGAGCGACATGCGCTGGAGGCGGCCGTAGACCGCGGTGCGCAGGTCGTGCATGACGCGCTGGCCGACCGTCGTGGAGATCAGGGTCTGGAGCACGCCGAAGATGCCGGTGAGGACGGCGCTGAGGATCATGCCCAGCGCGAGCAGGCTGAGCAGCCCGGTGCGGCCCTCGGGGATGGCCACGTCCAGCGTTTCCTTCAGCAGGAACGGGGTGGCCACGGTGACGAGGGAGGAGGCACCGACCAGCAGGCCGACGACGGCGAGCCGGGCGCGGTAGGGCTTGAAGAGCCGGAGGATGCGGCGCACCTGGCGGGGCTGGTCGGTCGCGGTGCCGGGGGCGGGGGTCCAGTCGATGTGATCGCGGGGCATGGTCTCCTACGGAGGGTGAGGTGGAGAGGACCAGCGGAGCCTAGTCCATTGTTACCTATGCTCACAATGAAATAGGTCCTGATATTGTTCCCGTATGACCACGCCCGATTCCGACAGTCTGCTGGCCGAGCAGTTGCTCAGGCTCACGCGCCGGGTGCACCGCATCCAGAAGCGGCAGCTCCACGAGCGCGGTCTCGGCGTGACCCCGGCCCAGTCCCGGCTGCTGCGCACCCTCGCGCACTGGGAGACGCCGCCCCGCATGGCCGATCTCGCGGAGCGCCTTGAGGTGGTGCCTCGTGCGGTGACGAGCCTGGTCGACGGTCTGGAGGCAGGCGGCAAGGTCCGGCGGGTGCCCGATCCGGCCAACCGGCGGGTGATCCGCATCGAGCTCACCGAGGACGGCGTGAAGACGCTCCAGGAGCTGCGGGACGTACGCAGGGCCGCCGCGAAGGAGATCCTCGCCCCCTTGTCGGGCGCACAGCGCGAGGTGCTGGGCCGGTTGCTGGACACCTTGGCGGACGGACCGTGCTGAACGGGGCGTGGCCACCACTGGGATGAAGTGGTGGCCACGCCCCGTTCGGGTACTGGTGTCAGCCGTCAGCCGACCTCGGGTACGGGCTCGCTGGGGGTCTTCGTCAGTACCGGCTGGTCGGCGGAGTCCGCGGGTACGGGCTCGTCCTCCGCCGCGGGCGCGACCTCGCCGTCCAGCACCTTCTTCGCCTTGTCGATGTCCAGCGCCCCCTCCCAGCGGGAGACCGCGAAGACGGCGACACAGTTGCCGAGCAGGTTCGTCACGACGCGCATCGAGTCCATGATGCGGTCCACGCCGAGAAGCAGGGCCACGGCACCTGCGGGGATGGCGCCCAGCGAGGACGCCGTGGCGGACAGGGCGAGGAAGGCCGAGCCGGGGATGCCCGCCATGCCCTTGCTGGTCAGCATGAGCACCAGGACCACGGTGATCTGCTGGCCGAGGCTGAGGTCGACGCCCACCGCCTGGGCGATGAACAGCGTGCCGATGGAGAGGTAGAGCGAGGCGCCGTCGAGGTTGAAGGAGTACCCGGTCGGCAGCACCAGGCCGACCGCGTCGTCGCGGGCGCCGGCCTTGCGCAGCTTCTGCATCACGCGCGGCATGACGGACTCGGTGGACGCGGTGCCGAGCGCGAGCAGCATCTCCTCGCGGATGTAGCGCAGGAACTTCCAGAGGCTGAGCCCGGTGAGCGCCTTGAGCGCGACGGCCAGCAGCACGATGAAGAGCGCGGCGGCCACGTAGCACAGGACGATCAGCTTGGCGTAGGTCTCGATGACACCGAGGCCGTACTGGCCGATCAGGACGGCCATCGCGCCGAAGACGGCGATCGGGGCGAGGCGCATCACGAAGCCGACGACCGCGAAGATGATCTCCTGGGCCTGCTCGATGGCGGGCAGCACCTGCGGGACCTTGGTGTGGCCGAGGTGCAGCAGCGCCGCGCCCACCAGACAGGCCAGGATGAGCACCTGGAGCAGGGAGTTCTCGGCGAAGGCGCCGATGAAGCTGGTGGGCAGCGCGTTGACGATGAACTCCGTCGTCGACGGCAGGTGCCCGCCGCCGGTCTTGGCGTCGACGGCCGCGCTGTTGAGGGTGGCCGGGTCGACATGCATCCCCGAGCCGGGCTGGACGACGTTGGCGGCGAGCAGACCGATGATCAGCGCGAGCGTGCTCGCCACCTCGAACCAGATCAGCGCCTTGAGCCCGATCCGGCCGAACGCCTTGAGGTCACCGGCCTTGGCGATGCCGACGACGACCACGCAGAACACGAGCGGCGAGATGATCGTCTTGATGAGCCGGGTGAAGCCGTCGCCGAGCGGCTGGAGGTCCGAGGCGAAGCCGGGCCACAGCTTTCCGACGAGGATGCCGAGCACGAGCGCGCAGGCGACCTGCGCGAAGAGAGAGGTACGCAGTATGCGTGCGACGCGTCGCGGCAGGGACGGGACGGACGGCGGCACGGGCACTCCTTGAGCGACGGGGACACGCAGAAGCCCGGGGAATACTTCTGCGATACGGAAAGCAGCTTCCGTGGAGATTCACTCTGGAGGGCCCGTTGATCACGCGCGAAACCGTCGCGTTTCAGCCGCGTAAATCGCCCTGCCTGTGACGCATCGCACACAACCTGCCTCAGCAGCCGTCGCGTTGTTCGGTCAGCACCCCCTGGACGGTGGTGAGGGAACGGTCGTAGCAGCCGCCCGAACCGCGGACCCGGTAGCGCTCGCTCGTCGTCCCGACCGCGTGCCGCTGGTCGCGCGGGACATTGATCGTGTACGTGGCGTCGCCCGCGTAGGTGTCGTCGAGCCGGTACCACGTGGTGCGGTGGCCCGCCCGGGTCCGCGTGACGTCGGCGCGGTCACCGAGGGTCAGCACGGTGCGCAGCCGGTCGCCCGCGCCGATGGTGGTCGTGCCGTCCATCGTGTACGTGCGGTGGGTGCGGGTGGTCCGGGCCGGGCCGGGGCCGTCGACGGTGACCGACTCGTCGTCCGCCCAGGTTCCCGTGAGCGCGTCCGGGTTCTCGCCGTCGGCCCAGCGATGGGTGGAGGTGTTCGCCAGCGAACGGCGGACGGTGGTCGTGACGCGGCCGTGCGAGGTGTCGACGTATCCGGCGACGGTGAGCCGGTGTTCACCCTCGGTGTCCACGCGGTGCTCCGAACCGGGCGTGTACGTCGAGGAGTCGGTGAGGTCGCCGGTCGTGTGCGTGGTGAGCTTCCCGGTGACGTGCGCACGCCCCGCGTCCTGCCAGACGAGGACGTTCACGGGGGCGCTCCAGCCCGACTGCCCCTCGGGTACGCCGACGACCGCGACCTCCACGCGGTGCGGGCGCCCGTCGTTGAGGATTCCGGCGAACGGGGTCAGGTCGTATTCGATCGGCTTGACGTCGAAGGCGCGGGGGCCCGGGACGACGTACCAGAGGAAGGGATTGGACCAGCCACCGGTCCACACGGTCGGGAACGGGGCCGCGATGCCGGCCAGTCGGCCGTCCACCTTGATCTGCACCTCGCGGTAGGGGCCGCCCTCGGCCTGGCAGGAGTACGGCGCGTTCGACGGCACCGCCAGATACCAGTACTCCTCGCAGCCGCCGCCCGAGCCGGTGGCGTACACCTCGGCGACGACGCGTTCGCTGTTGCGCGGGGTGGTGAGGGTCCCGCCGTCGAGCGTCAGCACGCGGTCCGGCACCGGGGCCGCGTGTCCCTCGCGGGCCGGGTAGAAGGTGAGTGTCACCTTCACGTCGATGATCCCGGTGTACGTGTCGTCGACGACGTTCCCGATGAGCATCTCTACGTCGTGGCGGGCGCGGAACGTGTCGCTGTAGCGCGTGAGGTCCTTCTCGACGGACCACTCGATGCCGTCGGGCGAGGGCTGCGGAGTGGACGTACGGAAGACTTCGACGCCGCCGATGTGCAGATACCCGAGCCGGTCGAACTGCCGTCCCCTGACCTTGCCGTCCATGCGCAGCACGACCTTGCTCCAGCGGTCGCCGCAGCTCGCGGGCGGGGTGTAGGTGCCGGTGTACGGAGTGAAGTCGCGGAACCGCGCCTCGGCGACCGTGACACGGCAGGACCTGCCCGAGGGCCTGCTGACGGGCGGTGCCGCGGTGACGGGGTCGTGCCAGTCGGTGCCGAACTCGGCGGGGACGTCGGCTGGCTGGGCCTGCGCGGACGGGGTCTTCGCGACTACGGCTGCCGCGGGCCGGGCGGGTGTCGCTCCGAGGAGGGTGCTCGCGCTCGCCAGGAGGGTCGCTCCGGCGAACATGGACATGACGATCCGTCTCTTCATGGCCGTGTTCTACGGCGCGTCCGGCATCTTCCGCAATGACGCCTCCCGCAGCGGACTCAGGCGTTCAGGCCGGCCCTGTCCCCCATCACCACCACGGGATGCCGGTCCGGATCGAGCGTGCGCAGCAGAGACCGCATCGCCGGCCTGGACACGCTGACACAGGCCGACGTACCGCTGCCGTGGTCCAGGTGCAGCCAGATGCCACCGCCCTGGGAGTAACCGCCGGGCCGGGTCTGGTCGTTCGGCGGGGTGCCCTCGACGCGGTTGTAGTCGATGGCGATGACGTAGTCGAAGTCGAAGTCGAAGTCGTGCCAGTAGGGCCTCGGCCACCAGCGCGGGGCCGCGATGGCGGCGGACCTGGTGTACGGCAGCCGGGCCCGGGGGTCCGGGAGCACGCCGCCCGCGTCGGGCATAGAGCACGGCGGTGGCGTCCGCGGAGTCCTTGCCGTCGCCGTAGACCACGACGACCTGGCGGGAGGCGGCGGGGACGCGGCGCTGGAGGCGGTCGCCGACGCCGGGGATGCGGGTGGGTGCCGCTCCGGGTTTGTCGGCGGCCCCAGCGGGTTCGCCGCCGCTGTGTTGCGGTCCGTACGGCACGGATCTGTACGGCTCGGATCTGTACGGCTCGGATCCGTACGGCTCGGCGGAAAACCTGTTGCCTCCGACCACACTCTGCGGCGAACCTTTCACGGTTTGCAGCCGCCGTGTGCGGCTCCCTCCCACACCCCCTGACACGAGCCACTGGGACGTCACACGTCATGCAGATCCAAGACCTTCCGTATCCCGACCCGGGCGTGCCGGACGCACGCTCGGGCCCCCGGTTCCTGTGGTGGCTCTTCAGGAACCAGCTGGGCGGACAGCTCAAGTCACTGGCCTGGGGACTGCTGCACTTCCTCTCCGTCTCCGCGCTGCCCCTGTGTGTCGGCGTGGCCGTGCAGGCGGTCGTCGACCACTCCGGCCGCCGACTCGCCCTCGCCGGCGGCCTGCTGCTGCTGTGCTGCATCGGCAGCGCGCTCGGCGACACCTTCCTGCACCGCTCCGCCGTCACCAACTGGATCACGGCCGCCGCACGCGTCCAGCAGCTGCTGGCCCACAAGGCCGCGAACCTGGGCTCGGCGCTGACCCGGCGGGTCGCGGCCGGTGAGGTCGTGGCCGTCTCCACCGGCGACGTCGAGAAGATCGGCTGGTTCGTGGAGGCCTGGTCGCGGTTCACGGCGGCCGCGGTCACCATCGTCGTGGTCTGCGCCGGACTGGTCGTCTACCAGCCCGCGTTGGGCACGGTGGTCGCCGTGGGCCTGCCGGTCGTGGCGCTCGCGGCGCTGCCGCTGCTGCCCCGCGCGACCAGGCGCGCCGACTTCCAGCGGGAGAAGGCGGGCCGCGCCACCGAGCTGGCCTCCGACACCGTCGCCGGACTGCGGGTGCTGCGCGGCATCGGCGGCGAGGAACTCTTCCTCGACCGCTACCGCAAAGCCTCCCAGGAGGTCCGCCACGCGGCCGTGCGCAGCGCCCGGATGTGGTCGCTGATCGCGGCGATCCAGGTACTGCTGCCGGGACTGCTGCTGATCGCGGTCGTCTGGTACGGCGTCCACCTGGCCCGGCAGGGCCGCGTCGAGATCGGCGAACTGGTCGCGGTCTACAGCTCCGTGATGATCCTGACCTATCCGCTGCGGCACTTCGAGGAGATCGCCATGGCGTACTCCTTCTCCCGGCCCTCGGCCACGCGGGCCGCCCGGGTGCTGTCGCTGGAGCGGGCCACGTCCGCGGAGGGTTCGCTGGACACGGAGGAGGTGCCGTCCGGGGACCTGTACGACCCGGTCACCGGTCTGCTCGCCCCCTCGGGCCGGCTCACCGCGGTGGTGTGCGGTGATCCGGACGCGGCGGGGCTGCTGGCCGAGCGTCTCGGCGGCCACCCGTCGGAAGAGGGCACGTCGGTGCTGCTGGGCGGGGTGCCGCTGGACGAGCTGCCGCTCGTCTCGGCGCGCACGGCGGTCCTGGTCCAGGACAAGGACCCGGTCCTGCTCTCCGGGACCCTGCGCGAACTGCTCGACGTGCCCGCCTCGGGCGGCGTCGGCGCCGAGGATGCGCTCGCGGCCGCGCAGTGCGCCGACGTACTGGCCGCCCTGGTCCAGGGCTCCCTGGGTGCCGAGGACCCGATGGACGCGCGCATCACCGAGCGCGGGCGGTCCCTGTCGGGCGGCCAGCGCCAGCGGCTCGCCCTGGCCCGGTCCCTGTTCACGGACCCGGAGGTGCTCGTCCTGGACGAGCCGACCTCCGCCGTCGACTCGCACACCGAGGCACGGATCGCGCAAGCCGTACGGAACCTGCGGGCCGGGCGCACGACCGTGGTGTTCACCTCCTCGCCGCTGCTCCTGGACCACGCCGACCGCGTGGTGCTCGTGCACGAGGGCGAGGTCTCGGCGGTCGGCGTGCACCGCGAACTGGTGCGCAGGGAACCGCTGTACCGGGCGGTCGTCACCCGCGAGACGGACGAAGAGGCCGCGCTGCCGGAACCGGACGCGCTCGACGAGCACGACGTACTGCACGCACTGGAAGAGATCGAGGAGACAGCATGATCGGCGTGGCGCCACCGGCCTACGACCCGGCGGCACCGACGACGGCGAACACCCTGCCCGTCGGGGCCACCGCGACCGTACGCGCCTATGTGGCCGAACTGTTCCGTCGGCACCGCCGCGCCTTCGCGCTCCTCGTCGGCGTCAACACGGTCGCGGTCATCGCCTCGATGGTCGGGCCCTGGCTCCTCGGTGACCTCGTGGAGCGGGTGTCGGACGGGGCGCGGGAACTCCATCTGGAGCTCACGGTCGCTCTGTTCGTCGTCGCGCTGATCGTCCAGGCCGTGTTCGTACGGCAGGTACGGCTGCGCGGTTCGATGATCGGCGAGCGCATGCTGGCCGACCTGCGCGAGGACTTCCTCGTACGGTCGGTCGGCCTGCCGCCGGGTGTCCTGGAGCGGGCCGGGACCGGTGACCTGCTGTCCCGGATCACGACCGACATCGACCGGCTCGGCAACGCGATGCGCGAGGCCGTGCCACAGCTGGCTATCGGCGTGGTGTGGGCGGCTCTGCTGCTCGGCGGACTCGTGATCACCGCGCCGCCGCTGGCCGCCGCCGTGCTGCTCGCCCTGCCGGTCCTGGTGGTCGGCTGCCGCTGGTACTTCAAGCGGGCGCCGTCCGCCTACCGCTCGGAGGCCGCCGGATACGCCGCCGTGGCCGCGGCGCTCGCGGAGACCGTGGACGCCGGACGCACCGTCGAGGCCCACCGGCTCAGCCCGGCTCGCATCGAACTGTCGGAGCGGCGGATCAAGGAGTGGACCGCCTGGGAGCGCTACACCCTGTGGCTGCGGTCGGTGCTCTTCCCGTGCATCAACGTCAGTCACTTCATGATCCTTTCGTCGGTGCTGATGGTCGGCGGGGTGTTCGTCCTCCAGGGCTGGATCGGGGTCGGCCAGCTGACGACGGGCGCCCTGATCGCGCAGATGCTGGTCGACCCGGTCGGGCTGATCCTGCGCTGGTACGACGAGCTCCAGGTGGCCCAGGTGTCGCTGGCCCGGCTGGTCGGGGTCCGGGACATCGAGCCGGCCGAGGGAGACGCCGGGCTCGCTCCCGAGGGGCGGGACGTCCAGGCGGACCGGGTGCACTTCGGCTACTTGGAGGGCGTGGACGTCCTGCGCCAGGTCTCCCTGGAGGTCGCGCCCGGCACCCGGGTGGCGCTGGTCGGCCCCTCGGGCGCCGGCAAGTCCACCCTGGGCAGGCTCCTGGCCGGCATCTACGCGCCCCGGGAGGGCCGGATCACGCTCGGCGGAGCCGAACTGTCCCGGATGCCCGCCGAACGGGTCCGTGAGCATGTGGCCCTCGTCAACCAGGAGCACCACGTCTTCGTGGGCTCCCTGCGCGACAACCTCCTGCTCGCCCGGACGGACGCCACGGACGCCGAGCTCTGGGCGGCCCTCGGCGCGGTCGACGCGGACGGGTGGGCGCGGGCGCTCGACGACGGCCTCGACACCGAGGTCGGCTCCGGCGGCCTGACCGTCACCCCGGCCCAGGCCCAGCAGGTCGCGCTGGCCCGGCTGGTCCTGGCCGACCCGCACACGCTGGTCCTGGACGAGGCGACGTCGCTGCTCGACCCCCGTGCGGCCCGCCATCTCGAACGATCCCTGGCCCGAGTCCTGGACGGCCGCACAGTGGTCGCGATCGCCCACCGCCTCCACACCGCCCACGACGCGGACGTCATCGCCGTCGTGGAGAACGGCCGGATCAGCGAGCTGGGCAGCCACGAGGACCTGGTCGCGGCGGACGGGGCTTACGCGGGGTTGTGGAGGTCTTGGCATGGGTGAGGGGTGGGGGTGGGAGCCCCAGGGGTGAGGGAGCCTGACCGCGGGGGCACTCCGACTGGGCGGGGTGCCCCTGCTCCGACTCACCGAGCACCGGCCCACCCCTCCCCCTGCGCACCGCACTCCGGTACCCCCCCACCCCTGACCGCCCGAACCCACGCACACCCCACCCCCGCTCCAGCCGGCGCAGCGACCTCGTGCCGTTGCGCAGTGCCGAAAAGGGGTGCGAGGCTGGCAGCAGCACCGGCTCAGGGAGCGCTCGCGGACGGCACCGTCCGGCGGCGGGCGCGGCAAGTGCCCCGTGGGTCCGTGGTCCGCCCCGGGCCACGGCAGGACCGGGTCCGTCCCCTTCACCTGGAGGTAGCCGTGGACAGCTCCGACGGATGGGGAGACGACGTCTACCAGCCCGACGGATCCGAGATCCAGGACGACGCGGGTCTGCTCGACGCGGAGGACACCCTGGAGGACGACGGAGTCGGCGATCCCCTCGACCGCGGCTGGTCCCCGCCGGAGAGATCCTGGGCCGTGGAGCACAACGGTGTGACGGCCGCGGAGCGCCGGCAGGGCGAGACGCTGGACGAACGGCTCGCCGAGGAGCTGCCCGACCTCGTGCCCTTCGACGGCGACGGCATCGGCGACGTCGACGGCACCGACGGCGAACTTCTGGACAACGAGGTCGGCGCGATGCGTTCCGGCCGTCTCGTGGCCCCCGACGAAGGGGCTCACGAGGACGAGGAGAGCGCGCTGGTCGCCACGGACGTCGGCATCGACGGTGCCGCGGCGTCCGCGGAGGAAGCCGCGATGCACATCGTCGACGAGGAGTCCCTGTCCGGCTGACCCTCGCGGCCGACCGGCCCTCTCCACCGCCCGGACCGGCCCGCACCCCCCACCCACGCCTCGCACCCCGCCCCGCCCTCCCGCGCCACCGAAGGAGCAGCCATGCAGCAGGACAAGCACCCGGACTACCACCAGGTCGTCTTCCGCGACCGCTCCGCCGGCTACGCCTTCCTCACCCGGTCCACCGCCACCAGCGACCAGACCATCGAGTGGGACGACGGCGAGACCTACCCGGTGGTGGACGTGGAGATCTCCTCCGAGAGCCATCCCTTCTACACCGGCAAGGCGCGGACGGTGGACTCCGAGGGACGCGTGGCCGCATTCGAGCGACGGTACGGAAGCGGGACCGGTCAGGGCAGCTGACCGGGGACTCCGGCGGCCCGGCCTCAGATGAAGTTGAGGGCCGCCGCGCAGCCCACTCCCCCTAGGAGCATGAACGCCGGCATCAGCACCTTCAGCTCGACCCAGCTGCCGGCCCGGAAACGCATGACCTTCGGCGGGCCGATCGGGTACCAGCGCTTGCGGCCCACCGGGATCGGCCACAGGATCGGGCAGCCCGAGACCGTCAGCGCGTCCCCGATGTCGTGCACGAGGGCGCCCAGCACGACCGGCAGGCCCAGCCACAGGTACTCCTGGCCCGGCTGCGTGAACAGCCAGTCCGAGCCGTTGCCCGGCTTGTCCAGGACGCCCGCGACGATCCACGCGCTGGTCGCGGCCAGCAGCCAGACCAGGACGTCGGCGCTGGAGCCCCGGGTGGCCCGCCACAGCAGGCCCTCGATGGCCAGCACCATGTGCACGAACAGGATCGCCAGCACCGCCCAGCGGCCCCCGGTGATCGCCGCCACCGAGCAGCCCGCGCCGATCAGCACTGCCCACAGCCAGGTGTGGGTGAGCGTGCGGTGCCCGCCGGAGCGCCGCGGGTCGCCCTGCTTCTTGGTGGCCTTGTAGACGGCGTACGAGAGTTTGTCGACGATCTCGCACAGGGCCCGGGAGACCGGTCCGAAGGCCCGCGAGATCGTGGCCGCCTTGTGGTCGAGGTCGGGAGCGAGCGCGGCACCGGCGCAGATCAGGGCTCCGGCCAGCAGGACGGGCCACGGCATGGTGTGCCCCATGGCGGCGGCGGCCGCTCCTACGCCCAGCCAGGCCGCGGCGCCCGACAGTGAGTGTGCTGGTCCCATCATCGGCGTTGCCCGCCCCATTCCTCGTGTGCCACTGTCCAGTTGACCGGCTGCGCTGACGCTCCGTCGGCGACACAGCGTACTGGTCGTGATCTTCGGACTCGCATCCGATTCCCCCATCAGGCATCCGGGCAGGCAAGATGGGTGGGTGACCCTCATCGATCAGCTGCCGCCGACCGCCGACCCCGACGCCCTCTACGAAGCCTTCGAGTCGTGGGCCGAGGAGCGGGGTCTGACGCTCTACCCCCACCAGGAGGAGGCGCTGATCGAGGTGGTCTCCGGCGCGAACGTGATCGTGTCGACGCCCACCGGCTCCGGCAAGAGCATGATCGCGGCGGGTGCGCACTTCGCCGCCCTCGCCCGTGACGAGGTCACCTTCTACACCGCGCCCATCAAGGCGCTCGTGTCGGAGAAGTTCTTCGAACTGTGCAAGATGTTCGGCACGGAGAACGTCGGCATGCTGACCGGTGACGCCTCCGTCAACGCCGACGCCCCCGTCATCTGCTGCACCGCCGAGGTGCTGGCGTCGATCGCGCTGCGCGACGGCAAGAACGCGGACGTCGGCCAGGTCGTCATGGACGAGTTCCACTTCTACGCCGAGGCGGACCGCGGCTGGGCCTGGCAGATCCCGATCCTGGAGCTTCCCCAGGCGCAGTTCGTCCTGATGTCGGCCACGCTCGGCGATGTCTCGATGTTCGAGAAGGACCTGACCCGGCGCACGGGCCGGCCGACGTCGGTGGTCCGCTCGGCGACCCGTCCCGTCCCGCTCTCCTACGAGTACAAGTTCACCCCGCTCACCGAGACGCTGACGGAGCTCCTGGAGACCAGGCAGGCGCCGGTGTACATCGTGCACTTCACGCAGGCGCAGGCCGTGGAGCGGGCGCAGGCGCTGATGAGCATCAACATGTGCACGCGCGAGGAGAAGGACCAGATCGCCGAGCTGATCGGCAACTTCCGCTTCACCACCAAGTTCGGCCGCAACCTCTCCCGTTACGTGCGGCACGGCATCGGGGTCCATCACGCCGGCATGCTGCCCAAGTACCGGCGGCTGGTGGAGAAGCTCGCGCAGGCCGGTCTGCTGAAGGTCATCTGCGGCACGGACACCCTCGGCGTCGGTGTCAACGTGCCCATCCGCACAGTGCTGTTCACGGCCCTGACCAAGTACGACGGCAACCGCGTCCGCACCCTGCGCGCCCGCGAGTTCCACCAGATCGCGGGACGTGCGGGCCGGGCGGGCTTCGACACGGCGGGCTTCGTCGTCGCCCAGGCCCCCGAGCACGTCATCGAGAACGAGAAGGCCCTCGCCAAGGCGGGTGACGACCCGAAGAAGCGCCGCAAGGTCGTGCGCAAGAAGGCACCCGAGGGGTTCGTCGCCTGGTCGGAGAGCACCTTCGAGAAACTGATCGCCTCCGAGCCGGAGCCGCTGACGTCCCGCTTCCGGGTCACCCACACCATGCTGCTGTCGGTGATCGCCCGTCCCGGCAACGCCTTCGAGGCGATGCGGCACCTCCTGGAGGACAACCACGAGCCGCGCAAGCAGCAGCTGCGGCACATCCGGCGGGCGATCGCCATCTACCGCTCGCTGCTGGACGGCGGCATCGTCGAGAGGCTCGACGAGCCCGACGCCAGCGGTCGCATCGTCCGCCTCACCGTGGACCTCCAGCAGGACTTCGCGCTCAACCAGCCGCTGTCCACGTTCGCGCTCGCCGCGTTCGAGCTGCTCGACCCCGAGTCGCCGTCCTACGCCCTGGACATGGTGTCCGTCGTGGAGTCCACGCTGGACGACCCCCGGCAGATCCTCGTGGCCCAGCTGAACAAGGCGAAGGGCGAGGCCGTGGCCGCGATGAAGGCGGACGGTGTCGAGTACGAGGAGCGCATGGAACGCCTCCAGGACATCAGCTACCCGAAGCCTCTGGAGGAGCTCCTCTTCCACGCGTACGACACCTACCGCAAGAGCCACCCCTGGGTCGGCGACCATCCGCTCTCCCCGAAGTCCGTCATCCGCGACATGTACGAACGGGCGCTGACCTTCACCGAGTTGGTCTCCTTCTACGACCTCGCCCGCACCGAGGGCATCGTCCTTCGCTACCTCGCGAGCGCCTACAAGACGCTCGACCACAACATCCCGGACGACCTCAAGTCCGAGGATCTGCAGGACCTGATCGAGTGGCTCGGCGAGACGGTCCGCCAGGTCGACTCCAGCCTGCTGGACGAGTGGGAGCAGCTCGCCAACCCGGAGGAGATGACCGCCGAGGAGGCCCAGGAGAAGGCCGACGAGGTCAAGCCGGTCACCGCCAACGCGCGCGCCTTCCGGGTCCTGGTCCGCAACGCCATGTTCCGCCGCGTCGAACTCGCCGCCCTGGACCAGGTCGAGGAGCTCGGCGAGATGGACGGCGAGGCCGGCTGGGACGCCGACGCGTGGGGTGAGGCGATGGACAAGTACTGGGACGAGTACGACGACCTCGGCACCGGCCCCGACGCCCGCGGCCCCAAGCTGCTGCGAATCGAGGAGGAGCCGCAGAACCGGCTGTGGCGCGTCCGGCAGACCTTCGCCGACCCGAACGGCGACCACGACTGGGGCATCAGCGCCGAGATCGACCTCACCGCCTCCGACGCGGAGGGCCGCGCGGTCGTCCGGGTCACCGATGTCGGCCAGCTGTGAGCCACAGGGCAGCCGTGAGCCACAGGCCAGTTGTGATTCACAGGCCAGTTGTGAGCCAAGGAGAACTCCACCCATGACGAACCCGGCCGAGAGGCTCGTCGACCTGCTCGACCTGGAGCAGATCGAGGTCAACATCTTCCGTGGCCGAAGCCCGCACGAGTCCCTCCAGCGGGTCTTCGGCGGCCAGGTGGCGGGCCAGGCGCTGGTCGCCGCCGCCCGCACCACGGACGGTGAGCGCCCGGTGCACTCGCTGCACGCGTACTTCTTGCGCCCGGGCCGGCCGGGCGTACCCATCGTGTACCAGGTCGAGCGGGTGCGCGACGGGCGGTCGTTCACCACGCGCCGGGTCACCGCCGTGCAGCAGGGCCGCACGATCTTCAATCTCACCGCCTCCTTTCACAAGCCTGAGGAAGGACCCTTCGAGCACCAGTTGCCGCCCGCCCGGAAGGTCCCGGACCCGGAGTCGCTGCCGAGGGTCGGCGACGAGATCCGGGAGCATCTGGGCGAACTGCCCGAGCAGTTGGAGCGGATGGCACGCCGCCAGCCCTTCGACATCCGCTACGTGGACCGGTTGCGCTGGACCGCCGAGGAGGTCAAGGACGCCGAGCCGCGCAGCGCGGTGTGGATGCGCGCGGTCGGGCCGCTCGGGGACGACCCGGTCGTGCACACCTGCGCGCTGACCTACGCGAGCGACATGACCCTCCTGGACGCCGTCCGCCTGCCGGTCCAGCCCCTGTGGGGCCCGCGGAGCTTCGACATCGCCTCCCTGGATCACGCCATGTGGTTCCACCGGCCCTTCCGCACCGACGAGTGGTTCCTGTACGACCAGGAGTCACCGATCGCGACCGGCGGACGCGGGCTCGCCCGTGGCCGGATCTACGACCTGGAGGGACGTCTGCTGGTGTCGGTCGTCCAGGAGGGGCTGTTCCGGCCGCTGTAGCTCAGGCGCTTCTGCGCCGGAGCCGGCCCAGCAGGCCGCGGGACGGTTCCCGGGGTGCCGGCTCCTCGGGCGGTGGGGCGGAAGGTGTCTGCCGGGCGGCGGGGCGTGGCGCTGGACGGAACCGTCGCGCGTCCTCAAGGGCGCGGGCCAGTTCGGTCCTCAGCCATGCGATCTCGGCCGGGTCGTCCGCCGTCATGATCTTCTCGATGAGGTGCGCGGCGGGCGAGCCCGGCGCTCCGTGCGCGGGCGGCCCGGGCCGGAAACGGCCCAGGTGGGACCGCTCGTAGGGGTCCGGGACCAGTTCCGCGATCTGGACGGGGTCGAGGAAGGCGGCGAGGGCGCCGGCGCTCTCCCAGGGGTCCTCGGCGAGGCGCAGCAGGAATCCGCGGTGGCGGCCGCGCCAGTTGCGGGCCCGCAGGTCGACACCTTCGTCCAGCATGTCGCGCAGTCCCTCGGGCATGCGCCGTACGGTCAACAGCGGGGTGTTCTCCTCGACCGTCGTGAACTCCTCGAGTTCGTCGGCCAGATACAGCCACACGACGGCCCGGTACCGGTTCAGATAGAAGCGCACCGGCGAGAACAGGCCTAGGCGCGCCAGGCGGGTGAACCTGCCGACGGGGATGTCCATGACCTCCGCGCCCTCGGTGGTGCTCACGAGCCGTACACGTTGGCGCAGTGAGTCGGGAAAGCCGCCCGCGGACCGCACCCGGTCGATCTCGGCACGCGTGACGCGCCGCCCTCCGCCCCCTTCGTCGGGCACCGTCCGGATCTGGCCGAGATGCACGGCGAGGTCGAACTCGCCTCGCTTGAGGCCCAGTTCGCGTGCGGCGCGGCTGGGCGTGTAGTCATGGCGCCGGAGTTGGGTGATCGTACTGCTCGACATGGTCGCTTCCCCCGTGGAGTCGTCGCTCACGCTGTGTGCGCTCGCCGTGACAGAAACCGTAGCCGCTGGGGCGAGATGCGTGGCGAGCCTGTGGATAACTCCGCGGGGGCCGATGAATGCGCAGGTCAGAGCTCTGGCGCCGGGCTCCGCTCGGGCTGGCGGGCGTCCACGTCCAGGTGCTCGCCGACCCGGTTGACGAGCAGCGTCATCTCGTAGGCGATCTGGCCGATGTCGGCGTCGGAGCCGCTGAGCACGCACAGACAGCTGCCGGTGCCCGCCGCGGTGACGAACAGCACCGCGTCGTCGAACTCGATCATCGTCTGCCGTACCCTGCCCGCGCCGAAGTGGCGCCCCGAGCCCTTGGCGAGGCTGTGCAGTCCGGACGAGACGGCCGCGAGGTGTTCCGCGTCCTCTCGACGCAGTCCCGTGCTGGCGCCCGTCACCAGCCCGTCGTTGGACAGCACCAGCGCGTGGCGGACGTGGTCGACTCGCTCGGTCAGATCGTCCAGCAGCCAGCCGAGTCCCTGCTTCTCCGGCATGTGTCCCGTCTCCCCGTGTGACGTCTCCCCCCTGCCCGGAGGATCTCCCGCAAGCCTTCCCCACGACCGTCAACGGGGCAAGGAGAATGGGGACATGGCACAGAAGATGACCGATGAGCAATGGCGGGAGTTCGTCTCGCACGGCACCCGCACCGGCAAGTTGTCGACCGTCCGGGCCGACGGGAGCCCGCATGTGGCGCCTGTCTGGTTCGTACTCGACGGCGACGACCTGGTGTTCAACACCGGCAAGACGACCGTGAAGGGGCGCAACCTGGCGCGGGACGGCCGTGTCGCCCTGTGCGTGGACGACGCCCGGCCGCCCTTCGCCTATGTGGTGTTGCAGGGCCAGGCCCGGCTGTCGGAGGACCTCGACGAGGTCCGGCACTGGGCCGGCCGGATCGGGGCGCGGTACATGGGCGAGGAGCGGGCCGAGGAATTCGGTGCCCGCAACGGCGTTCCCGGGGAACTCCTCGTCCGCGTGAAGATCGACAAGGTGCTGGCGGAGAAGGACCTCGCGGATTGAGGCCGTCGCGGAGCGAGGGGCCGGAGGGCCCGCCCCTCGCCCGCGGTCAGCCCACCGAGTCGAGCAGCCGGGCGGTGTGCATCCGCCCGGCGTACTCCACCAGCCGGATCAGCACCTCCTTGCCCGAGTCGCGGTCCCGCGCGTCGCACAGCACCACGGGGGTTCCCTGGTCGAGGTCGAGGGCGCGCGAGACGTCGTGGGCACCGTAGGTCCGGGCGCCGGCGAAGCAGTTGACGGCCACCACGAACGGGATGTGCCGGTGCTCGAAGTAGTCCACGGCCGGGAAGCAGTCCTCCAGGCGCCGGGTGTCGGCGAGGACGACGGCGCCCAGGGCCCCTTGCGACAACTCGTCCCACAGGAACCAGAAGCGGTCCTGGCCCGGGGTGCCGAAGAGGTAGAGGGACAGGCCGGAGCGGATGGTGATGCGCCCGAAGTCCATGGCGACAGTGGTGGTGACCTTCTGGTCCACACCGTCGGTGTCGTCCACCAACTGGCCCGCCTCGCTGAGCAGTTCCTCCGTGCGCAGCGGCCTGATCTCGCTGACCGCGCCCACCAGGGTGGTCTTGCCCACGCCGAACCCGCCGGCGACCAGTATCTTCAGCGCGAGGGCGGTCGGCTCGCCGCCCTGGGCGTCGGAGTTCTCGGAGACCATCGATCACTTCTCTCGGGAGGGCCGGCAACGGGCGGCGACGTCGGCGGAGGGTCGTGAAATCAGCAGCATGACAACTGGGGCTCCCCTTCGGGGCGTTCGACCGCTTATTGCCTGGTTCTGAACGTTCATCTACAGCGCCCGGAGCCCTTCGATCACCTCGCGCAGAATCCGTTCGTCGGGCAGCTGCGCGGGCGGTACCGGGCGGCTGACGGTGACACAGCCGAGTTCCAGGAGGTCGCCCAGGAGCACCCTGACCACGCCCACGGGCAGGTCGGCGCCCGCGGAGAGTTCCGCCACCGACTGCGTCTCCGTGCGGCACAGGTCGATCAGGGACCGGTGTTCCGGTCCGAGCGCCGTGTCGTCGGCGACTCCGGGCGCGCCCACGTCCAGGGTGACGAGGGCGATCAGGTCGAAACGCACTCCGGTGGGGCCGGGTCTGGTGCGTCCGCCGGTCATCGCGTAGGGGCGCACGAGGGGCCCGGCCTCGCCGTCGTACCACTGGCTGCCCTGTTCGTACGGGACGCCCGCCATGTCCTCGGTCATCCGAGCCGACCGCCCTTCGCTCTCATCCCGCGGCGGGCGGGCGCGCGCCCACGCGCGGCGGCGTGTAGAGGTGCTCGCCGACCCTCTTGACCAGCCGTGCCATCTCGTAGGCGACCAGGCCTATGTCCGCGGTGACGGCGGTGAGGACGGCGAGACAGGAGCCGTCTCCCGCGGCGGCCACGAACAGGAACCCGTCGTCCATCTCGACCATGGTCTGGCGCACTCCCCCGGCTCCGAAGTGCCGGCCCGCGCCCTTGGCCAGGCTGTGGAAGCCGGAGGAGACCGCGGCGAGGTGTTCCGCGTCCTCACGGCGCAGGTCCGTCGAGGCGCCCACGGCGAGGCCGTCGTTGGAGAGCACCACGGCATGCCGCACCTCGCTCACGCGCAGCACCAAGTCGTCCAGCAGCCAGTCGAGTTCGCCGGACCGCCCCCACTCCCGGTTTCGTTCGAGCGGGGGGACCCCCATGTCGGCCCTCATGCTCGGGTCCTGGGTCATCCTCGGTCTCCTTCGCTGCTGTCTCTGCCCGCTGGGGAATCTGGGGTGGCACCGCGGCCCGGCTGCCTGCCGCCGCCGCGCGCCCAGCCGTCTCGGTAGGCCGCCATCCGGTCCCGTACGACTTCGGGGGTACGGCCGTCGTCGCCCCTGGGGGCGGCTGCCGGGGCCGGTTCCTCCGAGCGTTGTCCGCGCAGCTGGGGCGCG
The DNA here is from genome assembly GCF_042893155.1 of Streptomyces sp. NPDC001668. NCBI lineage: Bacteria > Bacillati > Actinomycetota > Actinomycetes > Kitasatosporales > Streptomycetaceae > Streptomyces > Streptomyces sp. NPDC001668. Next base: position 333,182 of record NZ_JBIAUQ010000005.1, read on the forward strand.
AGGCTCGCCTGCCGTACCCGTCGGGGCAGGTCTTCGGACTCCTCTGGCCCTTCGGGCGGCCGGTGCAGGCGCAAGGCGGTGACTCCGGAGGGCGGGGTGTCGGCCGTTCCCCGGTCGGCCGCGGCGGTCAGGGGAGCCACCAGGGCGGGCCGCTCGGCCGGGGCGGGGACGGAGTCCTGGTCCCGTTCGGCGGCGGACACGCGCGCGTACTCGCGTTCCATGAGCCGTTCCCGGTCCGCGGTCTTCGCGGGGGAACGTTCCGCCGCCTTGATGTGCAGCAGTGCCGTGGGCAGCAGGACCACGGCGGTGGTGCCGCCGTAGGGCGACGTGCGCAGGTGCACCTTGATGCCGTGCCGGGCGGCGAGCCTGCTGACCACGAACAGGCCGAGCCGGTCGCTGTCGAACAGGTCGAGTGCCTCGGACTGCTCGATGCGGCGGTTGGCCTCCGCGAGGGTCTCCTTGCCCATGCCCAGGCCGCGGTCCTCGACCTCGACGGCGTAACCGTTGCCCACCGGTTCGCCGGTGACACGCACGCGTGTGTGCGGCGGTGAGAACTGGGCGGCGTTCTCGATGATCTCGGCCAGCAGGTGGGTGAGGTCGGCGACCGCCGCGCCGACCACGGACGCGTCGGGCAGCTGGCGTACCTCGACGCGCGCGTAGTCCTCGACCTCGGAGACGGCCGCACGGACGACGTTGGTCAGCGACACCGGCATGCGCCAGGCGCGGCCGGGTGCCGCTCCGGAGAGGATGATCAGGCTCTCGGCGTGGCGGCGCATGCGGGTGGTGAGGTGGTCGAGCCGGAAGAGGTCGCTCAGTTCGTTCGGGTCGTCGGAGCGGCGTTCCATGCTGTCGAGGAGGCTCAGCTGGCGGTGGACGAGGACCTGGCTGCGGCGGGCGAGGTTCACGAAGACCCCGGAGATGCCGCTGGCGAGTTCGGCACGCTCCACGGCGGCCCGCAGCGCGGCCCGGTGCACGGTGGCCAGGGCCTCGGCGACCTGGCCTGCCTCGTCCTCCGCGGGCGGTCCTGGCGGGGCCTCGGAGCGGATGTCGATCTCGTCGCCGGCACGCAGCCTCCCCATGGCTTCGGGGAGTTTGCGGCGGGCGATCTCGAGGGCGCTGTTGCGCAGGCTCACGAGCTCGACGACCAGGCCGCGTCCGATGCGTACGGAGATGACGAGCGAGGCGGCGACGGCGATCAGGCCGAGCAGGACCGCGGCCCCGGCCGGGGTGAGCAGGCCCCGGGTGAACGGGTCGGCCCGGTGGGCGACCCCGCTGCCCGCCGCCTTCTCGACGGCCCGCATGCCTGTCTGCACGCGCGTGTGTGCCGCCTGCCAGGTGGCCTCCGGTGTCGATTCGACGGCGCGGGCGCCGGGGGCGGCGGCGAGTGTCCGGTCCTCTGCTGCGGTCACGGTGGCGTAGGCGCCGCTGCCGGCGACTTTCCGCCAGGCGGCACGGTCGGAGCCGCGCAGATCGGCCACGGCGCCCTCGGTGAGGGCGCGGCGGGTGTCGACGGCCCCGGTGAACAGCCGCAGCCGCTCACCGGCCAGGACGCCCGCCAGGCGCGCGCTGGACAGTACGACGTCCTCCTGGGCCAGCGACTCGCCCGCACGGGAGAATTCCAGCAGCACGCGCGCGTCGGAGCCGAGTTCGGCGTCCTGGATGCCGGTGAGGGCACCGCCCACCGCGAAGGCGCCGGCGATCGTCCTGGTGTAGCGGCCGTACGTCTCGTCCCATCCGGCGCTGCGGTCGAGCACGGCGGCGCGCAGGGAGCGCAGTTGCTCGGCGCCGGTCACGAACGCTTCGAGCCGCTGGGCGACCCCGGCGGGCAGTTCCTCGCTGTCGGCGACGGTGTTGTCGTCGCCGAGCCGCAGTCGTGCCACGGCCCGGTCGGTGCGTCCGGCGAGCCCGCGGAGTTCGTCGCTCTGCGCGGCGGACGGGTCGGTCGCGTAGCGGACGGCCGCGGCACGTTCCGCCTGGAGCGCGGTCACGGCGTCGGCGACGGGAGAGCGGACGGCGTCGTCCACGCGCTGCAACTGCCGCAGCCGGGACACGTCCTGGGCGGTGCTGACGGTGGCGTACGCCCACAGGGCGAGCAGCGACACGACGGGCACCATGAGCAGGCAGACGATCTTGGCGCGGACGGTGCGGGGGCGTATCCGCCAGTGTCCCGCGCGCGCGGGTATGTCCTCGGACGGGGGGCCCACGGGGTCGTCAGGACTTTCGTCGGCCGGTGGTCCGGCGTGCGCGCGACGCCCGCGCGCGGGTGTCTGGTCCGGCGTCTCGGCGCCGGCTGTGGGGGTCCTACGCGATGTACGCATGGCCTCCTCGCTCGGGAGTGGTTCGGGGGCGTGTCGTCGGGCGTCCGGCCCGGATCCGCCGCTAGGAGGGGACGCTCTCGATCGTGCGCTGGGCCGAGGCCGATGCCTCGCGCTCTCCTGTCGTGGGCGACAGTGCGACGAAGGCCGAGGTCAGGAACAGGTAGGAGCCGAGTCCGACGGCGAGCGGGAAGATGAACTGCATCGCCGTGGCGCCGGGCAGGACGTCGCCGGAGGGCGAGACCCGCACGCTCACCGCGAACATCCCGGTGTAGTGCATGCTGCTGACCGCGGCGCCCATGATCAGGGAGGCGATGGTGACGGCGACGGGCGACTTGATGTTGAGCGCCGCCCACAGGGCCGCCGTCGCCGCCACGACGGCGATGAGGACGGAGAGTCCGACGAGCACCGGGTCGTAGTGGACGCCGCCGTGCAGCCGTACCGCGGCCATGCCCAGGTAGTGCATGCTCGCCACGCCCAGGCCGGTGGTGAGTCCGCCCAGGAAGAGCGCGCGGACCCGGTCACGGCTGTAGCCGACGGCGAAGACCCCGGCGGAGACGACGACCATCGCGACCAGGAGGCTCGCGATGGTCAGCGGTACGTCGTAGCGGATGTCGGTACCGCTGACACTGAAACCGAGCATGGCCACGAAGTGCATGGTCCAGATGCCGGTTCCGATGGCCGAGGCCGCGGTGATGAGCCAGTTGCGGCGTGAACGTCCGGTGGCTCCGAGCGCGCGCATGGTGCAGCGCAGGCCGAGCGCGGCGCCGATGCAGGCCATGACGTACGACAGTGTGGGCGTCAGCCAGCCCAGGGCTGCGTGGTCCAGGTGTCCCATGGCCAAGGGACGCTAGTCGGGGCAGGGGCGCACAAAGAGGGCGCATTTCGAAAGGTGTCACAATATGGCGCAGATGTGCAGCTGAACGATCGCGTCACGCTCGAACGTGTGCACACGAGCCCTCATCCGTGTCGGTGAGGGATCATGCGGAACATGAGCGACGACCACACACACGTTCAGGAGTTCTTCTCGGCTCGCGCCGCCGACTGGGACAGCCGGTTCCCGGACGACGGTCCGGCCTACGCCGCCGCGGTCGCCGAACTCGGCTTGCGCGAGGGTGACCGGGTGCTCGACGCGGGCTGCGGCACCGGGCGGGCCCTGCCGCCCCTACGGGCGGCCGTGGGGGCCTCCGGAGTGGTCGTGGGGGCCGATCTGACCCCGGCCATGCTGGAGGCCGCCGTACGGGCCGGGCGGGACCGGTACGGGCGGCTGCTGCTCGCCGACGTGGCCGCGCTGCCGCTCCGCTCCCGGTCGCTCGACGCCGTGTTCGGAGCGGGCCTGATCTCCCATCTGCTCGACCCGGCCGGGAATCTGAGCGAGTTGGCCCGGGTGGTGCGGCCCGGCGGCGTCCTCGCCCTGTTCCACCCGATCGGCAGGGCGGCACTGGCCGCACGCCAGGGACGGCAGATCACCCCGGCGGATCTGCGCGCGGAGACCAATCTCCGCCCCCTGCTGGCCGGTTCGGGCTGGCGTATGACGTCGTACGCCGACGAGGACGCCCGCTTCCTGGCTCTGGCCGTCCGCGAGGGCTGACCGCGCTCACTGCGTCCCGGCGACCGCCGCCACGAAGGCGTCCGGGTTGTCGAACATGACGTTGTGCCCGGCGCCGGGGACGGTCACCACGCGCACGCCTGCCGCCTCCAGCGCCTCTCGCCCGTCCAGTTCGCCGCTGAGCTCGCCCTGGAGATACACGCGGTCGACCGGCAGGGCTTCGAGGATCGCGCGCATCATGGGGGCCGATCCGCGCCGGAGCCCGGCCGCGCTGCGGTGCAGGGCGCGGGGGTCGGCCAGCCGCATGGTGGCCGCCCACAGCGGGCCGGCCTTCTCGAGCACGCGCGTGTGGGCGCCCGCGACGAAGTCGTCCTCGTCGTGGGCGGCGATCCAGGTGCTGCCCGCCGTGGCGGGAGGTGAGGCGTCGAGGTTGGCCTCCGTGAGGACCAGCCGGGAGACGAGCTCGGGCCGTCGATGGGCGAGCACGAGCGCGACGGAGCCGCCCATGCTGTGCGCGATCAGCTCGGCGCCGGTCACGCACGCGGCGTCCAGCGCGACCGCCAGGGCGTCCGCGTGGTCCTCCAGCGTGTATCCGAAGTGATCGGGGCGGTCACTGACCCCGTGTCCGGGCAGGTCGACGAACAGGCTGCGCCGACCCGTGAGTTCGGGCCGGGCCGCGATGTGCGCGTGATAGACGGTCGAGATCGATCCCAGGCCGTGCACGTACACGCGTGCCGGCTCCTCGCCGGGCGTCTCGGTCCAGCGGACGCAGCTTCCCTTGCCGTCGAACTCGGCCTGCCTCATGTGCCCTCCCTGGGTGAGTCGTCCAGAACAATACATCGGAGACGATGTATTGCGGGAGCGATGTACAGCAGCAGGGATGTACAGCGTCGATGCGGCAGAATGCGTGCATGCTGGAGCTCGCCATCCTCGGATTCCTCTACGACACCCCGCTGCACGGCTACGAGCTGCGCAAGCGCCTCACGGCGCTGGCGGGTCACGTGCGTCCCGTGGCCGAGAGCACGCTGTATCCGGCGATCAAGCGGCTGGAGAAGGCGGAGCTGCTGGCGCGTGCGACGGAACCGGGTGCCGTGGCCGCACCTCGCCATGTCCTGACGCTCACGGACGAAGGCCGCCGGGAGTTGCGCCGACGGCTCGCCGAACCAGCCGCGCGGGACATCACCGACGAGAACCGCTGGTTCACGGTGCTCGCCTTCCTCCGGCACCTGGACGACCCCGACGCGCAGGCGGCCGTACTGCGGCGCCGGCTCGCCTTCCTGGAGGAGCCCGCGAGCTTCTTCTACGAGGGCGACCGGCCGCTGAGCGCGGAGGAGTTGGACGACCCCTTCCGGCGCGGTGTGCTGACCATCGCCCGCGCCACGTCCCGGGCGGAGCTCGGTTGGCTGCGGGAGACGATCACGTCGCTCGACGCCGCCTCCGCGTAGCCGTCGACCTGCCGCCGGCGGTCGCCACCGGAGCGGGTGATGACCGCTCACGACGCGACGGCCCCCTTCTGCGGCCAGGGCTCCAACTCTACGTTGGGTAGCAGAAGATGAACGTTGGTCAGGACCGCCGTCACACAGGGGGAAGGTGATCGACATGTGGGGAAAGATCCGCAAGTCCAGCACCAGGTTCGTCAATGCGTTGCGTACCGAGACGCCCACCGGCCGGGAATCCCGTACGCACAACCTGTTCGAGGCCGCTGCCGCGTACGTCTCGGCCTGCGCGGAGGACGACCAGGACCGGATCGACGAGGCCTCGGCCTGGGTCTCGCCCGAGGCGCTGTCGTTCGGGGTCAACGAGCTGGCGTGTCGCGCCGTCATCGCCCTCGCGCGGGAGCGCGACGAGTCTCCGCGTACGGTGGCACGCGCGCTCCTCGGACTGCCGGCGGCCTGACCGGTCGGCGGCAGGCCGGCGAAGGGGGCGGGCCGGCGAAGGGGGCGGGCAAGAGAGGGTCGATTCGCCCCTGTCCAGCCGGAAAACTGCAGCTCCGGGTGTACTTGCGAGTCGTGACAAGCGCCTTCTCCGCACACTAGGGTGCGCGCCGTTGGACGAACGGATGGGGAGGCTGGGATGGCCGGGACGGACGAGGACGCCGTCGCCGCCGCGGACGACGCGCTCTATGTGCTGACGGCGGTGCTGCTGACGCCGGCGAAGTTCCCGAGCGTGCTGGGCGACGACTATCCGGAGGCCTGTGCGGCGCTCGGGCTGGCGCCGCGGGCCGACGGGTACGGCCTGGTGATCGGGCAGGACGGCAGCGGCGCCCGGTGGACCGTCGTCGTCGACGACGTCTCGCTGGTCGCCGTCGCCATCGCGTCCTGGGACTGCGGCATGGAGTACGACCTGTCGCCGGACGAGCGCACGATCGTGGCCGCCCTGCCGGGCTGGCCGCTCGCGGTCGCCGTCGCCGCGCCCGGTGTGCCGGCACCGCACGACCCCGATCCCGAAACCGCCGACGGTCCGGTTCTGACGCCGCCGGACACATCGACGTGGGGATCCGCCCAGCGGCGTCTCGGGGCCGACGAGATCGCGCTGCGGTGGGCGATATGGCGCGAGCAGATCGACGACACGGTCTTCCGCAACCCGAACGTCGGGTCCGCGGTGGGCGACGAGGACGCTGTCGGCGGGACCGCGGAGGGCGTGACGACGAACGGCTCGACCAGGGACGGCCTGAGCAGCGACGGCGACGCCTCGGCCCGTGACACCTCGGGGCGCCAGGCCCCGGGCGACGAGGCCGCGCTGAGCAGGACAGGCGCGGACAGCGCTGCTGAAGGAAACGGGGCCGCACCGGGCACGGCTGCGGGAGACGGCGCTGCGAGACGCACGGCCGCGGGAGACGGCGCTGCGGGAGCAGGCACGCAGGAGGCCCCCAAGGGCCACAGCGGCGTCCGGCGCGTCCTCGCGGAGGCCCGCGCCTACGTGAACTCGCCGCCGCCCCTCGGACGGGTCCGGTCGTCCTTCGCGCCCGGCGACGCGCGGACGCTGCGCGCCGACGGTCCCGGCTGGTCGCTGGTGGCCAGGACCGACGACATCGCGTTCGTGCTCCTCGACGACGAGCCCGGGGAGGTCCTGCCGGTGGGCCGGGGCCCCGAGCTGCCGGGGCTGCTGGAGGCGCTCGACAAGATGGCCGTACGTCCCAGCTGAGCCGCCGCGCCGCACCGCCCGGGCCTGCCGTGCTCCCGGCCGGTGCGGGTGCGTCAGCGGCCGAGTTCCTTGCGGGTGACGCGGCGCAGCCTGCGCCGCTGTGAGGGGTCCAGGGTGAGGTACGCGGCGGCCGGGACTCCCAGGACGATCAGGAATGCGGCCCACCAGGGCAGCCAGATCAGCAGGAGCAGCCCGACCGCCACTCCCCCTGCGGCGATCTTCGCGTTCTTCGACATGTGCGTCGCCTCCTTCGCGGCGGTTGCCGCTCTCTGTCCAGCAAAACGGGTCCACGCCTCCCGCAGTTCCGATTCGCGACCCTGAGACATCCCTGAGACCTCGCCCTGAGACACCCCGGACGCGCGCCTCCTGACGCCTCATGGCGGTCGCCCTCTCGACGGTCCGCCCCTCCTAGTGGTCCGCACGCAGCGGCTCGCCCACCTCGTGCATGTGGCTCAGGGCCTGTCGGTAGGAGTCGACGAGTCCGGTCTCCGTGTACGGGATACCCAGATCCCGGCAGTGGGCGCGCACCAGCGGCTGTGCGAGCCGCAGATGGGGTCGGGGCATGCTGGGGAAGAGGTGGTGCTCGATCTGGTAGTTGAGCCCGCCGAGGAACCAGTCGGTGACCGTGCCGCCGCGGATGTTGCGGGAGGTGAGCACCTGACGGCGCAGGTGCCCCCAGGACTCGCCGTCCGGGTCCGGCATCTCCATGCCCTTGTGGTTGGGGGCGAATGACAGCCCGAGGTGCAGGCCGAACAGTGCCTGGTGGATCGCCGCGAAGGCCAACGCCTTGCCGGGAGACATGGCGGTCAGCAGCAGCGTCGCATAGGCGGCGGCGTGGCCCACCAGCAGAGCGCCCTCGACGACACGCTCCCCCGGTGCCTGTCGGCGCAGGTCCTTGAACCCCTGGATCTTCAGGGCGAGGCCTTCGAGGAGGGTGAGCGGGAAGAACAGCCAGGCCTGGTGGCGGGTGAGCCGGCGCCTGAAGCCGGTACGCCCCTTCGCCTGTTCGCCGGTGAAGACGAGGACGTCGGCGGCGACGTCCGGATCCTTGTCGATGTGGTTGGGGTTGGCGTGGTGGCGGTTGTGTTTGTGGTTCCACCAGGAGTAGCTCATCCCGAGCAGCAGGTTGCCGTGGACGAGGCCGATGAGGCGGCCAATCGCCTTGTCACCGGTGATCTGCGCGTGGCCCGCGTCGTGGCCCATGAAGGCGGTGCGGGCGGAGAACACGGCGAGGAGCGGGGCCAGCAGGAGCGTCCGCCAGGAGTCACCGGACAGGGCGACAGCGGTGACGAGGCCGGCGAGGGTGAGCGTGTTGAAGGCGATGGCCCGGCCGTACCAGTCCTGGCGGCGGTCCAGGAGGCCCTGGCCCTTCACGGCACGCAGGAGGGGCGCGAAGTCGCTTCCGCCGGGCAGGGAGCCGGACGTACCGCGCGGATGGGGCACGAGGGTTGCGGTGCTCTGGGGCATGTCCGGACTCCGGCTCTCTCAGGAAAACGTGCTGACCTGAGGAAACGTACGAACAGATGACCTGTCCCGACCATGCGGCAGCCCCCCTTGTCCGTACGGGGGTCAGCACCGTGCGCGCCGGGGGGTTGATGACACCCCCAAGCGAAGGTGACCTACCGCACCCGCCGTGTGCCCGAGAGGTGATGTACCCTCGACCACCCCGACGACGTAGTCAAATTTGAGGAGTCCCGCGATCTCTGTCCTGAGGTTTCCCGCGGCATCACCGTCCGAGATCTCCGAACTGGCCTCGTGCTGCGCCGTGTTCATACCCGGCGACCCGGCCCGCACGGGCAATGTGGCCTTTTGGCTGCCCGACGGCGCTCCTCCTCCCGCTGTCGCGGCGGGAACGGTCGAGGACCTGACGCTGGTACGGCCCGGCGAGGGCGGTGTGGAGTCGGCAAGCCTGCCGGCGATGATGCTGCCGGTCAGGGCCGCCCTGCCGGTCCTCACGCGTGCGCGTGCCTCCACGCGGGGGCATCGGGCGACCGCGTTCTGGGGTGCCGCGACCGTGCTGGCCCTGCAGTGCGTGGCCCGTGGGCTGCTGCTGCCCGGGCTGTCGCCCACCGACCACGACGCCTGGCGCGTGGGTCCCCTGGGCGCCGCGGACGTCGAGCGGATCCGCCGGCTCGCCGCGGCGATGCCGCCCGAGGCGCACGCCGTACCGCTGAGCACCGACGAGCCGCTCCGGCTGCCCGACCCGGAAGAGCTGCTGCGTGCCTTCCTGGACGCGGTCGCCGACGCGCTGCCGCGCTCCCCCGCCGCGCCCCTCGTGACGGGCGGACCCGCCTACGCCGCCCAGGAGCCTCAGCACGTGCCCGAACACCGTGCGTGGGCGGCGGACGTCGCCGCCGGCCATGACGCGGGCGTACGGGTCTCGTTGCGGATCGAGGTCCGCGGTCCGGCCGACGGGGAGGCACCCGCCTTCCAGGCCGTTCTCCAGGTGCACAGCGTGAGCGATCCGACGATCGTGGCGGACGCCGCCGACGTGTGGGGCGGTGCCACGGCCTTCGGTCCGCACGCGCGGATGGACTGCCTGCTCGCCCTCCGCAGGGCGGCACGCGCATGGCCCCCGCTCGCCCCGCTGCTCTCGGCGGCCGTCCCGGAGGCGGTCGAACTCGCCGACGAGGAGATCACCGACCTGCTCGGAGCGGGCGCGCGAAATCTCTTCGACCTGGGCGTCGAGGTGCACTGGCCGAAGGGCATGGCCAGAGGGCTCACCACGCGCGCGACGGTCGGTCCGCCCGACGACCACCACGACCGGGCCGCGTCGGACACCCCGTCGTTCCTGTCCGCCGACGCCCTGCTCGCGTTCGACTGGTCGTTCGCGCTGGGCGACCAGCGGCTCACACGCGAGGAGCTGGACCGGCTCGCCGAGGCCAGCCGGCCCGTGGTGCGGCTGCGTGACCAGTGGGTGCTGGTCGACCCGCGGGAGGTGCGCCGGGCCCGCGCCCGGCAGGACCACAAGGTGACGCCCGTCGACGCCCTCAGCGCCGCTCTGACGGGCTCGGCGGAGGTCGACGGCCACCGGGTCGAGGTGCGGCCCACGGGGTGGCTGGCGGCCCTGCGGGACCGGCTTGCCGACCCGGAGGCCCAGGATCCCGTCCCCCAACCGGCCGCGCTCACCGCACCCCTTCGGGACTATCAGCGCCGAGGGCTGAACTGGCTGGCCCGGATGACGTCCGCGGGCCTCGGCTGCTGTCTGGCCGACGACATGGGACTCGGCAAGACGATCACCCTGATCGCGCTGCACCTGCACCGGCAGACCGACCCGGCGACCGCGGGTCCCACCCTCGTGGTGTGCCCGACGTCCCTGATGGGCAACTGGCAGCGCGAGATCGAGAAGTTCGCACCGGGTACGCCCGTGCGCCGCTTCCACGGTCCCCGGCGCGAGCTCGACGCCCTGGCAGACGGGGAGTTCGTGCTCACCACGTACGGCACCATGCGCCTGGACGCGCCCCGGCTCGCCGAGGCCGGGTGGGCGATGGTCGTGGCGGACGAGGCGCAGCACGTGAAGAACCCGTACTCGGCGACCGCGCGGGAGCTGCGCTCGATCGGGGCACGCGCACGCGTGGCGCTCACCGGAACCCCGGTGGAGAACAACCTGTCGGAGCTGTGGGCGATCCTCGACTGGACGACGCCGGGCCTGCTGGGCCGGCTCGGCACCTTCCGCGCGCGGTACGCGCAGGCCGTGGAGAGCGGTCAGGACCCGGCCGCCGCGGAGCGTCTCGCCCGGCTGGTGCGCCCCTTCCTGCTGCGGCGCCGCAAGTCGGATCCGGGGATCGCCCCGGAGTTGCCGCCGAAGACCGAGACCGACCGTGCCGTGTCGCTCACCCCGGAACAGACCGGTCTGTACGAGGCCGTGGTGCGCGAGACCCTGGCGGAGATCTCCGGGGCGGACAGCATGGCGCGGCGCGGGCTGATCGTGAAACTGCTGACCGGGCTGAAGCAGATCTGCAACCACCCGGCGCAGTTCCTCAAGGAGGAGCAGCCGAGGATCGCCGGGCGTTCCGGCAAGCTGGAACTGCTGGACGAACTCCTCGACACCATCGTCGCCGAAGGGGCGAGCGTCCTGGTGTTCACGCAGTACGTGCGCATGGCCCGTCTGATCGAGCGGCATCTCGCGGCACGTGGCCTGCCGTCGCAGTTCCTGCACGGCGGGACGCCGGTCCCCCGGCGCGAGGCGATGGTGCGGCGGTTCCAGGACGGCGAAGTGCCCGTGTTCCTGCTGTCGTTGAAGGCGGCGGGCACCGGCCTGAACCTCACCCGGGCCGAGCATGTCGTGCACTACGACCGCTGGTGGAACCCGGCCGTCGAGGCGCAGGCCACCGACCGCGCGTACCGCATCGGCCAGACGCGTCCCGTGCAGGTGCACCGGCTGATCGCCGAGGGGACGGTCGAGGACCGCATTGCCGACATGCTGCGCCGCAAGCGCGAGTTGGCCGACGCGGTGCTCGGCTCCGGTGACGCGGCCCTGACCGAGCTGACGGACGCGGAGCTGGCCGATCTGGTGGAACTGCGAGGAGGGACGCGATGACCGGACACGAGGGTGACATCGAGCGCACGTTCGCGGCGCTGCCGCCGGCCCAGGGGCGGGGGTTCGCGCAGACGTGGTGGGGCCTGGCGTGGCTGCGGGCGCTGGAGGACGCCGCCCTGGACTCGGGGCAGGTGAAGACGGGCCGCAGGCTCGCGCGCGGGGGCGCGGTGGGCGCGGTGTCGGTACGCCCCGGACGCATCACCGCCGTCGTCCAGGACCGGGACCGCACCGCGCACCGCGCCGACGTCCTGCTCGCCGAGCTGTCGGACGAACAGTGGGACCAGATCCTCGACATGGCCGTCGAAAGGGCCGCGCACGTGGCGGCACTGCTGGACCGCGAGATGCCACCGCACCTGGTGGAGGACGCGGCCTCCGCGGGCATCGAACTCCTGCCGGGGCTGGGCGACCTGGAACCCGAGTGCGACTGCGGCGCGTGGGACCACTGCGGGCACACGGCGGCCCTCTGCTACCAGGTGGCCCGGCTGCTGGACCAGGATCCCTTCGTGCTGCTGCTGATGCGCGGTCGCGCCGAAGCCACCCTCCTGGAGGACCTTCAGGCCCGCGGCGCCGCCCCCGCGGAGGAAGCTCCGGAACCTGCGGGGGTGGACGCCGCCGAGGCGTACGCGGCCGGCGACATCCTGCCGCCGCTGCCCGAACCTGCGGAGCTGCCCGAGGAGCCCGGCCTGCCGCCCTCGCCGGCCACCGAAGCCCCGCCGGTCCCGGGACTCGACCCGGTCGCCGTCCGCCATCTGGCCGCCCGGACCGCCGTAGAGGCCCATCGGCTGCTCGCGGAAGCTCTCCGTCCCCCGCCCGGACACTCCGCTTTCGTCCCCGAGTTGACGCTCGCCCAGGACGCGGTACGCCTTGCCGTCGCCGCACCCGACCGGGCGCTGACGGAACGGCTCGCCCATGGGTCGGGCCGCGACCTGGAGTCACTGGCGGAGGCCACGCGCGCGTGGGGGCTCGGGGGTGCTGACGCGCTGTCCGTGCTGGAGGAGGAATGGGCGCCCACGGGCAGCGCACTCGCCCGCGCGCGTGCCGCTCTGGACTCGGCCTGGGACGAGGACGAACGCCCGTCGCTCACGGCGGACGGCAACCGGTGGACGCTCGTCGGCGCACCGGCCCAGGTGCGTCTGGGCCGGGACGGGCGGTGGTGGCCGTACCGGATGGAGCGGGAACGCTGGACACTCGCGGGGCCGGCGGCCCTGGATCCGGCGACGGCTCTGGCCTCGGCGGAGCTCGCCTCGGCCGAACCGCAACGGTAGTTCGGCCGGCCCTGCGTTCATCCGTCCGTCGCACGGCGTACCGAGCGGACCCCAAATCTGGCCGCTGTGACCGAACTTGGTCCCGAGGGGCCCATGTCCCCGCGCCCCGCAGGCCGCGCCGCCGCGGCCGGTGTGCCGCCCGCCCTGGTCGCCGCCCTGGTCGCGGCGGATCCGGCCATGGGCGCCCCCTCCGGCGGGGCGCAACAAGGTGGCCGGCGCAAAGCGTCGCACGTTCCCCGTCCCGGGCTCGACCCGGTGATCGTGAAGATCCGCGTCGCGGGCGACCCCGTTAGGGGCGTGACGAGGCGCCGTACGACTACAACGCGCTCACGGCGTCCCCAAGGGGCTCAACCTCACAGGTGCCGGCTACCTGACCACTCGGCTGCTGCGTTTCTCACTCCCTTCGGGATGACGGACGGAGCCGGGGCGTTCGACGCGGACGGCCGGCTGGTCGGCAGCGGGGTGGAGACGACGGTGACGTACGTCCGTCTGCCGCACCGCCTCTGAGTCACCCGAACACGGACGGCAGCAACGACTCCAGATCGCTCGGCAAACCGCTGGGGAGGTCGCTGGGGAGATCACTCGGGAACTGCGACGGGAGCTCGCTCGGCAACTCGCTGGGCAACCGCGTGGGCAGGCTGAACGACGGCTCGGGAGAACCGCTCGTACTGGTCGACGGAGTCGTGCTCCTGTCGGGCGAGTCGTCGTTCCCGGAGGCCATGAACACCACGACGAGGACGACGGCCACGGCCGCCGCGACCACGGCGAGCAGGGCGAACAGCGGGCTCCGGCGTTTTCTCGGGCCCCTCGGGCCGGGATCGCCGACCGCACCCATCGGCTGGGTCGGCGGCATTCCGCCGTAGGGGTTCGAGCCGTTGCGCCCGAAGTCGTCGGGAGGTGGTCCGAAGCCACCGCCCGGAGGCGGTGTGCCGCCCGGCGGTCCGGGCGGCTGGGGTGGTACCGGCGGCATGGCCATACCGTCCACAGTCGCCTCGATGCGGCCATGGGGCGACCCCCGCGCGGAGGTTGATACGGCCTCATGCCGTGGATCGCATGATTCCGGCACATGTTCCGGAACATTCCGCGCGGAGGTCGCGGCGCATCCCCACGCGCGCGTGCCGTCTGCGGAGCCTCACGGCCGACGGCACACACGCGTGTGCTTCGTTCAGCCGCGCGCACCCAGCAGGTGGTCCATGGCGAGCTGGTCGAGCTGCTCGAAGGCCATGCCGCGTGCGGCGGCCGCCTCCACGTCGAACTCCTCGAAGGCGCTGCGGTCCGCGAGCAGTGCCTTCAGGCCGTCCGCCGCCGTCTGCTGCGCCAGCTCGTCCAGACGCGAGGCGCGCAGCGCCTCCTGGACCTGCGGGTCGGCGCGGAAGGCGGCCGCACGCTCCTTCAGGATGAGGTAGTTGCGCATGCAGCCCGCGGCCGACGCCCACACGCCGTCGAGGTCCTCGGTGCGCGGCGGCTTGAAGTCGAAGTGCTTGGGACCGGCGTAACCGGCGCTCTCCAGGAGGTCGACGAGCCAGAAGGCGGCACGCAGGTCACCGGCGCCGAAGCGGAGGTCCTGGTCGTACTTGATGCCGGACTGACCGTTGAGGTCGATGTGGAAGAGCTTGCCCGCCCACAGGGCCTGCGCGATGCCGTGCGGGAAGTTCAGACCGGCCATCTGCTCGTGGCCGACCTCGGGGTTCACGCCGTACAGCTCGGGGCGCTCCAGGCGCTCGATGAACGCGAGCGCGTGGCCGACCGTGGGCAGCAGGATGTCGCCGCGGGGCTCGTTCGGCTTGGGCTCGATCGCGAACTTCAGGTCGTAGCCCTGCTCGGTGACGTACTCGCCGAGGAGGTCGAAGGCCTCCTTCATGCGGTCGAGGGCGACGCGCACGTCCTTGGCCCCGCCGGACTCGGCGCCCTCGCGGCCGCCCCAGGCGACGTAGGTCTCGGCGCCGAGCTCGACCGCCAGGTCGATGTTGCGGATCGTCTTGCGCAGCGCGTAACGGCGCACGTCGCGGTCGTTGGCGGTGAACGCGCCGTCCTTGAAGACGGGGTGCGTGAAGAGGTTGGTGGTCGCCATCGGCACCTTCATGCCGGTCGCGTCCAGGGCCTCACGGAAGCGCTTGATGTGACCCTCGCGCTCGCTGTCGGAGGACCCGAAGGGGATCAGGTCGTCGTCGTGGAAGGTCACGCCGTGGGCGCCGAGCTCGGCCAGGCGCTGCACCGTCTCGACCGGGTCGAGGGCACGGCGGGTGGCGTCGCCGAACGGGTCCCTTCCCTGCCAGCCGACGGTCCACAGGCCGAAGGTGAACCTGTCCTCGGGGGTGGGCTGGTAGTTCATGACGCGGCTCCTTGCTGCTCCGGACTATTTCGTCATGGCGGTTTACAAATTAGTATGCACACACGTCTCCGGGAAGAGACAAGGTGTCTCCGGAGGGAGACACCAACCGCATCAAGATCATGAGCCGCGCCAAGAGGCCGCGCGAAAAGGGAGAGCCCGATGTCAGCAGCCGAGGGTCCGCTCGTCGTCGGCGTGGACACGTCCACCCAGTCCACCAAGGCCCTGGTGGTCGACGCGGCCACCGGCCAGGTCGTCGCACGCGGCCAGGCACCGCACACCGTGTCCTCCGGGGCCGGCCGCGAGAGCGACCCGCGCCAGTGGTGGGACGCGCTGTCCGAGGCCCTGCGCCAGTGCGGGGACGCCGCGCGCGAGGCCGCCGCGGTGTCGATCGGCGGCCAGCAGCACGGCCTCGTGACGCTGGACGCGCAGGGCGAGCCGGTGCGCCCGGCCCTGTTGTGGAACGACGTTCGCTCGGCGCCGCAGGCCCGGCGCCTGATCGAGGAGCTGGGCGGCCCGAAGGCCTGGGCGGAGCGGACCGGAAGCGTGCCGGGCGCCTCCTTCACGGTGACGAAGTGGGCCTGGCTCGCCGAGCACGAGCCGGAGGCCCTGCGCGCCACGAAGGCCGTCCGTCTGCCCCACGACTACCTCACCGAGCGGCTCACCGGGGAGGGCACCACGGACCGCGGTGACGCCTCCGGCACCGGCTGGTGGGCGTCCGCGACGGAGGCGTACGACAGCGAGATCCTCGCGCACGTGGGTCTCGACCCCGCGCTGCTCCCCCGTGTGGTCCGGCCCGGTGAGGTGGCCGGCACCGTGCGCGACGGCCATGACCTGCCGTTCTCCAAGGGGACCCTGGTCGCCCCGGGCACCGGCGACAACGCGGCCGCCGCGCTGGGGCTCGGGCTGCGTCCCGGGACGCCGGTGATGAGCCTGGGCACCTCGGGCACGGTCTACGCCGTGTCCAAGCACCGCCCCGCCGACCCGACCGGCACCGTGGCGGGCTTCGCCGACGCCCATGGCGACTGGCTGCCGCTGGCCTGCACCCTGAACTGCACTCTCGCCGTGGACCGGGTCGCCGCGCTGCTGGGCCTGGACCGCGAGGCCGTGGAGCCGGTCTCCGGGGTGACCCTGCTGCCCTACCTGGACGGCGAGCGCACCCCGAACCTGCCGAACGCCTCCGGGCTGCTGCACGGCCTGCGGCACGACACCACCGGCGGCCAGCTCCTCCAGGCCGCCTACGACGGTGCCGTGCAGGCGCTGCTCGGGGCGCTGGACCTGGTGCTCGACGAGGACGCCGACCGTTCGACGCCGCTGCTGCTGATCGGCGGTGGCGCCCAGGGCACCGCCTGGCAGCAGACCGTACGACGCCTCTCGGGGCGTCCCGTCCAGGTGCCCGAGGCCAAGGAACTGGTCGCCCTCGGCGCCGCCGCACAGGCCGCGGGGCTGCTGACCGGCGAGGACCCGGGCGCGGTCGCCCGGCGCTGGAACACCGCCGCGGGCCCGGTGCTGGAGGCCGTGGAGCGGGACGACGAGACGCTGGCCCGGATCGCCGGGGTACTCTCCGACGCGGCGCCGCTGCTGGAGCGGGGGACCTCTGAGAAGTGAGGGAGGCATGACGGCACCGCTGCACGACGCCCACCCGGCGGGACCCGGGCGCCGGCTGCCCGACACCCAGCAGGGCATGCGCCGCCGCAACCTGGCCCGCGTGATGCACGCCGTGAGCGCCGAGGGGCCCCTCTCGCGCGCCGCGGTCGCCTCGCGCATCGGCCTGACCCGGGCCGCGGTGTCGACCCTCGTCGATGAACTCGTCCGCTCGGGGCTCCTCGAGGAACTGGGCCCCGAGCGCCCCGGCCGGGTCGGCCGGCCCGGCTCCGCGCTCGCCGTCAGCGGGCGCGGGCCCGCCGGGATAGGCGCCGAGATCGGCGTGGACCACCTCGCGGTCTGCGCGGTCGATCTGCGCGGGCAGGTGCGCTCCCGGGCGGTGCGGTACGGCGCGAACCGGGGCCGCTCCCCCGAGCCGGTGATCGCGGAACTCACCTCCCTGGTACACCGGGTGGTGGCGGAGGCGGAGGGCGAGGGCCTGTGGCCCGCGGGTCTCGCGGTGGCGGTGCCCGGTCTGGTGGCGCGCGACGCCCGGACCGTCGTCCGAGCCCCGAACCTCGACTGGCACGACACGGACCTGGGAACCCTGCTGCCCGAGGACTACCTGCTGACCGTGGGCAACGAGGCCAACTTCGGCGCGCTGGCCGAACTCTGGCTCGGCGACGGTACTCCCCATGACTTCCTGCACGTCTCGGCGGAGATCGGCATCGGCGCGGCACTCGTCGTGGACGGGCAACTGCTGCGCGGCACCCGCGGTTTCGCGGGCGAGCTCGGCCATGTCCCGGTCCGCCCCGACGGCCCCCGGTGCCCGTGCGGCGGGCGCGGCTGTCTGGAGCAGTACGCCGGCGAGGAGGCGGTGTTGCGGGCGGCCGGTCTGGACCTGGGCGAGGACCGGGTCGGACTGCTCGCGCAGCACGCGGCGGACGGCGACGAGGACGTACGAGGCGCCCTGCGCGAGGCCGGGGAGGCGCTCGGCATCGCGCTGACCGGGGCGGTCAACCTGCTGGACCCCGAAGCGGTGGTGCTCGGCGGTGCGCTGGCCGAACTCGCGCCCTGGCTGCTGCCCGCCCTGCGGGACGAGCTGGCCCGGCGCACCGCCGGTCCGGCGTGTCCGGTGTCGGTGTCCCGCCTGGGTTCGGAGGGGCCGCTGCTGGGGGCCGCGCACTCGGTGGTGCGGGCCGTGCTGGACGACCCGGCGGTCGTGGGCGAACGGGCCTGAGCGCCCGTCAACCCACCCCATCGGGTGAGCGGGTTATCCACATTCGCGACGTCGTCCACCGGAACACCGAGGGCTACTCTGCGCCACCGGCACCGGCCGTACCGTGATGCACGTGAGACACGCCGTGCCATGAACGACCGGTCTTCGCGAGGTCCTGTCCGTCCGCGACACCGACCGCACCCGCGTCGCGAAGATCCGCGAGAAACGGCTGCCGGCGCGCGAGACTCACCGCGGAGCGCACGACCGGCTCCGTGACACCGCGGTGGCCCTGCGCGGCTGAACACCGCCCGGACGAAAGGCACTTGAGTCATGGAACGCGCCAGACCCCTGCTCGACAGACGGCGGCTGCTGAAGGGGGCCGTCCTGGCCGCCGTACCGTACGCGCTGTTCCCCGAGGCGTCCGCCGGGGCGGCTCCCCAGCCCGTCGACCACCCGCTCGCCGAGTGGCAGCCGGCCACGCCGTCCAACTTCACGGTGTCGGACCGGCCCTGGTCCTACCCGGTGGACCGGGTGGTCATCCACGTCACCCAGACCTCCTACACGGACGCGCTGGGCATCTTCCGCGACCCGGCGAAGAAGGTGTCCGCCCACTACGTCGTGCGCTCGGCCGACGGTCATGTCGCCCAGTGCGTGCGGGAGTCGGACATCGCCTGGCACGCCGGGAACTGGGACTACAACACACGCAGCATCGGGATCGAGCACGAGGGGTGGGTGGACAGGCCGGCGTACTTCACCGAGGCCCTGTACCAGGAGTCCGCGAAGCTCACGGCGGGGATCTGTGGGAGATACGGCATCCCCAGGGACCGCGCGCATGTCATCGGGCACTACGAGGTGCCGGGCACGGACCACACCGACCCGGGCCCGTACTGGGACTGGGAGCGCTACCTGCGCATGGTCGCAGCCGTGTGAGCCCGGCACCGTTCGGGTGACGCCCGTCCGAGAGGTTGTTTGCGCGCGTACCGGGAGTGACGATGTCCCCAGCCGCATCGTGTTCCGGGAGGCCGAGTTGACCGATCCATGGGTGGCCCTGGAGCCGGGGGCCGACCCTGCCGAGCGTGTCCGGCTGCTGCGGCGCGCGCACGAGACATTCACCGAGGCGGGCACGGTGCAGCGGCCGGTGCGTCCGGTGGTGGCCGACTCGTGGCGGCGTTCCGCGCGAGCCGGTGTCGGGCCCGACGGGACGGCGGACGTCGAACTGAGCGACGGGGACCTCGGTTCGTACCGGGCCGAGCATCCGCTGGCGCGGGTCATGCCGTTGTTCCGCGAGCTGATGGGGACCTTCGCCGCGGACGGGGAGCATCTGCTCGCGGTGTGCGACGAGCACGGCAGGCTGCTGTGGGTCGAAGGGCACCCGAGCACCCGGCGGCAGGCGGAGTGGATGAACTTCGTGCCGGGTGCGCGGTGGGCGGAGACCGCGGTCGGGACGAACGCGCCGGGTACCGCGGTGGCGGTGGACCGGCCGGTGCAGGTGTTCGCGGCGGAGCACTTCATCCGCCGGGTGCAGCCGTGGACCTGCGCGGCGGCGCCGGTGCACGACCCGCGGACCGGGCGGGTGCTGGGGGCCGTCGACATCACCGGCGGGGACGGGCTCGCGCATCCGCACAGCCTGGGCTTCGTCCAGGCGGTCGCGCGGGCCGCCGAGTCACAGCTGGCGCTGCTCCTGCCGCAGCAGCCGGCCACCGACCGGACCGAGCTCAGCGCCCTGGGCCGGGACGAGGCGCTGCTGGCCGGCGGCGGCCGCAGGGTCAGGCTCAGCCGCAGGCACAGCGAGATCCTGGTGCTGCTGTCCCGGCACCCGGAGGGCCTGACCGGTGACGAGTTGCTGTGCGCGCTGTACGAGGACGAGTCGGTGACGCCGGTGACGCTGCGGGCCGAACTGGCGCGGCTGCGCAGGGTCCTCGGACCGGCGCTGCTGGCGTCCCGGCCGTACCGGCTGACCGTGCCGGTCGAGTCGGACGTGGCGGTCGTCGAGCGGCGGCTGGAGAGCGGGGCGGTCGCCGCGGCGGCGACGGGGTATGCCGGCCCGCTGCTGCCGGCCTCGCAGGCTCCGG
Organism: Streptomyces sp. NPDC001668; assembly: GCF_042893155.1. Classification (NCBI taxonomy): domain Bacteria; kingdom Bacillati; phylum Actinomycetota; class Actinomycetes; order Kitasatosporales; family Streptomycetaceae; genus Streptomyces; species Streptomyces sp. NPDC001668. The sequence goes on from NZ_JBIAUQ010000005.1 coordinate 353,199, forward strand.
CGGTGGTGCGGCTCAGGCGCCGGGTCGCGGACGGGCTGCGTTCGGCGTTGGTCGCCCGCCGGGATCCCGACCTGCTGGCGCACTGGGCGCACGCGCCGTGGGGCGAGGACGATGTCGAGGTGTGGCGGGCGCTCGCGGCCGTGCGGCCCACGGCGAGCGTGCGGGCCCGCCTCGCCGCGCTGGAGTCGGAGCTGGCCGCGCCGACGGCAACGTGGTTGCAACGTCCGCGCTCCTAGCCTCACGCGCAGAGCCGCCCAACGGCGGGCGGCGCTGCTGAAGGAGGCTGGCCAGCATGACCCGTTACGCGGCGCCCGGCACCGAGGGCGCGATCGTCTCCTACCAGGCGCGCTACGACCACTTCATCGGTGGGGAGTACGTGCCGCCGGCGCGCGGGCAGTATTTCGAGAACCCGTCTCCGGTGAACGGGCAGCCGTTCACCGAGGTCGCGCGGGGCACCGCGGAGGACGTGGAGCGGGCGCTGGACGCCGCGCACGCCGCCGCCCCGGGCTGGGGCCGGACCTCGGTGACCGAACGCGCCGGCATCCTCCTCAAGATCGCCGACCGCATGGAGGCGAACCTGGAGCAGCTGGCCGTCGCGGAGAGCTGGGAGAACGGAAAGCCGGTGCGCGAGACGCTGGCGGCCGACATTCCCCTCGCCATCGACCACTTCCGGTACTTCGCGGGCGCGATCCGGGCGCAGGAGGGCTCGCTCGGGGAGCTCGACGACGACACGGTGGCCTACCACTTCCATGAGCCCCTCGGGGTGGTCGCGCAGATCATCCCGTGGAACTTCCCGATCCTGATGGCGGTGTGGAAGCTGGCCCCGGCCCTCGCGGCGGGCAACGCGGTCGTCATCAAGCCCGCGGAGCAGACCCCGGCCTCCATCCACTACTGGATGAGTCTGATCGCGGACCTGCTGCCGCCTGGCGTGGTGAACATCGTCAACGGTTTCGGGGTGGAGGCGGGCAAACCGCTCGCGTCGAGCCCGCGGGTGGCGAAGGTGGCGTTCACCGGGGAGACCACCACGGGGCGGCTGATCATGCAGTACGCCTCGGAGAACATCAAGCCGGTCACCCTCGAACTCGGCGGCAAGTCGCCGAACATCTTCTTCGACGACGTGTGGGCGCGGGACGACGACTTCCGCGACAAGGCGCTCGAAGGGTTCACGATGTTCGCCCTCAACCAGGGCGAGGTCTGCACGTGTCCCTCCCGGGCCCTGGTCCAGAGCGGCAACTACGCCGAGTTCATGGAGGCGGCCGTCGCCCGCACCGAACTCATCAGGACGGGCCACCCCCTCGACACCGAGACGATGATCGGGGCACAGGCCTCCAACGATCAGCTGGAGAAGATCCTCTCCTATCTGGACGTCGGCCGGCAGGAGGGGGCGAAGGTCCTCACCGGTGGTGAACGCATCGAGCACGACGGCGAGTTGAAGGGCGGCTACTACGTCCAGCCGACGATCTTCGAGGGCGACAACCGGATGCGAATCTTCCAGGAGGAGATCTTCGGCCCCGTCGTCTCGGTGACGCCCTTCGACGACTTCGACGACGCCCTGAAGATCGCCAACGACACGCTGTACGGCCTCGGGGCGGGCGTGTGGACCCGGGACATGAACACGGCGTACCGGGCGGGACGGGCGATCCAGGCGGGCCGCGTCTGGACCAACTGCTACCACGCCTACCCGGCGCATGCCGCGTTCGGCGGGTACAAGCAGTCGGGGATCGGGCGGGAGACGCACAAGATGATGCTGGAGCACTACCAGCAGACGAAGAACCTTCTTGTCTCGTACAGCCCGAAGAAACTCGGGTTCTTCTAGAGCCTGAAGTCGGTTGCCTGGAGACGTCGTTGCGCTCCAGGCAACCCGAGCTGAGCATCCCCAACCTACGGGCCGCCAGTTTCTTCCCCAGCCTGCCGCAGCGGCGCCGCCGCATCGACCTGGCCCTCTAGGCGGTCATCGCATGCATCCAATGCGCTCAGAACCCAGCAGCACAGGGGCAGCTGATTTTCCCACTCACATGGCGCCGGCATCCTCCGGGACATAGCGCACTTCTGGATGGGCGGGATCAAAACGAGGCATGCCGGCAGGAAGCACCGGTGCCAGAACGCGAAATACATCACGCATGGCATCGTCGGAGAAACCCGTCAGCGTCTCGGTGGACTGGAGTACCGCGCCGCCGGCCCGCCAGTGGAATCGCTCTGCAGAAAGCGCCGCTGGCGGCAAGTCCGGATACCCCACCAAGCCTTCTGCACAGCTCGTCCGGGCACACCGTGATCCCTGAGCAGTAGCCCGGGTCCTTGACGTGCACTGTCGGCCCGTCTCCGCCTCCTCCAAAGAAGAGCAAGTCCCCTGATTCGGGAGCACTTGAAAGCTCCCGCTCCATGAATGACCATTTCTGCGAAACCGGCGAATAATCCAACTCGCGGCTCGATTCATCCCTTTGCGTACACGCGACAGAAGACGCCTGGCCACCCTGCTACGGAACTCCCGATTCCGCCTGCAGTCAGCTCGTCCAGGGATGCGCTTATGAACAGATACATGCCCTAGCCTCACTCCAAAGGGCTCCCGTGAGTCACGTCCTCGCGGGAGCCCTTCGTCCTACCGCCTGCAAGCGAAGGTTGAGAAGACGATCACGAGCAGGACGTCTGTAGCGCCGACGTGCCTACGGCGTCAGGGACGGAGCAGCAGGCTGTCGCCGCGCTCCTTGGCGGACGCGTAACGCTTCGCCACGTCCTGCCAGTTGACGACGGCCCACATGGCGTCGATGAAGTCGACCTTCTGGTTCTTGTACTGCAGGTAGAAGGCGTGCTCCCAGGCGTCGAAGACCAGAAGCGGGGCCGATCCCTGGCCGACGTTGCCCTGGTGGTCGACGACGAGGCGTCCGCTGAGCGGCTCGTAGGCCAGGACGCCCCAGCCGGAACCCTGGGTGGTCGCCGCCGCCTTGGTCAGCTGTGCCTTGAATCCGGAGAAGGAGCCGAAGGACTCCGTGATCGCATCAGCGAGGTCGCCCACGCCGTCGACCGCCAGGGGCTCGCCGCCGCCGTCCTTCGGGCCGGTCATGTTCTGCCAGTAGATGGAGTGCAGGATGTGCCCGGAGAGGTGGAAGGCCAGGCCCTTCTCCAGGCCGTTGATCGAGCCCCACGTCTCCTTGTCGCGGGCCTCCGCCAACTGCTCCAGCGTGTCGTTGGCGCCCTTGACGTAGGCCGCGTGGTGCTTGTCGTGGTGCAGTTCGATGATCTCCGGGCTGATCACGGGCGCGAGCGCCGAGTAGTCGTAGGGAAGCTCCGGGAGCGTGTAGACCGCCGCCGCCATGTCCAATACCCTCCGGGAGTTCGACCGTGCGATGTCGCCTGACGAACCGCGGGTTCGGCTCAGGCGGCACGGGATGCGGTGCACACCGGGCGACTGCGGAACCGGCACGCGGACGGCCCTCGACGGGGATCGGGTTCGCACCGTCGAGGGCCGTCCGTGCACCGGCCGGGCCTCATACGCTCATACGCTGAGCGCGGCGCGTACTTTCTGCTCGGCGCCCGTGCCGCCCTCGCCCGAGGACGTCACCCGGCCCGCCTCCAGGACGTAGTACTGCTGCGCGGCCCGCATGGCGAAGCCGACGTGCTGCTCCACGAGGAGGACCGACAGGCCGCCGCGCCGGGTCAGGGCGAGGATCGTCTCCTCGATCTCGGCGACGACGGACGGCTGGATGCCCTCGGTCGGTTCGTCGAGGAGCAGCAGCCTCGGTCGGGTGATCAGGGCGCGGGCGATGGCGAGTTGCTGCCGTTGGCCTCCGGAGAGCAGACCGGCGCGGCGGCCGGACAGTTCGCGCAGGACGGGGAAGAGGTCCAGGGCCTCGGCGGTCGCCTCCTTGCCGTCGGGGCGTCCGTCGGCGACGAGTTGGAGGTTCTCGGCCGTCGTCAGATGCGGGAAGGACTGCTGGCCCTGGGGGACGTACGCCATGCCGCGGGCCACCCGCTGGTGCGGGGCCAGGCGGGTGATGTCCTCGCCGTCGAGCAGGACGGCGCCGCTTTTCGGCTTGAGCAGGCCCATGGCGACGCGCAGGAGGGTGCTCTTGCCCGCGCCGTTGTGGCCCAGGACGGTGGCGACCGCGTCCTTCGGGACCGAGACCGTGACGCCGTGCAGCACGGTGGTGCGGTCGTAGCCGGCCTGTACGGAACTGATCTCCAGCATGCGTCTCACGCCTCCTCGGCGACGGCGGCGGGGGCGGCGGGAGCGGCCGGCGTCGATCCCGGTTCGGGCTCGGGCTCGGGCTCGGGCTCGGGCTCCCGTTCGGCTTCGGGTTCGGACGCGCGCCCGAGGTAGACCTCCTGGACCTTGGCGTCGGCCTGGACCTCGGCGACCGTGCCCTCGCTGAGCACCTTGCCGGCGTGCAGGACGCTGACGCTGCGGGCGAAGGAGCGCATGAAGTCCATGTCGTGCTCGATGACGACGACCGTGTGGTCCTCGCTCACCCGTTGCAACAGCTCGCCGGTGGCCTCGCGTTCCTCGTGGCTCATGCCGGCCACCGGCTCGTCGAGCAGGAGCAGTTGCACGTCCTGGACGAGCAGCATGCCGATCTCCAGCCACTGCTTCTGGCCGTGGGCGAGAACGCCCGCGGGGCGGTCGCGCAGCTCGGTCAGGCCCGTCGTCTCCAACGCTTTCGCGACCGGTTCGGGGATGTCCCTGCGGCGTCGCAGCATCGTCCACACGCCCCGGCCGGCGCCCGCCGCGATGTCGAGGTTCTGCAGCACGGTCAGTTCCTCGAAGATGCTGGCCGTCTGGAACGTACGGCCGATGCCCATGCGGGCGATCTTCTGCACGGGTCGGCCCAGCAGATCCTGTTCGCCGAAGCGGACCGAGCCGGTGGCCTTCACCAGGCCGGTGATCGCGTCGACCAGAGTGGTCTTGCCCGCACCATTCGGGCCGATGAGGAAGCGCAGGTCGCCGGGGCGGATGTCCAGGTCGACGCCGTCGACGGCGGTGAACCCGTCGAAGGTGACCCGCAGGTCGCGGACGGTCAGTCCCTCGCCGCTCATGCTGTCTCTCCAGTCGCAGGAGTACCGGTACGAGTGCGGCGCCTGCGCAGGACGACGCCGAGGGAGGCGAGGCCGCCGGGCAGGAAGCCGACCGCCAGGACGAACAGCAAGCCCTGGAGGTACGTCCACGCGGCGGGGAATTCGTCGGACAGCGTGCTCTGCGCCCAGGCCACGGCGATCGCGCCGAGCACCGCTCCCACCAGGGACGCCCGCCCGCCGACCGCCGCACCGATGACGAAGCCGATGGAGGGCACGATGCCGATCAGGGCCGGGGAGATGATCCCGACGGCCGGGACGAAGAGGGCTCCCGCGAGGCCCGCCATGCCGGCCGCGACGACGTACGCGACGAGCTTGATGTTCGCCGGGTTGTAGCCGAGGAAGCGCACCCGTTCCTCGGAGTCCCGTACGGCGACGAGGAGTTCGCCGTAGCGGCTGACGAAGAGCTGGCGGGCCAGTGCCATCAGCAGGAGCAGCACGGCGGCGATGATGAAGTACACCATCCGCTGGTTGACCGGGTCGTCCAGCGAGTAGCCGAAGAAGCCCTGGATGTCGGTGAGTCCGTTGGTGCCGCCCGTGGTCGCCTGCTGGCCGACCAGCCAGATGGAGAGGGCGGCGGCGAGGGCTTGGCTGAGGATCGCGAAGTAGGCGCCCTTCACCCTGCGTCGGAACACGAGGAAGCCGAGCACCGCGGCGACCGCCATGGGCAGCAGCACGGTCATGGCGAGCGCGAAGCCGGGGTTGGCGAAGGGCTTCCACCACCAGGGCAGCGCGTCGCCGGTGCCGTACAGCTGCATGAAGTCCGGCAGCTTGTCGCCGGTGGCGGCGGCGTCGGTGAGTTTGAGGTGCATGGCCATGGCGTAGCCGCCGAGGCCGAAGAAGACGCCCTGACCGAGGACCATGAGGCCGCCGCGCCCCCAGGCCAGGCTCACGCCGACCGCCACGATCGCGTAGCACAGGTACTTCGCGAGGAGGGAGAGGCGGAAGTCGGAGAGGGCGAGGGGGGCGATGCCGAGCAGGAGTACGGCACCGAGGGCGAAGCCCGCGGGCACGCGGAAGCGGTTCAGCAAGGGCGCGGAGGGCGGGGTCAGGGTGTCGGGGCTCGTGGTCGTGGTCGTGGTCGTCATGCCAGGCTCCGGGTGCGCAGTGTGTACAGGCCCTGGGGTCGCCACTGGAGGAAGGCGACGATCGCCACCAGCACCACGACCTTGGCGACGCTGACGGTGGTCGAGTACTCCAGGACGGACTGCAGCACGCCCAGCGCGAACGCCGTGATGACGGCGCCCTTCAGCTGTCCGATGCCGCCGACGACCACGACCAGGAAGGCGTCGACGATGTAGTTGGTGCCCATCGTCGGGCCGATCGGTCCGACCAGGGTGAGCGCGACGCCGGCAACACCGGCCAGGCCGGAGCCGATGAAGAAGGTGATGCGGTCGACCTGTCCGGTGGCGATGCCGGAGACCTCGGCGAGGTCGCGGTTCTGCACGACGGCCCGGATCCGGCGGCCCAGCGGGGTGAACCGCAGGACCAGGGTCAGGCCGAGGACGCAGAGGAGCGCGAGGCCGAGGATGAACAGGCGGTTGTTGGCGAAGGTGACCGAACCGGCCGAGATGTTGCCGGTGAGGATGTCGGGCGCGGCCGTCTGCACGTTGGGGGCGCCGAAGACGTCACGGGCCAGCTGCTGGAGCATCAGCGAGACACCCCAGGTGACCAGCAGGGTGTCCAGCGGCCGTGTGTAGAGCCGCCGGATGAGCAGCCATTCAAGAAGCGCCCCCATGGCGCCCGCGACCAGGAACGCGAGCGGCAGGGCGACGAAGAGGGAGACGCCGGCGCTGCTGATGGACTTCTGCAGGACGTACGTCGTGTAGGCGCCGGCCATGATGAACTCGCCGTGCGCCATGTTGATCACGCCCATCTGACCGAACGTCAGGGTCAGGCCGAGCGCGATGAGAAGCAGGACGGCACCGATGCTGATGCCGGTGAAGGACTGGTTGAGGACGACCGTCATGAAGCGGCTCCGGGTCGGGTACGGACGTGCGGGCTTGCGGGCCTGCGACGTGCGGGCTTGCCATGGGCGTGACCCGGCCCCGTGACGGAGCCGGGTCGATCCCGTGGGCGTGGCTCAGGACAGGCCGGAGGCCCAGGAGTAGCCCTTGAGGTACGGGTCCGGCTTGATCGGCTTGCCCGAGTTCCAGACCTCCTCGATCAGGCCGTCGGAGCCGACCTTGCCGATGCGGGCGGTCTTGTAGACGTGCTGGGTGGCGCCGTCGACGGTGACCTTGCCCTCGGGGGCGTCGAAGACGATGCCGTCGGAGGCGGCCTTCACCTTGGCGACGTCGAAGGAGCCGGCCTTCTCGACCATCGCCTTCCAGAGGTAGACGGAGATGTAGGCGGCCTCCATGGGGTCGGAGGTCGGCTTGTCCTTGCCGTACGCCGCCTGGTAGGCCGCGACGAACTTCTTGTTCGCGGCGCCCGGGGTGGTCTCGTAGTAGTTCCAGGCCGTCAACTGGCCTTCCAGATACTGCGTTCCGATGCTCTTGACCTCCTCCTCGGCGATCGAGACGGAGAGCACCGGCAGGCTCTTGGCGGTGAGGCCCGCGGACTTGTACTCCTTGAAGAAGGCCACGTTGCTGTCACCGTTGAGGGTGTTGAACACCGCGTCGGCGCCGGAGCCCTTGACCTTGTTGACGATGGTGCTGAACTCCGTGGAGCCGAGCGGCGCGTAGTCCTCGCCGACCACCGTCAGACCCTTGGCCTTCGCGTACGCCTTGATGATCTTGTTGGCGGTGCGCGGGAAGACGTAGTCGCTGCCGACCAGGTACAGCTTGGTCAGCCCCTGCTTCTTCAGGTAGTCGAGGGCGGGCACGATCTGCTGGTTGGTGGTGGCGCCGATGTAGAAGATGTACGGCGACTCCTCCAGGCCCTCGTACTGCACGGGGTAGAAGAGCAGCGACTTGTACCGCTCGAAGACCGGCTTGACGGCCTTGCGGCTGGCCGAGGTCCAGCAGCCGAAGGTGGCCGCGACCTTGTCGTCCGTGATGAGGGCCTCGGCCTTCTCGGCGAACGTCGGCCAGTCGGAGGCGCCGTCCTGGCTGATGGGCTTGAGCTTCTTGCCCAGGACTCCCCCGGAGGCGTTGATCTCCTTGATGGCGAGCAGCAGCGAGTTGTGGACCGTGACCTCGCTGATGGCCATCGTGCCCGAGAGCGAGTTGAGCAGACCGACCTTGACCGTGCTGCCGGACGTGTCCGCCGTGGCACCTGAACCCGACGCCGTCTCGGTGCCGGTCTTGGCGCCACAGGCGCTGAGGGCGGCGGACGCGCCGACTGCCGATATGCCGGCCAGAAGACCGCGTCTGCTGATGCTGAGCCCGGACATGCACAACCTCCTTGCCCCGAAGGGCGAAGCGAAAAGAGCGGAGTGGCCCGAAAGAGCCGTGGGAGGGAGGGAGACGGAGGGAGGGAGAGGGACACGCTTCAGAAGTGGCGGCGTTGACGCACGGGTTCCCCAGCCGTTCCGGGGTGGGTCCGGGCTGGTCGCTGAAGTGCGACCACAGCCTGCGAGGAGACTGTTTCCGGTGCGTTTCACGGCAATTGAAGAATGGTTTCCAGTGGAAGCAAAATTGCGGGGGAAACAAAAAGTCCCCCGCTGGAGATGCATGTTTGACGGCATCACAGCGAAGGTAATTAATGCTTCCTGCGGAAAGGATCAGTTTCTCGGTTCCCCTTGTCAAGGGCCCGGTGATCACGGGTAGGCTCGGACACCGGCCGACAGCACGAGCGGAGGAGCACGATGGCGAGGCAGCCGCAGGAACTGCTCTACCTGCTGACCCGGGCCGAACGTCTCGCGGTGCGCCGAGTGCAGTCCGTACTGGACGAGTTCGACTGTTCGGTGGAGGCGTGGAGGGTGCTCGACCTGCTGTCCGACGGACAGGGGCACAACATGACGGCCCTCGCCGACCACGCCTTCCTGCCGGCTCCGAGTCTCACCAAGCTGGTCGACCAACTCGTCGACCAGAACTGGGTCTACCGCCGCGTCGATCCCGCGGACCGGCGTCGCGTACTGGCCCACCTCACTCCGCGAGGCATGCAGCGGTGGCAGTTGCTGGTCCGTGAAGTACGGGCCGACTGGGGGGACTTGGAGCAGTCGCTCCCCGCCGAGGAGCTGGACGAACTGCTTGCCCGGCTGGCCGACGCCCTGGAAGGCCCGGGCACCTCGAACCGGGGCGCCAGGGGCGCCACCGTCCCCGGCGGCGTCACACCAGGTCGTGCGGAGCGCGGAGTTGGGCGAGCACGTTGAAGTCGAGCCCGTCCGCCTCCGCCAGGTAGATGCGCTGGCGCACATGCCGGTCGCGGAGGTGGAGCAGACCGCGCGGCCCTTCGTAGGAGACGGTCTCTGCGGCGGCGGAGATCGCGGCCACGTCCAGGGTGCGGGCCCGCTCGATGAGTGAGGCGAGCAGCAGCACGCCCTCGTAACAGGATTCGCCGAGGCTTCCGGGGGCCGGAGCCTCGATGCCGAAGCGGTCGGCGTACTGGCCGTGGAAGTCCAGGGTGTCCTGGTTCGCCAGCGAGGCGAAGAACCCGGCCGTGCTGAAGAGGTCACCGGTCGCCTCCGGACCGCTGGCCATCAGCATGTTCTCGTCCATCAGCGTGCTCAGCCTGAGGCACCGCTGGTCGAGGCCGGAGGCGGCGAAGGCCCGGTTGAAGCGGACCGCGTCACTGCCGACCAGCAGCATCAGCACGCCGTCCGCGTCCGCGTGCTCGATGCGCCGCAGCACGTCACGGAAGTCCTCGGCGCCCAGCGGGAGATACGCCTCACCGCAGACCCGCCCACCCCCGCACGCGCGGGCGTAACGGCGGGCCGCCCGGGCCGTGCGCCGGGGCCAGACGTAGTTGTTGCCGACGACGAACCATCGGCGCACCCGCCGTGTCTCGGCCAGCAGCCGCATCGCGGGCAGCAGCTGCCAGTCGGGCGTCTCACTGGTCATGAAGACACCGTCGGTGCGCTCCCCGCCCTCGTACAGGGCGGTGTAGACGTACGGCACCAGGTGCGCGATGCGCGGTGCCACCGCCTGCCGGACCGAGGAAATGTGCCACCCGGTCACCCCGTGCACCACACCGGTCGCCACCAGGGCCTCGACCTCCTCGGCGACCTTCTGGGGGTCGGCGCCGCCGTCGACCTCCAGCAGCCGGAGCTCCTTGCCGAGAACACCACCGGCCCTGTTGATCTCCTCGGCGGCCAGCCGCGCGCACGCCTCGCAGGCAGGACCGAAGATCCCGGCAGGCCCCTGCATCGGGTACACGAGCGCGACGTTCAGGGCCGAGTCGTCGGCCGTGAACCACTCGGGGGTGTGGAGGCTGAGCGGCCGGTGCATGGCCACATGATTCCCGGGCGGCTGTCAGCGCCCAAGCATTGGCCGGGATTGAGACCGACTTGTAGGCATGAGGAGCAAGCTCGCCGTGCAGGAGGAGCAGGAGGTGGCGTCCGAGGACGGACGAGGTCAAACGGGGCATGGCACGGCTCCAGGTCACCGACACGCAGTAAGAACCCGTCGCTCCGAGCGGGGAACTTTTCGGCGGGTGCGGCGGACTACTGGAGAGGGATCGGTGGAGCGCACGTCGGCTCCGACCGGGCCGCTCCCCGGTTCACGCACATCCCCGCGCGACGCCTGGCCGGAGTCACCGTCGCCGGTGTCTGCACCGGTGTCCTGGTGCTGTCCGCGGCGGGCCTGACCAAGGGCCGTCCGTGCACGACACACCATCTCGGCAAGGCCGACCTAGCCGCTCAGGGCGGCAAGGTGATCGACACGCGCGTCGTCGACGCTTCGAAGGCGACCGGACCGCGTGCGGGCCGACAAGACGTACGACTCCCGCCGGAACCGGGCCCACCTGCGCAGACGCGGGATCAAAACGACCATCCCGGTGCCGGCGGACCGGGTTCGCAACCGCCACGAGCCCGGCTCCCTGGGTGATCGGCCTCCGGAGTTCGACAAGACCGGCTGCGAGCAGCGGCAGGCAAGCGCCACCGGGCGAGGGCACGCCGTTGTGCGCGGCTGCGTGCTGGGGACACACCGCAACGGTCCGGGAACCGTTGGCGTTTGGCGCCGATCCCGACCTCCGCGAAGACCAAGGCGCAGGCTGGTCCCCGCTGGACGGGGCGGACAATGGCCCGCACCCCGACTCTCACCACTCTCGCAACAGGCCCTAGGGCCGCCGGGGAGAGGGGTCCGGGGCGGAGATGTGGTCCAGATCGAGGGGATGGCTGGTGCTGTCCGTAGTGAGCCTGGCCTGAAGGTCGGTCTGCCGGTCCGCGAGCAGTTCGAGGACGCGGCGGGGGTGGGTGCCCGGCAGGCCGGCGACGTTCTCCGTCTGGCTCCAGTGTCCGAGGAACTCCAGGACAGTGTCGATCATGCCGAGGGCAGCCTGCGCGGTGACCTCGTCAGCGGGGTTGGCGAACACTCCCTGGTGAAAGGCGGCGTTGCGCATGGCATAAAGCCAGGTCAGCAGCGAGTGCATGGTGTTCTGCTGGTCATGCAGCCAGCTCGCGAAGTCCGCGGGATGCGTCAGCCGTCGCTGCCAGGCGGCGACCTGCTCGGCGGCGAGCCCGTCCGTCACCGCGACCAACTGCGCGAGGGCCCGGTGAGCGGACAGGATGTCACCGGAGGCTCCCGCGGGAGGAACCAGTACGTCGAACCACCGGTTCAGGACGACCGTACGGATGTCACCGCTCGCGGCCTGGGCGGTCCCGCCTTTGAGGATGACAGCCTCCACGGACGCCAGCAGCCGACTGACCTCCTTGGCAAGCGCGGTGTGGACGCCATGCGCCTGAACGGTCACTCGGAGCAGGTCGGCGTGGCGTATGCGCAACTCCTCGACCGCGCGCCGCGCGGACTCGGCTGAGTTGCTCTCGATCTGGGCGATACTCCGGGCGGCACGGGCCGCTTTCTTCTCGTACTCGCGATGCCGCCAGGCGGCATGCCGGACAGCGGCCTGCGCGGAAAGGAACACGACGTGCCACAGTCCCAGGAGCTGCTGCCGGGTGACGTGCAAGGCGCATGCCTTGGCGAGGACGTCCAGCTGGGCGGACTTCATGCCCATGGACTCGACCGCGCTCCACACCAGCCCCGCGGTCGTCATAGGGGCATCGACCTGCTGCGCGAGATGTGCCGCACGCAGCGCCGCGCCGAGCGAAGCAGGCCAGTGGGTGGTGAGCGGCTGGGCGGCTTTGGCGGTCTTCGAGTGGGTGTGGTCGTCGACCACGTGCGTGTGGGAGTCAGTGGCGAACATGAGCGGGTGCAGGGAGAGGTGGGTCAGCCGCTGGCCCGCCGCGTATTGGTCGAGCACTTCGCCGAGCTTGCGCCGGCCCCGGCGCAGGGCAGTGTGAGCGTCGGCCGCGTGCACCGGATGGGTCACCAACACCGCAGGCCCCTCCAGTCCGGCCGCGACCCTCCGCAGGAACCGTCGGCGGATGTCACGGTCCCGCCCGCCCTGTCCGACGTTGGTGTCCCGTGGCACCGGCTGCTGCCGCGCTCCCGGCAACAGCTGCTCAAGGGCCCGTAGTTCGCGCGTTCCTGCGACAACGATGCCGACTCGGAAGGCACGCGCCTGCGGCCAGAGCACTTCGGCGATCTCCTGGACCTCGGGCACGTCCGGTGACCGCCGTTTCATCAGCGCGATGAGATCGGTTCGCAGGTCGAGCCCGTCCCGCCCGTGCAGAGCAACGGATGTCGCGATCTCGTTGCGCATGTGCACGGCGGCTCCGGGCGACAACGCCGACCGCCACACCGGGACCAGCCACCCGCGAATGGACCGCGAGGCCGGTCCGATCAACCGCCCGAGCCGGTTGGCGTAGGCCTGCTTCACATCGTCGGGCGTGCGGTTCGTCAGCAGGGACTCCAGTTGATGGACCAGCCGCCGCGCGGCCCGAAGATACCGAGCGTTGTCCGGAACCGCCCCGAAGACCAGGCTCGCCGTGTCCATGTTGGCCCGCGCAGGTGCAATGAGCCTCTTCAACAGCCGGGTCTCCGGCTGGCCTTCGGCGGAGACGTTCCCCTCGAGGGCGTGGTGGACCCGGATCAGCGCCAGCATCGCGCTGTTGACAGCTGACACATGCTCACTCGGATAGGCCCGCGGGTCCAGCATCCGCAACAGCCCATCGAGAAAGGCCCTCTGCTGCCGCGAAAGTGCCACCGTCCCAAATCCCTCGACGGCGTGCGCGTCCCAAACGCTGTAGTGCATTTCGGCAGCCTATGGTGCAGCGAGCCTGAGGGTGGGGGCGACGGCGTTTTCCTGCTCGCGGCGGGAGAAACCTGGCCGCTCGCTCAGTCTGCGACGCACGTCCAGGGCGCCGGGCAGCGAGCTGTCGGTTCGCAGGCCGGTCGGGAGTCCGGAGGCGTCGGGGCCGTCCCGCCTGGCGGCCAGGATGGCGAGTTCGTGGCGGCTGACTGCGTCGGGGCCGGCGAGGTGGTGGATGCCGGAGCTGTTGCCCGAAGCCGGCTCCAGGAGGGCGGCGGCCAGGTCGGCGACGTGCACCGGGCAGCGGACGTCGTCGGTGAACAGGGCGCCGTCGCGGGTGCCGGTGGCGAGTTCGTGTACGAGGCGCTCATGGGCTGATCCCCCGTCGCCGGTGATCAGCGACGTGCGGGCGACCTCAGCTTCCGGGTGCACGGCGAGGCCCCCTGTTTCCGCCGCCGCCTTCGCCGCTCCGTATGGGGTGATGGGGTCGGGCAGGCTGGACTCGTCGCAGTGGACCCGGGCCGCCGAGAACACGGCGTCACTGGAAACGTGGACGAGGCGGACTCCTTGTCCGGCCGCGGTCCTCGCGAGCCGGATGGGGGCCTGTGCCGTCACGGCCCAGTCGGACTCATGACGGCATCCCGGCGGCCGGCGTCCCGCAGATCGAGGAGGTACCGGACGGCGCGGGCGGCGTCGCCGGGCCTGGTGGCGTACGTCGCTGCCGTGGCCTGCTCGGCCGCGACGGCCTGCCGAATCAGCTCGGCGCCCAGGAAGCCGCTGCCACCGACGATCAAAGTGGTCATGCGGCGCCCGGCGTCACGACACGGCTGTCCCAAGCCTGCTTAAAATTGTTAACTGCGGTGCGGAGAAACGGAGTTGCACCATTGCCTAGAGCGCACTTCATGCGACTAGCGTGCAGTCCATGAAGTACACGCAACTCGGACGCACCGGGCTCAAGGTCAGCCGACTCGTCCTCGGCACCATGAACTTCGGTCCGCACACCGACGAGGCCGCCAGCCACGCGATCATGGACGCGGCGCTGGACGCGGGCATCAACTTCTTCGACACGGCGAACGTGTACGGCCGGGGCGAGAACAAGGGCCGTACGGAAAGCATCATCGGGAACTGGTTCGCGAAGGGCGGCGAGCGGCGCGACAAGGTCGTCCTCGCCACCAAGGTGTACGGCACCATGGGCGCGGACGGGGAAGCGTGGCCCAACCACGAGAAGTTGTCGGCGGTGAACATCCGGCGCGCCGTGGACGCCTCGCTCAAGCGGCTCCGGACCGACTACATCGACCTCTACCAGTTCCACCACATCGACCGGGACACCCCGTTCGAGGAGATCTGGCAGGCCATCGACGTACTGGTCCAGCAGGGGAAGATCCTTTATGTCGGGTCCTCCAATTTTCCCGGCTACAAGATCGCCCAGGCCAACGAGATCGCCGCCCGTCGCGGCGGCACCACCGGCCTCGTCAGCGAGCAGTGCCTGTACAACCTCTACGAGCGCCGCGCCGAGATGGAGGTCATCCCGGCCGCCCGGGAGTACGGCCTCGGCATCATCCCGTGGTCACCGCTGCACGGTGGCGCGCTCGGCGGCGTGCTGAAGAAGGAGATCGAGGGCGGTCGGCGCGGTGAGGGGCTGGCCGCGGGCAACATGTCCGGCCCGGATGTACGCGCCAGGATCCAGGCGTACGAGGACTTGCTCGACAAGCACGGTCTGGAGCCCGGGGAGGCCGCTCTTGCCTGGCTCCTCACCCGCCCTGGCGTGACCGGCCCGATCGTCGGCCCGCGCACGGCAGAGCAGCTCGAATCGGCCCTGCGCTCCATAGAGTTGGATCTGAGCGAGGAGCTGCTGGCCGGTTTGGACGACCTCTTCCCGGGACCGGGACCGTCACCGGAGGCCTTCGCCTGGTAGCGGGCGCCACCGCGTTCAGGACGGGCGGCGCTCGGCCTGCGGCGCGGCTGCCACAGCTACTCGTCCCTGGTTCTCGCCTGCCTGATGCTGTCGGCGTGTTCCGCTTCGTGCCGCCTGCTGCTCGGCGGGGACACGAACGACCTGACGGGCGACTACGCCGTAGCGAATACCTGGATGGTGTCGCCCAAGGTGCCCGCCACTTCCTTCCACTCGGTGACGGAGATCGTCAGGGGTGGCAGGAGCTTCAGGACATGCCCCGAACCCGAGGTCTCGGCAACGACGCCGGCGCGGAACAATGCTCCCCGTATCCGCTCGGCCGTCCCGGGAGCGGGGAACCTCAGTCCGCTCATCGCCCCCTTGCCGACGACTTCGGCGGCACCGGCCGGGAGGACGTCGGTGATGGTCGCGAGGCTGGTACGGATCGCGTCGGTCAGTTCGGCGGCGTGGGCGGTGAAGTGCGGGTCGGTCCAGTAGTCCAGCGCCGCGGAGCCGGCCACGAAGGCGAGGTTGTGGCCTCGGAACGTGCCGTTGTGCTCGCCGGGGGCCCAACCATCGATCCCGCGCCGGATCAGCAACGCCGCCATCGGGAGCCCCATTCCGCTGAGGGACTTCGACAAGCAGACGAGGTCGGGCCGGAGTTCGGGGGCGTCCTCGAAGCTGAAGAAGGTGCCGGTACGTCCGCAGCCCGCCTGGATGTCGTCCACGACGATCAACGTGCCGGTGGCATCCGCGAGTTCACGGATTCGGGCCAGCCACGCGCGCGGAGCGGTGTGCAGTCCGCCCTCGCCCTGGACCGTCTCCAGCAGGACCGCTGCCGGCGGGGGTGTCGACGCGCCCGGGCCGAGGGTCCGCTCCAGCGAGGCGAAGGGGTCGGCGTCGACCGCGTCGCCGTACGGGAGGGTCGTGACGTCGGTCAACGGCACGCCCGCGGCGCCGCGCAGCAGCGGGGAGGTCGTGGCGGCGAGGGCGCCGAGGGAAGCGCCGTGGAAGCCTCCGGTGAAGGCGATCACCTCGGTGCGCCCGGTGACCTTGCGGGCCAGCTTGAGCGCGGCCTCGACGGCGAGCGTTCCGGCCGGTCCGGGGAACTGCACGACGTGGTCGCCCAGGCCGCGCGGCTCAAGGACGAGGCCGCTGAACCGCTCCAGGAAGTCGGCCTTGGCCGTGGTGTGCAGGTCCAGCGACTGCACGGGGCCGCCGGCCCTGAGGTAGGCCGTCACCCGCTCGACGATCCCGGGAGGGTTGTGGCCGTAGTTGAGCGAGCCGGCCCCGCACAGCAGGTCGACGTAGCGGCGTCCCGAGGTGTCCCACAGATGGTGGCCGGCGGCTCGTTCGAAGACCACCGGGAAGTCGCGGCAGTAGCTGCGCACGTTCGACTCGTGACGTTCGAACACCGCGAGGGGAGTCCGGCCGGGCTCGGTCATGTCAGCACGTACCTTTCATGTCAACGGTTCTCCTGACGCGTCGCGGGCCGAGGTCACCTGAGGGGTCACTGGATCAGGACCGTTCCGTCACCGGGACGGTGGTCCCGCGAACGGCGCAGGTCGCTGAAGGCGAAGGTCCGCTGCAGCCAGCGGTCGTGGCCGTCGTAGCGCGGGGTGAACGCGGAACGGCCGTGCAGAGTGACCCGGTTGTCGACGACGGCCAGGTCGCCGGGGCGCAGCAGAACGCCGGTGTACGTGCGGTGCGCCACCTCGGCCAGTTCGGCGAGGGCGGCCCGGCCCTCGGGGGTCACGGCCTTGGTGGCCGCCTCGTCGAAGCACCAGTCGGGGTCATCCGGGTCTCCGGTGAGCACGGCGTGCGCGGTGCCTTCGCCGGCCGGGCCGAAGGAGGGGGGCGCCTCGGTGACGTACTCGGGTCTGCCGAGCGCCTGCCGGGTGCCGGGTGTCAGCAGCGGCAGGACGCGCCGCGCGCAGCTGGTGCGCAGTTCGGCGGTGCCTTCGTGGTCGGGGCGCAGGCACAGCAGCATGACGTAGTCGGGGCGGTGGACGTGGAAGGCGTTCTCGGTGTGGAAGGTGAGCTCGACCGAGCCGACGTTGCCCTGCACCGTCTCCTGACCGGGCACCGGCACGACGTCCTGGACGAGGGCGCCGGACTTCTCCGCCGCGAACGCGGCCGGGTCGCCGAGCCCGGCCGCGAACAGCAGCAGCATCGCCGCGGGCAGGGACGGGTCGTGCTGGACCGACCCCTTCACCATCGGGGTCGACGGCAGGTGCGCGGCGCCGATGGGCAGCATGCGCAGGACCAGGGCGCCGTCGGGGCCCGAATGCCTGCGGAACTGTCTCACGGTGCGCCGTATGTCGGCGGGAACGTCCTCCCACGCGTGCCGGGCGAGAGCCACCCAGGCCGGGTCGTCGACCCGGTCCCCCGCCTCGGCCAGCAGTTGCTCCGTCACCTCACCGAGCCGTGCCAGGGTGCGGGCGTCGTACCGCACCATGCCGCCGGTGCGCGCCAGGGCATTCGGTGCCTGCGTCAGGTCGACGCTGCTCACGTGCGCGTCCCCTTTCGCCCGCTGCGTCCGGCTCACTCGCCCATGGCCCGGACGAGGCTCTTGGGCCGCATGTCGGTCCATGCGCGTTCGACGTACTCCAGGCAGGCGGTGCGGCTGTCCGGGCCGAAGACGGTGGTCCAGCCGGCGGGCACGGCGGTGAAGTCGGGCCACAGCGAGTGCTGGCCCTCGTCGTTGGTCAGGATCCGGTAGGTGCCGTCGGGGTTCTCGAAGGGGTTGGTCATGACGGATCGGTGTTCCTTTCGAAGGCCGGGAGGCGCCGCGCCTCCCGGTGCGGGGGTGTCGGGACGGAACCCGGGATCGGTGTGCGCGGGCTCGTGTCACCGTTCGATGAAGTCCCAATAGCGGGAGATCGCGGCCTCGTCGATGTCGGGGACGGCCACCGCCAGGTCGCGCAGCCGCTGAAGCGTCGTCTCGTTCCCGAACTCCAGGGTGGGCTGCCCCAGGTCCGGC
The DNA here is from genome assembly GCF_042893155.1 of Streptomyces sp. NPDC001668. NCBI lineage: Bacteria > Bacillati > Actinomycetota > Actinomycetes > Kitasatosporales > Streptomycetaceae > Streptomyces > Streptomyces sp. NPDC001668. Next base: position 371,330 of record NZ_JBIAUQ010000005.1, read on the forward strand.
ACCGTTGTCGCGTGCTCCTCGAGATATGCCTGGTAGGGCAGGATCGGCAGATCCTGGCCTCGTTCACTCGCGCGCCGCAGGCGGTGCAGCCACTCCGTGAGCGGAACCGCTTCGCAGGCCGTCCCGCGCATCCGGTCGTAGCCGCTCATGAAGGCACCGGCTCCGACCCTGCGCGGGTGGTGGAGGTGGTGCACGCGGGCGGTTCCCGCCCCGGTCCGGATCAGTGCCACGACGGCGCGGGCCAGGACGTCGACGGGCAGCAGCGCTTCCTCCAGATCCGGTCCGATGGGATGGCAGCCGAGCGCGGCGCAACTGGTGAGCAGGCGGGAGAACATGTCGTCCGCGCTGACGGCACCGGTGGAGGTGTGCGCCCAGATGCGGCCGAGGCGATGGATGCCGCCGGTGGCCCCCCGCTCGAAGGCACGCTCCACCAGCCGGTCCGCGACCCATTTGCTCGCCGCGTACCCCTGGCCGAACGGGTGTTTCTCACCGTCGATCGGTGAATCCTCCGTGACCAGCCGGGAGCCCTGGCCGAGCCGGAACACACCGAGGGTGGACAGGTGGTGAAACGCCTTCGGGCGTCCTTCGGCGGCCAGGCGCAGGAGGGTCCGGGTGCCCTCCACGTTGGCCGGCTTCATTCGGGTGTACGGAAAGAGGTGGTGGACGTGTGCGCCGCTGTGCACGATCGTGTCGCAGCTCTCGCGCAGCCTCGCCCAGTCGGCGGGTTCGAGGCCGAGGTCCACTGCCGTCAGGTCTCCCCGGACGACACTCAGTCGTGGATCGTCCGGTGTCAGGCCGAGACCGATGCCGTAGCGGCGCATGGTCTCGGTCAGCCGCCCGACGGCCTCGGCATCGGTCCGCGCGCGGACCAGGCAGTGGACCCGCGCCGCCGTCCCGTGCAGCAGCTCGGCCAGGAGGAAGGCTCCGATGAATCCTGTGGCGCCGGTCAGCAGGACCTCTTGGGGGTCACCGGTATGCGGCAGCTCGGGCGGGCCGGCAGGGAAGGGGGCGGAGGTGAAGCGCAGAGCGGGGCTCAGCTCGGCTTCCGAGTCCGGCACCCACGATGCGGCCTGCGGGCCGCCCTCCGTGAGGTGGCGCTCCACTCCCGCAGGGGTCGGTGCCTCGATCAGCGCCGGCAGGCCGAAGCGGACCGCCAGGGTCTCACTGATCCTGCCGGCCAGACGGACGGCGAGCAGGGAGTGACCGCCCAACGCGAAGAAGTCGTCGTCGGCGGAGACCTCCGGCACGCCCAGCACCTCGGCGAACAGCCCGCACAGCACGGCCTCCTGTTCCGTCCGCGGCGCCCGGCCGGTACCGGCTGCGGTGTCCGGCGGGGCCGGCAGCGCCCCGCGGTCGAGCTTGCCGTTGGCGTTCAACGGGATCGCGTCGACCTGGACGAACGCGGACGGGACGAGGTGGGAGGGCAGGACGGTGGCGAGCCGGGCCCTCAGCTCCTCGGCCGTCGGCGGTGTGTCGCCGACGACGTACGCCACCAGCCGCCGGTCACCCGGACGGTCCTCGCGGGCGATCACGGCGGCTCGGGCCACCCCGTCGAGCGCCGTCAGCGCGCTCTCGATCTCCCCGGGCTCGATCCGGTAGCCGCGGATCTTGACCTGGTCGTCGACGCGTCCGGCGTACTCCAGCAGCCCGGCACGGTTCCAGCGGGCCCGGTCGCCCACCCGGTACATGCGGGTGCCGGGCGGGCCGTACGGGTCGGCGACGAAGCGTTCGGCACTCTGGCCGGGCCGTCCGGCGTAACCGCGGGCGAGGCCGGTACCGGCGAGGTACAGCTCGCCCCACACACCGTCGGGGACGGGCTGGAGGTGGTCGTCGAGCACGTGGACGCTCGCGCCCGCGATGGGGCGGCCGATGGGCACCGGCCCCGGGGCGAGGGCGTCGTCAGGTTCGAGCCGGTGCACGACGCAGCCGACGGTCGCCTCCGTGGGGCCGTACTCGTTGATCACCACGGCCTCGGGGTGCCGCTCGCGCCAGGCCCGCAGGGCGGTGCCGTCGAGGGCCTCACCGCCGATGACCAGGTTCCGGACGTCACTGGCGCGGTCGGGCAGCGACGCCAGCAGCCGGAGGTGGCTCGGGGTGACCTTGAGCAGGTCGGGAGCGGGTGTGTCGTCGTCCAGTGCCCCGATCCGCACCCGGCCGCCCCTGATCAGCGGCGTGAACAGCGTGGTCACCGGCATGTCGAAGGCGAGGGAGGTGTGGAGGAGGGACTCGCCCGAGGCGGCCGGGTACATCTCGGCGGCCTCGCTGAGATAGGCGGCGAGCGAGCCGTGTTCGACGACCACGCCCTTCGGGTGGCCCGTCGATCCGGAGGTGTGGATCAGGTACGCGGCCTGGTGGTGGTGGACGTGGACGCCCAGGTCGCCGTCCGCGCCGGTGTCCGGGACGGCGGCCAGCGCGCCCTCGTCGAGGACGATCGCGGCGCCCGCGTCGGCGACCAGAGCATCGATCCGCGCCCGCGGGTGGGACGGGTCGAGCGGCAGGTAGGCTCCCCCGGTCTTCAGGACCGCGAGCAGCGCCACGATCACCTCGGGGCTGCGCGGCAGGACCACGGCGACGACGGTCTCCGGTCCGGCCCCGAGCGTGGCCAGGTGCCTGGCCAGCCGGTTGGCGCGGCGGTTCAGCTCGTCGTACGTCACCGCGCGGCCGTGTTCGCCGTCCGCGACGACGGCCACGGCGTGCGGGGTGCGCGCCGCCTGTGCCTCGAACATTTCCGGCAGCGACGTCTCGGGCAGCGGCCGGGCGGCGCCGCCCCGCCGGGCGAGTGTGCTCTCGCGCTCGGCCGGGGTGAGCAAGGGCAGTGCGTGCAGGGGGCGGGCCGGGTCGGCCGTCACCTCCTCCAGGAGACGCCGATAGCGGGCGGCGACGGCTTCGGCGGTGGCTCGGTCGAACAGGTCCGCGGCGTACTCGACCCATGCGGACCAGCCGCCTTCACCGTCCTCGGCGAACATCAGCGACAGGTCGAACTTGGCCCGGTCGCCCGGCACCTCGCCGACGGTCACCTCCAGTCCGGGCAGCGTGGGAGCGACGGCCTGCTGATTCATCGTCAGCATGACCTGGAACAGCGGGTGCCGGGAGCGTGAGCGGGCCGGGTTGAGGACCTCGACCAGCCGCTCGAAGGGCACGTCGGTGTGGTCGTACGCCGCCACGTCCGCCGCTCGCACCCGGTCCAGGAGTTCCTCGAACGTGGGGTCCCCGGAGGCGTCGACGCGCAGGACCAGGGTGTTGGCGAAGAGCCCGACGAGGTCTTCGAGCGCGGTGTCCGGGCGGCTTTCGACGGGCGTTCCGAGCACGATGTCGTCGCCGGCGCCGAGCCGGTTCAGCAGGGTGACGAGGGTGGCGTGCAGCACCATGAAGGCGCTGGCACCCCGGCCTTGGCCGAGCGCGTCGACACGGCGGCGCAGTGCGGCCGGCACGGTGAAGGGCACTGTGCCACCGCGCTGGGAGGCGACGGCCGGCCGGGGCCGGTCGGTGGGCAGTTCGATCTGGTCGGGGAGGCCGGCCAGCTCCCGCGTCCAGAAGTCGAGCCGGTCCGGGGGCAGTTCCCGTTCCCACAGCGCGTAGTCGGCGTACTGGACGGGCAGCGGAATCCAGTCGGGGGCGTGTCCGGCGAGCCGGGCGGAGTAGGCCGTGGACAGGTCGTCGGCGAGCGGCCGCATGGACGCTCCGTCGGCCGCGATGTGGTGCAGGAGCAGCAGCAGGGCGTGTTCGCTGTCTCCGTCGGTGAACAGCACGGCGCGGATGGGTGGTTGGCGGTCGAGGGAGAAGGCCCCCCGGGCGGCCTGCGCCACCGCTGCGGTGAAGTCGGCCGGGTCCGACGGCCGGATCGTCAAGCGCGGTGCGGTGTCGCCGATCACCTGGTGCGGTCCGTCCGGCCCGTCGGCGATCACCGTGCGCAGCACTTCGTGGCGCTGGACCAGATCGCCGAAGGCGGCCCGCAGCGCCTCCCGGTCGAGGACTCCGGTCATGCGCAGGACGACAGGGATGGTGTACGTCTGCGCCGGGCCGTCGAGCCGGTCGAGGAACCACATCCGCCGTTGTGCCGCCGACAGCGGCACCCGCTCGGGCCGCTCCGGTCCTTCGTGCCGGACGAGCGGCGGCCGCGGGGCCTTCGTCGGCCGGTGGGACAGCAGTGCGGTGAGTCCGGCGACGGTCGGGTTCTCGAAGACCTCCCGGATGGACAGCTCGGCGCCGAGGTCGCTCCGCACGCGGTTGACCAGCCGGGCGACGAGCAGGGAGTGGCCGCCGAGGCGGAAGAAGTCGTCGTCGGCGCCGACGTCGGGCACGCCGAGGACACCCGCGAAGAGGTCCGCCACGCGCCGCTCCCTGCCCTCGGCGGGCGGCCGGCCCGAGCTGTCGGTGGTCAGGTCCGGGGCGGGGAGCGCCTTGCGGGCGATCTTGCCGTTGGCGGTCAGCGGCAGGCTCTCCAGCACCACGAAGGCGGCGGGGACCATGTAGTCGGGCAGGGCCTGTGCGGCGGCGGTGCGCAGGGCCGCCGGGTCAGCCGGACGGCCCGTCTCCGGTACGACGTAGGCGACGAGGCGTTTGTCGCCGGGGGTGTCCTCGCGGACCGCCACGGCGGCCGCGTCGATGCCGGGCTGGGCCGTCAGGACGGCCTCCACCTCGCCGAGTTCGATGCGGAAGCCGCGGATCTTGACCTGGTCGTCGACCCGGCCGGCGAATTCCAGCAGCCCTGCGGCCGTCCAGCGGGCCAGGTCACCGGTGCGGTACATCCGGGATCCGGGCGGGCCGTACGGGTCGGCGACGAAGCGTCCGGCCGTCAGACCGGGACGGCCGTGGTAGCCGCGGCTGACGAGGTCGCCCGCGACATACAACTCGCCCGCGGTGCCGACGGGCGCCGGGCGCAGCAGCGGGTCCAGCACATACATCCGGGTGTTCCAGGCGGGCGTGCCGATGGTGATGACGCCGGGCGGCACGGGGGCACCCGGTGCGATGCGGAACAGGCTGCACCCGATGGTGGTCTCGGTGGGACCGTATTCGTTGAGGACGGTCACCGCGGGGTGGCGGGCGCGCCAGGCGTCCAGTACGTCGCCGAGCAACGACTCACCGCCGAGCACGAGTTGCTCCCGGGGCGAGTACTCCTCGGGCACCGCACCGAGCAGGTGCAGATGACTGGGCGTGGCTTTGACGACGTCGGGCCGGGTCACCCGGGCGTCCGGGGCGGGACCGCTGGAGGTCCATCCGACCAGTTCCACGGTGCCACCGCAGATCAGCGGGCCGAACATGCCGGTGGCCGTCAGGTCGAAGGAGACGGGCGAGTGCACCAGGGCGCGTCGGCGCAGGCTCTCGTACTCGGCCGTCGCCCACGCCAGGTAGGCGACGAGCGAGCGGTGCTCGACGACGACCGCTTTGGGCCGGCCGGTGGAGCCCGAGGTGAAGATGACGAACGCGGCGTGCTCGGGCCGGCGGACCACGTCGGTGAGCGGGACGGACTGCTGTTCCGTGATCGTCGGACCGTCCACCAGAACGACCGCGGCGTCGGTCAACGGGCCTATGACAGCCGCCAGTTCAGCGGTGGTGACGACCGCGACCGGCGCGATGTCGGCCAGCATGAAGGCGAGTCGCCCGGCCGGGTGCGCCGGGTCCAGCGGCAGATACCCGGCGCCCGTCTTCCACACGGCCAGCAGGGTCACCGGAATGTCCTCGCAGACCGGCATCAGTACGGCGACGTACCGCTCGGGGCCGACGCCGAGGGTGATCAGGTGCCGGGCCAGCCGGTCGGCTCGGGCGTCGAGTTCGGCGTACGTCACCTCGCTCGGGCCGAAGACGACGGCGGGGGCGTCCGGCGTACGGGCCGCCTGGGCTTCGATCAGGTCGGTGAGGGTCCCTGACGGCGTCTCGTGGGCGGTGGCGTTCCACTCGGTGAGCAGCAGGTGCCGCTCGTCCCGGTCCACGATGTCGAACTCCCCGATGGGGCGGCCGGGTTCGCAGACCACGTCGGTGAGCAGCCGGGTGAAGCGGTCCGCGATCCGCGCGGCCGTGTCGCGGTCGAACAGGTCGGTGGCGAACTCCAGGAGCCCGCTCACCCCGCCCCCGGGCCGCTCGGTGAGGAAGAACGACAGGTCGAACTTGGCGGCCGGCGAGGCCACCGGGTGCACACGCGCCGACACTCCGGGCAGGTCGACGGCGAGGTCCAGGGCCGACTGCTGGTCGGCGTCGGTGAAGTTCAGGCCGGTCTGGAACAGGGGGTGCCGGGCGGTGGAGCGCACCGGGTTGACCGCTTCCACGAGCCGTTCGAACGGCACGTCCTGGTGGGCGTAGGCGGCCAGGTCGGCGGCCCGCACCCGGCGCAGCACCTCGGTGAAGTCGGGGCCGCCGGTGAGGTCGGTGCGCAGCACGAGGTTGTTGGCGAAGTAGCCGACCAGAGGGGCCAGGTCGTCGTCGGCGCGGTTCGCGACGGGAGAGCCGATGACGATGTCGTCGCCCGCGCCGAGCCGGTGCAGCAGGGTGGCCAGGACCGCGTGCACCACCATGAAGACGGTCGTGTGCTGCTCGCGGGCGAGCTGGACCAGGGCCTCGTGGACCTCGGATCCGATGGTGAAGGGCACCGTGTCACCGCGGTGGGTGGGGACGGCGGGGCGGGGCCGGTCGAAGGGCAGCTCCATCTGCTCGGGCAGCCCGGCGAGCACGGCGCGCCAGTGGTCGAGTTGCCGGGACAGGACACTGTCCGGGTCGCCGGACTCCCCCAGGGCCCGCCGCTGCCATGCCGCGAAGTCGGCGTACTGGAGGGGTAGTTGTGCCCAGTCGGGTTCCTCGCCCTGAGTACGGGCGGTGTAGGCGGTGGCGAGGTCGCGGGCGAGCGGGGCCATGGAGGCGCCGTCGCCGGCGATGTGGTGCAGGACGAGGAGCAGTACGTGTTCGCTGTCGCCGAGGTCGAACAGGGTGGCCCGCAGCGGTGGTTGGACCGTGAGGTCGAACGGGGTGCGCACGGCCTCGGCCAGGGGCAGGGGGAGCTCCGCCTCATCGACAGCCACCACGTTCAACGGCGGCACCGACGGCAGCACGACCTGGTGAGGTCCGTGCCGGTCCTCGGCGAAGACCGTGCGCAGCGCCTCGTGCCGCGCGGCCAGGTCGTCGAGGGCGGCGGCGAGCGCGGGCACGTCGAGGTCGCCGGTCAGGCGCAGCGCGACCGGCAGGTTGTACGTCGGGGACGGCCCCTCGAAGCGGTGCAGGAACCACAGCCGTTCCTGGGCGTACGACAGCGGCAGGCGCCCTCCGCGTGGCAGTGCCGTGATCCCGGCGCGGCGCGGACCGCGCCCGGTGAGCCGGACCGCGAGCCTGGCCACCGTGGTCGCCTCGAACAGCACCGACAGTTCGATGTCGACGTCGAGCACGGCGCGGATACGGCTCGCCAGCCGGGTGACCAGCAGGGAGTGTCCGCCGAGCGAGAAGAAGTCGTCGTCGACGGACACCTCGGGCACGCCGAGGACCTCGGCGAACAGGCCGCACAGGATCTCCTCCTGCGGGGTGCGCGGTCCGCGCCCGGTGGTGTGCGTGAGGTCGGGGGCGGGGAGGGCCTTGCGGTTGAGCTTGCCGTTCGGGGTGAGCGGCAGCTCCGCCAGGGTGACGATCTGGGCCGGGACCATGTACTCGGGCAGCCGGGCGATGAGCCGGTCGCGGATGCCCTCGGTGTCCGGCGCGGTGTTCGGGTCGGCGGGGACGACGTAGCCGACGAGCCACTGGCCGTGGACGGCGGCGGCTGCCTGCGCGACGGCCGGGTGGTCCGCCAACGCGTCCTCGATCTCGCCGAGTTCGACCCGGAAGCCCCGCAGCTTGACCTGGTTGTCGGCGCGGCCCAGGTACTCCAGTTCACCGTCCGGCGTCCAGCGCGCCACATCACCGGTGCGATACATACGGGACCCGGGCGGCCCGTAGGGGCTGGCGACGAACCGCTCCGCGGTCAGGGCGGGCCGGTCGAGGTAGCCGCGCGCGAGCTGGACGCCCTCGCAGTACAGCTCTCCGGGGACGCCCGGTGCGACGGGGGCCAGGCGGGCGTCCAGTACGTACATGCGGGTGTTCGGGACGGGGCCGCCGATCAGTACGGTCTCGGTGTCCGGCCCGGCCGGCCAGGTGGTGACGTCGACGGCGGCCTCGGTCGGACCGTAGGCGTTGAGGAGTACGGCGTCCTCGTTGGCCGAGTGCTCGTGGAAGCGGCGGACCAGTTCGGCGGGCAGTGCCTCGTCGCCGGAGACGACCAGGCGCACGGATCCCGGCAGCCGGCTCTCCGCCAGGTAGGCGCCGAGCATGGAGGAGCTGAGGTGGACGACCGTGACGCCGTGCTCGCGCATCAGCCGCTCCAGGTAGAGCGGGTCGCGGTGGCCGTCGGGGCGGGCGACGACGAGGGTGCCGCCGTGGGTGAGGGTCCAGAAGACCTCCCACACCGACACGTCGAAGCTCACCGGGGTGGACTGCAACACCCGGTCCGCCGACGTCAGCCGGTGGTCGCGCTGCATCCACCACAGACGGTTGCCCATGCCCGCGTACGTGTTGACGGTGCCCTTGGGGCGGCCGGTGGAGCCGGAGGTGTAGATGACGTATGCGGCGTTGTCGCCGTGGGCGATCACCTTCGGGTCGTGCTCCAGCTCCCCGCTGTCGGGGGTGATCCGCTCGAACCCGTCCACGTCCCGGTCGGAGATGAGCAGCCGCGCTCCGGAGTCCTCGAGGACGTACGCGATCCGCTCGGCCGGATAGCCGGTGTCGATGGGCACGTACGCGCCACCCGCCTTGACCACCGCCCACAGGGCGACGATCAGGTCCACGGAGCGCGGCAGCATCACCGCGACCCGCGACTCGGGACCGACGCCCCGCTCGCGCAGGGCGTGCGCGAGGCGGTTCACGCGGAGGTTCAGCTCGCGGTAGGTGACGCGCTCGCCCTCGAAGTGGACGGCCTCCGCGTCCGGGTCCTGTGCCTCGAACCGCTCCACGAGCGAACGCGGGTCGTCCCAGGCGAGGCCGGTGTCGTTCCAGCCGTGCAGGACCAGGGCACGGTCGTCGGCGCCGAGCACGTCCACCTCGGACAGCCGATGCCCGGGGTCGGCGGTGACATGCTCCAGGACGCGCACGAACCGGGCGGCGAAACTCTCCGCGGTGCGCCGGTCGTACAGGTCGGTGGCGTACTCCAGGCGGCACAGCAGGCCGCCGTCCTCGTGGACGTGGCAGTCGAAGTGCACGTCGAACTTGGCGGTGCCGCTGGTCACCGGGGCCGGGTCGGCGGTGATGCCGGGCAGGTCGAAGCGGGCCTCGGTGAGGTCCAGCCAGGCCAGCATGACCTGGAAGAAGGCGTGCCGGGAGCGGGAGCGCTCCGGGTTCAGTTCCTCCACCAGGCGTTCGAACGGGACGCCCTGGTGGGCGTAGGCGGCCAGTCCCGTCTCCCGTACGCGGACCAGCAGTTCCTCGAAGCTGGGGTCGCCGGAGGTGTCCATGCGGTAGACGAGGGTGTTGATGAAGACGCCGACCACGTCGTCGAGGACCGAGTCGGGCCGGTCGGCGATGACGCCGCCGAGCGGGATGTCCTCGCCCGCGCCGAGCCGGGTCAGCAGGAGCGACACGGCGGCCTGGAGGATCATGAACGGGGTGGTGCGGGTCCGGCCGGCCAGGTTCAGCATCCGCCGGTAGAGCTCCGGGCCGACGGGGAACTCCACGTGGTCGCCGCGGTGGGTGGCCACCGCCGGGCGCGGCCGGTCGCCGGGGAAGGTGACCTCGGGCGGGAGGCCGTCGAGCCGCTGCTTCCAGTGCTCGATCTGGCGAGGCAGGTCCGCGGCGAGCGTCGCGCGCTGCCAGGTGGCGAAGTCCGGGTACTGGACGGCCAGTTCGGAGAAGGGCGCCTCTTCCCCGTGGACGCGGGCGCGGTAGGCGGCCGTGATGTCCTCGGCCATCGGACGCAGCGAGGCGCCGTCCGCGGCGATGTGGTGCACGACCAGCAGGAGGATGTGGGTGCCGGGCCCGGTCTCGTACAGCGTCGTCCGCAGGGGCACGTCCCGGGTCAGGTCGAAGGGGCGGGCGGCGTCGGCGGCGAGATCGGGAGTCGCGTCGCGGACGAACTCCGTGGTGTACGGCGTACCGGGCGGCAGGACGACCTGGTGGGGGCCGTCGGCGTCCTCCGGGTAGACGGTGCGCAGCGCCTCGTGGCGGGCGACGAGGTCGGCCAGCGCGCCGGCGAGGGCGTCGGTGTCGAGGGCTCCGGTCAGCCGGATCTGGAGGGGGATGTTGTAGGTCCCGGAACCGCCGTGCAGCCGCTGGAGGAACCACATGCGTTCCTGGGCGAACGACAGCGGGATGCGGTCGGGTCGTACGTCCGCCGTGATGCGCTTGGCCTGCGGGGCGAGCCGGGTCAGGCGTTCGGCGACGCCCGCGACGGTCGGGGCGGCGAACACATCCCGCAGGGACAGGTCGACGCCGAACTCGTCGCGCACCCGGTGGACCAGACGGATCATCAGGATCGAGGTGCCGCCGAGCGCGAAGAACTCGTCGTCCACACCGACCCGTTCGACGCCGAGGACGTCGGCCACGACGGCGCACAGCGTCCGCTCCTCCGCCGAGCGGGGCTCACCGCCCCCGGTGGTGCGGGCTGTCTTCGAGGCAGCGCCGGCCTCACGGACACCGGTGACGAGCAGACGGTCCTCCTCGGTCACCGCCGCCGGCTCACGGGCGGGGACGTCGAGGCCGGCCGCCGCCCGACCGATCAGGTCCGCGAGGAGGTCGGCGAGCCGGGTGACGGCCGTCGCGTCGAAGGCGCCGGTCTGGTACGAGAACCTCAGCCGCAGCCGCTCCTCCGGGAAGACGGACAGGCTGACCGGGTAGTGGGTGCGCTCGACGAGGTCGGCGTGGGCCAGTCGCAGCCCGCCGGCCGCGATGCCGTCGCTCGTCGGGTAGTTCTCGAAGGCGACGACGGTGTCGAAGAGGGCGTCGAAGCCGGTCGCGCGGGTCATCTCCGCGAGGGAGGCGTGCTGGTGGGAGTGGAGGAACCGCTGCTCGTCCTGGAGCCGGACCATCAGGGCGGCCAGTGTCTCGTCGCGTTCGACGCGGACCCGGACCGGGAGGGTGTTGACGAACAGTCCGACCATCGTCTCCGCTCCGGGCAGTTCGGGCGGGCGCCCGGCGACGGTCGCGCCGAACACCACGTCGTCGCGGCCGGTGAAGGCGCTCAGCAGCAGCCCCCACAGGCCCTGCACGACGGTGTTGAGGGTCAGCCGGTGCGCACGGGCGGTGGCCGTGAGCGCGCTGGTCAGCGTCTCCGGCAGGACCAGTTCGTGGACGCCGTGCCCGCCGGAGGTGCGGTCGGGCGGCGCGAGCAGGGTGGGTGCGGCGAGGCCGGCGAGCTGTCGGCGCCACACCTCGGCGGCGGCCTCATGGTCCTGTCGGCCGAGCCATGCCAGGTAGTCGCGGTACGGGGCGGCCGGGGGCGGTTCGGTGCCGCCGTACAGCGTGAACAGGTCGCGTACCAGGAGCGGCAGGGACCAGCCGTCCAGCAGAAGGTGGTGGTGGGTCAGCACCAGGCGGTCGCCGAGCACGGTGAACCGCACAAGGGGCGGCCTGACCACGCTGAAGCCGCGGGCCCGGTCACGGGCGAGGAACTCGGTCAGGTCGTCGTCGCGCACCTCCCAGCCGAGCTTGACGTCGGTCGGGATCACCTGCACGGGGGCGCCCGCGGAGCGGCTGCGGAAGGCGGCGCGCAGGTTGGGGTGGCGGTGCAGCAGGGCGGTGGCGGCGGTCCGCATCCGCTCCGGGTCGAAGCCGCCGTCGATCTCCAGGACGAGCTGGCCGACGTACGGGTCGTCGGGCTCGTACAGCGCGAGGAAGAGCAGTCCTTCCTGGAGCGGGGAGAGCGGCAGGACGTCGGTGGCGCCGCGGAACCGGTCCAGTTCCTCCTGGGTGATCCGTACGAGGGGCACGTCGGAGACGGTGAGCCCGCCGCGCGTGTGCCCGGACAGCTCGGTCAGGGCTCCGGTCCACGCCTCCGCGACGGCGCGCACGTCTCCTTCGGTGAGGACGCCCGCGGGGTAGGTCCACTCGGCGGTGAGCTCGCCGTCCCGGACATAGGCGTCGATCTGGAGGGCGTGGGTGAGGGCGAGGCGGTCGTCGGCGAGCAGTTCGACGGCCGTCTCCGTGTCGGCGAGGTGCCAGCCGCCGAGGTCCTGTGCGTCCAGCCGGCCCAGGTAGTTGAAGGAGATCTGGGGCGTGGGCAGTCCGGTGAGGTGGTCGCGCAGCAGGTCGTGGCCGCGGCCGCCGTGCGGGACGGCGCGCAGCTCCTCCTTGGTGCGCTTGATCAGGGCGGCGTCGGCCGCCGTTCCGGTGCCGAGGCGTACCGGGTGGATACGGGTGAACCAGCCGACGGTGGTGGACAGGTCCGTCCCGTCGGGCAGGTGGTCGCGGCCGTGGCCCTCCAGATCGACCAGGACGGGTCCCTCGCCGCGGTGGCGTTGTACGGCTGCCGAGAGAGCGGCGAGCAGGATGTCGTCCGGCGTCGTCCGGTAGGCGGCGGGCAGGGTGGTCAGCACCGTGGCGGTGAGGTCGGCCGGGAGGGTGACGGTGATCGAGCGGGCGGTGCCGTGGACATCCTGGGCGGGGTCGGGGCGACGGGCGCCCAGGACGGGCTCAGGGGTGGCCAACAGGTCTTTCCACAGCGGGAGTTCGTCGTCGGGGGCGGTGGGGAGGTGACGGGCCCAGTGGCGCAGGGAGGTCCCGGGCGGGGAGAGCTCGCCCTCCTCGAGCGCCGCGGCGAGGTCGTTCAGCAGAATGCGCCAGGAGACTCCGTCGACGACCAAGTGGTGCAGCACCAGCAGCAGCTGCCCGGACTCGAACCACACGGCCCGCACCATCACCCCGGATTCGGGCGACAGCGCACGCCGGGCGGCCTCCTTCTGCCCGGCCATGTCCTCGTCCTGGGCGCGGGTCAGGCAGTCCTCGGCCCGCACGGCGCCCTCGGGCAGGATGCGGCGGCCTCGCATCCGCAGGGCGTCATGGCGGTCGAGCAGCTTCTGGAGGGCGCGGACCAGCCCGTCGTAGGACAGTCCGGGCCGGGCGGCGAGGAGGAGCGACTGGGCGAACCCCTCGGTGGGGCCGCCGCGTTCGGCGAGGCGCCGGGCCATCGGTGTCAGGGGGAGGTCGCCGACCGGGTCGTCCTGGACGTCATCGACGGGCGAGGTCGCCGGTGCCGTCGCGGCGACCGTGGCGAGCCGGGCGACGGTCGGGTGGTCGAAGACGTCCTGCGGGGTGAGACGCAGGCCCTGGCGGCGGGCTCGGCCGACCAGTTGGATGGCGTGGATGCTGTCCGCGCCCAGGGCGAACAGGTTGTCGTCCACGCCCAGTTCGGGCCGGCCGAGCAGGTCCGCGGCGAGGGCGTGCAAAGTGCTCTCGGTGTCGGTCGACGGCGCGCGTCCGCCGACCGGCAGGGCCGGGTCGGGCAGGGCGCGGCGGTCGACCTTGCCGTTGGGGGTCACCGGGATCGACGGCAGGGCGAGCACGCTCACGGGCACCATGTGCGCGGGGAGTCGGTCCGCGAGGTGGGCGCGTGGGTCGGTCCGCGGACTGCCGGTCACGTAGCCGACGAGCCGGCGGGCGCCCGCGGCGGAGTCGTGGACGAGGACCACGGCCTGCTCCACGCCGGGCACCGACGCCAACACGGCCTCGACCTCGGCGGGTTCGACGCGCTGTCCGTTGATCTTGACCTGGTCGTCGGCGCGGCCCACGAACTCCAGGTCTCCCGCGGCCCTGCGGCGCACCAGGTCGCCCGTGCGGTACATACGGGTGCCGGCCGGGCCGTACGGGTCGGCCACGAAGCGCTCGGCGGTCGCGCCGGGCCGGTCGAAGTAGCCGCGGGCGAGCTGGACGCCCGCGAGGTACAGCTCGCCGGTGACACCGTCGGGGACCGGCTGGAGGGCCGGATCGAGGACGTAGGCACGGGAGTTGTGGGTGGGCGTGCCGATGGTGACGGGCTCGCCGGGCGCGCAGGCGTGGGAGGTGGCGGTCACCGAGAACTCGGTGGGCCCGTAGGAGTTGTGCAGTCGAGCGCCGCACTCGCGGTGGAAGCGGTCGGCGAGCCCGGCGGACAGGGCCTCGCCGCCGCAGCTGACCATGCGCAGTGACGGAGTGGGCAGGTACTCGTCGAGGAACGGGCCGAGCATCGCCGGGACGAAGTGGATGACGGTGACCTGTTCGTCACGCACCAGACGGGCCAGGTAGGCGGGGTCCCGGTGGCCGTCGGGGCGGGCGACGACGAGGGTCGCGCCGCGGGTGAGGGTCCAGAAGACCTCCCACACCGACACGTCGAACCCGACCGGCGTCTTGTGCACGACCCGGTCGCCAGGGGTGAGCCGGTACTCGTCCTGCATCCAGGCGAGCATGTTGGCGATGCCCGCGTGGGTGACGACCGTGCCCTTGGGCCGGCCGGTGGTGCCCGAGGTGTGGATGACGTAGGCGGCGCTGTCCCCCCGCGGGACGACGCCGGGGTGCGTGTCGGGCTCATCCACACCGTCGCCCTCGCCCACACCATTGGCCTCGCCCTCGCCGAGGACCCGCACGTTGTCCTCGTCGAGCACGAACGACACGCGCGCGTCGGCGAGGACGTAGGCGATCCGCTCGGCCGGGTAGCCGGTCTCGACGGGCACGTACGCGGCGCCGGTCTTGAGGACCGCCCACAGGGCGACGACCAGGTCGAGCGAGCGGGGCAGCCGTACCCCGACCCGTGACTCGGGTCCCACGCCCCGCCCGCGCAGGGCGTGCGCGAGCCGGTTCACACGCGCGTGGAGTTCGCCGTACGTCAGCCGCTCGCCCTCGAAGACGACGGCCTCGGCCGTCGGGTCCTGGGCCTCGAACAGCTCCACCAGCGAGCGCCGGTCCGTGGCGTGGCCGGTGTCGTTGCTGGTGTGGAAGCGCTCCCGTTCCGTGTCGTCGAGCAGGTCGAGGGCGCCGATGGGCCGGTCGGGGCGGGCGGTGGCGATGGTGAGGAGGCGGGCGTAGCGGTCGCGGTGGGCGGCGGCCGTGGCGGGGGTGAAGCGGCCCGGGTGGGCGTTGACGGTGAGTTCGATGCCGTCGCCGGCCTCGGGGTCGCCGTACGCGTGCAGGGCGAGGTCGCGTACCGGGCCGGAGGCCAGCTGGTGTGCCTCGGCCTGGACCGGGCCGAAGGGCAGACGGGCGGCGGCGAAGGTGAGGACGTTCAGGGACGGGCCGTTCAGGGCGCCCGGGTGGGCCGTCGCGCCGAGGTCGCGGCGGAGTTCGTCGTGGGGGTGGCGCTGGTGGCGGGTGGCCTCGGTCAGGCGGGCGGCCACACGGTCGAGGAGCTCGGTGAAGGTCGTCGAGCCGTCGACGGGGATCCGCAGCGGGACGTCGTTGACGAGCATGGCGGGTGTCGCCAGGGCGTGCGGGCTGAGCCGGGCGGCCATGAAGACACGGAGCAGAACGTCGTGGGCGCCGGTGACGCGGTGGGTGTGCGCGGCCATGGCGGCGATCACCGGCAGGGACCAGCGGGAGCCGCCGAGACCACGCACGCGCAGCGAGGTGTCTTCCGGCAGGCGCAGACGCGCGCCGGGCAGGCTGGGGGCGAGTCCCGTGGCTCCGGTGCCGAGTTCGGTGGAGGGCGGCAGGTCGGCGAACTCCCGCTGCCAGTAGGCGCCGTCGCGCTCATGACGGGCCGAACTCAGATAGGTGTGCTCCTCGGCCAGGACCTCGCTCAGGGTGCCGAAGCCGCTCGCGGGCGGTTGCTCGCCCGCGGCCAGGGCCGTGTAGATCTCCAGCAGGCGTCGGCAGTGCAGGACTTGTCCGTAGCCGTCGAGGAGGATGTGGTGGTAGCGGAAGTGGAACCAGTGCCGGTCGGGGCCGATGCGCAGCAGGGTGTGCCGGAACAGGCGGTCGTCGCCGGTGAGCAGGACGGGGCGCGCCTGTTCGGCGTCGGTCCAGGCCCGGGCGGCAGCGGCCGGATCGGTCTCGCCGCTCAGGTCGTGGTACGTCAACTCCCCCGTGACGTGCGGGTCGAGGGTCTGCCGGAGGGTGTCCTCGTCGTCGTGGAAGCGGACCCGCAGGGCCTCGGTCTCGGCCACGGCCTGCTCGACGGCCCGGGCCAGCAGAGCGCGGTCGACCGGGCCGGGGACGTCGTAGTAGATGCCGCAGGTGTACAGGGGGCTGTCGGGGGTGAGGCGCTGGGCGACCCATACCCCTTGCTGGGCCGCCGTGAGCGGGAGCGCGGTGTCCATGGTCAGGCCCGCTTCTCGCCGAGCAGCCCGGACAGGGCCGCGCTCAGCGCGTCGACCGTGGGGTGGTCCCAGGTCAGCGCGTCGTCGACGGTCACCTCGAACTCGTCCTCGATGTCGGCGGTGATGGCCAGCGCCGTCAGGGAGTCCAGCCCGTAGTCGGCCAGCGGCACCGACGTGTCGATGTCCTCCGGCGAACGCCGCAGGTAGGCCGCCACCCGGTCGGTCAGCCAGGTGTGCACGTCGTGGTTGCCAGCGGTCATGAGGGGTCTCTTTCTGACGGAGGAGAAGAGGCGGCGGGAAGGGACGGCCGGAGCCCACGCCGGAGGGGCCGCGGACGTGCGGCGGTACGGAGTCGGGCCTTGCGGTGGCGTACGGCGTTCAGAGCGCCCGGGGCGGGCAGGCGGCGAGCGGGCGTCCGGTCAGGCCGAAGGAGCGGCCCGTGTCCCGGCGGGCCATGAGTTCGGTGAAGAGGGTGTCCTCGACCGGGGCGGGCAGCGGGCCCGGCCGGTGCGGGCCGGCGGTCGAGCGGTGCAGGGCCGCGCGGGCCCAGGCGGGGTCGGCCAGGAAGTCCCCCGGGCCGGCGTGCCGCCACGCCTGCACGCACACCGTCCGGGACAGGAGGCGTACGTAGCGGGTGACGAGGTCGTAGTGCGCGGGGCCGGCGTCGACTCCGAGGTCGGCCGGTGACAACTGCTCGCACGCCGCGGCGAGTTCGGTCAGCTCGGTGTGGTCGGCGGCGAGGGCGGCCCGCAGGTCGGCGTGGTGCGGGGCCCAGGGTGCGTCGAGCAGGGCGGGCAGGGATCCGGCGACCGGGTCGCGGCCGGCCGCGTGCAGGGCCAGCCGGTCGTAGCGCAGGGGTGGCAGCGCCCGGTCGAGCGCGAACAGGTCGCCGGGCGCCTCGGTGCCGGGGCGGTGCCAGGTGCGGCGGGCCAGCAGCGGGAGTTGGGACAGCAGGCTCATCTGGCAGGCGGCGCGGGCGATGTGCCCGAAGCCGACGGGGGCGAGGTCCCGCAGCAGTTTCTGGAACAGTGCGGTGGGCCCCTCGCGCAGGTAGAAGTGGGCCCCGAGGAGTTCGGCGAGCCGGTCCATGGCCTCCAGCAGCAGCCGGGACACCTCGAACTTGACCACGGAGGCGTACACGCTCGCCGCGCCGGGCACCAGGTGCAGCGCCCGGGCGCCGACCGCGCTCAGCGCCTCGGCGCGCAGCAGGTCCGCGAAGACGCCGGTCAGCACCGAGCGGACGTGTGGAAGGGCGGTCGCGGGTCCGCCGTAGAGGTGACGTCCCAGCAGGTGGTCGACGGTGATGCGCAGTCCGGTGTCGAGGATCCCGGTGGCCATCGCGGGCAGGACGGTGCGGGTGATCTGGAGGGCCTTGAGCGCGGTCTCCAGGCCGGAGCCGGTGGGGCCGAGCACCGCGGTGGCGGGCACCGGCAGTTCGTCGAAGGCCAGGCCGCCGAGCTTGACGCCCCGCATGCCCACCGTGGCGAAGCGCGGCAGGTCGGTCAGGTGCGCCGGGTCGGCGCTCGCGCGGTCGACGAGGACCAGGGAGTGGCTGCGCGGGCCGGGCCGGGCATCGGTGCGGGCCAGGACGACCAGGGCGTCGGCTCGCGCGATGTTGGTGACCACCGTCTTACGGCCGCTCAGCCGCAGCCCGCCGTCCGGTGCGGGGTGCGCGGCGAACTCGGTGCCTGCCATGTCGTTGCCGTGGTCGAGTTCGTGGAAGGCGATGGCGATGCGCCGCCCGTCCAGCAGCATCCGGGCGGCCTGTTCGCTCTGCTGTGCGTCGCCCGCGGTCCACAGGGTGACCGCGGCGATGAGGGAGCTGGCGCCGTAGCCGAGGCCGAGTGCGGGATCGCGCCGGTAGAGGGAGCGCATGACCTCGGCGAGGTGGTCGGCCCGCTCCAGCCGGCCGCCCAGGTCGGGCGGTACGAACTCGGCGTTGAGCCCGTAGGAGTGCAGAAGGTGCTCTCCGGCGGCGAGCATCTCGGCGCGTTCGTCGGCGGCGAGGACGGCGCTCGCGCCGGTGGGGTTGTCCGGGTCGGTGAGGGCGCCGAGGAGCTGCTCCAGTTCGTCGGCGCGCTTGGGGGCCAGGCCCGTGGCGGTGGTCATGCGGTACCTCCCCACAGGGTGAACTGCGTGTCGGGCGTGTCGAGTACGACGGTGGCGAGGGCGTCGAAGACGTCGTTGTCGCCGGCGTCTTCTCCGAGCAGGGCGGTGAGACAGGCCCGCAGCCACAGGCCGTCGGTTCCGAGTCGGCTGGTGCGCAGGGAGGGGTTCTCCCGCCACAGCAGCAGGACGGCTGCCGCGGCGTAGGCGCGTTCGTAGCGCTCGGCCAGGGCGAAGGCGGTGCTGGGCAGGCCGCCCGTGACCGGCACGAAGTCCGCCGACTCCTTTTCCAGCAGCGCGAGTTCGGCGAGCAGCCGGTCGGCGAGCGGCCCTGCTCCTGGTGGCCCTTCCTCCCGTATGCGCCGCGCCAGGTCCGGCAGGGCCTGCACGGCGCTGCACCCCTTGGCGGACAGCAGGGACAGGCGGTCCCGGTCGAACGGCGGCAGGGGTGCGGTGAGGTCCGCGGCGGCCCGCAGGCCCTCGGTGTCCGTGGTGCGGCGGTTCAACTGGCGGGCCAGGCGCGGCAGCTGGTTCAGGAGGGCCGCGCGGTTGACGACCGTGCTGCCGTCGAAGATGGCGCAGACGCGGTGGTCGCGCTCCAGTTTGGCGAAGCCCACGCCGGGCGGCGAGGTGAGGAAGCCGCGTACGCCCAGCAGTTCGCCGAGCGAGCCGAGGGTGTCCTGGGTGCGCGTCGGGACGTACGCCTTGGTGATCGCCGAGATCACGCCGAGTTCCGCGGGCAGCGTGTGCACCGAGCGGGCGGAGAGCGCGCTCACCGCCTCGGCGGTCAGCGCCGCGGCGGCTGCCCGGCCGAGGACGCGCCGCACGTGCGGGACGTCGGCGAGGCGGCGGCCGTACAGCCGGCGTCCGGTGGCGAAGTCCCGGGCCAGCCGCAGGGCGTGGTCCACGGCGCCCAGGGAGAGCGCCGTGCAGGCGATGCGGGTGAGCTGGAGCGTCTTGAGGACCACGGCGATCCCGTCGCCCCGCGCGCCGACGAGGGCGTCGGCGGGGACCGGGGCCCCGGACAGGATGAAGCCGGCGATGTCGGCGCCGCGAATGCCGTGCGTACGGACCTTCGGCAGGTCGCGCCAGCTGCCGTCGGGCAGTTGGGCCTTGTCCACGAGGAAGAGGCTGAAGCCGCGTCCGCCGCCCGCGGGGTCGGTGCGGGCGAGGACGCAGGCCAGGGTGGCGCGGGTGGCGTTGTTGATGAGCCACTTCTCGCCGGTGAGCCGCCAGCCTCCGGCGCCGCCCCCGGGCTCCGAGTCCGTCTCGGCGACCGCCGTCATCTCGCCCGCGAGCAGGTCGGCTCCGTGGTCGCGCTCGGTCAGGCCCCAGCAGACCGCCTCGCCCGCTCGCACGCGTGCGGCGATCCGCGCGGACTGCTCCGCGGTGCCGGCCACCCACACGGGTGCCGTCCCGAGGAACGTCTTGCCGTGTGCGACGGCCACGGTCAGATCGCGGCGGGCGACGGAGCGCAGCAGCCGCACAGTCTCGCTGAAGTCGCCGTCCGGGGGCAGGACGTAGTGGGCGGGCAGTCCCGCTGCGTCGAGGGCGCGGACGGCGTCGCCGGGGAACTCCTCGCGGGCGTCGAGTGCGGCGAGCGCCTCGCGTGAGAAGACGTCGTTCCGGGCGAGCAGCGCCTCCAGGTCGGTCATGGTGGTCATCGGGCGCTCACCCGCCGGTGTCCGGCCAGGGCGGCGGTGAGCAGGGGGTCCTCGCCGAGGTGCAGGGTGTCCAGTTCACCGGCGAGGTAGAGGGCGCGCATCGTCGAACGCTGCACTTTGCCGCTGGTGGTGCGCCGGACGCCGCCGGGCCGGACCAGGACGACGGCGGCGACGGGCACGCCGAACTCCCGGGCCACGGTCTGCTTCATCTCCACGGCGATCCGGCCGAGCCGCTCGGCGCCCCAGTGCGCGCGTATCTCGTGCACGGCGACGATCGCCGGGGCGATGTCCACCGCGTCGTCGTCACCGACCATGAAGGCCGCTCCGTGCAGGCCCTCCAGCTCCTCGTGCTGGGAGCGCAGTTCGTACTCGATGTCCGAGGGGTGCAGGTTGCGTCCGTGCAGGACGAGGACGTCCTTGCGGCGGCCGGTGATGTACAGGTCGCCGTCGAGGACCGCGCCGAGGTCGCCGGTGCGCAGGTAGGGTCCGCGTCCGTCACGTGTGCGCGCCCGGTAGGTGGCGTCCGTGGCGTCCTCGTTCTGCCAGTAGCCGGCGGTGACGCAGGGGCCGTCGAGCCAGATCTCCCCGATGCGGCCCTCGGGCAGGGGCTCCCGGGTGCCGGGATCGACGATCAGCACATCGGCGCCGGCCGGCGCCCCGCAGCCGGTCAGTACGCGGGAGGCTTCGCCTTCCTCCGCCGGCTTCAGCACCTGCTTCTCGAGTGCCGTGATGCCGACCGGGGTGCGCAGGGCAGGCCGTCCGGTGGTGCCGGAGACCATCAGGGTCGCCTCTGCCAGGCCGTACACGGGGATGAGCGCGTCGGGGCGCAGTCCGGCGGCGGCGAACCTCTCGCTGAAGGCGGCGACGACCTCGGCGCGGACCGGCTCGGAGCCGTCGGCGGCCTTGAGCCGGGACAGGTCGAGCGTGGCGAGCTGCTCGTCGGTGACCCGGCGTACGCACAGTTCGTAGGCGAAGTCGGGCGCGGCGGTGAAGCCCACGTCGCAGGCGTCCAGCATCCGCAGCCAGTGGTAGGGGCGGCGCAGGAAGGACATGGGGTCCATCTGTACATAGCCGCTGCCGCACAGCAGGCCGGGCAGCATCAGGCCGATCAGCCCCATGTCGTGGTACAGCGGAATCCAGCCGCCGTAGACGGTGCCGCTGTCGTTCCCGAACAGGCGGGCCATCCGCTCCACGTTGGCGACCAGGTTGGCGTGGGTGACCATGACGCCTTTGGGCTCGCCGGTCGAGCCCGACGTGTACTGGATCAGGGCCGGCGTCCCGGGCGACACCTCGGGGGCGGTCCAGCTGTCCGGGTCGCCGTCCGCGGAGTCGGTCGGGTGGCAGACGGCGCCGGCGACGCCTTCTTCCGCCGCCCACTTCTCGACGTCCGGGAGGTCACTGCGCTGTGTCAGGACGGCGCTCACTCCCGCGTCGCGGGCGATCGCGGCGAGCCTGCGGCGCTCGTGCCGGTAGCGGCCCGGCAGCGGGGCCGGCACGGCGCTGACACCGGCGTAGACGCAGGCGGTGAACGCGGTGGTGAACTCGATGCCCGGGGAGTAGAGGAGCAGCACCCGGTCCCCGGGGGAGAGGCGCTCCTGCAGTACGGAGGCTATGCGCCGGGAGTGCTCGTCGAGATGTGCGCGATCGCGCACCGTACGGCTGAAGTCGCTGAAGTCCGAAACAAATGTCACGGCAGGCTGCTGCGGTTTTCGCGCCGCCTGTTCCCTCAGCGTCGTGAGTAATTCTCGCACAATGGAAACCGTACGCAGTCGCGATTCCGGAACCACTCCT
Organism: Streptomyces sp. NPDC001668; assembly: GCF_042893155.1. Taxonomy (NCBI): domain Bacteria; kingdom Bacillati; phylum Actinomycetota; class Actinomycetes; order Kitasatosporales; family Streptomycetaceae; genus Streptomyces; species Streptomyces sp. NPDC001668. Next base: position 393,114 of record NZ_JBIAUQ010000005.1, read on the forward strand.
GAAATGTTCAAGTAATCCACAAGCAACACAATCGAACACAAAAGAAACCTTGAACGACCCATGGGCGATTTGGATCATGGACGGGCGTACAACGGATCCGTGCATACCCCCACCGAGTCGGCCGTGGCCGTACATGGATTACACAAGAAGTTCAAAGGCAGGCATGCCTTACGCGGCGTTGACCTGCGGGTTCACTCCGGCGAGGTCTTGGGCCTGCTCGGCCCCAACGGGGCCGGCAAAACAACCCTGGTAAGGATTCTCACGACTCTTCTCAAGCCTGATTCCGGCCACGCGTTCGTGAATGGCTGGAACGTGACAGTCGCGCCGGAAAAGGTTCGCGCCACGATCGGAATGGCCGGTCAGTACTCGACGGTCGACGACAGGCTGACCGGATTCGAGAACCTCTACCTCATCGCAAAACTACGGGGTGCGGGACGACATTCCGCCCGCCACTGTGCCGATGATCTGCTGGCCAGATTTCGCCTCTCGGAGGCAGCGGGACGCACCGCGGGCACCTATTCGGGTGGTATGCGCCGACGGCTGGATCTGGCCGCCGCCCTGGTCGGCTCCCCGCCTCTGGTCGTCCTGGACGAACCCACCACGGGACTCGACCCCGAGAGCCGGCTCGACACCTGGGACGCGGTCGGTGAACTCGTCGCGGGTGGCACCACGATCCTGCTGACGACCCAGTATCTGGAGGAGGCGGACCGCCTCGCCGACCGGATCGCGGTGATGGACCGGGGCCAGGTGGTGGCGGAGGGCACCAGCGACGAACTGAAGGCAGCGGCCGGGAACCGGCTCGTGGTGTGCGTCGCCCAGGACGACCACCTCGACGCGGCGGCACGGGCCGCTGCCAGGGCGACCGGCGCGGCCCCGACGGTGCAGCGCCGTGCCCGCCGGGTGGTGGCGGCCGCCACCGACGGCCCGGCGGCTCTGGGCCGGGCCCTCACCGCGCTGGCGGACGAGGGTGTCGAGGTCCTGGAGATCGGACTCAGCCGCAGCACCCTGGACGACGTGTTCCTCGCCCTGACCAGCCGCGCTCAGCAGCAGGCGGCACGGTGAGCGCGTCCACGGGCCTCGGCCGGGCCGACTCGCTCACCACCCGCCATTCTCCGCCGGCGGTCGCGCCCCGCGCCCGGCGCAATCCCGTACTGCGGGTCATCGCCGAGAGCGCTGACCTCGCCCTGCGCAACCTGCTGCACCTGCGACGCACGCCGGGGCTTCTCCTCTCGTGCCTGGTGGAGCCGGTCGTCTACGCCCTGCTCATCGGGTACGTCTTCGGCAACAGCCTGGGCGGCACGGCCTACCGCTCCTACCTGGTCGCCGGGCTCATCGCCCAGACCGTGGCCTTCACCACCACCTTCACCACGGTCGGGCTCTCCCAGGACCTCGACCGGGGCATGGTCGACCGCTTCCGCGCCCTGCCGATCTCCCGGGTGGCCCTGCTGCTCGGCCGCACCACCGCCGACCTCGCCACCTGCCTGGCGGCCGTGGCCGTCACGACCGCGTGCGGGCTCCTGATGGGCTGGCGCCCGCGCACCGGACCGGTCGACGTGGCCGCCGGCATCCTGCTGGTGCTGCTGTTCTCCTTCGCGATGTCATGGATCGGCGTGTTCGTCGCCCTCGTCACACCCAACGCCCAGGTGGCCGGAAGCCTCGGCGTCATCTGGCTGTTCCCCGCCACGTTCATCTCCTCCGGCTTCGTCTCCGGCGCGACCCTGCCGGGGCCGCTGCCCACCCTGGCAGCCTGGAATCCGATCACCTCACTGGCGAACGCCCTGCGCGGGCTCTTCGGCAACACTCCCCCGCCCGGCTTCCCGATCCAGCACGCATGGCCCGCACATCACCCCGCGCTGTACACCGTGGGCTGCTCCGCCCTGGTCATCGCCGCCTTCATCTCCCTGTCGACGTGGCGCTACCGCACCCGCACCAGCCGCTGAGCACGGCCGTCCCCTCCGCCCGTCCCCGGCAGGAAGCCCGCAACCGGCCCGCGCCCGCACAGGAGCCCCCATGCCCGTCCCCACGCTGCGTCTCGGCCTCAACCTCGGCTACTGGGTCGGCGGCAACGACGCCTCCAGCCTGCCGCTCGCCTCCCTGGCCGAAGACCTCGGCTACTCGGCGGTGTGGGTCTCGGAGGCCCACGGATCCGATGCCGTCACCCTGCTGTCCTGGATCGCCGCCCGCACCTCCCGCATCGACGTCGGCAGCGCGGTCCTCCAGATCCCCGCCCGCTCCCCCGCGATGACGGCGATGACCGCCGCCACCCTCGACACCCTGTCCCACGGACGGTTCCGGCTCGGCCTCGGTGTGTCCGGGCCGCAGGTGTCGGAGGGCTGGCACGGCGTCAGGTTCGCCTCGCCACTGGGCCGGACCCGTGAATACGTCGACCTCGTGCGCCAGGCCTTGTGCCGGAAACCCCTGGCGTACGAAGGCCGCCACTTCACCCTGCCGCTGCCGGACGGCCCCGGCAAAGCACTCACCCTCACCATCCAGCCACCGCGCGAACGGATCCCGGTCTACCTCGCCGCACTCGGGCCGAAGAACCTGGAACTGGCCGGGGAGACAGCCGACGGCTGGCTGCCGGTGTTCTTCGCCCCCGCCCACGCCGCCCGGCAACTGGCGCCCCTCAAAGCAGGCCTGGCGAAATCCGGACGCACCCTCGCCGGGTTCGACATCGCCCCCGGCGTCCCCCTGGTGACCGGCGCGGACTGGCGTGCCTGCGCCCGGCGGGTGAGGGGATACGCCGCGCTCTACCTCGGCGGCATGGGCGGACCGACCGACAACCACTACACCCAGCTGGCCGAGCGCATGGGCTTCGGCCCCGCGGCCCGTACCGTCCAGAAACTGTTCCTGGCCGGCGACTACCCGGGCGCCATGGCCGCCGTACCGCTCGAATTCCTCGACGCCACCTCACTGCTCGGGCCCCGGGAACGGATCGCCGAGCGGATGACGGCGTTCGCCGAGGCCGGTGCCACCACGCTCAACGTCATGCCCGTGGGCCCCGGCCTGCCCGGCCCGGACCGCGCCGCCTCCGCGCTGCGGATCGCCGCCGAAGCGGCGGAACGCGCAGGCCTGCTCACCACCGCCCCCGTGACTCACGGCCCACGAGACCGACCCGACGCACAAGGAGACACCCGCATCCATGACCACGCGTGACACGACCAAGCTGATCTGCTTGCCGTACGCCGGAGCCGGCGCCTCGTTCTATCGCCCCTGGACGGCACTGGCCGGGGACGGGGTGGAGATCCTCGCCCTGCAACTGCCGGGCCGGGAACGGCTGATCGACGAGGAGCCGTACCGGGACGTGCAACAAGCCGTCGACAGGCTCGCCGCCGAGGCGCTGGACAGGCTCGGCGGCAGTGGCGGCAGGGTCGCCCTCTTCGGACACAGCCTCGGCGCGGTGCTCGCCTACGAACTCGCCCACCGGCTGACCGCGGCACCCGGCGTCGAACTCGTCCACCTGTTCGTCAGCGGTTCGCCGGAGCCGGCCCGGGGCCGCGCACAGCACGCCACCGGCCTCACCGACGAGGACTTCCTCGCGCGGGTGGGCGAGTTCGCCGGGTACCACCATCCCGCACTCGACGACCCGGAGATGCGCGAGATGATCCTGCCCGCGCTGCGCGCGGACGTCGAGATGCACGAGACCTACGTCCCCTCCACCCGGCTTCCCCTGGACGTGCCCCTCACCGTGGTCCGCGGCGAGGACGACGACCTCGTCGGCTACGACGACGCGGAGTCCTGGAGCAAGGTGGCGGGCCGCGACTTCGAGCACGTGGAAGTCCCCGGCGGCCACATGTACCTGACCGACGCCGCACCCGCGTTGGTCCGGCTGATCGTCTCGACCGTGCTGTGATCCCCCACTCCAAGGAGTATCCGATGCGTCTGCACGGCAAGTCGGTCCTGGTCACCGGTGCCGCCCGTGGACTCGGACGGGCGATCGCCCTGGCCTGCGCCGCCGAGGGCGCCGACCTCACGCTGCTGGACATCTGCGCCGACCTGCCCGGCGTGCCCTATCCCCTGGGCACGCCCGGCCAGCTGGACCACACGGCCACGCTGTGCCGCGAGGCCGGTGCCGCCGTCCTCACGGCCCCGGCGGACATCCGCGACCTCATGGCCGTACGCGAAGCCGTGACCAGGGCGCAGGACCGCTTCGGCCGGATCGACGTGGCCGTGAACAACGCGGGCATCGCCGCGCCCTCCGGCAAACCGGTCCACGAGATCGACGAGGCCGAATGGTCCCTGATGATCGACGTCGACCTCTCCGGCGCCTGGCGAGTGATCCGCGAGGTCGGCAGGGCGATGAGCACCCTGCGCGCCGGAAGCATCGTCAACGTCGCCTCCACCGCGGGCCTCGTGGGCTACCGGCACTTCGCCGGGTACGTCGCCGCAAAACACGCCGTCATCGGCCTCACCAAGGCCGCCGCCCTCGACTACGCCCCCACGAAGGTGCGCGTGAACGCGGTCTGCCCCGGCTCGGTGCGCGACGATCCACAGGCCGAGGGACGCATGCTGGCCGAGATCGCACGGGCACTGGAGGTGCCGGTGGACGAACACGAGAAGACCTTCGTCGAGGCCCAGCCCATGAACACGCTGATCGAACCCGAGGACGTCGCCGCCGCGGTCGTCTTCCTCGCCTCCGACGCATCCCGCCGGATCACCGGATCGGTCCTGACCGTGGACGGCGGATTCAGCGCCCGCTGATGTCGCCCGCCTCGCCCCGACCCGCAACGCCCCTTCTCCGACAAGGAGTTGCTCCGTGCCAGCTTCTCTCCACTCGGCGGCCCGCTGCCACGCGGTGCGCGTCCGTTCGGACCGCTTCCGGTACCCGGCGGTGCCGCCGGGGCTGTGGGTCGAGGACGTGCCGGTGCCGGCGGCGGACCCCCTCGCCGAGCGCCGACGCACCGTCGAACTCGCCCGCCCGGCCGACGAACCACGCAGGGTCCTGCTGCGCTACGCCGACGGCGCCTGTGATCTGATCCTGGTGGCTCCGCGCGATCAGTGGGACCGGACGGCGCTCGGCAGACTGGCGGCGGGCGAGCCCACCGAGGGACACAGCGCTCGCGCCCGCCCCACCGTGCCAGCGCCCGCTCCCTCCTGGGGCCTGGGCGACGACGGCCCGTCCGTCCCCCACCTGTTCTCCCTGGCCGACGGAGGCGACGAGTCGAGCTGGCTCACGGCCCTCGCCGTCACCCTGCGACGCTACGACCCCGAGACCACACCCGTCCTCGGCACGGACCACGGCACCTTCACCGTGCCAGGAGCCCCGACCCTCCGCGAGCTGACACCCTCCCCCGCGGACGGTCCGGTGCTCGCCGGACTGCTCTTCGGCGAGGCGGAACTTCCCGGCGCGTATGTGCCGTGTCTCGCACCGCCGTTCCCGCTCACCCTGTCGGTGTTCCGGGACGCCGACGGCTGGCGGCTGCGCTGCGACCACCTGGCCGGCCACGTCTGCACCGAGATCGCCGCACAGTTCACCCGGCACCTCGTACGGGTGCACCAGCACATCCTCGACTCCCCCCGGACCGCGGTCGACGACATCGACCTGCTGGACGACGCCGAGCGCGACCGCGTCGCGGCGCTCGGCCGTCCCACCCGCCCTCCGGTCACCGTCCCCATGACGGTGCCCGAGGCGTTCGCACAGATCGCGGCGCTGACCCCCGACCGCGTCGCCGTGACCGAGTCCGGCGCCGGCTTGACGTACCGCGAACTGGATGAGCGTTCCGCCGGGATGGCGCACGGCCTGCGGACACGGGGAGTGGCCGCCGGCGACCGGGTGGGCGTGTGCCTGGAACGCTCGGCCGAACTCGTCGTCACGCTGCTCGCCGTGTTGCGGGCCGGCGCGACCTATGTGCCGGTCGATCCCGCCTACCCGGCGGACCGCATCGCCCATACGGCACGGGACGCGGGCGTGGGGGTGATGATCACCAGGCTGTCCGAGTTCCCGGAGATCAAGGGTTGCCGGCCCTTGACGCCGGACGAACTGCTCGAAACGGCCGCGGAGTCGGCCGAATCCCTCGTGCCGCGGGCTGCCGTCACCCCGGACACCCCGGACACCCCCGACGCCGCTGCCTACGTCATCTACACGTCCGGCTCCACCGGCCGGCCCAAGGGGGTCGAGGTACCGCACCGGAACGTCATCGCCCTGATCGACGCGACCCGTGACGAGTACCGGTTCGGGGCCGACGACGTGTGGACGTGGTTCCACTCCAGCGCCTTCGACTTCTCGGTGTGGGAGATCTGGGGCTGCCTGCTGACCGGCGGACGACTGGTCGTGGTGCCGTACTTCGTCTCCCGGGAACCCGACCGCTTCCGCGACCTGCTGGTGTCCGAGAAGGTCACCGTGCTCAGCCAAACCCCCTCAGCCTTCGCCCAGTTGCTGGACACGGACCACTCGCAGGTGGCGGTCCGGCTGATCGTCTTCGGGGGTGAACCGCTCGACGCACGGATGCTGCTGCCCTGGTTCGACCGGCATCCGGAGTCGGTCTGCCGACCGGTCAACATGTTCGGGATCACCGAGACCACGGTCCACGTCACTCAGCAGACCCTGACCAGGCGGCTCGCGCTGACGGCCACCCGCTCCGTCGGCCGTGCCCTTCCCGGCTGGCACCTGTACGTCACGGACCCGGACGGACGGCTGCTGCCGCCGGGCATCGCGGGCGAGATCTGCGTCGGCGGCGCCGGAGTCGCGCTCGGCTACCTCGGCCGGCAGGACCTGACCGCCCACCGCTTCGTCCCCGACCCCTTCACCGACGGCACGATGTACCGCAGCGGCGACCTGGGACGCCTGCGACCCGACGGCAGGCTCGAACACCTGGGACGCATCGACAACCAGGTCAAGATCCGCGGCTTCCGGATCGAACTCGACGAAATCCGCTCCGTCCTGCTGGAGGACCCGGACGTCCGCTCGGCTGCCGTCACGGTCCGCCGCGAGGACCCGACCGACGCCGCCACCGCGAGGATCGACGCCTACGTGACCCTGTCCTCCGGTGGCGACCCCGCCGCCGTCCGCAAACGGGCCTCAGGCATCCTGCCCGACTACATGCTCCCCGCTACCGTCACGCCCCTGCCCACCCTCCCCCTGACGGCCAACGGCAAACTCGACACAGCACGGCTACCCACACCCACAGCCCCCGCCCGCCACGTCGATCGGGTCACGTCCGGAGACACCCTCACCCAGCAACTGATGGACGTATGGAGCGAGGTGCTGGGCGTGCCGGTCGGCTTGGACGACGACTTCTTCGAACTGGGCGGCAACTCCCTCTTCGCCGTCCGCATCGGCGCCGCCCTGCGCACCCGCGGCCTCCCCGCACCGCGGCTGCGCGAGCTGTACCGCCACCCGACCATTCGACAGACCATCGCCGACCTCACGCCCTCCGACAGCCCACCGAACGAGGCCTGACACGGGTCATCGACACCGCCAAGCCAAGGCCAAGACGAGAGCAACGTCCTGTTGGACGTCAAGACTTGCGGAGTGCGACCGGGCCGGGCGGCTGCCGTGGATCTCGCCCGCAGCGCCCGCCCGTGCGCACGACCTCACCGCGGCCCGCGCCCACCGGATCATCCGGAGCCGGCCCATGGGTGACGACGGGCTTCCTTTGGATCACCGTGAAGGGCGTCCGTCGCGCTTCGGCAGCCAGACATCCACGGCAGTGCCGGAATGGGTCATGAAATGCCCAAAATATTACAAGGTGGGATAATTTACCCGACTCGGGAACGCCGTCACCGGCGTCCCCCCACTGACCGTGAAAGGCAGATCCGACCATGTCGAAGAAACCACGTTCGTCCGAGCCACCGCACGGAAAGGGTCCCAGTCGTCACCAGGGCACCGGACAGCACGGCTGGTCACCCGACGTGGACGAGACGCGCCAGCAGGACAACCCGAGCGCCGAACGCTCCTTCCGCGCCGAGCGGGCCGGCAAGCCCGGTCCGGGCCGGACGAAGTCCGCCGAGGAGACGAAGTCCGTCCCCAGTGACACGGTCGAGAGCCCGAACACAAGCGGCGAGCAGTACGGCGACGCGGACGAGAAGGGCAGGCGCGGCACCGGACCCAAGGGCCGCTCCCAGCGCCCCAGCGGCACGAAGGACGCGGCCGCCAAGACCGGCGTGGACCCCCAGGATCCGTCGTCCGGGCGCTGACCGGATCACCCCTCCGATCGGGGCCCGGACGGCAGGCTCCTCGTCGAGCGACACCCCTGTCAGCAGATCCGCGGAAGTTGCTCCCCGATCGGCAGATCGACCACCCGCGTCCCTCCCAGGCCGGTCCGCGCGACGACCATGCCGGGATGCTCCTCCACGGCCTCACCGATGATCACGGAGTCCGCGCCCAGAGGATGGGCGCGCATCGCCGCGAGGACGGCGTCGGCGTGCTCGCGCGGGACGAAGGCCACCAGCTTGCCCTCGTTGGCGATGTACATGGGGTCCAGTCCGAGAATGGCGCAGGCGTTGGCCACGGCAGGCGGGACCGGGACGTCGCGCTCCTGGATGACCACCCCGGTGCCGGAGGCCTGCGCGATCTCATTGAGTGAGGCGGCCAGGCCGCCTCGGGTGGGGTCGCGCAGGACGTGCAGATCAGAGGTGACGGCGAGCATGGCGTCGACCAGGCCCCCGAGCGCCGCGCAGTCGCTCTTGATCTCCACTCCGAACTCGAGTCCCTCGCGTACGCTCATGACCGCCACCCCGTGGACACCGATGGCGCCGCTGACGATCACGACGTCGCCGGGGACGACCCGCTGAGGACGCAGATCGACGCCTGCCGGGACGAGGCCGATGCCCGCGGTGTTGATGTAGATCCCGTCGCCGTGGCCGGCCTCCACCACCTTGGTGTCCCCGGTGGCCACCTCCACACCGGCGGTGCGCGCGGCCGCCCCCAGAGCCTCGGACACCCGGGAGACCACATCCAGCTCGACGCCCTCCTCCAGGATGAATCCGCAGGAGAGGTAGGCGGCGCGGGCGCCACTCATGGCGAGGTCGTTGACGGTGCCGTTGACCGCCAGGTCTCCGATGCTGCCGCCGGGGAAGAACAGCGGCCGCACCACGTAGGAGTCGGTGGAGAACGCCAGCCGGGCACCGCCCAGGGACAGGACGGCGGCGTCACCCATCTGGGCGAGCACCTCGCCCCCGAAAGCGGGAGCGAAGATCTGCTGGACCAGTTCGGCGGAGAGCACTCCGCCGCCGCCGTGGCCCATGACGACACGCGGCCGGTCCCGCAGGGGCGCCGGACACGTCCACGCCTCGACGTCCAGGGCGGGGACGGGGAGATCGGTGGTGTCAGACAACGGGGGTCGCCTCCTGGGCCTTGGTGGCGGGCATGTCCAGCCGCCGGTAGAGGTAGTACGCGGCGCAGGCTCCCTCGCTGGAGACCATGGTGGCCCCCAACGGCGTACGAGGCGTGCACAGCGTGCCGAAGGCCTCGCACTCGTGCGGCTTGAGCAGTCCCTGGAGGACCTCTCCGCTGCGGCACTCGGCCGGCTCCTGGGTGCGGATGCCCTCGACGGAGAAGCGGTGCTCGGCGTCGTAGGCGCGGTATTTCGGTGCCAGCCGCCAGCCGCTCTGCGGGATCACGCCAATGCCGCGCCAGGCGCGGTCGGTGACCTCGAAGACGTCCTCCAGCATGGCCCGGGCGGCCGGGTTGCCCTCCGCGCGAACGGCACGGGCGTAGGCGTTGTCGACGGTGTGCTCACCGCGTTCCAGCTGCTGGACGGTACGGCGCACGCCTTCGAGGATGTCCAGTGGCTCGAAGCCCGTCACGACGATCGGCACCCGGAAGCGCTCCGCCAGTTCCGGGTACTCCCCCATGCCCATCACGCTGCAGACATGGCCGGCCGCGAGGAAGCCCTGCACCCGGCAGCTCGGCGAGGACATGATGGCCTCGATGGCGGGCGGTACGCGGACATGGGACACCAGCATGCTGAAGTTCGGGATGCCGAGCTTCCGGGCCTGATGGACCGTCATGGCGTTGGGGGGTGCGGTCGTCTCGAAGCCGATGCCGAAGAACACCACCTCGCGCTCCGGGTTCTGCTGGGCGATCCGCAGCGCGTCGAGCGGTGAGTAGACGACGCGCACGTCACCGCCCTCTCCGCGGACCTGGAACAGGTCCCGTCCGGTGCCCGGCACCCGCAGCATGTCACCGAAGGAACAGAAGATCACCTCCGGTCGGGAGGCGATCTCCAGCGCCTTGTCGATGACCTCCAGCGGGGTCACGCACACCGGACAGCCGGGCCCGTGGATCAACTCGACCTCTTCCGGCAGGAGTTGGTCGATGCCGTGCCGGATGATGCTGTGCGTCTGCCCTCCGCAGACTTCCATCAGGGCCCACGGCCTGGTCACCGTGGCGTGGATGTCGTCGAGGAGCCGTCGGGCCAGCTCCGGGTCCTGGAACTCGTCGATGTACTTCACTTGTTGCGCACCTCTTCCACCGGTTCCGAGCCCGCCGCCTCCGCCGCCGCCGTTTCCCAGGGGTCGCCGAACTCCTCCTGCAACAGGCCGAGTTCGGCGAAGAGTTCGAGCGTCTGCCGCGCCGACTCCTCGTCCAGCCGCTGCAGGGCGAACCCGACGTGGACGATGGCGTACTCGCCGACCTGGAGGTCGGGCAGATACTCCAGGCACACCTCCTTGACCACGCCGCCGAAGTCGACGGTGGCCATCCGGGTACCGTCCCGTTCCTCGATGTCCAGCACTCTGCCGGGTACCGCCAGACACATGAGCCTCTCCTCGCTGTGGTCGCGCGTTTGCTCAGTCGGTGGGAGTGGGACTGGGGGTGGCGCGTGCGGCCACCATCAGTTGGCCCAGCGCCAGGCCACCGTCGTTGGGCGGCACCAGGTGGTGCCGCAGGACCGTGAAGCCGTCCTCGCGCAGGGCGGCGGCACAGGCCGAGGAGAGCAGCGTGTTGGCGAACACGCCTCCCGTCAGGGCGACCGTGTCCAGCCCGTGGCGCTCTCGCGCCCGCGCGCACATCCGGTGCACCAGACCGGTCACACCCCGGTGGAAGCGTGCGGCGACCAGGGCAGGCTCGACACCCACGCGCAGGTCGCCGACGATCGCCGCGAGTACGGGTGCCGGATCGGCCCGTACGGCGCCGTCCCGGTTCTCCTCCGACGCGTGCAGCGCGAAGGCGTACGCGGTGGTGTCGTCGGCGGGTGCGCGCAGAGCCGCCCCCTCCAGTTCGACGGCGGCCTGTGCCTCGTATCCGGCTCGATGGCACACCCCCGCGAGAGAGGACACGGCATCGAAGAGGCGGCCCATGCTGGACGTGGGGACACAGTTCAGGTCTCGCTCCAACTGTCTTTCCAGGACGTTGAGTTCGTCGGGAGGACAGGCGGTCGTACAGGCGAGGTCGTCGGACCAGGCGATCCCGGCCGCCCTCAGATGGGCCAGCGCCATGCGGTACGGCCGGCGCACCGCGGCGTCACCACCGGGCAGGGGAACGTACGCGAGATGTCCGAACCGGGTGAAGCGGTCGTAGTCCGCGAGCAGGAACTCCCCGCCCCACACGGCGCCGTCGTCGCCGTGGCCGGTGCCGTCGAAGGCGACGCCGATCACCGGCCGGGTGCCGTCCAGTCCGTGCTCGGCCATGGCGGCGGCGATGTGCGCGTGATGGTGCTGCACGCGTACGACCAGCCGGTGCGCCGCGTTCCGGTCGGCCCATCGGGCGGAGCGGTAGCCAGGATGCCGGTCGGAGACCAGGGCCTCGGGGCGCACCCCGGTAATGGACTCCAACTGCGCCACCGCGCGCTCGAAGACCCGCTGTGTGCCTACGTCGTCCATGTCGCCGATGTGCGCCGACAGCCAGGCCTGACGGCCCGCCCCGAGACAGAAGGCGTTCTTCAGGTCTCCGCCGACGGCGAGGGCCGGCCGCACGGGCAGCGGCAGGGAGACCGGCAGCGGGGCGTAGCCGCGCGAGCGGCGGATCACCAGTGGCTCCCCGTCGCAGACGCGGACCACGGAGTCGTCGCACGGGACGTGGATCGGCCGGTCGTGCGTGAGCCAGGCGTCGGCCAGGTGCGCGAGTCGCTCCAGCGCCTCGGTGTCGTCGGTGACGATGGGCTCACCGGACAGGTTGCCGCTGGTCATGACGAGCAGCCTGGGGCCGTCGGGGTCGCCGGGCAGACCGAGCAGGAGATGGTGCACGGGCGTGTAGGGCAGCATCACGCCGAGGTCGGGGCTGCGGGGTGCCACGGCCTCGGCGGGCCGGAGGTCCCCGGGGGCGTACGACGGGTGCGGCCGCCGCCTCAGCAGGACGACCGGCCTGGCCCGGCCTTCGAGGAGGCTCCGTTCCGCCGGGCTCAGCCGGACGAGGTGACGGACGTCGTCCGCGGTCTTGGCCATGACCGCGAACGGCTTGTCCCCGCGCGCCTTGCGCCGGCGCAGAAGGGCGACCGCCTCCTGGTTCGTGGCATCGCAGGCCAGGTGGTAGCCGCCCAGGCCCTTCACGGCGAGGATCGCTCCCCGCTTCAGCAGCGTGCGGGCCTCGGTGACCGGGTCCGCCCCCTCGACATCGCCGATCCTCGCCTCCTGGGCGAGGACCAGCTTCAGACGAGGCCCGCAGGCCGGGCAGGCGACCGGCTGCGCGTGGAACCGGCGGTCGGCCGGATCCTCGTACTCCCGGGCGCAGTCGGCGCACATCGCGAACCCGGCCATGGTGGTGTTCGCCCGGTCGTACGGCACACCGGTGACGATCGTGAAGCGCGGGCCGCAGTGGGTGCAGTTGATGAACGGGTGCCGGTGGCGCCGGTCCGCCGGGGCGGCCAACTCGGCGAGGCAGTCGGGGCAGGTGGCGGAATCCGGGGAGACCAGGGTGCGGGCCGGTCCGCCGGTGCGCGAGGTGCGGATGGTGAACGCGGTGCCGCCGACGGGAGGCATCTCCCGGTGGTGGACGGACTCCACGCGGGCCAGCGGCGGTGCCTGGGCGGCGATCAGGTCGCAGAACCGGGCCACGGCCGAGGCGCTGCCCTCGACCTCCGCGACGACGCCCTCGGGGGTGTTGGTCACGTGCCCGGCCAGGGCGAGTTCGGTGGCGAGGCCGTAGAGGTAGGGCCTGAAGCCCACGCCCTGTACCACTCCCCGGACGGTGACCCGGCGGCGTCGTGGGGTGTTCTCGGCGACGGCGGTCGGAGCCTGCGGACCGCTCACGAGTGGGTGTGGGCCATGGTGCCGGTGGCCTCCGGGTGCGTGTGCGGGTGTGTGTGGTGATGGGGCTGCCGGGTCATGACCGGTGAGTGGACAGGTGTGCCGTCCATGGCGGCCAGCGCCCGGTCGAGCAGCGAGCCGACTCCCTGCCCCCGGCGTGCCGACGTCAGGATCACCTCCACTCCGGGATTGACCTGCTGCACATTCGCGCGGAACGCCGCCTCGTCGAACTCGACGGCCTCCGCGATGTCGGTCTTGGTGACGACGACCAGGTGGGCGAGGCCGAAGGCGGTGGGGTACTTGAGTGGCTTGTCCTCGCCCTCCGTCACGGAGGCGAGGGTGACCCTCAGGGTCTCCCCCAGGTCGTAGGAGGCCGGACAGACCAGGTTGCCGACGTTCTCCACGAACAGCAGCCGGGTGTCGTCGGGCAGCCACCCGTCCAGGTGCCCGGCGAGCATCCCCGCCTCCAGATGGCACAGTCCGTCGGTGAGCACCTGCTTGACGGGGACCCCCGAACGCGCCAGCCGGGCCGCGTCGTTCTCGGTGGCCAGATCGGCGCTCAGCGCCGCGACGGGAACGGCCCGCTCGCGTGCCCGCAGCAGTTCGCGCTCCAGCAGCGCGGTCTTGCCGCTGCCCGGACTGGACAGGAGGTTGACGAGCGCGATGCCTCGAGCCGCGAGGTGCGCGCGCAGTTCGTGGGCGCTCGCGTCGTTCTTCGCGAGTACGGCCTGCCGCAGGTCGACGACACGGCACATGGTTCAGCGCTCCTCGGAGATCGGTTCGCGGGTGGGCGTGTGCGCGGGGCCGAGGCCGTCCTCCCAGTGCACGTCGACGATCTGCAGTTCCCGGCCCGCGAGCAGGTCGGTCCGCGTACCGCCGCACGCCGGGCAGGTGAGCCGGGGCGGCATGCCGACGGCCCATTCGTGTGCGCAGGGGGTGCAGCGGGCTCGTCCGGGCACCGCTTCGGTGATCAGATCCGCGCCTTCCAGCAGGGTTCCGGCGCAGGCCAGTTCGAAGGAGAAGGCGAGTGCGTCGGGTACGACACCGGCCAGTTCGCCCACCTGGAGCCGTACCGATCGCACCGCCGTGACGTCCTTGGCCCGTGCGGCGGCCTCTTCCACCTGGTCGACGACGGCCAGCGCGATGGACATCTCGTGCATGGTTTCCGTCCTTCCGTCCGCGGCTGCCTCCGGTCGGCCTTCATTAGAGGCGCGCGCGGCCGGGTCGCACGGCCCGGCACGCCGTGGCCGGCCGGCGGGTACGCCGTTCGACCCAACCGCGCGGCACACCGGTGGCGGCCACGATTCACATGCGTCTGATGCGCAGGTAGCGCCTCAGGTCGGGAAGTACCTCGACGACGACAGCGACCATGGCGGCGACGGCCGCTCCACCGATGACGATCTTCTTCATCCCGTGTCTCCTCATGTCGGAGCCTCAGCGGTTGAGGCCTGCGCCACGGACGGCTCGCCGTCCCGCAGCAGCTCTTCGATCAGCCGGACGGCCTCCGGTACGGCATCGGACACCGGTGGGCTGAGACCGATGCCCTCGTCCACCGAGGCCGGTTCGCATCCCACGACCAGGACGCGGCGTGGTGGCTCGCCGCCGGTCCCGGCGCACAGGGTGCCCAGCAGCGCCAGGACGGCGTCCGGGGTCATCCGGTGGCCGTCCATCGTGGCCGCGGGGGGCGAAGGGCTCCCGCCGATGTCGTGTTCGATCACGTACAGCGTGCCGGGGTCTTCGCCGCGTGCCGTGGCGTCCACGAGAACGAGGGTGTCGTAACCGTCCAGCAGCTGATAGGCGAGGTGCACCCCGCGCACCCCGATGTCCACTACCTCGATGTGTCCGGGCAGGTCGCGGTCGGCGAGCCGGCGGACGGTCTCCACACCGAAGCCGTCGTCCCCGAGGAAGACGTTGCCGATGCCCGCCACGAGCGTCCTTGGGCACGGCGGTGGGGGAAGGTTCATACGTCGTCCTCCAGCGGTGTGACCTCGTCGGGCTGGAAGTACAGGAACCGTCCCTGCTCGCGGCGGACGTCGGCGCCCGGGTCGCCCTCGACGGTGACCGCCAGGTGCACCCCGCCGTCCACGTCGTGCAGCACCGCTTCGACCTTCGCGGTGCGGCCCCGCAGGAAGATGTCCTGCGCGTCGGTGCGGCGCAGGCCCGGGTTCAGTTCGACGCGGCTGCCCTGGCCCACCGACCGGCCGTCCACGACCACCCGGTCCTGCGCCGGGTCGAAGCCCGCGTCGCTCGCGGGGTCCCACCAGGGGGTGTCCGGCCGCATCACCCCGTATTCGTCGGGGAAGCCGCCGTCCGGAGCGGCGGGGCCGGGACCGGTCACCTCGCGCAGGCTCCGCACCGCCCCGTGCAGACGCTCCAGTACCTCGGGCGGCATCGAGTCCGCCAGTTCGATCACGGCGGCCGCCCGCTCGTCGGTGCCCCGGGCCTCGCGTTTCTCCTCGTCGGTGAGGGCCGCGGTGCGCAGCGCGAGGATCTCGTCGATCTCCAGGGCGTCGTAGAGCGCCCCGGGGCTCTCCGGCGCGATGGCCGGATGGTCCTCCAGGATGATCGGCGAGGACAGCACGAGGTCGGCGCGGCCGGGTTCGCCGGCGAGCACGGGCCAGGTGTGCAGATTGCGGCAGGCGGCGACCGCGCCCTTCGCCCACTCGGGAGGATCGGTCATCGACAGGAACGACCCGGCGCTGAGGGCCATGAGGAGGTGGCTGGCCACCAGTGAATGCGGCAGCGCCGCCTCCCGGTCCGCGCCGCGGCCCTCGGGCGGTGTCCAGTCGCTCGTGTTCTCGACGACGGCGGTCAGCCGCAACACCCGGTAGGGGCCGTCGAGTTCGCGGGCGGACAGCCGGACCCTCCCGCTGATCTCCTCGCAGCGCCGGACCAGTCGGCCAACCGCGCGGCCGGCCTCGTCCAGGACCGGCTCGGTGTCCTCGCGGGCGGGGAGCCGGAAGGGGTACGTGACGCCGTCGCCGAGGAGTTCGTCGACCGACGCGACCACCTCGACGCGCTCCTGGCCTCCCTCGTCCCAGGGCACCAACACCCGGTCGCTGAGGCGGAGTTCGGGAACCGTGTCGTAGCCGCCGTCCGGGCGGGCCTGCTGCACCGTGCGCCGTCGGGCACGCAGGAAGCGCACCTCGACCGAGACGGTCGCCCCCGCCTTCGGTTCCATCAGGCATTCGGTGTGCTGGAAGTCGTGTTCCTCGCACTCGGCGCCCCAGCCGGGCGGCACGAGCACGCCGAACTGCCAGCGCATCCGGTTCTTGGCCGCCGAGGCGCGGTACGGGTAGAGCACATAGCCCTCGAAGAGGACGGCGTCGGCCACCTGCCGGGCGAGGGCGAAGCGCTCCTCGGTCTCGGGGGCGAACGCGCTCACGGTCACGGATCGGTCCTTCCGGTGGTGGCGGTGAGGGCGCGCAGCGGGTCGTGCGCGGGCGGGTCGGCACCCTCCTCCAGCAGCGCCGCGACGGTCGCCTCCCAGGAGGGCAGGGCGTGCCGGGAGCGGTAGGCGAGGAGGGCGTCCATGGTGTCGCGGGGCAGCCGGATCCAGCCGCAGCCGGGGAAGTGCTGCTCGACCATCTCCCGCCAGGCGGTGACGGGCATCCGGAAGGCCGCCTCGCGGTCCCACGGGACGGGCTCCACCTGGAAGCCGCCGTCTCCGGTGAACGCCGTACCGGAGAAGAGCATCAGCAGGGGGACCTCGCCGTCGGTGAGGGCGGTGAGGTAGCGGGTGGCGGCGATGTCCATGTCGTAGGTGCAGGGCACGACGAGGTCGGTCTCGATCTCTCCGGTGAAGCTCGGGACCATGACCGCGACCTGGGCGAACTGCACCGGCTGGAGCGTGCTGCCCCAGCGTGAGCGTTCGCCGAAGAGGTCCGCGAGACCGTCGGCCTCGGCGGGCGCGTAGCCGCGGCGGGCGGGTTCGATGCGGATCTGGCAGCGCAGTGCGAGGGCGTGCACGCGCGCGTTGTCGCCGGCGGTGACGCGCAGCCGGAAGACGAGGGTCGGTCCGGCGGCGTACTGGTCGGCGCGGACGCCGGTGCAGGCGAAGGAGAACGCGGTCACGGGTGACCCACCTCGCCCACGGGCCGGACGCGTCGCGCGACGTCCGCGAAGAACGCGTCCAGCGCGGCGCGGGCCTCGGCTCCACCGTCGAAGCCCTGCCACAACAGGCGCATACGGCCGACGAGTTCGTAGCAGATGTCGATCGGTACGAGGTGGCACTCGAAGCGGCCGTCGGTGCGGCGCAGCAGCAGCGCCTCCACGTCGGGTTCGAGCAGTTCGACGAGGCGGCTGTCGCCGAGGACGTCCGTCCAGGTGGCCGGTTCGAGTTCGCTCTCGGTGGCTCCGGCCGGGCTCGGGTAGAGGGCGACCAGCCGGTCGAGCGCCGCGTTGCGGAAGAGGAAGGCGACGCCGACCGGGATCTGCAGCGCCTCCCACGCGCTCTCGTCGAGGCGGTGTCCGGGGTCGGTGAGGTAGCGGGCCGGGACCGTGCGGAAGCGGCCGGCGGCGGCGCCCGGCTGCTCCATCAGCAGCGCGCACGGAGGGCAGGCGCAGACGAGGGCGCGTTTCTCGGTGTCGACGAGATGACGGTGGCCCGCCTCCACCGCCACGGCGCACAGCTCGCACCGCTCGGGCTGCGGAGGCCTCTCGGTGAGGAACCTCCGCAGGCCGGGCGTGCGCGTCGCCGGGGACGCCGTCATCGGGCCCCCGTCGGTGCGGTGCCGATCTGGAGGAGCGTCGGCCCCGCCGGGGCGGTCTGTACGTCGACCGCTCTGACCTCCGGTGCGAAGCAGGCGAGCGCCGCCTCCGCGGCCTCCCGGGCACCCGTGCCGGAGCCGCAACCGCAGCCGCCGGCCTCCCGGGCCCGCACGGTCAGGGTGCCGCTCTCCTCGTCGAAGCCGACCACCTCCAGGGGGTGGTCCCGGACACCGTCGAGGGCGCGGGCGATGCGGGTGTCGCGGTCCTCGGGGTGCAGGTCGTGCAGGACGAGCAGGCTCGCGACCAGGTCGTCGCCCAGGAGGCGTGCCGCCGCTTCGCCGGGAGCGCCGGACAGCAGCTGGAGGATGCGGGCGAGGCCGGCACCGTAGAAGTCCATGAGGGAGCGAACGAGTTCCTCCGCGGCCTCGGCGGCGGCCGGGTCGCCGCTCTCGGCCAGCCTGTCGAGGATTTCCTCGACCCGGCGCCCGGTCTGCTCCGTGGAGCCGGCCGCGCTCATCCGCCCAGTCCGCTCAGGCCGGTGGGCACGTGCATGGACTTCACCGTCTTGCCGCCGCCGACGTACATGTGGACGCCACAGGGCAGACAGGGGTCGAAGCTGCGGACGGCGCGCATGATGTCGATGCCCTTGAAGTTCTCCGGGGTGTTCTCCTCGAAGATGGGCGTGTTCTGCACGGCGTCCTCGTACGGCCCTGGCGTGCCGTAGGTGTCCCGGACGCTGGCGTTCCAGGGGGTCGGCGGGTACGGGTGGTAGTTGGCGATCTTGCCGTCCCGGATCACCATGTGGTGGGAGAGGACACCGCGGACCGCCTCGGTGAAGCCGACGCCGATGCTCTCCTCCGGAACCTCGAACTTCTCCCAGGTCTGGGTGCGTCCGGCGCGGACCTCCGCCAGGCCCTTCTCCGCGAAGTGCAGGGCGACGGCGGCGGAGTACGCCTGGAAGTACGTGCGGGCGCGGTTGCGCTCCAGGGCGTTGGACCACTTCGGGATCTTCCACTCGAAGGTGGTCTCCGGCTTGGTCATGGTGCGGGGCAGGTTGATGACCACGCTCTGGCCGGTGGCCTTGACGTACCCGATGTCGACGAGACCGGACAGGGCGGTCGACCACAGGCGGGCGATGGGGCCGCCGCCGGTGTCCAGGGCGAGGTGGTCCTTGCCGTCGAACCAGCGCGGGGACATGACCCAGCTGTACTTGTCGTCGAAGTTCCGCTTCTGCGGGGTGGGGATGGTGTGCTGGTTCCACGGGTGGCGCGGGTCGACCGGGTTGCCGAGCGGGTCGTGGGTGACGAACTGCTCCTGGCCCTGCCAGTCCTCGTAGTAGGAGCTGCCCAGCAGGATGCGGATGCCGAGGTTGATCTCGGTGAGGTCGTTGGTGACGAGCTTGCCGTCCACGATGACACCGGGGGTGACGAACATGCGCCGGCCCCAGTCGGTCATGTTGGCGTAGGTGAAGTCGCAGTACTCGGGGTCGTTGAGCGCGCCCCAGCAGCCGAGCAGGACACGTCGGCGGCCCACTTCCTCGTACCCGGGCAGCGCCTCGTAGAAGAAGTCGAACAGGTCGTCGTGGAGGGGCACGACGCGCTTCATGAACTCCACGTAGCGCATCAGCCGGCTGAGGTAGTCCGTGAAGAGCTGCACGGAGGCGATGGTTCCGACGCCGCCCGGATAGAGCGTGGAGGGGTGCACATGGCGGCCCTCCATCAGGCAGAACATCTCGCGCGTGTAGCGGCTGACCTGGAGGGCCTCGCGGTAGAACTCGCCCTCCAGGGGGTTCAGCGAGCGCATGATGTCGGCGATCGTGCGGTAGCCGTGCTCCGCGGCGTGCGGGGCCTCGGTGCGCTCGGCGAGTTCGAGGACGCCGGGGTTGGTCTCCTTGACCATCTTCTCGCAGTAGTCGACCCCGACCAGGTTCTCCTGGAAGATGTTGTGGTCGAACATGTACTCCGCGGACTCGCCGAGGTTGATGATCCACTCGCCGAGGTGCGGGGGCTTCACGCCGTACGCCATGTTCTGCGCGTACACCGAGCAGGTGGCGTGGTTGTCACCGCAGATGCCGCAGATGCGGCTGGTGATGAAGTGGGCGTCGCGCGGGTCCTTGCCCCGCATGAAGACGCTGTAGCCGCGGAAGACCGACGAGGTGCTGTAGCACTCGGCGACTCGCTTCTGCTTGAAGTCGATCTTCGTGTGGATGCCCAGGCTGCCCACGATCCGGGTGATCGGGTCCCAGGCCATCTCCACCAGGCCGCTGCCGTCGCCGGCCGCCTTCGTCGTCGGTGCCATCTGTGTGCCGTGCCCTTCGTTGCGCGGGAGGTTCGTGTGGGGGTGCACGAAGCGGGGAGCGGATTACTTGCGGCGGACGCTCACCACGGGGGTCGGTATCCGGTGGTGATCTTGTCTCCGGTACGGCGCCACTTGGGCTCCTTGTCCACCGTCTTGGCCGTGATCGACCGCAGCTTGCGGACCACGGCGCCGTACGCGCCGCTGGCGTTGCTCGACACCTTGGCGCCGGGGGGTTCGTCCATGAACGGCATGAACTTGTCGGGGAAGCCGGGCATGGTGCAGGCGATGCAGATGCCACCGACGTTGGGGCAGCCGCCGATTCCGTTCATCCAGCCGCGCTTGGGCACGTTGCACTTGACGACCGGGCCCCAGCAGCCGAGCTTGACCAGGCATGTCGGCGAGTCGTACGACAGGGCGAACTGGCCCTGCTCGTAGTAGCCCGCGCGGTCGCAGCCCTCGTGCACGGTGGCCCCGAACAGCCAGGTCGGGCGCAGCTTGTCGTCCAGCGGGATCATCGGGGCGGCGCCGGTCGCCTGGTAGAGCAGGTAGGTGAGCGTCTCGGAGAAGTTGTCGGGCTGGATCGGACAGCCGGGGACGCACACGATGGGGATGCCCGCGTGCGACTTCCAGTCCCAGCCGAGGTAGTCGGGCACGCCCATCGCGCCGGTCGGGTTGCCCGCCATGGCATGGATGCCACCGTAGGTGGCGCAGGTGCCGATGGCGACGACCGCCAGTGCCTTCGGGGCGAGCCGGTCGATCCACTCGCTGGTGGTGATCGGCTGGCCGGTCTCCGGGTTGTCGCCGAAGCCGCACCAATAGCCTTCGGGCTTGATCGCCTCGTTGGGGATGGAACCCTCGACGACCAGGACGAACGGGTCGATCTCGCCCCGCTCCCCCTTGAAGAACCACTCGATGAACGTGTCCGAGCCGCCGACCGGACCGCACTCGAAGTCGATGAGCGGCCAGTGGACGGCGATCTTCGGAAGGCCCGGCAGCACACCGAGCACGATCTCCTCGATGCTGGGCTGCATGGCCGCCGTCAACGCGACCGAGTCGCCGTCGCAGCTCAGGCCCGCGTTGATCCAGAGAATGTGGATCGTGGGTGTCTCGTCGGCGGGCGCGCCGCTTGCGTCCGCAGCGCCGACCGTGTCCGGCGTCGCCTCAGTCATGGGACCGCCTCCTGGGGAGGTAAGGGATGAAGGCCCAGATTTCGACCATCGCTTTTCTTCGTATCAGCCGTTCGTCCGTGACGAGACGGGATGCAGGGCCATTCCGGTGACATCCGCGGCGGAGGGGGTCGGATTGGTCTGCGCAACCTGGGCGGGGCCGAGGTGCGGCGGGGTGCACGCCGGCCGCTCCTTGTGGACGAAGGAACGACGCAGCGAGTGGTACGGGGCGTCCGGGTCGTCGAAGGTCCGGCGCATGCGGGCCAGCTCCTGCTCACGGAAGCCGGCCAGCGGTGTCACGCTCTCCAGCCGGTCCAGCTCCGTCTTCTTCGCGGTGATCCGTGCCGCCGTGGCCGGCAGTGACGCCAGACGGGCCGCCAGGCCGCCGACCTCCCCCGCGAACGCGTCCGGACCGCAGTCGACCAGCCGGTCGACGAGGCCGAGGCGCAGGGCGGCCGCCGAGCTCACCGGGAGAGCCTCACGCATGAGTCGTTCCGCCGTCGCGGGACCCACCCTGCGGGGCAGGGTGTGCGTCCAGTACTCCGAGCCGTACAGGCCCATGAGGCGGTAGTGAGGGTTCAGCACGGCGCCCGAGCGGCACCACACCTCGTCGGCCGCCAGGGCGAGCATCACCCCGCCCGCCGCGGCGTTGCCCGCGACCGCCGCGACCACCAGTCGGTCGGTCGTCGTCAGGACCGCCTCGACCAGATCGTCGATGGCGTTGATGTTCGCCCAGGACTCGGCAGCGGGGTCGTCCGCGGCCTCGATGACGTTGAGATGGATCCCGTTGGAGAAGAAGTCCCGTTCGCCGCCCAGCACCAGCACGGACGTGGGCCGCTCGCACGCCTCCCGGTAGGCGTCCAGCAGACGTCGGCACTGCTCCGTGCTCATGGCGCCGCCGGGGAAGGAGAACGAGAGGAACCCGACGTTCCCGTCCTCCCGGTAGCGGATGTCCGTCCAGGTACGGTGCCGTACCTCGGGCAGCAGGGGCAGGGCATGCTCGGGCAGGGGCGGCAGCAGGTCGCCCAGTGCCCGCACGGCAGGCAGTTTGTACGTGGGCGGCTGCCCGGGCACGCGCCGGGGCCGCAGCTCGGGGATCCACACGGCGCCGTCCTTGGTGGCCCGGCACACCGCCCCGGCCCTGGTGGCCAGCAGCTCGCCCGGGCGGCCGCGCAACACGCTCTCGGGATGACCGCCGTGCAGATACCACTCACGGCCGAGCAGGACGTCCAGCACACCGGGCTGGGAGTCCGCCGCTCTCAGCTTGCGCAGGACTTCGTGCGTGGAGTCCTCGGCCCAGTCGATGCGCCGGACGCTCTGGTCGAGGTAGGGGCGGGGGCGCAGACGGGCGTCGGCCGTGCGTGCCACGTCCTGCTTGCGTGGGACGTGGGTCCCCTCGGCGAAGCGCTCCACCGCGAGCATGACGGCCTCGAGCGCGGCGTCGGCGATCTCGCCCCGGTACAGCTCGCTCTTGGAAACCGGAGGGACCCGGCACGGTACACAGGCCCACACGTCACCTGCGTCCATCTCCCCGTCGGCCTGCAGGACGGTGACGCCCCACTGGTCGACGCCCTCGTGGATCGCCCAGTCCAGGGAGGAGGGTCCACGGTCGCCCACGGGCCCCGGATGGACGATGAGGCAGGTGTGCGCTGTCCATACCTCCTCGGGAATCGCCGTCTTCAGCATCGGCGCCACGATGAGCTGCGGTGCGTGTTGTCGCACGGTTTCCGGCAATGGGCTGCCAGGAAGGGCGAGTTCCACCGCCACGGTGTGGCCACGGTCGCGCAGTTCGGCGAAGACACGCTGGGTGAGGCTGTTGAACGCACTGGCCAGGAGCAGGATGTGCACCGCTGCCTCCGAGACGGACGTACGGCAGGCAGGGATGCCCGCCGGACGCGATCCTCGGGCAGGGCGGCCTGCCGGTCCCGACGACAGGGCGGGGGGATCATCCGAAAGCGGGCGCCGATCCGCCGTCCGGCCTCACTGGCAGGCCACGACCGACGGCGCCACTGATGATCACATGCGTCGCAGACCGCTGGTCATCCGCTCCCACCGGGAGCGGGTGGCACCGAAGTGGGTCTCGTGTGCCCAGATGTGGGTGCAGGACCGGCACTGCAGGTGAAGCAGACTGCCGACGTGGGACAGCAGGTAGCGCCAGTGCTCAGAACAGGTGCGCCCCTGCTCGCAGGTGGCGCACCCGCGATGATCGTCGCAGTTCGGGCAGGCCACCCAGGCGCGCCGCCCGATGTCCGCCTGCGGGTCAAGCGGCAGCATCGCCGCCCCCTCTCCGAGGCAGCACGCCGGCCGAGACCAGCTCGTCGTAGACGCGCTGTTGCTCCGCGCTGAGGCCGGAATACAGCAGCTCGTACGCCGCTTCCTCACCGCGCAGCACGGCGACGGGGTCCCAGTCCGGGCCGAGAGCGTCCACGACATGAGCGCGCCGGAGCAGTTCATGCGGGCTCAGGTCGACGTCGAGGTCGACCGTCGGGAGCGGGTCGGTTCGGTCCGTCGCGGGTCTGCTTTCCGCGGCGGTTTCGTCCGGTTCACCCGGAAGGGCGCGGCCATGGGAGGACATGCGACCGAACGTAGGCAAGCGCTTCTCGCCCCGGCAAGAGCAGGTGGGAGAAGTCACAGCAGGTCCGCGCCCCCAGGGGCAGCACGTTCGAGGGTCATGATCCAGCACCACCCTCTAGCATGTTTTGCCAGCTGATGCTGCAAATGCGAGGATTGAAGTGATTGGCGAGCCATCGGGAGAACCAAGTGACATCAGGGCAAGGTGACGTGTCCGACAAGGAGTTCGTCGAGGCTCTGGTTGAGCTGCAGGCCGAGGCTACGGTGCATGACCTGGTCTCGTGGTGCTCCCGTCATGGCATCGACGTGGTGCCCATGACCGCCGGGGCACTCGTCACCGGATCGAGCGGGAGGTTCTGCGAGGCGTTCGGTATCGCGCCGCTCGAGAACCGTGCACGTCCGCAGGCGCTGCCCGTGCCACTGGCGCTGGCGAACACCGCGAGGTCCGTCACCGTACTGCCGATTCCCACGCCCGGGGCCCACGACGGGGGTTCGTGACCGGCTGCCGTGGTTCGTGCGCCCGGGCCTCCCCTTCTGGAGGACACATGACGAACCCCACAACGCCCCAGTACGGACAGGACGTTCCGGAAACCGTGTACGGCTATGTCTCCGCCCGCTCGCAGGGCGGAGTGCCGGCGACCCAGGCAACCGCCTTCTCCTCGGCCAGGCCGTTCCGCGCCGAGGGTGACTCCATGGAGCGCGCCAAGGAATACGCACGGACAGCGGGGCTGACCGTGACTGCCGAGAGCCGGCTGGGCTTCACCGTCGCCGGTACGCCGGCCGCGTACGAACAGCTCACCAGCGGGCGGATCGCCAGCTACGAGGTGCGGCAACTGGGCCCCATGAACCGGGAGCGTTCCGTCACACACCTCGACATCGTCGGCGACCGGCAACCGGCCGCCCTCGGCGTCGGCGCCGCACCTGGCGAGGACGCCATTGAGGCGGTGGCCCTGGAGCGTCCGCGCACGCCCATGCGTCTCCTCCCGGCCGACGCCAGGCCACCGGACGTCGACGCGTTCCACCTCACGCTCCCGGACGACATCGCCAGGCTGCTCAACGCGACCCCGGCACATGAGGCGGGGCACACGGGTCGCGGTGTGCAGGTCGCCATGGTCGACACGGGGCAGGCCGAGCACGCCTACTTCACCGCCCACGGCTACGACGTCACCCCGCCCGTCGCACTCGTCCCCGGCACCAGCCCCGCAGAGGATCCGATCGGGCACGGCACCGGGGAATCGGCGAACATCTTCGCCGTGGCTCCGGGCGCGCGACTGCGCCCGTACCGCGCGAGCAACCAGCGGGGCGACCTCACGGCCGCCACGGCCGGCTTCCTGCGTGCCAAGGCAGACCGCCCGCAGGTTCTCACCAACTCGTGGGGCGGAGACGGGGACTTCCCTCCGCTCGGAGACCCGAGTCAGGCCGACGTGATCTTCGCGCTGGAGATCCTGGACGCGATAGAGCAAGGCATCGTCGTCGTCTTCTCCGCGGGCAACGGCCAGTTCGCCATCGAACCCCAGGTGCCCGGAGTGATCGCCGCAGGCGGAGTGTTCGCAGCGCGGGACGGCCGGCTGCGCGCGTCGAACTACGCGAGCGGATACGTCAGCCCCTGGATCGACGGCGTCCGCGTGCCGACCGTGTGCGGTCTGGTCGGCCTGCTCCCCCGGGCCCAGTACCTGATGCTGCCGGTGCCGCCCGGATGCGCGATCGACGTCGACGAGAGCCAGCCAGACCCGGGCGACCCGACCAGCGACCCGGGCGACACCACAGGCCCAAGGGACGGCTGGGCGATGTTCTCGGGCACGTCGGCCGCGGCACCGCAGCTCGCGGGGGCGGTGGCCGTACTCCTCGGAGCCAGGCCGGGGCTGACTCCCGCCCAAGTGACCAAGGCGCTCACCACGACCGCCACCGACGTCACGACCGGCACCAATCACCCGCGGTTCGGCAACCACGCCCACGTCGGCATCGACACGGCCACCGGACCCGGGCTGGTCAATGTGAGCGCCGCGCTGGACCTCATCCTCACCCAGAACCCCTGAGCCTCGGTTCTGTGTCCCCGGCCGGGCAGTCCAGCCGGTGGTCCGGACTGTGACTGCCCGGGATCGGGGGCACCTACGGGCTACTACGACGCGGACAGCAACTCCACCCTCAGCGGCCTGGTGCACGGAGGGCATCCACCCGGGCGCCAGGGCCGGCACCCTCGACCTCGTCCAGCTTCGCGGACGCCCGCCTACGCCGGGTTCACGTCGGCGTACAGCACATGATGGTCCGAGACCTGGCTCGGATGCACGCGGTGTCTGGCGGGGACGTAGCCGCGCAGGAAGACGTAGTCGAACTTGCTCTGCCAGTCGGTGGTCGGCTCGCAGGTGGTGGCGGCGCCGGGGCGGCACTTGGGGTCCGCGTCCGTGGCCAGTCTCCACATCTTGGTGAGCTCGTAGGCGTCCGGCACGGCGTTGAAGTCGCCGATGACGATCGCGCGGTCGTGCCGGGCGACCTCTTTGGCGAGGACGCCGACCTGGTCCGCCCGGACGGCCTCCTGGCGTCGTTCGGCGAGGTGGGTGTTGAAGAGCCGGACCTTGTGGCCGTCGACCGTGGTGGTGACCGCCATGTACCCGCGGTCCTCGGAGCCGCCGTCGGGATACTCGGTCCTGACGACGTCGGTCATGGGGGCCGCCGAGAGGATCGCCTCGCCGTAGCCGCCGGGGTTCCACGGTGCTCCCCCGCAACGGCCCCAGCTCTGGAGAACCGGCGCGTACTCGACGTGGTAGACGAGTCCGTGCAGGTTCTCCAGATACTCCCGGATCTTCTCGACGTCACCCACGCAGGCTTCCTGGAGGCCGACGACCTGGGGCGCGAACTCGGCGATCTGCGCCGCCCGGTCGTCGTTGCCCGTCTCGCAGGGGTTGCAGAGGTTCCAGGTCATGACGCGGTTCGGTACGACGTCCCTGACGGGTTTGGCGGGCACGGACCGGGCGTCCAGGGCACCGCTCGGCGCGCTGGGGCCGGAGAGCACCATCCAGGCCACGACCAGGGCACCCACGAGCAACCATGTGCCCTTTCCGAGCACCATTGCCTCCTCGACGTGGATCCGCTGGGCAACTGACGTCTGCCTGAACGATGTTATGGGACCGGGCTCACTCCTCGTCGCGCAGCCTGGCCGCCAGGGAGGTCAGGGTCTCGGTCTCCTCGGTGTGGCCCAGGGCGGTCAGCCGGGCGACCGCCGCGTCGAGGCGGGTGAGGGCCGGGGCCGGGCGCTTCAGGTACAGGCCCTCCACGGCTCCCGCGAGACGGACGCACTCGGCCCACTCGCCCGCCCGGTCGTCGTCCGGCCGCAGCTCGCCGAGCACGGCGAGCGCCTTGTCCAGGGCGGCCAGCGCCTCCTCGTACGCGCCGGCGTAGGCGCTCACCCGCCCGTGTTCGTAGGCCAGGGCGCTGTCCAGGGAGCGGCCGCGGGCCTCGTACCCGGCGGCCCGGGCCTCGTCGGCGACACGGCCGGCGTCGGCGAGGAAGGCGCGGGCGTCGGCCAGGCCCTCGGGGCCCTGCTGCTGGGCCTGGAGACGGGCGAGCTCGCGCAGGCAGTTGCTGAGCAGTTCGTAGCGCGGGTCCCGGGCGTGCGCGGCGATCGCCTGGTCCGCGGCCTCGCGGGCCGGGCCGAACTCGCCGGACTCGCCGAGGAGTACGGCCGTCTCCGCGGCGATCATGGCGTGGCTGCCCGGGTCGTCGTCCCAGCCGGCCGACTCGGCCGCGAGGGCGGCGAACTCCGCCGTGGCCGCCTTGATGTCCTCCCCCGCGCGCAGTGCGCGGGCCCGGGTCAGGCGCAGCTGGGCGGCGAGCCGGTCGTCCAGCTCCCCGGAGGTGACGTCGGGTTCGGTCAGCAGGGAGTCGAGCAGGGCGATGCAGTCCTCGACCCGGCCCAGGTCGAGGCTGAGCTGGGCGGCGTTGCTGTAGGTGCAGAACGCGTCGACGCGGTTGCCGCGGCGAAGGTCCAGCTCCGCCGAGCGCGTCAGGTGCCGCAGTGCCTCGTCGGGGCGGCCCAGGTGCATGCAGGCCTCGGCGAGGTCGCCGTGCAGGCGGGTGGTGTCCATGCTGTCGGCCGGCCAGTCGGCGGCCAGCCGCAGGCCTTCGGTGAGGTCCGCGTGCGCGGTCTGCGGGTCCTGGAGGGCGAGCTGGAGCCGGCCGCGCAGTCCGAGGGTGCGGGGCAGGTGCCAGGCCGGGCCGTGCGCCTTCAGCCGGTCGAGGAGGGCGTCGATCTCGGTGACCGCCGCGGGCAGGTCGCCGGAGATGGCGTGCGTGCTGGCCCGCAGCAGCAGGGCGCCGGAGATCTGCCCGGGAAGGTCGTGTCCGGTGGCGAACGTGTGCAGCAGGTCGGCCTCGGCGAAGACCGGCGCGACATGCTCCTTGCTTCCCGTCGTCTGGAGGCGCAGGGCGAGCGCGGTCGCCCGCAGCCGCAGCAGGCGGGCCTCCTGGTAGGGAGCGAGACCGGTCGTCTCCTCGTGCAGGCGGACCACTGCCGTGTGGACGCCGGTCAGCGCGTCCGCCTTCGCCGCGGCCCCGTCCTCACCGGGGATCTGGGCGGTGGCGAGCAGGGCGCAGGCGCGCGTGAAGGCCGCGGGTCCGGGCTCCCCGGCGTCGTCGTAGAGGGCCGAGGCCTCCTCGTGGAGCGCGGCGGCTTCGGCGAACTCGTCGTTGTTGCCCGCCCGGTTCGCCTCCTCGGCCAGCAGGTCCGCGCGCAGCTGGACCAGCGGGCCCACGGCGGGGTCGTCGGGGTGGGTGTAGTCGCGGGCGGCGACGAGCGTGCGCAGCCGGGCGAAGCAGGTCTGGGCGTCCGGGTGCCCCTGCTCCTCCAACTTCCTTGCCTGGAGGATGAGTTCGGGCAGCGAGTCGGGAACCGCGGCGGTGGTGCGGGGGGCGGGCACCGCAACGGGGGCGGCCGGGGCGACGTCGTCGAGGCTGCGGGTGCGCAGGGTCAGTTCCAGCGCGTCGAGGAGGGGCGCCCGGTCGAGGCGGGTCCTGCGGCGGTCGGTGTGGGTGGCGGTTGCGTTGCGGGCGTCGAAGCGTGCGGCGAGGTCGTCGGCGCGGCCCCGCACCTCGGTGCGCAACCCGGTCACCGTCCAGGTGCGGCCCGCGTATCCGGCGGAGGGCAGTTCTCCGTGGCCGAGGTGCTCCACCCGCTGGAGGAGGACTTCCACGCCGGTGAGGAAGTCGAGCTGGTCCAGGGGCGAGTCGACCTCGTCGAACAGGTTGCGGTTCTCGGCGAGCAGTTCCAGGCCGCGGGCCTCGTTGCCGGTCAGCGCGCAGAACTCCAGGTGCCGGCCGACCTCACCGGACATCGAGGGGTTGCGACGGCAGCCGCGGTAGCCGACGAGGTGCAGTTCGCGCGCCCGGTCGGCCTGGCCGGTGCGCAGCAGGGGCAGCAGCGCGTACGAGAAGGAGCGGGCCGGTTCCTCCCGGCAGGACTCCTTGCCGTTCAGCACGGGTTCCCAGGTGCGCAGGGCGCGCTCGTCGTCGCCCGCCGCGAGGTGGAACAGGGCCCGCTCGCAGATCTCGCAGGCCTCGCAGTCGCTGAGCCGCGTGCGGGTGCGGGCCGCCCACAGCTCGTAGGCGAGGGTGGTGTCCTCGCCCACGTGCGCGGCGAGCTGGTACGCCTGTCCGTAGTAGGGCTGGAGGCCGAGGCCGGCCTTCTCGTAGCGGTCGCGCATCTCCTGCAGCCACTGGCGCAGGCTGGCCAGCGGTATCTCGGGCAGCTGGCGCAGGGCGTGGCCCACCCACTTGAACCGCCAGAACAGCTGGTGGCGCATGCGCTCGTCGAAGACGTCGGGCTGTTCGTCGAAGAGGGTCAGCAGCCGGGCGAAGACGACGGGCGACTTGCGGGGTTCGGAGCCGTAGGTGTACGCCTTCTGCAGTTCCAGGAGGGCGTGGACGAGCGGGACGGGCTCCTCGAACTGCTCGGCGGCGTCGACGAGTTCCTCGGCGGTGACGGTGCGGGTACGGCCGTAGGGCCGCTCCTCGTTCTCCTGGAGCGCCTGGTACAGCTCGTCGGTGGTCTGGATCGCGGTAGGCATCGTCAGCTGTCCTTGCGGAGGGCGTGGGCGAGGAGGTCGAGGAAGGAACGGTTGATGAGGCTCGACTCGGCGGGCCTGAGCGGGCGCCGGGAGAGCATCGCGGCCTGGCCGTAGAGGGCTTCGGCGCTGGTGCGGGCCAGCTCGGGCTCGTCGATGGTGACGGCGGTGCGCACCAGCGGATTGAGCTGGTTGAGGATCAGCTGGGCGCGCGGAGCCTCCTGGCGCAGGGCGCCGAGGATGTCGCCCCACACGCCGCCCTGCTGCTCGCGGGCGAGCTGGGAGCGGGTGCGTTCGTGCCGGGCCTCGCGGCTGTCGAGGAGGAGGGCGGGGGCGGAGGCGGGCTGGAAGGTGCGCAGCGCCACGTCGCAGTCGAAGACGGCGAGGGCGTCGCGGGCCTGGGCGAGATACGCCGCGGCGGCCAGCTCGGTCTCCCGGTCGACGGGGTCGAGGTGGGCGGTGAGGGTCCCCGGGTCGAGGTCGGCGACGCTGACCTCGGGCCTGACCTCGGGCAGCCGGTGGACCAGCGCGCGGTCGTAGGTGTAGCCGCCGTTGACGACGCCGAGCCCGGCGGCCGAGGCGATCGCCGCGACCTGGCGGAACTCCTCCACGCTCGACGTGACGAGGACGGTGCGGTGGGTGCGCGCGAACTCGTCGAGGGTGGCGTGCCCGTCGGTGGTCTCGAACGGCAGCCAGGGCAGCAGCATCCGCATGATCTCGTCGTCGTGCACCGCGAGGGACTTCACGGCCAGGTGGTGCACCTGGAGGAAGCGGCCGAGCAGTTCGGGGTCGCTGGCGGCGGCCCTGGCGATCCACGCCCGCAGGTGTTCGGCGAGCGCGTCGCGTACGGCGGCGAGGGTGTCGTCCTCGTACAGGGACTCGCGGGAGGCGGTGGGGCGCAGGCTCTCGGCGTCGACGACGCAGCGGACGAAGAACGCCCAGTCGGGGAGGATCTCCTCGGCCTGCTCGGACAGCAGCATGCCTTTGACGTGCACGCGGTGGCCGTGGCGGCGCCCGGCCGGGACCGCCTCGGGCAGCACGCAGGCGATGCCCTTCAGGCCCACGGCGGGCAGGTCCAGTTCGATGGTGTCCAGCGGTGTGAACCCGAAGACCTCCTCGCCGTACGCGGCCAGGGCTCGGGAACGGGCCCCGGGCGTGGGGTGGGTGCGCGCCCAGGGCGCGGGTTCGGGGTTCACCGGAACGCCCGCGCCCGCTGTGCCGTCGTCGAAGGTCACGGGGTGACGCAGCAGGGAGCCGAAGTGGCGGGCCAGCTCGTGCACTTGAGCCGGGCGGGTCCACTCGCCCGCGTCGGCGCGCGGCGTCAGCGTGACGGTCGTACCGGGCCGGGGGCGGGCGGATGCGGGCAGGGTACGGACGCTGTAGCTGCCGTCACCGCGGCCCCGCCACTCCACGGCGGGGGCGTCGGGGGTGCGGGCCGAGCGGCTGACGACGTGGATCTCGTCCGCGACCAGGAAGCAGGAGAGCAGGCCGATGCCGAACTGGCCGATGAAGTCGGCGCGTTGCTCGGCGACCTGCTCGGCCCGCTTGCTGCTGCGGCCGATGGTGGCGAGGAAGGCGTGCACATCGGCCTCGGTGAGGCCGACGCCGTCGTCCTCGACGCGCACCACGGAGCCGTCGGCGTACAGGCGGATGCCGAAGCCGCCGTGGGGCTCGATGGCGTGCCGTGCGGTGAGGGCGTCGACCGCGTTCTGGAGGAGTTCACGCAGGTAGACGCGGGGGCTGGAGTAGAGGTGGTGGGAGAGGAGGTCCACCAGGCCGCGGAGGTCGACCTGGAAGGTGCGGTCGGTGGTGGCGTGGTCGGCGGCGTTGTCACGCAGGGGCATGGGGCAGTCCGGGGTGAAGGGAAGGAAAGGGCAGGAAGGGCAGGGCAGGGCAGGGAACGGGGGGCCCGGGGCTCAGAAGGCCTTGCGGAAGCGCGCGTACGCTTTCTGCGGGTCCGCCATGAAGGTCCACGGCCACTCGGTGAACACACCTTCCAGCTCGCGGAAGACGTTGGAGGCCGTGCTGCTGCCCGCCAGCGAGAGGGCCATGGCGAACATGTTGTAGTCGCCCTGCCAGCCCAGGCGGCGCTCATAGGCGTGGTGCAGGATGCTGCGCTCCGCGGCCTCCCTCAACTCCGCGCGGATCCGCGGGTGCTGGAGACAGTCGCGGTCGTCGGACTCCACCCAGTCCTCGATGTGTGCCATGGCGATGACACAGCCGAGCCGGTGCCCGTCGGGTGCGCCGGCGAAGGCCTTCTGGGCGAACTCCAGGGCCTGGCCCGGCTCTCCGCCCCAGCGTGGCTGGAGCTGCGACACCCACTCCAGGTGGATGTCCAGGTTCAGCGGGTCACGGCGCAGACCGGCCGCGAGCCGGGCCTCCTTGACGCTGTCGTCGACGGACATGCCGCGCCCCGAGGTGAGCAGCTGGCGCCACGGCGTGACCCAGTCGGGCCGCGACTCGGCGGCCTCGAGCAGATGCTCCTCGGCGATGCGCAGCCGCTCGTAGAAGATCTGCCACTGCTCACGGCCGACGTCCACGGCACGGGCGGACGTACGCGCCTCCCAGCCCCAGGAGACATGGCGCGCACCCGAGATCAGCAGGGCGGTCGCCCGGAGCTCCTTGTCGTCCCTGTCCTCCTCGGCGGCGCGGACGATCCACTCCTCCACACCGTCCAGCTGGGCCAGCTGCCCCAGGACCGCCTGCTCATGGCCCAGGTCGAAGGGCGCGAGGGCCGCTTTGACCGCTGCCCAGTCACCCGCGTCGGCCGCTTCCACGAGGGCGAGCACCCGGGCGTCACCGAGCGCGCGCAGGACGTGGACCCCGTTCTTCTGCCTGCGCGGAGCGGGTAGGGCGTGCGGATCCGCCGTCGGTCTCTCCCGGCCCCCACCGAACAGCTTGCCGAACATGCCGCGCCCTCCCCTGGTCCCGCGTGATCGTCCGGTGCAGCATAAGGGGCACCACTGACAGCGCTTCCACTGGGTTTTTTTGCCCAGCCCGTCCCCGGGCAAGCCGCTGAGCTGCCAGGTCACCTTCAGGTTCCCCAGTCACCGAAAAGTGCGTTCTCCCACGTCAGCGCTCACTCTCCTACAGTTCCCCAGTAACCACTGGAGACCTAGGGCCCGAGAAGCCCGACCATGGAGGTGCGAAGAATGGCCATCACCTTGCTCAACCCCGACGGACTGCCGAAGATCGACGTCTACCGGCAGGTGTCGATCGCGTCGGGATCGAAGCTGGTCTTCGTCGCCGGGCAGGTCGCCTGGGACGCCGAGGGACGCACGGTCGGCGAGGGTGACCTCGCCGCGCAGGTCGAGCAGTGCTACCTCAACATCGGCACCGCCCTCGCCGAGGCCGGCGGTTCCTTCGACGACGTGGCCAAACTGACCCTCCATGTCGTCGACTGGACGCCCGACAAGATGCCCCGGCTCCTGGAGGGCATCTCGCGGGCGGCCGCGCGGCTGGGGACCACCCCGACCCCACCGGCCACGCTGCTGGGCGTCGCCGCGCTGGACGTCCCCGACCACCTGGTGGAGATCGAGGCCGTCGCTGTCCTCGACTGAGTCACCGCCGAGCCCGGTGGGGCGCCGTTCTCACCCGCCGTCCCGCTGTGCGTGGGCTTCGGCGAGCAGGAGGTAGGCGGCGGCCGTCCACGTGTAGGCGCGGTCGCGCAGACCCGTTCCGGCCAGGGCGTCGAAGTTCTCCGCGAAGCCGTGGTGCTCGCACAGGGCGCGGAAGCGGGCACTGATCTCGTCGGCCAGCCGGTGGTGGCCGCCGCGCCGCAGGCCGTCCTCGACGAGGACCGTGGCCGGGGCCCAGATCGGGCCGCGCCAGTAGCCGTCGGCGAGGTAGTGCGGCGAGGTCGGCAGTTCGGTGGCCAGGCCGTACGAGGTCAGATGGGCCTCGATCCGGCCGGCCAGTACGTCGCTGATGTCGTCCGGCAGGTACTCGCCGAGCACGATCGGCATCAGGTCGAGCAGACTGGAGGTGCCCCAGGTGTCGCCGCTGTCGACGCCCTGGGCGACGAACCGATCGCCGGTCCAGAGCTGGTCGAGCATCGCCTGCTGTGTGTCCTCGGCAGCCCGGGTCCACCGGCGGGCATCCTCGGGTCGCTCCAACTGCGTGGCAAGATCGGCGAGTTCACGCAGTTGCAAGGTCAGGAAGGCGGCCAGGTCGGCGGTGACGACCACGCGTTCGGGGTCGAAGGTGGTGGCGTTGTCCCAGCCGCTGTCGTTGCCGTGCTGGTAGTGGGGCAGGGCGGCGCCGGGTGCACGCCGTGCGGTGAGCCAGAAGTCCGTCCAGCGTTCCAGCCTGTCGTACGTCGCGGTCAGTTCCGCCCGCTCCAAGGGAGTGGGCACCCTGCGGCGCAGATGGCCGAACGCCCAGCCGTGGATGGGCGGTTTGACGAAGTTGCGGAGCACCTCGGAGTGGGTGACCGAGTCGGGCAGCGCGCCGGTCTCGTCCTGGTGGTCGAAGGGCAGCTGGAACTGGTCCCGGGCCAGTTCGGGGCAGCCGGGGGCCAGGGCCAGGGCGTTGAAGCAGTGGTCCCAGCTCCAGACCTTGTCCATCCAGTGCTTGGACATCAGCACGCCGGGCCGGGTGACCAGGCCGGCCGGGCGGACGGTCGCCGACCACAGGACGTAGGCGGCGAGTTCGGCGGCCGGGGTGGCGGACGAGCGCCAGGGGGCCACGGTGTCGGCGAAGTCCGCGAAGGAGTTCCGGGCGGCCTCGACGACCTTGCCGAAGGCCGCCGTCGGCACGTAGGCGGGGCGGGCGGTGTCGATCTCCTCGACCGCGACCTCCCAGCCCCCGTCCGCGTCGGCGACGGTGACACCACGGTCGGCGCTGCCGAGAGCCTGGCTGCCGAACACCTCGGCCGTGCCGGACAGCAGCGTGACCCGATAGCGGCAACCGGTCTCGTACGAGGTGAACACGTAGGCGTCGGCGGCCGGTTCGCGGTAGAAGTAGGTGCCGCTGAACGGGGTCAGTGTGGGGGCCGCCGCCGAGATCCGCAGCGGCACACCCGCACCGCGCAGCCGTACGGTGTCCGGCGACTCGTAGGTGAGATCCACGCGTCCGGCCGCCCCGGTCCAGGTCAGCAGGCCCGGTGTGGCCTCGACGCGGGTCTCGGCGCGGTCGCCCGTCGCGGGATCGAGGGGGACCAGGCTCAGGACGGCGTGCATGCCGTTCTGGTGCGAGACGAGGTGGAGGTCCTCGGCGTACGTCTTCTCCGCCACCACGGGGGAGATGCCGAACCAGGATCCGTACGTGCTGAACGGGATGTCGTGGACGGAGAAGGCCGGGCCGGGGCGGTCGGCGGTCATGAAGAGGCACTCGTTTCTCGAGCAGGGATCGTCGAAGATCATCGGGGAGGGGGCTGCGCCGTGGCCGGGTCAGTCCTTGACGGCGCCGGCGGTCACACCGGCGGCGACGTAGCGCTGGGCGAGGACGAGGATGACCGTGGCGGGCAGGGAGGCCACGACGGCGGTGGCCATGATGGCGTTCCACTGCTGGTTGTTGTTGCCGATGTAGTGGTAGATGCCCAGGGTGATCGGCTCG
Organism: Streptomyces sp. NPDC001668; assembly: GCF_042893155.1. Lineage (NCBI taxonomy): Bacteria > Bacillati > Actinomycetota > Actinomycetes > Kitasatosporales > Streptomycetaceae > Streptomyces > Streptomyces sp. NPDC001668. The sequence goes on from NZ_JBIAUQ010000005.1 coordinate 428,596, forward strand.
TGGGCGCCGCCGCCCGCGAGGGTGCTGGCGAAGATGAAGTCGGACCAGGACCACAGGAACGCGAACAGCGACACCGTCACGATCGAGTTGCGGCTCATCGGCAGGACGACGGACCAGAAGGTGCGCAGGGCGTGTGCTCCGTCCATCTGCGCGGCCTGGATCAGCTCGCCGGGGATGCCGGACATGAACGCGGTGAAGATGAGCACCGCGAAGGGCACGGCCAGGGTGGAGTCGGCGACGATCAGTCCGGGCACCGACTGGAGCAGGCCGAGCTGGAGGTAGATGGCGTAGAAGCCCATCGCCATGATGATGCCGGGGATCATCTGGGCGACCAGCAGCAGGAAGCTGAGCGCGCCGCCGCCGCGCGGGCGCAGTTTGGCCAGCGCGTAGCCGGCCGGGGCGGCCAGCGCCACGGTCAGCACGACGGTGCCCAGGCCGATGACGAGGCTGGTGCCGAGGTAGGGCAGCTGCTGGTCCAGGACCGCCCGGTAGCCGGCCAGGGTGCCGTGGACCGGGAACAGGTCCGGCGGGGACTTGCGCATGTCCTGGTCGCGGGTGAAGGACACGTTGATCATCCAGTAGACCGGGAAGAGCATGACCGCGGTCAGCAGCAGACCGACGACGGTCTTCAGGCTTTTGCTCATGACAGCGCCTGCTTTCGCTGGACCTTCAGGTAGATCAGGCCGAAGACCAGGGCGGCGACCACGAGCAGGTTGCCGACGGCCGCGCCGGGGCCGAAGGCGGGCAGCAGGTTGCCGAAGCCGAGCTGGTAGGACCAGGTGGCGAAGGTGGTGGAGGAGTCCGCCGGGCCGCCCTTGGTCATGATCCAGATGATGTCGAAGACCTTGAGGGTGTAGACGAGGCCGAGGAGCAGGGTGATCGCGGAGACCGGGCGCAGCAGCGGGAAGGTGATGTTCCAAAAGCGCCGCCAGGCGTTCGCCCCGTCCAGGGCCGCCGCTTCGTACAGCGAGGCCGGGATGGACTGCAGGCCGCTGTAGAGGACGACCAGGTTGAACGGGACCCCGATCCAGATGTTCGCGATGATCACCGAGGTCAGTGACCAGGACGGCGAGGTCAGCCAGTTCACCGGGCCGACACCGACCGCGTGCAGGACGGCGTTGACGACACCGGAGTCACTGTTGAGCATCCACGACCAGGTCGACGCGGACACGATCAGCGGCAGCAGCCAGGGCACCAGGAACAGCGCCCGCAGGGTCGCCGAGAGCCGGAAGTTCTGGTGGAAGAAGACCGCCAGCGCCAGACCGATCGCGTACTGGAAGAGCAGGCACACGCCGGTGAACACCACGGTGTGCCACAGGGCCGGGGCGAAGGTCGGGTCGTCGAAGACCTTGCGGTAGTTCGCCAGGCCCGTGAACGGCGCGTCGCCGCGGACGAAGGAGCGCACCGTGTAGTTGCGCAGGCTCAGGTCGAGATTCCGGTACAGCGGATAGGCGTAGAACAGGACGAGGTACAAGCTCACCGGGGCGAGGAACGCCCAGGCCGCCCACTGCGGCGAGACGGGACGGCGGCGGCGCCGCGTCTTGGGGGCCGCGCCCTCGGAGTCGGTCCGAAGGCGCGGCACTTGTGTGGTCTGACTCATCAACTGGCCCTGAGGTGTGCTCACTTGACGGCGGACTGGGCGTCGGTCAGCGCGTCCTTCGGGGACTTCGAACCGCTGAGCGCGGACTGGACCGCCTTCCACATCTGCTCGGAGATCTTGGGGTACTTGGTGCCCAGGTCGTCGCTGGTGCGTCCCTTGGCGGCCTTGACCGCGTCGACCCAGGGCTTCAGCTCGGCGTTCGCGGCCACCTGCTTGTCCTGGACCTCGCTGGTGGGGGCCACGTAGGACAGCGTCGTGTCGGTGTCGTACAGGTTCTGGCTGCTGGTCAGGCAGGTCGCCAGCTTCTGGGAGGTGGTGTAGCGGCCGGTGTCGTCCTGCACCGGGAGGGTGACGAACTCACCGCCCGTCGGGGCGGCCGCGCTGCCTCCGGAGGCGCCGGGTATCGGGAGCACGCCGTACTCGAAGCCCGCCTTCTTGGCGTTGGCGAGCTGCCAGGTGCCGTTCTCGGCGAACGCGTAGTCACCGGTCGCGAACTCCTGCCAGCTGGTGGTCTGGGTGTTGTTGATCACCGAGTTGGGGGCGTAGCCGCCCTTGACCCAGTCCTTCCACAGGGAGAGCGCCGACACGCCCTGGGCGGAGTCGAGTTGGGTCAGTTTCGCGCCCGCGCCCCAGAACCACGGCAGGAACTGGAAGCTGCCCTCCTCGGTGCCTATCGCGGAGAAGGTGATGCCCTTCTTCCCGGCCTTCTTCACCTTCTCCAGGGCCGCCGTCAGCGACGACCAGTCCTTCACCGAGGCGACGTCCACGCCGGCTGCCTTGAGGACCTTCTTGTTGTAGTAGAGGGCGAGGGTGTTGGCGCCGATCGGCGTGCCGTAGGTCTTGCCGCCGGACTGGCCCGCCGCCAGCAGGTTGGGGTCGACCTTCGAGGTGTCCAGCTTGTTCTCGTCGGTCGTGGTGAGCACGCCCGCCTCGGCCAGGGTCGAGACGACCGGGTTGTCGACGATGAGGACGTCCGGGGAGTTGCCCTGCTGGGCGGCGAGCAGCGCCTTGTTCGTCAGGTCGCTGGTGTCGAAGCCGGTCCGCTTGATCTTCACGCCCGCCGCGGTGCCGCACTTGTCCAGCAGGTTCGTCCACGCCGAGCCCTTGGCGAACTGCGGGTACGGGTCCCAGACCGTGTACGTACCGCTGTCCGCGCCCTCGCTGCCGCTGCTGCCCGAGCCCGAGCCGCAGGCGGTGACGCCGGTGGCGACGGCCAGGGAGATCAGGACTGCGGCGGTCGGACGGCGTCGTCCGGAGAAGCTGTTCATGGCGGTTCCTTCGGTTTGTGGCATGCGGGTGCCGCGGCGGTGGGTCGCGGGGAGCAGCGGGCACGTCGAACGGCGCCGTCGGGCGGCGGTTCGGACGTGTGGGGTGGGACGGTGACGCGGGTGGTTCCGGAGTGGGATCAGGTCCCTGCGGGCGCCGTGCTGTTCCGCAGCGAGATCGGTGGGGTGAGGAGGTGCTGCCGGGGCGGCGCGTCGGGGTGGTCGAGCCGCTCCACCAGCAGGTCCACGGCGAGCCGGCCCATCTCGGCCGCCGGTACGTCCGCGGCGGTGAGCTGCGGGGTCACCGTCTCCGCCCAGCGGTTGGCGACGACCCCGGTGACGGAGAAGTCGCGCGGCACATGACGGCCCGCGTGGGCGAGCCCTCGGTAGAGGCCGCCGAGCGCGGCCTCGTTCAGGGTGACCAGGGCCGTGGTGGCCGGGTCGTCGCGCAGGATGCGTTCCAGACACGCCTGGCCCGAGGCGGCGTCGTCACCGCAGCAGTACGTCCGGACGGTGAGCCCGCGTTCCGCCGCGGCCTTCGTGAAGCCGTCCAGACCGCGGTGCGCGGACTCGTAGCCGGTCCTCAGGAGTTGTTCGGGCCGGTTCACGAAGGCGACCCTGCGGTGGCCGAGGTCCGCGAGGTGATGGACACAGGCGGCGGCCAGAGCGGTGTGGTCCAGGCCGACGTACCAGCCGTCCTCCGCGTGCGCGGTCCGGCCGATGGCGACGGAGGGGAAGCCGAGCGCTGCCAGGTGGTCGGCCCGGTCGTCCTCCAGCCGGATCTCCATCAGGATCGCGCCGTCGACCCGCCGCTCCCCCAGCAGCCGCTGGAAGGAACGGTCGCTGTCCATGCCACTGGGCGACAGCAGGACGTCGTAGTCGTAGGCCGCGGCGGCCTCCACCACACTGCCGATGAAGTCCAGCTGCATCCCCGTGTAATGGTTCCCGGCCGGCGGGAAGACCAGGCCGATGGTGCTGGTCCGGCCGTTGGCCAGGGCGCGGGCGCTGGCGCTGGGCTGGTAGCCCAGTTCGTCGACGACCTGCTGGATCTTCCGGCGCGTCTCCTCCGACACCGGGCGCTTGCCGCTCAGCGCATAGGACACGGTGCTCCGCGAGACACCGGCCCGTCGGGCGATCTCACCGATGTTCACGGCGACTCCTTGGGACGGGCGACCGGCTGTCGAACCGGTTCGCGTGGAAGTGAACGTAGGAACTGCCCGGGCACCTGTCAATACCGGGAACGCAATCCCCGGCGAGACGGAAAAGAACGCGAGAACCCCGTGTCCAAGGGATTGCTGGCCGATTGGCCCGGTGCTAGCTTCGCCGAACCGGTTCGACGCAGTCGCCCATGCCGTCTCCGTCGCACCTGCCGTCACAGAGCCGCCGTACCCGCCTCCCCAGGCACCCGCATCCGCCCCTCCCCCCACACACGTCTGTGCCGAACCGGTTCGACGGCGCCTGACGCGGTCCACGGAACCCGCTATCCGACGATTGAGGACGCATCCATGTCATCCGCTGACAGATCCACGCAGCGCCGGGCGCCGGCCGCCGTGGCGCTGGCCCTCGGCGCGGGCCTGCTGGCCGCACCCGCCGTCCCCGCCCACGCGGCCGACACGCCCGGTCCTGCCGCCCGCTACACCTTCGACCAGGACGACCTGTCCTCCGGAAAGATCACCGACAGCTCCGGCAACGGCCTGACGGCGAGCCTGGTGAACGGCTCGACGGCCCAGTCCGTGGCGGGCGCGGACGGCGGCAAGGCGCTGGCCCTGCCCGGCGGGGCCCCCACCTCCGACGGCGCCTACGTCCAACTGCCCCGCGAAGTGGTCGGCGACGCGAGCGACCTGACCGTCTCCGCCCGGGTGAAGTGGAGCGGCGACAAGTCGTCCTGGCAACGGATCTTCGATCTGGGCACCGACACCAGCAGGTACCTCTTCAGCACGCCGTACAACGGCAACGGACTGTTCCAGACCTCCGTGACCACCGGCGGAGGCGGTGCCGAGAACCAGGTCCGCGGCTACGCGGCGCTGCCCGCGGACGCCTGGCGGACGGTCACCGTCACCCTCGACACCACGGCAGGCAGGCTCACCACCTACCTCGACGGGGTGGCGGTCTCCTCCGCCGCGACCGCCATCAAGGCCAAGGACCTGCTGAGCGGTTCGGCGACGGCCGCCGGCTACATAGGCAAGTCGCTCTACCCGGACCCGCTGCTCAAGGGCGCCGTCGACGACTTCACGGTCTGGCACTCGGCACTCAGCGCCGAGCAGGTGGCCGCGCTGGTCGGCGCCGTGCCGACCCTCCAGGACCTCGCGCAGACCTCCTTCGACGTCCGCACGACCGACGGGACCGCCCCGGCCCTCCCGGCCGCGGTCCGTGCCACCTTCTCCGACGGCTACGACCGCGACGCGCCCATCGTGTGGGACGCCGTACCGCCCGAGAAGTACGCCAAGCCCGGCACCTTCACAGTGGCGGGTACGACGGCCGGACGCGCCGTGCAGGCGACCGTCACCGTGGTCCGCGAGGGGCAGCTCACCGTCGACCTCGGCTCGGACACCGGCGCCTTCCACGGCGGCGCCTCCGGCACCCTCTACGGCGTGTACGGACCGGACGTCCCCACCAACAACCTCATCGAGGGCATGGGTCTGCGCACGGTCTCCACCAAGGCCCAGGACGGTCCGCAGCACCCCGGCGCCGACGCGCTGGACGTGGTGAAGCCGCTCGCCGACTCCACCGACGGCGACGTGTACATCTACATGACCGACATCCACCGCGGCTTCCCCTACGAGTGGCCCGGTGACACCCCCGCGGAGAAGCTCAAGCTCTACGAGGAGAAGATCGGCAAGCAGGTCGACCAGGTCCTGAAGCTGCCGAAGCAGTACCAGGACAACATCGTCTTCGTGCCGTTCAACGAGCCCGAGGGCAACATGTTCGGCACCGGTCAGTGGAGCTACAACAAGGTCAGCTGGCTCAATGACCCCGACGACTACTTCGCCGCCTGGGACTCCGCGTACAAGCTCATCAAGGGCAAGATGCCCGATGCCCGGATCGCCGGCCCCAACACGAGTGTCCTGTACGACCAGGTGAAGGGGTTCCTCACCCACGCCCTGGCCGCCGGCACCCTCCCGGACGTCATCACCTGGCACGAGCTGAGCCACCCCGAGGCGGTGCGCGCGAGCGTCGCCAAGTACCGGGTGTGGGAGAAGGAGTTGTTCAAGGGGACCTCTCGCGAGGGCACCCGACTCCCCATCAACATCAACGAGTACGCCTTCAACTACCACACCTCCGTCCCCGGTCAGATGATCCAGTGGGTCTCCGCGATCGAGGAGTCCAAGGTGGACGCCGACATCGCCTACTGGAACATCGACGGCAACCTCTCCGACTCCGCGGTGCAGTCCAACCGCGGCAACGGCCAGTGGTGGCTGCTGAACTCGTACGCCTCGATGAGCGGGCACACCGTGACGGTGAACCCGCCGTTCCCCGGCCAGAACTACACCATGCAGGGCGTGGCCACCCTCGACGAGAAGAAGAAGCAGGCCCGGCTGCTCTTCGGCGGCTCCACCGGCAAGGGGCACATCACCTTCGCGGGCGTCCCCAAGAAGCTCTTCGGCAGGAACGTGCACGCCTGGGTCCGGGAGATCGAGTGGAGCGGGCAGGTCGGCGACAACTCCGGACCGAAGCTGCTCACCGAGACGAACCTGAAGGTCGCGGACGACGGCACGGTCACCGTCGACTTCGGTGACGGCGCGCTGCCGAAACTGAAGGAGTCCTCGGCGTACGAGATCGTCCTCAGCCCGGCCGGGAAGGCGACGAAGTCCCAGTCACCGCCGGTGCGTTGGCAGGGTTCCTACGAGGCGGAGGACGCGGCCCACACCGGGTCCGGCTACTCGAAGAACGGCCCGGAGGGCTCCACCTCCGACGTGTCGAAGTTCTACACCTCCGGCGGCTACGACGTGGGCGGGCTGCGCACCGGCTCGGACGTCACGCTCGACTTCACCGTGGACGTGCCCGAGGACGGCACCTACGACCTGAGCGTCTTCGCCAACTCCCTCAACACCTTCGACAAGGTGAAGGAGCAGGGCCCCACCAACGTCTTCCTGCGGGTGGACGGCCAGGCGGGCAGCGAGCAGCAGCTGTATCTGCCGCTCGGCTACAAGTGGGTGGTGTGGGACCACACCGACACCAAGGTGAAGCTCACCAAGGGCAAGCACACGCTGACGCTCGCCGCGAAGAGCCTGGACGGCAAGCGGGTGACAAAGGGTGACGCCATCGTCGACCGCCTCACCCTGACCCTGCCGGCCCCCTCGGCCGACACGCGGGTGTACGAAGGGGAGCTGGCCTGGCTGAGCGGTGGAGCACAGCCCGTGTACGACACCCCGGGCTCCGGGGCGGCCCGGCTCGCCAAGGGCCAGAGCGCCACGTTCTGGGTCTACTCCCCCGCCGACCGCGAGGCCACTCTCCGGGTCGACACCCTCGGCGGGACCGGCGCGCGGCTCTCCGTCAACGGCCACGACGTCCTGCGCCTGGCCAAGGACCGGAGCAGTGTCGCGGTCTCCCTCTCCGGTGGCGTCAACAAGGTGACGCTGACGGGCGGTTCGTCGCCCACCCTCGTCGACCGCCTCACGGTCATCCCGAGCGAGGGTGCGCTGAAGACCCGTACGTACGAGGCCCAGGACGCGGTGCTCGCGGGCTCGGCCACGCTCACCCCGCTGTCCCTGGCCACCGACGGCACGGCGATCACCGGCATCGGGGGCGACCCGGGCAACAAGAACACGGCCACGTTCACCGTCACCGCCGACCGCGCCGGGCTGTACGCGCTGCGCGTGCGCTACTCCAACCCGGAGCAGTCGGAGGCCACCCACTACAACCCTGACCCGCTGGCCCGCCACGCCGACATCACCGTCAACGGCGGCGAGACGCGGCGCGTGGGCTTCCCGCACAGCTTCCACCAGAACAACTTCTGGGAGCTGACCGTCCCCGTCACCCTGAAGAAGGGACAGAACACGATCTCGTTCCGCTCCGAGGAGCTGCCGAACTTCGACGGCACGACCTACGCCTCGGACACCTTCCCCGGGGTGCTGCTCCGCTCGCGGTACGCGCCGCTGATCGACCGGATCGCCGTGGCGCCGTACGCGCGGGAGGTGCGGTGAGCTGAGCTGAGTTGAGAGGCACCTGGCGGCCCCCGTCGGTCAGTCGGCGGGGGCCGGCGGGGGCGCCGTCGAGGCGCGTACGACGAGCTCGACCGGTGGGTCGCTCGCCCGCGCCGGCTCGGCGTCCGGCTTCTCGATGGCCTGCACCAGGAGCCGGAGGCCTTCGTGGGCGACGGCGTCGAAGGGCTGGCGCACGGTGGTCAGCGGTGGGGTGACGTAGGCGGAGACGGGGATGTCGTCGAACCCGACGACGCTCACGTCCTCCGGCACCCGCAGGCCGGCCTCCAGGAGAGCGCGGATGACACCGATGGCCATGTCGTCGTTGGCGGCGAACACCGCGGTGACGTCACCGGCGGCGGCGAGTTCACGGCCCGCCGTGTAGCCGGACGAGGCCGACCAGTCGCCCTCGATGACGGCCGGCTGCTCCCGGTCGCGTGCCGCGAGCGCCGCCCGCCAGCCGTGGAGGCGGTCCCGGGCGGCGAACCACCGCTGCGGACCGGCCAGGTGATGGACCGTCACATGACCGAGGTCCAGCAGGTGTTCGGTGGCCGTCCGGGCCAGCGACTCGGCGCCGACGCCGGCGGCCACGGCTCGTGGGCCACCGAAGCTCGCGGGCGCTCCGAGGACCAGGACCGGCACATCGGCACGGATCGACACCGAGCCCTCGTCGATCGGTTCGGACACGACGATGCCGTCCACTCCCTGGTCGAGGAGCGAGTCCACGGCTCCGGCGACGCCCGCCGGGTCGCCCTCCAGCGTGTTGACGACCCGCAGCGCGTATCCCGCGTCGCGGGCGGCCCGCTCGACGCCGATGAGCAGGGAGGCGGGGCCGTACAGGGCGGTGCCGAGGGTGACCACGCCGATCGAACGGGTGCGTCCCGAGGCCAGGGCGCGGGCCGCGCTGTTCAGCCGGTACCCGAGCTCCTCCGCCGCCTGCAGGACCCGCCCTCGCACGTCCGCGGACACGTACCGCTCGCCGTTGAAGACCCGGGAGACCGTCTTCTGCGAGACGCCGGCCAGCCGCGCCACGTCCACGGCACGCGGCGCGCCGCTGCTCCCGCCCTGTGCTCCCGCCGGCGTCATCGACGTCTCCCGATCCTCACGGCTCAGATCCTAGCCAGGGTGGCCGTCGGAGCGGCGGCGGTGCAGGGTGCACGTCTCGAAGACCCTGGCCCTGGGGACCGGGTTCGGGGTGAGCGTCTCGCTGCCGGTGACGACTCCGCGGACGGGCAGGGAGCGCTCGTAGTTGTGCTCGTGGCCGCACAGGACCAGGTCCACGCCGTACCTGTCGAACAGGGGGCCCTACCACTCAGTCGATGTCGCGGGAGGACCGCCGGCCATCCAGGGGCGCAAGCGCGCCGAACGCGGGTGTCCGGGGCGCCGTTGGCGGCCTGCGGACTGGTCGCCGAAGCTGGTGAAGGTGAACGGCCGCCGTCCGCGTGGCGCGGTGCGGAAGGTGCCGCGGCGCTGGAGCCGAAGCCGTGCTCCAGGGTGCCGTAGCGCACCACCGGTCTCGTGACCGGGCGGGCGGTGATCCACGAGACCGTCATCCGGGTGCGCGGGTCCGCGCCGAAGGTCAGGTGCAGCCCCTGGACCGGGGGCGAGCCGGACGCGTCCGCGGTGAGACGAAGTGCCGGGGCGGCCTGGGCCGTTCCCGCCCCCGCCGTACCGAAAGGCCCAGCGCGTGGCGCCGGCTGTCCCCCTCGGAAGCCTGCGCCGGTCCCTCCGGCGTACCCGGACCTGACGGTGCGGTCATGACGCCCTCCCTGGCTGACGACGATCGGGGCCGCTTCTGCGGCGAGCCCTTGACCGAGAGCCTCCACTGCCGGGAGCATGTTGCGTATCAGTCATGCTGTTGCGTAATACGCAGCCACCGGGTGGACTTCGTGTCTCTTCGACCGCACGCCGACCGCGAGTTCGTCCTCACCCTGTCCTGCCCGGACCGCTCCGGCCTGGTGCACGCCGTCACCGGCTTCCTGGTCCGGCACTCCGGGAACATCCAGGAGAGCCAGCAGTTCGACGACCGGCTCCAGGACCGCTTCTTCATGCGCGTCCACTTCGACGTCTCGGACCCGAGCACCACACTGGAAGATCTGCGGTCCGGTTTCGCGCCGGTCGCCGAGGCGTACCGGATCACCTGGCAGCTGCGGAACGCGTCCACCCCGACCCGCACCCTGATCATGGTGTCGAAGTTCGGCCACTGCCTGAACGACCTGCTGTTCCGGCAGCGCACGGGCGCGCTCGGCATCGAGGTGCCGGCGATCGTCTCCAACCACCCGGACTTCGCCCCGCTCGCCGCGAGCTACGGCATCCCCTTCCACCACATCCCGGTGACCCCGCAGACGAAGGCGGACGCGGAGGCGCGGCTGCTCGACCTGGTCGACCGGCTGGACGTCGACCTCGTGGTCCTCGCCCGCTACATGCAGATCCTCTCGAACGACCTGTGCAAGCAGCTCGAAGGCCGGGCGATCAACATCCACCACTCGTTCCTGCCGAGCTTCAAGGGCGCGCGGCCCTACGTCCAGGCGCACGAGCGGGGCGTGAAGCTCGTCGGGGCCACGGCCCACTACGTCACCCCGGACCTCGACGAGGGGCCCATCATCGAGCAGGACGTCATCCGCGTGAACCACGCCCAGAGCGCGGAGAGCCTGGTCACCCTGGGGCGGGACGTCGAGGCGCAGGTGCTCGCGAGGGCCGTGGAGTGGCACAGCCAGAGCCGCGTCATGATCAACGGTCATCGCACGGTGGTCTTCCGCTGACCAGCGACGACCTGTTCGCATATGGTTCCGCCATGAGCAGCTACGGCACCGAGTCCGGGGGCGCGTCCGGCGGCGGGGTGCAGTCCGTCGACCGGGCCGTCACCGTACTGGAGATCCTCGCCCAGCGCGGCGAGGCAGGCGTCAGTGAAGTGGCCGAGGCGATCGACGTCCACAAGTCCACCGCGTTCCGTCTGCTCGGCGCGCTGGAGGCGCACGGGATGGTCGAGCAGGAGGGCGAGCGCGGGAAGTACCGCCTCGGCTTCGGCATCGTGCGGCTGGCGGGCGCGGTCACCGGGCGCATCGACGTCACCAAGCACGGCCGCGGGATCTGCGAGCGCCTCGCCGACAAACTGGGCGAGACGATGAACATCGCGGTCCTGGAGTCCCACCATGTGATCAACCTCGACCAGGTGCGCGGGCGGTCCGCCATCACCGCGCAGAACTGGGTCGGCCGGCTGACGCCGATGCACTGCACGTCCAGCGGCAAGGTCCTGCTCGCCCATCTCAGCGAGAAGCGCCGGGACGAGCTCGTCGCCACGGCCGGGCTCGAACAGCTGACGGCCCGCACCCTGACCTCCCGGCAGAAGCTGGAGGCGGAGCTGGTCCGGGTCCGGGAGCAGGGTTACGCCATGACGGTGGAGGAGTACGAGGAGGGCCTCAACGCCATGGCCGCGCCGGTGCGTTCCGGCGACGGCAAGGTCGTCGCCGCCCTCACCGCCTCGGGCCCCGCCTTCCGCCTCACCGAGGAACGGATGCACGAGCTGGCACCGGTGCTGATCGAGGCCGCCGACGAACTCAGCCGACGGCTCGGCTACTTGGGCTGAGGCCCGCGTGCATCAGCTTCCCTGCGCTGTGGAAGCCCTCGTCGTGCGCACCGACTGGTCCTCACCTCGGACGGCGAAGCTCTGAGCGGGGCCTACCGGCGCGATGACGTGCCGGAGGGCGCCCTGGTGGGCCTGCCTGTCTCCACCGGGACCGTCGAGGGCCGGGCCCGCGTCATCCCCGACATGGCGGACGCCGACCTCGGACTCCGCAGCCCTCGCCTCGATGGAACGGCCGCTGTGGAGCATGGAGAACAACCTCTCGGGCGCCAATATGGACTTCGAGGAGTTCGCCGACGCCGTCGAAGAGGACGGCGTCTTCCGAGGTTTCTGAGTCACCGGCCGTTGGGCGGCATGGCCGTGTCCGACGAACCCGTGCGGTCGGAGCGTCAGCCCCGGAGCCGGGACATCGTCGGGTCGAACAGGGGCTCCTCGGCCACGACCGCCTCGATCCGCTGGTCGAAGTAACCGATGTCCAGGGCCCGGCCGGGGACCGAGAGCTCCGTCGGCAGCCAGGCGTACGCGATGCCCTTGCCGATCGTGTAGCCGAAGGCGGCGCTGGTGACATAGCCGACCGCGCGCTGCCCGTCGTACACCGGCTCCTTGCCCATGACGACGGACCGCGGGTCCTCGATGGTCAGGCAGGTCAGTTTCCGCCGTACGTCGGCCGCGCGTCGCTCCAGGGCCGCCTTGCCGACGAAGTCCTCCTTGTCGGCCCTGACGGCGAAGCCGACGCCGGCCTCGTAGGGGTCGTGCTCGTAGGTCATGTCGGTGCCGAAGGAGCGGTAGCCCTTCTCCAGGCGGAGGCTGTTGAAGGCGCCCCGGCCGGCCGCGATGCCGCCCAGCGGGCGAGCAGCCCGCCACAGCGTGTCCCACAGTTTCTGGCCCAGGTCGGCGGTGGTGTACAGCTCCCAGCCGAGTTCGCCGACGTACGACAGCCGCATGGCCGTCACCGGGACGGATCCGATGTGGGCGCGCTTGGCGCGGAAGTACTTCAGGCCCGCCGCCGAGAAGTCCTCGTCGGTGAGCGGCTGGAGGACGTCCCGGGCGAGCGGTCCCCACAGGCCGATGCAGCAGGTGCCGGGGGTGATGTCACGGACCTGGACCGTGCCGTCGGCGGGGAGGTGGCGGGTGAACCAGTCGAGGTCGAGGTTGCCGTTGGCGCCCACCTGGAAGAGGTCCGGGGCCAGCCGCGCGACCGTGATGTCGCTGCGGATGCCGCCGTCGTGGTCGAGCAGCAGGGTGTACGTCACCGAGCCGACGGACTTGGCGACCTTGCCGGTGCACAGCCGCTCCAGGAAGTCGGCCGCTCCCCGCCCGCTCACCTCAAGGCGCTTGAGGGCCGTCATGTCGTACATCGCGACGGTCTCGCGGGTGGCCTGGGCCTCGGCGCCGACGATCGGCGACCAGTACCGGGCGGCCCAGTCGTTCGGGGTGGCGATCGAACGGCCTTCCACCAGGCCCGCGTTGGCCTCGTACCAGTGCGGCCGCTCCCAGCCGTTGGCCTCCAGGAAGAAGGCGCCGAGTTCCTGTTGGCGGGCGTAGAAGGGGGTGGTGCGGATCGGGCGCGGGTCGCCGGAGGGCTGGAGCGGGTGCAGGATGTCGTAGACCTCGACGAAGTTCTGGCAGTCGCGGGCCAGGACGTACTCCGGGGCCAACTGGTGCGGCTCGAAGCGGTTGACGTCGCACTCGTGCAGGTCGAAGGAGGAGCAGTGGCCGTCGACCAGCCACTCGGCGACGGCCCGGCCGACACCGGCGGAGTGGGTGACCCAGACGGCCTCGGCGACCCAGAAGCCCTTGACGTCCGGGGACTCGCCGAGCAGGGGCAGGCCGTCGGTGGTGAAGGAGAACAGGCCGTTGATGCCCTCCTCGACCTTGGCGTCCTTCGTGGCCGGGAGCAGTGACTGGGTCTCGGTCCAGGCGTCCGCGAAGTCGTCCTCGGTGAACTTGAGGACCGAGGGCATGGTGTCGGCCTCGTCGACGGAGAGGATCTCGTCGGCGGTGATGGGCATGGGGCGGTGGCCGTAGTAGCCGATGCCGAGGGTGTCGTAGCGGTCGCGGTAGTAGAGGTCGGCGTCCTGGTGGCGCAGGATCGGGCGCACCGCCTCCTCGGTCTGGCCCGCGAGCGCGGGGACCGGTCCGGTCCAGGCGAGCTGGTGGCCGAGCGGGGTGAGCGGGAGGTTCATGCCGGCCATGCGGGCGATCTTCGGACCCCAGATGCCGGCGCAGCACACGACGATGTCGGCCCGGAGGTCGCCCTGGTCGGTGCGGACGCCCGTCACCTCGCCGTCGGTCTGGAGGACGTCGAGGACCTCGTGGCGGGCCAGGAAGGTCACACCGCGCTCGGTGGCGCGGCGCATCTGCGCCTCGACGGCGAGGACGGCCTTGGCGAGGCCGTCGGTGGGGATGTGCAGGCCGGCGAGGACCCGGTCGCGGTTGACCAGGGGGTGCGCCTCGACGCACTCGTCGGCGGTCAGGATGCGCGACTCGACGCCCCACGAGGTGAGCCAGCCCTGGCGGCGGTGGAGTTCGGTGACGCGCTCCGGGGTGGTCGCCACCTCCAGGCCGCCGACCTGGAGGAAGCAGGGCTGTCCGTCGACGTCGAGGGAGCAGAACTTCTCGACGGTGTAACGGGCCAGCTCGGTCATGGTCTTGGAGGAGTTGGCCTGGAAGACCAGGCCCGGGGCGTGCGAGGACGACCCTCCGGTGGCCGGGAGCGGGCCCTGGTCGACCACGGTCACCTCGGTCCAGCCGCGTGCGGAGATCTCGTCGGCGAGTGCCGCGCCGACGACGCCCGCTCCGATGATGACCACTCGGGGTCCCGCCATCGCCGCACCTCCGGTTAAGTTGCTTTGTACGCAACACGATTCAGGCTGCGCAACTCAATGTGCCCGTCGGGCGAGTGGGTGTCAAGAGGCCGGGTGACGTGGCGGAACGGCCGGGGAGACGGGCCTGGAAACGGCAACGCCCGGTGGGCGGCGCGCACCCGCGCGCGCCGCCCACCGGGCATGGGTGAAAGGCTTACTTGATCCAGGCGTCCACCTTGGCGCGGTTGGCGTCGACCCACTTCTTGGCCGCCGCGTCCGGCGTCATCTTGTCCACGGCGATGTACTTGGCCACGGTGTTCTGGTCGTCGTTGGTCCAGTTGAACTTCTTGACCAGGTCGTAGGCCGGGCTGCCCGACTTGGCGAACTTCGCGCTGACTATCTTGTCGAGGTCGTAGACGGGGTAGTCGCAGGCGACCTTGGCCGCATCGGCGTCGCAGCCCGTCTTGTAGGCGGGCAGGTCGACCTTGACCAGCGGCACCTCGGAGAGGAACCACTGCGGCTCGTAGAAGTAGCCGATCACCCACTGCTTGTTCTTCTCGGCGTTGCGGTACGCCTGGATCAGCGCGGTCTCGCTGCCCGCGTACACCACCTTGAAGTCCAGCTTGAGGTTCTTCACCAGCGCCTCGTCGTTGGTGACGTACGACGGGTCGCCGTCCAGGAGCTGGCCCTTGCCGCCGGACTCCGAGGTCTTGAACTTCGCGGCGTACTTGTTGAGGTTCTTCCAGTCCTTGATGTCCGGGTGGGCCTTGGCCAGCCACGGCGGCACGTACCAGCCGATGATGCCCTTGTTGCCGGTGGAGCCGGCCTCCACGGCGGTCTTCTGCTGGGTGATGTACTTCTTCTTCAGGTCGTCGTGGCCCCAGTTCTCCAGGACGGCGTCCACCTCGCCGGTGCCGAAGCCCTGCCAGGCGATCTCCTCCTTGAGGTCCTTCTTGGTGACCTTGCACTTCAGGTCGTGCTCGGCGACGTACGCGACGACCGCCGCGTCCGCCTCGTAGCCCACCCACGGGTTGACCGCGAGGTTGAAGGTGCCGCACGTGCCGGAGCTGCCCGAACCGCCGGCCTCCGAGGAGTCACCGACCTTCGCGCCACCGCAGGCGGTGAGGGTGAGGCCGAGGACGGCCATGCCGGCCGCGCCGGCCCGCCAGTGTCTTGCCATGGTGTGGTGCTCCTTATGCGCTGGTGCGGCGAGCCGCCGCCTGAGTGATCCGGTCGAACATGACGCCGAGCAGCACGATGGCGAGCCCGGCCGCCAGGCCCTTGCCGTACAGCTGTCCCTGCGAGAAGCCGGCCACCACGTCGTAGCCGAGTGCGCCCGCGCCGACGAGGCCGCCGACGACGACCATCGACAGCACGTAGATGAGGCCCTGGTTGGTCGCGAGCGTCAGGGCGCTGCGGGCCATGGGCAGCTGGACCTTGGTGATGATCTGCCAGGTGTTGCACCCGGTGGAGGTGGCCGCCTCGACGGTGGTCGCGGGCACGGTCCGCACCCCGTCCGCGATGATCTTGACGGCGACCGGTGCCGCGTAGACGATCGCGGCGACGATGGCCGTGAACCGGGTCGCGCCGAACAGGGCGAGGAACGGCACGAGATAGACGAACGGCGGCATGACCTGGGCCGCGTCGAGGGTGGGCCGCACCAGCCGGTCCACCAGCGCGCTGCGGCCCATCCACACCCCGAAGACCATGCCGAGCAGCATGACGAGCACGGTCGCCACGACGGTCGAGGCGAGGGTCGTCATGCCGTCCGACCACACGCCGGTGGCGACGAGCAGGCCCACGCACACGGCGGTGGTGATCCCGGCACGCCACCCGCCGAGAACCACCGCGATCCCGATCAGGGCGGCGCCGACGAGCCACCACGGGGAGTCGGTGAGCAGCGTCTGGAACGGGTTGAGCAGGCCGTTGGTGATGACGTCCCGGAAGCCGTTGGTCAGCCCGGACAGGTGGTCCTGCGCCCAGGTGGTCACGTTGTCGGCCGCTTCGGCGATGGTGCTGCCGGTGCCGCCGTCGCCGGGGAACTCGGCCGCCCACAGGTAGGTGTGGGACAGGTACACGAGCACGGCCGCCACCGCTCCCCCGGCCACGAGCAGGTGCCGCCGCCACTTGAGCAGGGGGTTGCCGGACCGCCGGGCCGCCTCCGCACGTTCGCTCGCCGCAGTGGTGACCCGGTCCAGGACGATCGCCATGACGACGATCGCGAGGCCCGCGTTGAAGGCCGTGCCGACGTCGAGGGACTGGAGGGCCTGGACGACGGTCTTGCCGAGGCCGGGGGCGTCGATCAGAGCGGCGATGGTCACCATGGCGAGGGCGGCCATGATGGTCTGGTTGACGCCCATCACCACGGTCCGCCGGGACATCGGCAGCAGCACCTTCAGCAGGGACTGCCTGCGGGTGGCGCCCATGGACTCGGCCGCCTCGACCGTCGTCGGGGGCACCGAGCGAATCGCGTGCGCGGTGATGCGCAGGGCCGGGGGTGCCGCGTAGATGACGGTGGCGATGGTCGCGGAGGCGCCGCCGATGAGGAAGAACAGAGTGAGCGGCGCGAGGTAGACCATGGTCGGCATCGTCTGCATGAAGTCCAGGAAGGGCGTGACGATCCGGTTGACCCGTTCCGACAGGCCCGCCCACACTCCGAGCGGGATCGCGAACAGCAGCGCCACCAGAACCGCGGAGAGAGTCAGGGACAGGGTGTCCATGCTCTCCTGCCACAGGCCCTGGAGCCCGAGGAAGGTGAAGCCGGCCACGGCCAGCAGCGCCACCCGCCAGTTGGCCACCGCCCAGGAGACATAGCCCGCGAGGCCCACGACTCCGAGCCAGCCGATCTGCGGGAGCGGGCGGTCGCCGGACGGCTGGGAGATCAGGTCCTGCACGAAGGTCACCAGGTTGTCGATGACCAGCCGGATCTCGTTGAAGAAGTAGAGGAAGAGCGGGTTGGAGTTGCGGTCGGCGCCGATGGAGTCGTTGACGTCGTTGAGCCAGCGGTGCAGATCGGTGAGGTCGGCCGCGGCCAGCGACAGGGTCTGCTTCCCGCGCAGTACGGCGAAGAGGACGAGCCAGCCGAGAAGGATCGCGCCGACGACCATGGACCGGCTGATCCTGCGCACGGGGGCGACGGGCGGGGGCGGCGAGGTCTGCTGTTCGGCCCCCGATGTCCCGGGTTTCTCCATGGCGACGGTCATCACGCGTCGCCTTCCTGCCCGGCGACCACCGCGAGGATCTCCTCGTCGCCGACGATGCCGAGGAGTTCGCCGTTCTCGACGACCTTGACCGGCTTCTCGGCCGCGAGCACCGCCCGGGTGGCCTCCTTGACCACGACGTCCGGGCCCAGCTCGGGTCCGTCGAGCGGATCTTCGGGGGTGACCGGTCGCATGATCCAGCGCAGGGTGAGCACATCGCCGCGCGGCACGTCCTTGACGAAGTCGCGTACGTAGTCGTCGGCGGGGGCGCCGACGAGTTCGTCGCCGGTGCCGCACTGGACCGTCTTGCCGTCCCGCATGATGAGGATGCGGTCGCCGAGCTTGAGGGCCTCGGAGAGGTCGTGGGTGATGAACACCATGGTCTTGCCGACCTCGTGGTGCAGCCGGATGACCTCGTTCTGCATGTCGCGGCGGATCAGCGGGTCCAGCGCCGAGAACGGTTCGTCGAAGAGGAGCACGTCCGGGTCGCCGGCCAACGCCCTTGCCAGGCCCACGCGTTGCTGCATGCCGCCGGAGAGCTGGTCGGGGTAGGAGTTCTCGTAGCCCGAAAGGCCCACGAGTTCGACGACCTCCAGCGCCCGCCTGGTGCGCTCGGCCCGGCCCATGCCGCGGATCTCCAGGCCGAAAGCGACGTTGTCGACGACACGGCGGTGGGGCAGCAGACCGAAGTGCTGGAAGACCATGGAGAACTTGCTGCGCCGCAGTTCGCGCAACCGCCGCTCGTCGGCCTCGCGGATGTCCTCGCCCTCGAAGACGATCTCACCGGCGGTGGGTTCGATGAGCCGGGTCAGACAGCGCACCAGGGTGGACTTGCCGGAGCCGGACAGACCCATGACGACGAAGACCTCGCCGGGCGCGACCTCGAAGTGCACGTCGCGCACGGCGGCGGTGCAGCCGGTGCGCTCCATCAGCTCGCGGCGGCTGAGCCCGCACAGCTCCTCGGAGCCCGGTACCTGCTCCGCCTTGGGCCCGAACACCTTCCACAGCCCGCGCACGGATATGACCGGTGTCGGGGCCGCGTCCTCGGGGGTGCCGCGCCGCGGCGGCACCTCGGTCTTGGTGGGGGTCATGGTCGACCTCTTCTCGGCGTTCAGCCGCGGAACCAGTGCTGCGGCCGGGGTTGGATGTTCTGCCAGATGTGCTTGGGCTCGCGGTACTCGTCGAGGCCGGTCGGTCCCAGTTCCCGGCCCACACCGGAGTGCCCGAAACCACCCCATTCGGCCTGCGGCACATAGGGGTGGTAGTCGTTGATCCACACCGTGCCGTGCCGCAGCCGGCGGGCGACCCGCTGGGCCTTCCCGGCGTCCTGCGTCCAGACGGCTCCGGCGAGTCCGTACTCCGTGTCGTTGGCGATGCGTACGGCGTCGTCCTCACCGGAGAAGCGCTCCACGGTCAGCACCGGCCCGAACGACTCCTCGTGCACCACCCGCATGTCCTGCCGGCACTCGTCGAGCACGGTGGGCGGGTAGAAGTGGCCCTTCGCGAGGGCGGGATCGGTGGGCCGCGCGCCGCCGCAGCGCAGGACGGCGCCCTCGGCGAGCCCGGCGGCGACGTACGCCTCGACCTTCTCCAGGTGCTGCGCCGAGATCAGCGCCCCGGTCTCGGCCTCGGGGTCGAAGGGCCCGCCGAGGCGGATCTGCCGGGCCCGGCGGACCACCTCGTCGACGAAGCGGTCGTGCAGCGAGTCCTCGACGATCAGCCGGGCACCGGCCGAGCAGACCTGCCCGGAGTGCAGGAAGACGGCCGTGAGCGCGAAGTCCACGGCGGTCTCGAAGTCGGCGTCGGCGAAGACGACGTTGGGGTTCTTGCCGCCGAGTTCCAGCGCGACCTTCTTCACGGTCGCGGCTGCGGTCGCCATGATCCGTTTTCCGGTCTCCAGGCCCCCGGTGAACGACACCATGTCGACGCGGGGGTCTTCGGAGAGCGGCGCGCCGACCTCGGGGCCGGTGCCCAGGACGAGGTTGGCGGCACCGGCGGGCAGTCCGGCCTCCTCCAGGGCCCTCATCAGCAGGATCGAGGTGGAGGGGGTGAGTTCGCTGGGCTTGAGGACGATCGTGTTGCCGGCGAGAAGTGCCGGGGCGACCTTCCAACTCGCTTGCAGCAGAGGGTAGTTCCACGGTGTGATCAGTCCGCATACACCGACCGGCTCGTGGACCACGCGGCTGACGGCGTCGTCCCGGCCGGTGTCGATCACACGGCCGGCGTCGGTGCCGCCGAGCCCGCCGTAGTAGCGGAAGCAGGAGACGATGTCGGCGATGTCGTACTCGCTCTCCACCAGCCGCTTGCCGGTGTCCAGCGACTCGGCGCGGGCGAAGTCCTTGGCGTCGCGCTCGATCAGGTCGGCGGTGCGCAGCAGCAGAGCGCCGCGTTCGCGCTCGGGGGTGTGCGGCCAGGGGCCTTCGTCGAAGGCCCGGCGGGCGGCGCCGACGGCCGCCTCGGTGTCGGCGCGGGTGCCTTCGGACACGGTCGCGGACAGCGTGCCGTCGGCGGGACATCGGATCTCCCGGCGCCCTCCGGCCACCGGCTCCCGCCATTCACCGTCCACGTACAGGTCTGCCACGTCGGGAGCCCTTCGAGCGATTTCGTTGCGCATGACGCATCGCATTGCTTGTGGTGGAACACTCTGGAGAATGCGGCAACCCACGTCAAGGGGTTGGCGGATGACGGTTTGGGCACGCGGACGCCTTGCGCACAGCCGGAACCCGGCCGGTTTCCGGGACAAGCGGCCCCACGAAAAATCCGTGTTACCCGGCCTGGGTGCGGGCGTCCCGGTGCCGGTAGTAGACGGCCTCGGAGGGGGCGAGCGGCTCCTTGCCGAGGATGAGGTCGGCCGCCTTCTCGGCGATCATCATCACCGGCGCGTAGATGTTGCCGTTGGTGACATAGGGCATCACGGACGCGTCGACGACCCGCAGCCCCTCGACCCCGTGCACGCGCATGCTGGCGGGGTCGACGACGGCCATCTCGTCGGTGCCCATCTTGCAGGTGCAGGAGGGATGCAGGGCGGTCTCTCCGTCCTTGGCGACCCAGGCGAGGATCTCCTCGTCGGTCTCGACGGACGGGCCGGGCGAGATCTCCCCGCCGTTGTAGGGGGCCAGGGCGGGCTGGTTGAGCAGCTCGCGCGCCACGCGGACCGCCTCGACCCACTCGCGGCGGTCCTGTTCGGTGGACAGGTAGTTGAAGCGCAGGGCGGGGTGCTCCTCCGGGTCCCTGCTCCTGATCTTCACCGAGCCGAGGGCGTCGGAGTACATGGGCCCGACGTGCACCTGGTAGCCGTGTCCGCCGGCGGGCACGGAGCCGTCGTAGCGGACCGCGATGGGCAGGAAGTGGAACATCAGGTTGGGGTAGTCCACGTCGTCGTTGCTGCGGGCGAACCCGCCGGCCTCGAAGTGGTTGGTCGCGGCGGGGCCCTTGCGGAACAGCCACTGCAGCCCGATGAAGGGGGCCCGCCATTTCGCGAGGTACGGCTGCATGGAGACGGGCTGCTTGCAGGCGTACTGGATGTACACCTCCAGGTGGTCCTGCATGTTCTCGCCGACGCCAGGGAGGTCGTGGACGACGTCGATGCCGAGCGCGCGCAGTTCCCCGGCGTTGCCGACGCCGGACAGCTGGAGCAGTTGCGGGGAGTTGATCGCGCCGCCGCAGAGGATGACCTCCTTGGCGCGGACCTGCTGAACGGCTCCGCGGCCGCGCCGGTACTCGACCCCCACGGCCCGCTTGCCCTCGAACAGGACGCGGGTGACGAGCGCGCGGGTTCTCACCGTGAGGTTGGGGCGTCTGCGGACGGGCTTCAGATACGCCTTCGAGGCCGAGAGGCGGCGACCGCGGTGGACGTTGCGGTCGAACTTGGCGAACCCTTCCTGCCGGTAGCCGTTGACGTCCTCGGTCGGGGCGTACCCGGCCTCCTCGGTGGCCTTGAGGAAGGCGTCGAAGAGCGGGTTGTCCGCCGGCCCGCGCTCCAGGACGAGCGGGCCGTCGTGGCCGCGGAACTCGTCGTCGGGGTCGGCCGCGAGGCAGTTCTCCATGCGCTTGAAGTACGGCAGACAGTGCGCGTAGTCCCAGCTCTCCATGCCGGGATCGGCGGCCCAGCGCTCGTAGTCCATGGGGTTGCCGCGCTGGAAGATCATGCCGTTGATGCTGCTGGAGCCGCCCAGCACCTTGCCGCGGGCGTGGTAGACGCGCCGGCCGCCCATGTGGGGCTCGGGCTCCGACTCGTACTTCCAGTCGTAGAAGCGGCTGCCGATCGGGTAGGTCAGCGCCGCGGGCATGTGGATGAAGACGTCCCACGGATAGTCGGGCCGGCCGGCCTCCAGGACCAGCACCTGGTTGTCCGGATCGGCGGAGAGCCGGTTGGCCAGTGCGCTGCCGGCCGATCCACCGCCGACGATGACGAAGTCGTACTGCTGGGGAGCCATGGTGCCTCGTCTCGCTCGCGCCGTCGATATGCGCGGCATGCTAGTACGGGTAGCGCGATACGCACCAGGTTGCGAAGCGCGCAACTTCCACGACACATGCGCAAGGTCTGCGAAACAGACTCACGCCCTTGTTGTTTACCCCCCGTATAGTTGCGTTGTGAGCAACTACAACCCGGATAACGAAACGACAGGGTCGTCGAACGGTGGGGTGCAGTCCGTCGACCGGGCCATTCACGTGATGGAGATCCTGGCCCAGCGCGGCGAGGCCGGCGTCAGCGAGGTGGCGGCGGAGATCGACGTTCACAAGTCCACGGCGTTCCGGCTGCTCGGCGCCCTGGAGGCGCGCGGCCTGGTGGAGCAGGCGGGCGAGCGCGGCAAGTACCGGCTCGGTTTCGGCATCGTGCGCCTGGCCGGCGCGGTCACCGGACGCATCGACATCACCCAGCAGAGCCGGCCGGTCTGCGAGGACCTGGCCGAGGAGCTCGGCGAGACCGTGAACCTCGCGGTGATGCAGGAGCGCTACGCGGTCAACCTCTACCAGGTGCGCGGCCCGGGTGCCGTCACCGCGCAGAACTGGGTCGGCCAGCTGACCCCGCTGCACGCCACGTCGAGCGGCAAGATCCTGCTGGCCCACCTGCCCGCCAAGGAGCGCGCCACGCTGCTGACGGAGACCGGCCTGAAGAAGGTCACCCCGCGCACCATCACCGCGAAGACCAAGCTGGAGAAGAACCTCGCCGAGGCCCGGGAGCGGGGTTACGCCTGGGCCCTGGAGGAGCTGGAGCTGGGTCTGCACGCGATGGCGGCGCCGGTGCGCGACCGGGACGGGGAGGTCATCGCCGCGCTCAGCGCCTCGGGGCCCGCGTACCGGCTCTCCGAGGAGCGCCTGCACGAGCTCGCCCCGGTCCTGGTCAAGGGCGCCGAGGAGATCAGCCACCGCATGGGCTACCTGGGCTGAGCCCCCGGCCCGGCACCGGTCCCCAGCCGGGCCTGGACCCAGTCGTGGAACTCGCCGATGTGGTGCTCGCTGGGCACCAGCACACCGCCCTTGGCGTACAGCCGTGAGCTCATCCCGGGCTGGGTGCGCTCGCACGCGTCGAAGTCCTGCCGGTTGACCCGGTCGAAGAGCTCCACGGACCGGCTGACATCCTTGCCGGACTCCACGACGTGCGGCAGGTACAGCCAGTCGCACTCCACGACGGTGCGGTCCGCGGCGAGCGGGTACATCCGGTGGAAGATCACATGGTCGGGCACGAGGTTGACGAACACCTGCGGCCGCACGGTGATCGCGTAGTAGCGCCGGTCCTGGTCCGCGGAGACCCCCGGGATGCGGTCCAGGCCCTCCGAGCCGTCGACGGTGAAGCCCTTGATGTCCTCCCCGAACTCCGCGCCGTGCCCCACGTAGTACTGGGCCGCGTATCCGTCGGCGAACTCCGGGAGCACCTCGGTGAGTTCGGGGTGGATCGTCGCGCAGTGGTAGCACTCCATGAAGTTCTCGACGATCAGCTTCCAGTTGGCCTTCACGTCATAGACGATCCGCCGGCCGACCTCCAGCCCGCCGATGTCGTAGCGCTCGATCGACTCGGTGTCGCCGAGGCGGGTGATCACGTCCTGGACGACCTCGTCGAAGGGCGGCGGGTCCTCGGCCAGGCACACCCACACATAGCCCAGCCACTCGCGCACGGCCACGCCCGCCAGGCCGTACTCGGTGCGGCCCACGTCCGGCATCTTGGTCAGGTTGGGCGCGGCGACGAGCTTGCCGGTCAGGTCGTACGTCCAGGCGTGGTACGGGCATTGGAACGCCCGCTTCACCTCCCCCGACTCCTCCGTGCACAGCTTGGCACCGCGGTGCCGGCAGACGTTGAAGTAGGCGCGCACCGAGTTGTCCCGCGCACGCGTGATCAGGATGCTCTCGCGGCCCACCTGCACGGTCTTGAAGGCACCGGGTTTGGGCAGGTCGGAGGCGCGGACGGCGCAGAACCACATCGCTTCGAAGATGCGCTCCTGCTCCTGGGCGAAGGTCCCGGGATCCGTGTAGGCGGCGCCGGGGAGGGTGGAGATCAGGCTGTCGGGCAGGCTGGTCGAGGTCACAGTGCACTCCTCGGGGAACGTCGGGGACCGGTGATGCACGCCTTCGTGTACCGGTGAGGCACGCCGGGAAGAGCGGACGGCGTTCGGAACGGGGTGCCGGCGGCGGTGTTGTCCGGCCGCGTGGGCGGGCTGCGGGCGAGTGCTGTCAGGCCGCCGCGGCGAGTTGCTTGCGCCAGCGCGTGAACAGCCGCGGCTGGTTCATGCCGAGCACGGCGACCGGGTGCCCGGAACGCCGGTAGACCGCCAGGACGTTGCGGTCGTCCCGGGCGCCTTCCTCGATCGTCACGCTGTCGGCGGCGGCCGCGTGACCGGCGAACTGGATCTTCACGCCGTACTGGTCCGACCAGAAGTACGGCGGCCTCGGCATGGCCGGTTCCACCGCGCCGCCCGCCAGCAGCGCGGTCACGGCCGCGTCGGGCCGCTCCCGGGCGCCGGTCCAGTGCTCGACGCGGCGGTGCAGGCCGGCACGCGGGTCGTACCAGGAGGCGCAGTCCCCGACCGCGACCACGCCGGGCAGGCCGGTGCGGCCGTCGGCGCCGCAGGTGACGCCGTCGGCGAGTTGGATGCCGGAGCCCGCGAGCCACTCGACGCACGGGCGGGCGCCGACCCCGACGACCACGATGTCGGCGGGGATGCCGCGGCCGTCCTCCAGCAGGACGGTGTCGACCCGGCCCTCGCCGCGCAGTCCCTTGACGCCGACCCCGCACAGCAGCCGTACCCCGTGGTCCGCGTGGAGGGCGGAGACGATCCCGCCCATGGTCTCGCCGAGCGGTCCGGCCAGCGGGGTGGGGGCCGCTTCCACGACGGTCACGTCGAGTCCGAGGGCGTACGCGGTGGAGGCGACCTCGGCGCCGATGAAGCCGCCGCCGATCACCACCAGCCGTCCCCCGAGGGCGAGTTCGTCGCGCAGGGCGCGGGCGTCGTCCAGGGTGCGCAGGGTGTGCACCCCGGCCAGGCCGGCCGTGCCGGGCAGGGTCCGGGCGGCGGCGCCGGTCGCGATGACGACGCCGTCCGCCCGTACCTCGCTGCCGTCGGCGAGCCGTACGGCGCGCTGCGGGCCGTCGAGGCCGACGGCGCGGACGCCGAGCAGCCACTCGGCCCGCAGGTCCTCGTCGTCCGACTCCAGCGCGAGGTCGGCCTCGGCCAGGGAGCCGGCCAGGAACTCCTTGGACAACGGGGGCCGGTCGTACGGGCGGTGGATTTCGTCCCCGATCACGACGAGCCGCCCGTCGTAGCCCTGCTTCCGCAGCGAGCGCGCCGCCGACAGTCCGGCGAGCGAGGCGCCGACCACGGCGACCGTCCTCACGCGGGTCCGCCGGCGAGCCTGGCCGCGACGCAGGGCGGCAGGTTGGGCGCGTCAAGGGACAGCCGGACGTAGATCATGCCGTCCTCGACGTGGACCTCGTGGGTGCGGACCGGGCGCTTGGCCGGCGGGGCATCGACGGCACCGGTGCGCAGGTCGAACTTCGAGGCGTGCAGCGGGCATTCGACCTCGCAGCCCTCCAGCCAGCCGTCGGCGAGCGAGGCGTCCTGATGGGTGCAGGTGTCGTCGATGGCGAAGACCTCGCCGTCGTCGGTGTGGAACACCGAGACAGGCGGATCGATGTCGAGCCGGTAGGCCTCGCCTCGGGGGAGGTCCACGAGACGGCACGCGGGAATCATCATGACACCTCGGTGCGTATAGCGAAACGGATTGCGTTGAACGCAACGTCAGTTTGAGGGCGCCGACAAACCCTTGTCAAGGAGTCCAGAAGGCGGACACAGACGGGATTGCTTGTTGCTTCACATGCAACGGCGTGCGCGATGGACAACACCGTACGCTCGCTCACAGGACCACCACCGAGCGCAGCACCTCACCGCGGTGCATCTTCTCGAACGCCTTCTCCACGTCCCCGAGGCCGATGGTCTCGGAGACGAAGGCGTCCAGGTCGAAACGGCCGCCCAGATAGAGGTCGACGAGGGCCGGGAAGTCACGCGAGGGCAGACAGTCGCCGTACCAGCTGGACTTCAGGGCGCCACCCCGTCCGAAGACATCGAGCAGCGGCAGTTCCAGCTTCATCTCCGGAGTCGGCACCCCGACGAGCACGACGGTGCCGGCGAGGTCGCGGGCGTAGAAGGCCTGCCGGTACGTCTCGGGGCGGCCGACCGCCTCGATGACGACGTCGGCGCCGAAGCCGCCGGTCAGCTCGCGGATCGCCTCGACGGGGTCGTTCTCGCGCGAGTCGACGGTGTGGGTGGCCCCCATCCCCGTGGCCCGCTCCAGCTTGCGCGGGTCGACGTCGACGGCGATGACCTTGGTGGCGCCGGCGAGCCGCGCCCCCGCGACGGCCGCCATGCCGACGCCACCGCAGCCGATGACGGCGACGGAGTCCCCGCGGCCGACGGCACCGGTGTTCACGGCCGCGCCGAAGCCCGCCATCACCCCGCAGCCGAGCAGTCCCGCGGCGGTCGCCGGGGCCGCCGGGTCCACCTTGGTGCACTGACCCGCGGCGACCAGGGTCTTCTCGGCGAAGGCGCCGATACCGAGGGCGGGCGCGAGCGGGGTGCCGTCGAGCAGGGTCATCGCCTGTGTCGCGTTGTGGGTGTCGAAGCAGTACCAGGGCTTGCCCTTGCTGCACGCCCGGCACTTACCGCAGACCGCACGCCAGTTGAGGATGACGAAGTCGCCCGGCTCGACGCCGGTGACGCCCTCTCCGACGGCTTCGACGCGGCCGGCCGCCTCGTGCCCCAGGAGAAAGGGGAAGTCGTCGTTGATCCCGCCCTCCCGGTAGTGGAGATCGGTGTGGCAGACCCCGCACGCCTCGACCTTCACCAGCGCCTCGCCGGGTCCGGGGTCGGGCACCACGATCGTCTCGACGGAGACCGGGGCACCCTTCGACCGGGCGACGACAGCACGAACCTCATGAGCCATGGGTCACTCCTCCGACAGACGGGGGTTGCTTCATCCGATACACGCAGCACTATGCGCAACCGAGCATCGAGGAGGGTGAGCCATGGGTCAAGAGGTCGGATCCGGCCGGGTGGCACTCGGAGGCCGTACGGCATCACGCCGTACGGCCTCGACCGCCCACCGCGGGGCCCGGCACCCCGCGGCTTTCTGTCACTCCCCCACGTAGGCCTTCAGATGCTCCGCCGTGAGCGTGCCCCCCGCGGCGACGAGCTCCGCCGGAGTCCCCTCGAAGACGATCCGCCCGCCGTCGTGGCCCGCGCCCGGGCCGAGGTCGATGATCCAGTCGGCGTGTGCCATGACCGCCTGGTGGTGCTCGACGACGATGACCGACTTGCCGGAATCCACCAACCGGTCGAGCAGACCCAGGAGTTGCTCGACATCGGCGAGGTGCAGACCGGTGGTCGGCTCGTCGAGGATGTACACCCCGCCCTTCTCCCCCATGTGGGTCGCCAGCTTCAGCCGCTGCCGCTCACCGCCGGACAGCGTGGTGAGCGGCTGGCCGAGGGTGAGGTAGCCGAGCCCGACGTCCGAGAGGCGCTCCAGGATCTTGTGCGCGGCCGGCGTACGCGCCTCACCGCTGCTGAAGAACTCCTCCGCCTCGGTCACCGGCATCGCGAGCACCTCGCTGATGTCCCGGCCGCCGAGGTGGTACTCGAGGACCGAGGCCTGGAACCGCTTCCCCTCGCACTCCTCGCAGGTCGTGGCGACCCCGGCCATCATCGCGAGGTCCATGTAGACGACCCCGGCGCCGTTGCAGGTGGGGCACGCGCCCTCGGAGTTGGCGCTGAACAGCGCCGGCTTCACCCCGTTGGCCTTCGCGAACGCCTTGCGGATCGGTTCGAGCAGTCCGGTGTACGTCGCCGGGTTGCTGCGCCTGGAGCCGCGGATGGCACCCTGGTCGACGGATACGACCCCTTCCGTGACCGGGATCGACCCGTGCACCAGTGAGCTCTTGCCGGACCCGGCGACCCCGGTGATCACGGTCAGCACCCCGAGCGGGATGTCGACGTCGACGTCCTGGAGGTTGTGCGTGTTCGCGCCGCGGATCTCCAGCGCCCCGGTCGCCTTGCGGACCGTGTCCTTGAGGCCGGCCCGGTCGTCGAAGTGGCGCCCGGTGACCGTGCCGCTGGTCCGCAGCCCCTCCACGGTGCCCTCGAAGCAGACCGAGCCGCCCGCCGTACCGGCACCCGGGCCGAGGTCGACGACATGGTCGGCGATCACGATCGTCTCCAGCTTGTGCTCCACGACGAGCACCGTGTTGCCCTTGTCCCGCAGGCGCAGCAGCAGGTTGTTCATGCGCTGGATGTCATGGGGGTGCAGTCCGATCGTCGGCTCGTCGAAGACGTAGGTGACATCGGTGAGGGAGGAGCCGAGGTGCCGGATCATCTTCGTCCGCTGCGCCTCACCGCCGGACAGCGTGCCCGAGGGCCGGTCCAGCGACAGATAGCCGAGGCCGATCTCCACGAAGGAGTCGAGGGTCTCCCCCAGCGCCGTCAGCAGCGGCCCGACCGACGGCTCGTCCAGCGCGCGGACCCACTCGGCCAGGTCGCTGATCTGCATCGCGCAGGCGTCGGCAATGCTGATCCCCTTCACCTTCGAGGACCGGGCGCCCTCGCTCAGCCGGGTGCCCTCGCACTCGGGGCAGACCATGAAGGTGATCGCGCGGTCCACGAACTCCCGGATGTGCGGCTGCATCGACTCGCGGTCCTTGGCGAGCATCGACTTCTGGATCCGCGGGACGAGACCCTCGTAGGTCATGTTGATGCCCGCGATCTTCATCCTGGTCGGCTCGCGGTACAGGAAGTCCTGGAGCTCGCGCTTGGTGAACCTCCGGATCGGCTTGTCCGCGTCGAAGAAGCCGGACTCGCTGTAGAGGCGGTAGTTCCAGCCGCCGGCCTTGTAGCCGGGGATGGTCATGGCGCCCTCGGCGAGCGACTTGGAGTCGTCGTAGAGCTGGGTGAGGTCGATGTCGTTGACCGTGCCCCGGCCCTCGCAGCGCGGGCACATGCCGCCGACGATGCTGAAGCTGCGGCGCTCCTTCACGGTCTGTCCGCCGCGCTCCATGGTCACCGCGCCGGCCCCGCTGATGGAGGCGACGTTGAAGGAGAACGCCTTGGGCGAGCCGATGTGCGGGGTGCCGAGTCTGCTGAAGAGGATGCGGAGCATCGCGTTGGTGTCGGTGACGGTGCCGACGGTGGAGCGCGGGTCGCCGCCGAGGCGCTGCTGGTCGACGGTGATCGCGGTGGTCAGGCCGTCGAGGACGTCGACCTCGGGCCGGGCCAGCGTCGGCATGAAGCCCTGCACGAAGGCGCTGTAGGTCTCGTTGATCAGCCGCTGCGACTCGGCGGCGATGGTGTCGAACACCAGTGAGCTCTTGCCGGAGCCGGAGACTCCGGTGAAGACCGTGAGCCGGCGCTTCGGGATCTCGATGCTGACGTCCTTGAGATTGTTCTCGCGCGCGCCGTGCACGCGGATCAGGTCGTGGCTGTCAGCGGCGTGCCGGTCGCCCGGAGTGGCCTGGCTCATGATCTTTCGTCCTCCCGTTTCGACAACTTCGCACACTATGGCGACGCACACGCCTCAGCGCAGCTCCTGGACGCGGATCATGTTGCCCGCGGGGTCGAGGAAGGCGCAGTCCTTGACGCCGTACGGCTGCTCGATCGGCTCCTGGATCACCTCGGCGCGGGCCTGGAGCCGCTCGAAGACGGCGTCGAGGCCGGGGGTGGCGAGCAGGAGCTCGGGGTCGTCGCCCACCGGGCGCAGCACGACCGAGACACCGGTCCGGCCCGCGGGGCCGACGGTGATCCACCGCATCCTGCCGCGGCCCACGTCACCGCGCACCTCGAAGCCCAGCACGTCCCGGTAGAAGGCCAGGGAGGCCTCCGGGTCGTGGTGCGGGAGGAAGCTCGCCCGAATCCGGATGTCCATGTCCGTCACGCTAGCCACGGCCCCAGGACCGCGCTTCTCGAATCCTGACCATCCTGACCGGTCTCAGCGCACCAGCCCCGCGATGTGCGCCGTGACCGTGTCGAGGATGTCCCCCCACGCGGCCGCGTCGCCGAGGACGAGGTAGTTCAGGGTGAGCCCGTCGGTCATGGCCGCGAGATAGCGGGCCAGGACCGGCACGGGGACCCTCAGATCCAGCTCCATGTCCTTGCGGAGCTGCTCGATGAGCTCGGCGTACGCCTCGCCGTACAGCTCGTACTGGCGTCTGGCCAGATGCTCGAAGCCGGGCTCGCGCAGGGCGTACTGGGTGAGCTCGTAGGTGAGCATGTGCGCCTCGGGATGGGCGCGGACATGGTCCCAGTACGCCCGGAAACCGGCGGCGACGGTCTCCTCCAGGGTGTCCTTGGGACGCAGCGCCTCCTGGACCACGCTCACCGAGTGGTCGGTGAGCGTGGTGATCACGGCCTCGATCAGGGCCTGCTTGGAGTCGAAGCAGTAGTGGAAGACGCTGAGGGAGACACCCGCCTCGGCGGCGATGGACCGGGTCGTCGTCTTCGCGACGCCGTCCCGGGCCATCGCCCTGATGGCTGCTTCCGTCAGCTGTCTGCGCCGTTCGGCCGACGGCATGCGTGCCATACGTCTCCCATGTCTCCCGTGTCTCCCGCTGTCGAGTGCGTCAGCCGCTGTGGACGCCCACCTGGTAGAGCGAGTATCCCCAGTCGGTGCCGCGGGCAAGACCGTGGACCCGGACGTAACGGGCCGGTGTGCCGGTGAACTTGGCCGTGTCGAGCCCGCCGTCCCCCACGGTCGTCGACCAGGCGGTCGTCCAGTTGGTGCCGTCCGTCGACAGCTCTATCCGGTACGACTTCCCGTACGCCCGCTCCCAGTCGAGCGTGACCTTGGAGACCAGGTTGGTGGAGCCCAGGTCCACCTGCCACCACTGGTCGTCGCTCCAGTCGCTCGCCCAGCGGCTGGAGTCGTCGCCGTCCACGGCCCGCCCCGGCTGGTAGCTGGTGAACGGGTTGGACTCCGACGAACTGGCCGTCGCCGTCCGCCCGTCGGCGAGGTCGACCGACGCCTGGTGCTGCTCGGAGGCGCCCCAGGTGTCGAGGTAGGACTCGGCGCCCCGGAAGAGGTCGTCGACCACACCCTGACCGCCGACGAGCCGGATGTCCTCGATCCAGTCCGGGATCATGCCGACATGGGCGGCCCCGTCGGTGTTGAAGTCGAAGGTGCGCTGCCCGGACGTCTGCTTGTCGATGACCGAGCCGCCGTCGACGCTCTTGAAGGGGTACGTCACCTTGTTCGCGGCGTCCGCCCCGCGCGGGGCGGGATGGTCGCCGATGCCGTTGAAGTCGGTGCCGTAGCCGTAGCCGACGTGGTACTTGTCGCGCAGCGCGTCGGTGCGCTTCGCCTCCGCGGCGAACCCTTCGGAGCCGTGCATGTACTGGGCGACGAAACCGCCCAACGAGTAGACGCGCTCGGTCCAGTTGAGGTCCATCCAGCTGTGCGAGGACAGCACGCCCGGGTAGTTCGCGGCCTCGAAGATGTCGAGGGCCTGGCCGGTGGCCTTGACGCTCATGTGGTCGATCTCGAGCATCATCTTGCGTTTCATCATGCCGCGCACGGCGTACTCGCCGAGATCGGTGAGCCCGCGGACGTTGCACTGCGCGGCCTTGTCGTACGACGGGACCTCGACGCCGTCCGGCAGGTCCGCCTCGGCCGCGGAGGCCGCCGTGCCGATGGGGTTGTCGTGCTGCGGGCCCTTGCAGGTCTCGGTCTTCCAGAAGGTGCCGGTGGACAGGAACTGCCCGACGTTGATGGCGGTTCCGAGGCCGCCCTCGTCGAAGCGGACACCGCACAGGGCGTTGTCGAACTTGTGGCACAGGAACATCGAGCGCACGCCGAGGCCGTACAGTTCGTCGAGCCCCTTGTCGATGTCCGCCTTGCTGCACTGCCCGATGTCGAGGATCTGCTTGCAGCCGAACGGCTCGGAGGTCTCGACGCCGAGGACGACGGCCAACTTGCCCTGCTGGATGACCTGTCGGGCCTGCGCGCTGTCGGTGACGATCCGGAACCAGCCCTTGCCGGTGCCGCCGTACATCTTGTCGATGAACGCCTGGAGGTCGTACGTCATCTTCGCCTGGAGGCGGATCGAGGTCATCTCGTCACAACTGCGGTCCTTGAACGGGTAGACGGAGCAGATCATCCCGTTGGTGACGAGGTCGTTGACGAGCACCCGCTGGCCGCCGCGCCAGGCCCGCTCCACCCAGGCGTAGTAGTTGGCCTGGTGGGTCATCGAGTCGTACGCCGGCCAGTCCTTGAAGGTCGGCCAGCCGACCGGGTCGTGCTTGCCGTCGCCGCCGTGGGTGATGTAGTCGAAGAGCGCGAGGCTGCCGTCGGGGTAGTGCTCGGGGCAGTCCTTGAGCGCGTCGGCGACTCCGGACTCGGAGTACACCTTGCCGCAGATCAGCCGACCGCCGAAGGCCTCGTTGGAGAAGAGGTGGTTGTGGGCGTCGATGAACCCCCGCACCTCGCCCGCGGAGTTGGTGCCGGTGAAGGGGGCGCCCGTCACGTTGACCTGGGCGTCGGGGGCGGGCCTGGCCGTCGGTGTCCACCAGTCGGTGGCCGCCGAACTCTGGGTGGGGCCGAGGATCACTGCCAGCACCAGGAGGAGCAGGGAGGTGACGGTGATGTTCTTGCGTCTGCGGCAGGTGCGTCCGGCCATGGCCCACGTCCCTCGGTCGGCGGGGGCGCCGTCGACCGAGGGCGTTTTGACTGCCCTTGGAATTGTCATGACCGGCGCAATAGATGCGTCGAGGATCGCGACTGAGCACGTTCCGAGTCAAGGGTCCGGGACAGTTGACCTGATACCGCGAAGTCATCAACCGTTCACGCAGGCCGCTCCGTTGAGAGTGAAAGCGCCGGGCGCGGTGTTCGTCGCGCCCTTGCTGCCGATGAAGCCGACGGTGACCGAGCCTCCGGCGGGAATGGTGTTGGTGTACGAGGCCGGAGTGACGGTCACGGACCCACCGCTCTGTGCGGCGGTGCCGCCCCACATGG
Source organism: Streptomyces sp. NPDC001668 (assembly GCF_042893155.1). Classification (NCBI taxonomy): domain Bacteria; kingdom Bacillati; phylum Actinomycetota; class Actinomycetes; order Kitasatosporales; family Streptomycetaceae; genus Streptomyces; species Streptomyces sp. NPDC001668. The sequence goes on from NZ_JBIAUQ010000005.1 coordinate 461,675, forward strand.
TGGACACGGTCTGGCCGTCGGCGAAGGAGAAGCCCAGCTTCCAGCCGCTGACCGCGGCGGTGCCGGTGTTGCGGATGGCGATCTCGCCCTGGAAGCCGCCCTGCCACTCGCCGACCACGCGGTAGCCCACCGAGCAGGTCCCGGCGGGGGCGGCGGGGGTGGTGACGTTCACCGTCGCCGAGCGGGCCGAGCGATTGCCGGCGGCGTCCCGGGCGTAGACGGCGAAGGAGTACGCCGTGCTCGCGGTCAGGCCGGTCACCGTCACCGAATTGGCGGTGGCGGACGCGGCCTTGGTCTCGGTGCCGCCGCTGACGCGGACGACGTCGTATCCGGCGACGCCAACGTTGTCAGTGGACGCCGTCCAGGACAGGCGGGCGGAGGTCGCCGTCACCGCGGACGCGGTGGGGGTACCGGGAGCGGTCGGGGCCTGGGTGTCGGTGGAGCCGCCGCCGAAGACCGTGGCCTCCTTGGCAGTCTGGGCGATGCCGTTGGCGCCGTTGAAGATCCGCTTGCCCCACGACGTCATCTGCGCCGGGTCGAAGTTGAGGACCAGGTCGAGGATCGGGTCGGTGTTGCCGCTCCAGGACCAGGCCAGATAGCCGATGCCGAGCTGCTCGGCGGTGGCCATCATGGTGTCCTCGTCCGGATCGCCCCACTGGTCGGCGGGGCCGCCGAACTCCCCTATCAGGATGGGCAGTTTGGCGTTCACGAACGCGTTCAGATAGTCGGTGACCTCGGCCGCGGTGTCGAAGACGCTGTACATGTGGATCGAGAAGATCAGGTTGCCGGTGGTGTCGGCGGCGTACACGGACTGGGCGTTGGTCCGCATGACCTGCTGCCAGTCCTGGCCCCAGTTGGGTGCGTCAACCATGATCGTGTGCTGGAAGCCGGCGTTCCGCAGCTTCTGGATCGCCGCGATGGTCGGAGCGGTCCAGCCGGCCGGGTCGGTGTTGCCCCAGGGCTCGTTGCCGATGTTGATGATGATGTAGTCCTCCTGGCCGGCGAGGACGCTCTTCAGGCCGATCCAGTAGTCGGCGGCCTGGTCGAGGGTGCCGGCCGCGCTGTCCTCGCCGTATCCGGTGGTGTCGTGCACCTCCAGGACGCAGATGAGCCGGTTGGCCTTGCACTGCGCGATCACGTTGGCGACATCCGAGGCGGTGTTGGCGGTCCAGCGGTGGCCGTCGGCGAGGACCACCCGGACGGTGTTGGCGCCCTGCGCCTTGATGTCGGCCAGCGAGCCGAGTTGGTTCGGGTACCAGGTGTGGGCGTGGTTGACGCCGCGCATCACGAAGTCGTTGCCGTTGCCCTCGACCAGGCGCCCGTTGCTGATGTGCAGGCCGGCGGCCTGGGTGGCGGACTGCTGGGTGGCGGGCTCCTGGGCGGCCTGGGCCGTGCCGGGACAGAGGACGCCGAGCAGCACCAGCCCCACGAGGGCGGCCAGCCGGGCCAGGAGGGTGGTCAAGGGGCTCTTTCTCGTTCTTCTCACTGCGGCTCCAGGGGGTGGGTGGGGCAGTCGGAAGGAGCATGGGAGCGCTCCCATAGAGCCACTCCGTCAAGTACACGTCAAGACGGGTGACGGAAATGGGCCGGTGCCCTCGGCAACTCGCAGCTGCCCGCGCTCACATAGGGTTCCGAGCCTGGACCACCGCACCTGGGAGGCACGTTGACCACGCGACCCCTCGACCCCGACCACGTCAACGCCGAGGCCTGGCACACCTACGGCGACCACCATCTGCGGCGCGGCACAGTACTGCCCGAGCTGGAGCGGTTCGACTGGGGCCTGCGGGACACCGGCCCCGGCGCCGAGATCCTCGGCGGACTCGCCGGGCGGCGGGTGCTGGACCTCGGCTGCGGCACCGCCCGGCACGCGGCGCACCTAGCCCGCGCCCACGGCGCCTCGGTGGACGCGGTCGACTCCTCCCCCACCCAGCTCGAACGGGCGCGCGCCCGCTACGACTCCCTGCCCGGCCTGCGCCTGATCGGGGCCGACGCCGTCGAACACCTCGGCACGGCGCAACCGTACGACGTCATCTACTCCGTCAACGCGGTGCCCTACATCGACCCCCGTCTGCTGCTGCCCGCCCTCGCCACGGCGCTCCGCCCCGGCGGGACGCTGTGCTTCACCGTGCTGCACACCAACTCGCGCGGCGACGGCCCCTCGTCGGCCGTCGAGTCCCGGCCGGAGATCCTGCGGCTCGCCGGGGGAGGCGAGGTGACCGTGCGGATGTGGGTGCTGACCCCGGAGCTCTGGACGGACCTGCTCGGTGAGCAGGGGCTGCGGGTCGAGGGCGTCGACGTCCTCGACACGCCGGAGGAGGGAAACCTCGCCTCGTACCGCCTCTTCCGGGTGACCCGGCCGGTCCGGGTCTCCTCCCGCCCGCGCGGCAGCCGCGCTCCGGTCCCGCACGCGGCGATCGGCGTCGGCGCCATCCTCTACGGTCCCCAGGGCCTGCTTCTCGGCCGGCACCGGCGCGGCACCTGGGAGCTGCCCGGCGGCACGGTGGAGCCCGGTGAGTCTCTGGAGGAGACCGTCGTGCGCGAACTGCGCGAGGAGACCGGGATCCAGGCCCGCCCGGCGGACGTGCGGCTGCTGGGCACGCTTCTCGACCATGTCGACGGCGTGGTCCGGGTGACGGTCGCCTCCCGCGTCACCGCCTGGCGGGGTGAGCCCCGCGACCAGCCCGGCGAACGCGTCGGCGACTGGCGCTGGTTCGCCCTGGACCGGCTCCCGGAGAACCTGTTCGTGTGCAGCGCCCAGGGCCTGACCGCCTGGCGCCCGGAGCTGCCGATCGACCACACGCCGGCGCATTTCACGCCGTACGTGGGCCACTAGCCTGCAACGACGGGACTTGCCCAGGGTCCTGTTGGCTGTACGGGAAGAAGCACACAGGCCGGGGCCGTGCTGCTCGTCGCGACGGTCCGCAAGGTGGGTCGGGACACCGCGATATCGGCGGCCATGGCGCCGTGGCGCAAGCCGCGGACGGTGCACGACCCGGGCAAAGTCATCACCGGCACACGGCCGGCGGTGTGGGTGGGGTAGTCGGTGTAGCCGGCCGCGCCGCCGCCGCAGAAGGTCGCGGGGTCAGGGGTGTTCAGGGGTGCGCCCGCGCCTATGCGCTCGACCAGGTCGGGGCCGGCGAGGCCGTTCATCCACGAGTTGGTCCGCTCCACCACCCACCTCTTGCCGATCTGGATCGGGGCGGGCACGCCAATTCAACAGTGAGGGCCACGTGCGTGACCGTCCCGCCGAGCATCCGCCGCGGCGGCACGGCTCGTTGCCGGTGCGCCTCGGAAGGTCCGCCGGTAGGCCAGTGGTGTGACGCCGATCGCGGCGTGCAGGTGTTCGCGCAGCGAGGTGCCGCCGGCGAAGCCGACCTGGCCGGCGATCTCGTCGACCGGCAGGTCGGTGGTTTCCAGCAACTGCCGGGCCCGGTCGACGCGTTGCTGGATGAGCCAGCGTCCGGGGCTCAAGCCGACTTCTTCTTTGAAGCGGCGGCCGAAGGTGCGCTGGCTCATGTTCGACTGCTCGGCAAGGTCGCTCAGGGTCAGCGGCTTGTGCAGGTTCTGCAGCGCCCACTGCCGGGCGGCGGACGTGTCGTTCGCCGTTGCGTCGGGGACCGGCTGTTCGATGTACTGCGCCTGGCCTCCCTCGCGCCACGGGGGGACGACGCAGGTGCGGGCCACACGGTTGGCGATCTCGCTGCCGTGGTCCTTGCGGACAAGGTGCAGGCAGACATCGATGCCGGCAGCGGCACCGGCCGAGGTCAGCACGTCGCCTTCGTCGACGTACAGGACGTTCGGGTCGAGTTCCACCTGCGGGTACCACTCCCGGAAGAGGCCCGTGGCGTGCCAGTGCGTGGTGGCCCGGTGCCCGTCGAGCAGCCCCGCCGCGGCCAGCACGAAGGCGCCGGTGCAGGTCGACACGATCCGGGTGCCGGGGGCCACGTACGCGAGGACTTGCGCCAGGTCGACCGACGTCTGGCGGCGGGGGTTGCCGGTGTGGAACGGCGCGATGATGACGGTGTCGGCGGTGCGCAACGCCTCCGGGCCATGATCGACGGTGATGGAGAAGTCCGCGTTGGTGCGCACCGGGTGACCGTCGATGGTGCAGGTCACGACCTCGTAGCGGCCGTCCGCGGCGCCGAAGACGCGGTGGGGAATTCCCAGGTCGAACGGGTACACCCCGTGCGAGGCGAGGACAACGACGCGGTGCACCTTGATCACGGCAGGATCCCGTCGAAAATTGGCGATCACGCCATTGTAGGGGCCTGTGACGGCGGCCAGGCTGGGCCCATGACGGACACCGAGACCATGCGAGCCATCAGCCAGGACACCTACGGCGCCCCCGACGTGCTGCAGGAGACCCTGCTGCCCAAACCGGCGCCAGGGGTGAGCGAGATCCTGGTCGCCGTCCACGCGGCCGGGGTCAACCCGACCGACTGGGGGAACCGTGCCCAGTCCGCGACCATCGCCCGGCTGCCGCTGGTGCTCGGCTGGGACGTCTCCGGCGTCGTCGAGGCCGTCGGCGTGGGCGTCACCCTGTTCAAGCCCGGCGACGAGGTCTTCGGCATGCTGCCCTACCCGGGCGGAGTCGGCTCGCACGCCGAGTACGTGACCGGGCCGGCCCGCGTCTTCACGCACAAGCCCGCCGGCATCGACCACGTCCAGGCGGGTGCGCTGCCGCTGGCCGCGCTGACCGCCTACCAGGCACTGGTCGACACCGCCGGCGTCCGGGCCGGGCAGCGAGTCCTGATCCACGCGGCGGCCGGCGGCGTCGGTCACCTCGCCGTGCAGATCGCCAAGGACCGCGGCGCGTACGTGATCGGCACCGCCAGCGCCGCCAAACACGACTTCCTGCGATCCCTCGGTGCCGACGAGGTCATCGACTATCACAGCGTCGACTTCACCGAGGTGCTCAGCGACATCGACGTGGTCCTCGACCCGATCTCCCGTGACTCCGCCGCCCGCGCCCGATCCGTGGCCGTGCTGCGCCCGGGCGGCACCCTCGTCTCGATCCTTCCGGTACCCGTCGACGCCGGCGAACTGGCGGCGATCGCCGAGCGGGGGATCCGCTACGAGTCGCTGCTGGTCGAGGCCGACCACGCCGGCATGCAGGCCATCGCCGCCCTCGTCGAGACCGGCGCACTGCGCGCCCACGTCGACGCCACCTTCCCGCTCGCCGAGGCCGCGAAGGCGCACACGCTCGGCGAGACCGGCCGCACCACCGGCAAGATCGTGCTGACCGTCCGAGACAGCAAGGCACAACTTGCCAGCCAACTGCTGCATGACGTGTTCGTCCTCGGCGACACGGCCATCGTCGATCGGGTCGTGCGGCCCGATTCCTACATCCAGCACAACCCCCTGGCGCCCGACGGAGCCGACGCCCTCAAGTACTTCAGCGGCGCCATGCGACAGCAGTTCCCGCAGGCCGCCTTCGAGCCCCGACGGGTCATCACCGACGGCGATCTGGTGCTGCTGCACTCCCGCTACGTCATGGTGCCGGGCACCGAGGGTCTGGCCGTGTTCGACCTGTTCCGCTTCCAGGACGGCAAGATCGCCGAGCACTGGGACGTCATTCAGGAAGTGCCCGCCACCACGGCCGGCGGCAACGACATGTTCGCCACGCTCAGCGAGCCGCGGACCGACGCGGTCGGGCAGCGCTGGTTCACCGCCTACCACAAGGAACTGGTCACCGCGTTCGTCGACCAGCTGCTGGTCCGCAAGGACCTGACCGCCATCGACGCCTACGTCGGCGCCGACTACCACGAACACAGCCCGAACATCTCCGACGGCGCGGCCGGCCTCAAGGCGGACCTGGGCAGCTACTTCGACAAGTTCCCGCAGTCGAGTGTCACACCGAAACGCGTCATCGCCGAAGGCGACCTGGTCGCCGTGCACAGCCACTACGTCGACACGCCGGGCGAGCGTGGCCGGTCGGTCATCGACCTCTTCCGGGTCCGCGATGCCAGGATCGTCGAGCACTGGAGCTCCGAACAGGCCGTGCCCGAGACCGCCGCCAACGACAACACGATGTTCTGACAGCCGCCGGGGGCGGGGCGAGTCGTGTCCAGCCCCCACAAAGCACTCTCCCCGGCCGTGCTGCTCGTCGCGACGGTCCGCAAGGTGGGTCCGGACACCGTGTATCGGCGGCCATGGCGCCGTGGCGCAAGCCGCGGACGGTGCACGACCGACCCGGGCAAGGTCCTGCTGGATATCGCGCTCGCGACAGCTCTGGGCGGGGACTGCCTCGCCGAGCTCGCCATGCTGCACACAGCCCCGGCCCCAGCCCTGCAACCCCCTCGCAACCTTCCCCGTGCTGCACTCGACGGCCATGGACGAGGATTCCGCACGTGCCGTGTACGACGAGGAGCCGCGCGTCGAGCTCACCCCCGCGGCCGCCGGGCTGCTGCGCCGGTTGCGTGAGGCGCACGGGCCGCTGATGTTCCATCAGTCCGGTGGCTGCTGTGACGGCAGCGCCCCGATGTGCTACCCGGAGGGCGAGTTCAGGACCGGCGGCTCGGACGTGCTGCTCGCCGAACTGGACGTGCCGGGGGTCGGGGAACCGGTGACCTTCTGGATGTCGAGGAGCCAGTACGAGGTGTGGGCCCACACCCGGCTGATCGTCGACGTGGTCGAGGGGCGGGGCAGCGGATTCTCCCTGGAGGCACCCGAGGGAGTGCGTTTCCTCATCCGTTCGCGTGTGGTCGGTGCCGAGTAGCCCCGCGGGTCGTCGTCGTCTGGTGCACTTCCCCTGAGTTCTGGGACAGTTGACGAGACCTCAGGGGAGAGCTGTGACGCACCGTCAAAGACGTTTCGGCGCAGGCAGATCGGTACTGACGTTACTCGCGGCACTCGGCACGCTGGCCGGCACCGCCCTGGTGGGGGCGGCACCGGCGGGCGCCGCGCCGCAGTGGACGCGGCTCGCCGCAGGCGTGCGGTACGAGCAGTTCGACATCCACGCGACCGCGGGGCCGGCGCACGCCCATGTGATCCGCGTGGACCTGCGCGATCCACGGGTGCGGGTGGGCCTGCTGTACCCGGGGGCGGTGGCCGCGCGGGCCACGGTGTCCCGGCTGGCCGGCGCGCAGGGCGCCCTCGCGGGGGTGAACGGCGACTTCTTCAACATCACGGAGACCCAGCACCCCGGCGTCGAGGCCACCGGCGCGAGTGTGGGCCCGGCGATCGCCCGGGGCCGCGCCCTCAAGGCGGCGGTGCCGGACGGCCAGCGCTTCGGGCCCGCGCTGCCGCCCGGCACGAGCACGACGAACGTGTTCGGGGTGGGCACCGACCGGCGGGCCCGCGTCGACGACCTGGCGCTGGACGGGTCGGTGCGCACGCCCGTGGGGCGACTGCCGCTGGGCGGGCTGAACCAGTACGCGCTGCCTGTCGGTTCGGTCGGGGCGTTCACCTCGGACTGGGGCAGCGTGTCCCGGGTGCGGGCGACCTGCGGGACGGACACCGACCGGGCGGCCCCGTGCAGCACGGACACCTACGAGGTGACGGTCCGCGACGGGCAGGTCGTCGCCGCGGCCGACACCCCGGGCAGCGGGCCGATCGCCGACGGCACGACCGTCCTCGTGGGCCGGGAGGCGGGCGCCCAGCAGTTGCGGAAGCTCTCGCTCGGAGCGGCCGTGACGGTGCGGCACCGGCTGGTCGCGGCCTCGGCGCGGATCCCGTACCGCTTCGCGCTCGGCGGCTATCCGGTGCTCGACGACGGCCGTGCGCTGCCCGGCCTCGACGGCACGGTGTCGGCCGTGCGCACGGCCGTGGGCATCGCGGACGGCGGTAGGCGGCTGTATCTCCTCGCGCTGGACGGCGCTCCCGCCTATCGCACCGGGCTGACGATCGCCGAAGTCGCGGACACCATGCGGAGGTTGGGGTCGGCCGACGCCTTCAGTCTGGACGGCGGCGGTTCCACGACCATGGCCGCCCGCCTGCCGGGAACCGGTTCCGTGGCCGCTCTCAACCACCCCTCGGGCGGCGCCGAGCGGCCCGTACCGAACGGCATCGGGGTCTTCTCCACGGGCTGAGCCCAGAAGCTGAGCCCAGGAGCTGATCTCAGGGCTGATCTCAGGGCCGCAGACTGCTGACGATGTCGGCCGTCGCCGTCATGCCGCTGTGGATGGTGGGCGCGATGCTCGTGCTCGCGAGGTAGAAGCCGAGCAGCGCGCACACCAGCGCGTGCGAGACCTTGAGCCCGCCGCTGCGCAGGAAGACCACCGCCAGGATCAGCAGCAGCACCAGTACCGAAAGGGAAATCACCATGGACAGCCTCCTCCGCCACACCGCCAGGTCCGTTTCGCGGCGTACGGCCGCAAGTGTGGCGTAGCGGAGGGTTCGTCCGTGCGGCTGAAGTGTCCTCTGAACGAGTGGTGTTGACGTCCGCCGACCGGCGGACTACCGGTGGGCGTCCAGGAAGGCCTCCAGGCCCGCCAGGTCGTCGGTGTTGAAGTAGTCGACGCCGGCGGCGAGGAGTTCGGTCCACAGCGCGTCCCGTGCGGGCCCGGCAAGGTCCGGGGTGGCCCAGAACCGCACCTTCTGCCCGCGCCCATGGGCCTGCTGGACGATGCTCCGGAGCTTCTGCCGCTCGGCGTCGGGGAAGACGCCCTCGCCGAGCCAGGTGAAGTTGAGCGTCCAGTTGTCACTGATCAGCGGGATGAGGGAGGCCGGTGCCGAGGTGCCGAGGTCGGCGAGGCGGCCGTCGTAGAAGGCCCGGCGGACCCGCTGGGCCTCCATCGGGACGCGGGCGGCGCGGTCGCCCGAGATCACAGCGGTGACCGGCCCGGGAACGACCCTGCCGTGCACGTACGTGGTGAACAGGTGCTTGTAGCGCCGCAGATGGCGGTCGAGTTCCAGGTAGGTCGAGGAGCCCTCGGTCTTGATGTCGACGAGGAGTTGGAGGGGGCGACGGTGACCGCGGTACACGGAACCATGGTTGGCCTTGACGATCCTGGCCAGCGGGTCGAGGTAGAGGGACTCCAGGGTGCGCGCCGGGTCGAGGTCGTCCACGGTGTGGCCGATGAGGAGTTGGCCGCCGACGAGGAAGATGTCGGCCTCGACGCTGCCGAAACGGTGGTCGAGGGCGTCGAGGAGGGGGCGCGGGTGCTCGTAGTCGTTGTGGGCGTGGGCGCGCCACAACGGGCGGGGGCGGTGCTGGTGGCTGTCGGCCCACGCGCTGCCGGCGGGCGGGGCGAGCGTCGCCGCGACCGCGGCGCCGAGGGTGGTGAGGGCTCTGCGACGGGTGATGAGGGCCATGTTCTGCCTCCCTGTGGGGCGGGTCGGAACCACAGGGAGTATGGGGCCCTTGGGCCCCCAATGAACCTGTACGTGCCAGGAGTTGGCCGGACCGCCGCCACCCGTTCACTCCGTCCGCGCAGGGGCACGGAAAAGCCCGCCCCAGGTGGGGCGGGCTTCACCGGCGTTCACCGGGTGACGCTCAGGGGGCCTGGAGGTCGACGAGTTCGGCCAACCTGGCGCGGTGCGCGCCCGCCGAGCCGTAGGCGATCGAGTCGGACTTGGCCCGCTTGAGGTACAGGTGGATGGGGTGCTCCCACGTCATGCCGATCCCGGCGTGCAGCTGGAGCGCCTCCTCGGCGGCGTGCACGGCGACGGACGCCGCGTAGGCCTGCGCGACGGCGACCGCCACGTCGGTGTCCTCGCCGGTGGCGAGCGCGTCGGCCGCGTTCCGTGCGGCGGCGCGGAGGTTGACGACCTCCAGCCACAGCTGGGCGAGCCGGTGCTTGAGCGCCTGGAAGCCGCCGACGGGCCGGTTGAACTGCTTGCGCTCCTTGAGGTAGCGCACGGTTTCGGTCAACGTCCAGTCGGCGAGGCCGAGTTGCTCGGAGGCCAGCAGTCCGGCCCCGGCCCGCAGGGCGCGGTGCACGGCGACTTCGGCGTCGCCCAGCAGGCGGCCCGGGGTCCCGTCGAGGGTGACGGTCGCGAGCGGCCGGGTCAGGTCGAAGGCGGTCTGCGGGGTGACGGTCACGGCGGAGGCGTCCACCGCGTACAGCCCGCCGTCGTCCGCCGGGATCAGCAGCACATCGGCTGCCGCGGCGTCCGCGATCGCCGTCAACTCCCCGTGCAGGGCACCGCCTTCGTGGCGTACGACCTTGTAGGCGCCGCCCGGAGCGATGTTCAGGGCGACGGCGAGGGCGCCGATCCTCCGCCCGGACGCGAGCTCGGCGAGGAGGTCGTCGGCGGCGCAGGCGAGCAGGGCCTCGGTGGCGACGACCGCGCTGGTGAGGTAGGGCAGAGGGGCGACCGCGCGGCCCAACTCCTCCAGGACGACGGCGGCTTCGCGGTGCGAGGCGCCCTGGCCGCCCTTGTCCTCGGGGACCAGGAGTCCCGCGAGGCCCATGCCGTCCGCGAGGGCCTTCCAGGCCGCGAGGTCGTGCGGGGTGTCGGACTCGGTGCGGGCGATCACGCCGGGCGCGTCGCAGTGGTCGGCGAGCAGGTCCCGTACGGCGGCCCGGAGCGCCTCTTCCTCCTCCGAGTACAGCAGGTCGGGCTGTGCGCTCATCGGGACAGGTCCTTCCACGCGACGTCCTTGTCGGTGCGCGGCTCGGCCGGGAGGCCCAGGACGCGCTCGGCGACGATGTTCAGCAGGACCTCGCTGGTCCCGCCCTCGATGCTGTTGCCCTTGGAGCGCAGGTAGCGGTAACCGGCGTCCCGGCCGGTGAAGTCGACGAGCTCCGGGCGGCGCATGGTCCAGTCGTCGTACAACAGGCCCTCTTCGCCCCGGAGTTCGACCTCCAGGCCGCTGATCTCCTGGTTGAGGCGGGCGAAGGCGAGCTTCATCCCGGCGCCCTCGGGTCCTGGCTGTCCGGCGACGAGCTGCTGGCGCAGGCGTTCGGCGGTGAGGCGGGCGACCTCGGAGTCGACCCAGAGCTTCAGCAGGCGCTGGTGCAGGTCCTGGGTGCGCAGTTCGGGGCGCTCGCGCCAGGTCTTCGAGACCGGGCCGATCATGCCGCCCTCGCGGGGCAGGCGCATGCCGCCGATGGCGACGCGCTCGTTGTTCAGCGTGGTCTGCGCGACCCGCCAGCCGTCGCCGATCTCGCCGAGCCTGCGGGAGTCGGGGATGCGGACGTCGGTGAGGAAGACCTCGTTGAACTCTGCCTCACCGGTGATCTGCCGCAGCGGGCGGACGTCCACGCCGGGGTCGGTCATGTCGCAGATGAAGTAGGTGATGCCCGCGTGCTTGGGCACGTCCGGGTCGGTGCGGGCGATGAGGATGGCCCAGCGGGAGTTGTGGGCGCCGGACGTCCACACCTTCTGCCCGTTGACCACCCAGGAGTCGCCCTCCCGCACGGCCCGCGTACCGAGCGCGGCGAGGTCGGACCCGGCGCCGGGCTCGCTGAACAGCTGGCACCAGACCTCCTCCCCCACCCACAGCGGCCGCAGATAGCGCTGCTTCTGCTCCTCGGTGCCGTACTTGAGGATCGTCGGCGCGGCCATGCCGAGGCCGATGCCGTTGCGCCGCGGGTCGTTGTCGGGGGCGCCCGCGGCCTCCAGCTCGGCGTCCACGACGACCTGGAGGGAACGGGGCGCGTTCAGTCCGCCGAGGCCTTCCGGGTAGTGCACCCAGGCGAGCCCCGCGTCGAAGCGGGCCTTGAGGAAGTCGAGCCGGTCCGTGCTCGCGGGCGGGTGCGCTTCCAGCAACTCGGCGGTGCGGCGCTGGAGTTCGGCTGCGTCGGTCATGCCTGTGCTCCCGTGGGTACGACGGCGATCCGGCCCGTGGTCACCCCGTCGCCGAGGCGCTGCACGGCGTCCGCGGCCCCGGCCAGCGGCACCCGCTCGCTGATCAGCGGCTTGATCGCGCCGCGGGCGGCCAGTTCGGTGAGCTGCTCGTGGCAGTGCTGGACCAGCTTCGGGTTCTTGGTGTTGTACAGGCCCCAGTGCAGGCCGAGGATCGCGTAGTTCTTCACCAGGGCGTGGTTGAGGCCGGGGCTCGGGATGGCGCCACTGGCGAAGCCGACGACCACGATCCGCCCCTCGAAGGCGACGACCTTGGTCGACTGCGTGTAGGCCTCGCCGCCCACGGGGTCGTAGATCACGTCCGCGCCCCGGCCGCCGGTGGCCTCCTTCACGGCGGCGACGACGTCCTCGCTCCGCCGGTCCACGACCACGTCACACCCGAGCTCCCGGGCCACGGCAGCCTTGTCGGCACCGCCGACGACCCCGATGACGGTGGCCCCGGCCGCCTTGCCGAGCTGCACGGCCGCGCTGCCGACCCCTCCTGCGGCAGCGTGGACGAGCAGCGTCTCCCCGGCCTCCAGGCGGGCCCGCCGGTGCAGACCGAACCAGCCCGTCTGGTAGCCGATGTGCAGCGCGGCGGCCTCGGCGTCGTCCAGCGAGTCCGGCGCGGACAGCAGAGCGGCGGCGTCCGCGACGGCGTACTCGGCGAAACCGCCGTACGGCAGCGCGGGGTTGGCGATCACGCGCCGGCCGTCCTCGGTCTCGCCGCAGATCTCCACGCCCGGGGTGAAGGGCAGCGGCGGGCGGACCTGGTAGTGGCCGCGGCACATCAGCACGTCGGGGAAGTTGATGTTCGCGGCGCGCACCTTCAGCAGGACCTGGCCGTCGCCGGGCACGGGCTGCGCCACGTCCGCGAGGCGCATCACCTCGCTCGGCTCACCGTTCTCGTGCACTTGCCAAGCCTGCATGGGGGGCCTCCACGGGACTGCGTCGTCATACCGGGGTCCGACCGGGGTCTGACCGGGCTCCCCGCATACTAAGCGGTCGCTTGCCGATCAGGGAACAGTCGGCGGGGAAAGTGTCGGCACGCACACCGAGGGGGCCGCGCAGCGGTTACGCGACCCGGTGGGGCTCAAGTGGGTGACTGAGACGAATCGGGCGCCGGTCCCCGCGGGGAGGGCCCCGCTCAGTTCTCCAGGCGATGCGGATGCGCCGGGTACACGCCCAGAAGCCGGACCTCGGTGGAGAAGAACCGCAGTTCGTGCAGGGCGAGGGCGACGTGCTGCTCGTCGGGGTGGCCCTCGATCTCGACGTAGAAGCGGCTGGCGTCGAGCCCCGCACCGACCTGGTAGCTCTCGATCTTCGTGAGGTTCACCCCGCTGGTGGCGAACCCGCCGAGCGCCTTGAAGAGCGCGCTGGGGATGTTGCGCACGGAGAAGAACAGGCTCGTCATCGTCGGCTCCCCGGTGTCGGGGCCCACGGTGGCCTCCCGGGACAGGACGACGAACCGGGTGGTGTTGTCGGGGTCGTCCTCGACCCCGGCGCGCAGCACGTCGAGGCCGTACAGCCCGGCCGCGGCGGGCGGGGCGAGCGCCGCGTGCCGCGGGTCCGCCAGTTCGGCCACCTCACGCGCCGCTCCGGCCGTGTCGTCGCTGACGAGGGTCCGCCAGCCGCCCTCCCGCAGCACCTTGCGGCACTGCCCGAGGGCGTGCACATGGCTGCGTACGCACTCCACCTGGTCCGCCGTCGCCCCGGGCACGCCCATCAGGTCGAAGCGGATGGCGAGGAAGTGCTCGGCGATGATGAACAGACCCGACTCGGGCAGCAGATGGTGGACGTCCGCCACCCGTCCGGCGGCGGAGTTGTCCACCGGGATCACGGCGACGTCGGCCGTGCCGAGGGTCACGGCGTCCAGGGCCTGCTCGAAACTCGTGCAGGGCTGCTCGGCGCACCCGGGGTACAGGGTGTGTGCGGCGGTCGCCGAGTTGGATCCGGGTTCACCTTGGTAAGCGACGGTCGGCACTGGGGTGGTTCCCTGTCGTGGGGCGGCAGAAGCTCCGTAACGTATCAGGGAACCCCCGGCCTCAGATCCAGGTGTCCAGCCACATCCTGGAGTGCCAGTCGGCGTACGGGATCGTCTCGCCCGTGTAGAGCGGGAGGAAGTAGACGAAGTTCCAGGCGATGAGAAGGACGAGAGCGCCCGCGGCCACCGCGCCCCGGGTGCGCCGCCGCCGGTCCGCTCCCGGTGGGCCGAGCATCGCTCCGAGCATCATCGCCACGGCCAGGCAGAGGTACGGCACGAAGACGACGGCGTAGAACGAGAAGATCGTGCGGTCCTGGTACAGGAACCAGGGCAGGTAACCGGCGCCCACCGCGCACAGGACGGCACCGGCCCGCCAGTCGCGGCGCAGCGCCCAGCGGAAGAGCAGGTAGAGCAGGGCGGCGCACGCCGACCACCACAGGAGCGGGGTGCCGAGGGCGAGGACCGTCCGGGAGCAGTCGACGGCCGTGCGGCAGCCGTCCTGCCCCGGCTTCGGCGACTGGTAGTCGAACAGCACGGGTCGGCCCTGGACCAGCCAGCTCCAGGGGTTGGACTGGTACTTGTGCGGGCTGTGCAGCCCGACGTTGAAGTCGTAGACCGCCTGCTCGTAGTGCCACAGGCTGCGCAGCGGGGCGGGGATCCACGACCAGGTGCCGCCGCGGCCGTCGGCCCAGTGACGGCCGTAGCCGTCGTCGGACAGGAACCAGCCGGTCCAGGTCGCCAGGTAGGTCAGCACGGCGACCGGCACCAGGGACAGGAGGGACCAGCCGAGGTCCCTGTTCAGCACGGCCAGGTAGGGGCGGGGGGAACCGGCCACGCGGCGGGAGGCGACGTCCCACAGCACGGTCAGGACGACGAAGAAGACCAGGACGTACAGGCCGTTCCACTTGGTGGAGGCCGCCAGCCCAAGGAGGACGCCCGCCGCGAGCCGCCAGGGACGGAGCCCGGTCCCGGCGTCGTCGGCGGTGGACGCGTCCGGACGTACGCGGCCGTCCTCGCCGACGGGCAGGGCGGCCGCGAGCCTGGCCCGGGCGCGGTCCCGGTCGACCAGCAGGCAGCCGAAGGCCGCCAGCACGAAGAACATGACGACGAGGTCCAGCAGGGCGGTGCGGCTCATCACCACGTGCAGTCCGTCCACCGCGAGCAGCGCCCCGGCGAGGCATCCCAGCAGGGTCGAACGGAACAGCCGGCGTCCGACGCGGCACAGCATCAGCACCGACAGGGTGCCCAGGGCGGCCGTCATGAAGCGCCAGCCGAACGGGGTGAGGCCGAACATCCACTCGCCGAGGGCGATCACCCACTTGCCCGCCGGCGGGTGGGCGACGAACGCCCCGGTGTCGGAGAGCGAGACGACCTGCGGGTGGGCGAGGATCTGCGGGTCGGCGATCTTGCGGTCGGGCCAGTTGCCCTCGTAGCCGAGGCGCAGCAGGGACCAGGCGTCCTTGGCGTAGTAGGTCTCGTCGAAGACGACGGCCCGCGGCGTGCCGAGATGCCGGAAGCGGATCACACCGGCCAGGACCGCGACGAGCACCGGCCCCAGCCAGTCCCACACCGACCGCTTCGGGAAAGGCGGAACGAGACGCTCGCGGAGGTCGGTCGTCGCGGGGGCCGCGTATCCGAATCGGCGCAGTCGGTCCTGCCAGTCGGCGGGCGCGGCCGTGGAACGGGTCCCGACCGCGGGGGAACAGGTCAGGTCGCTGCTCGTCACCGGGCGACCTGCCGTGCCGCGCGGTGGGCCCGGGGCGGTATTGCGTGCATCCGGTGAACTTACCCGGGGCGTCGGCCGGTTGTCCCGGTGCCTCATGCCTTCCGGGGCCGCGCCCGTACGTGCATCCGCTCCCCCTGCGGCCCGAAGAGGCTGAGGAACTCGGCCGGCCCCTCCCCCGTCGACCCGAACCAGTGCGGCACCCGGGTGTCGAACTCCGCCGCCTCCCCCGCCGTCATCACCACGTCGTGGTCCCCCAGCACCACCCGCAGCCGCCCGGCCAGCACGTACAGCCACTCGTAGCCCTCGTGGGTGCGCAGCTCCGGCTCCTCCTCGCGGCGCGGCACCAGCACCTTGAAGGCCTGGAGGCCGCCGGGCTGCCGGGTGAGCGGCCAGAAGGTGCGCCCGTGCCGCTCCAGCGGCGCGGACCGCACCCGGGGGTCGCCGACCGGCGGGGCGCCGACCAGTTCGTCCAGCGGCACCTGGTGGGCCTGGGCGATCGGCAGCAGCAGCTCCAGGCTGGGCTTGCGCAGCCCGGACTCCAGCCGGGAGAGCGTGCTCACGGAGATGCCGGTGGTCTCCGAGAGCGCCGCGAGGGTCACCTCCCGGTCCTTGCGCAGCCGCCTGAGCCTGGGTCCCACTTCGGCGAGAACGTCGTCGGTACTCATACCCGTATTGCAGAATCGGCAAAGCCGTTTGTCAATCCCGCGTCCACGGAGCGACCGTGTGGCCATGACCCAGACATACGGAGAGACCTACGGCGAGACCTACGAAGTGATCGTGATCGGTGGCGGCGCGGCGGGCCTGTCCGCCGCCCTGGTCCTGGGCCGGGCCCGGCGTCGCACCCTGGTCGTCGACGCGGGCGAACCGCGCAACGCGCCCGCCGCGCACATGCAGGGCTTCCTGACCCGGGACGGCATGCCGCCCGCCGAGTTCCTGGCGATCGGCCGCGAGGAGATCAAGGGGTACGGCGTCGAACTGGTCCGGGACCGGGTGGTCGAGGTCGCCCCGGGCTTCGCCGTGACCCTGGCCGGCGGACGGGTGGTCCGGGCCCGCCGCCTGGTCGTCGCGACCGGCCTCAAGGACGAGCTCCCCGAGGTGCCGGGGGTCGCCGAGCGGTTCGGCAGGGATGTCCTGCACTGCCCGTACTGCCACGGGTGGGAGGTGCGCGACCAGGCCTTCGGTGTGCTCGCCACGACCCCGCTCAGCGTGCACCAGGCGCTGATGGTCTCCCAGTGGTCGAAGGACGTGACCCTGTTCCTGCACACGGTCGCCGAGTCGGAGCTCTCGGACGAGGACCTGCGCAGGCTGGCCGCGGCCGGGGTGAGGGTGGTGCCCGGCGAGGTCGCCGGGCTGGTGGTGACCGACGGCCGGCTCACCGCCGTACGCCTCGCCGACGGCACGACGCACGCGCGTGAGGTCGTCTTCACGGCGCCCAGGGCCGTCCCGCAGAACGGCCTGCTGGAGCGACTGGGGGCCGAGTTCCAGGAGACGCCCTTCGGCAGCTACCCGGTGGTCGACGGGACCTGGCGGACGACCGTGCCCGGCGTGTACGCCGTGGGCAACGCGGCCGGCTTCGGCGAACAGGTGATCAACGCGGCGAGCGCCGGGTACCGGGCGGCGGCCACGATCAACGGGGAGCTGCTGATGAGCGACCTCGACACGGCTGCCGGGGTGTAGACCGGCCGCCTCCGGTACACCCTGGAAGCATGTTGCTTGCCCGGCTGGCACAGGTGTCCCAGGACGTCGCCGCGACCTCGGCGCGCTCCAAGAAGATCGCGCTCCTCGCCGAGCTGTTCCGGGACGCGGAGGCGGACGACGTCCCGATCGTCATCCCGTACCTGGCGGGACGGCTCCCGCAGGGCCGGCTCGGCGTCGGCTGGAAGGTGCTGAGCCGCCCGGTCGCCCCGGCCGCCGAGCCGACCCTGACCGTCCGCGCGGTGGACGCCCTGTTCAGCGACCTCGGCAAGGTGGCGGGCACCGGCTCGCAGGCCGAACGGGCCCGGCTGGTCGGCGAGTTGATGGGCGCGGCCACCGAGGGCGAGCAGCGGTTCCTGTTCGGGCTGATCAGCGGCGAGGTGCGGCAGGGCGCGCTGGACGCGGTGGCGGTCGAGGGGCTCGCCCGGGCGACCGGGGCGCCCCCGGCCGACGTACGCCGTGCCGTGATGCTCGCGGGCTCCCTCCAGACGGTGGCCGAGGCCCTGCTCACCGACGGCCCGTCCGCCCTCGACCGCTTCCGCCTCACCGTCGGCCGCCCGGTGCTGCCGATGCTGGCGCACAGCGCCTCCTCGGTGGCCGAAGCGGTCGAGAAGCTCGGCGTGTGCGCGGTCGAGGAGAAACTGGACGGCATCCGCGTCCAGATCCACCGGGACGGCGACGTCGTACGGCTGTACACCCGCACACTCGACGACATCACCGACCGGCTGCCCGAACTGACGGCCGCCGCGCTGGAGTTGAGAGGTGAGCGGTTCATCCTGGACGGTGAGGTGATCGCCTTCGACGAGGACGGGCGGCCCCGCTCCTTCCAGGAGACCGCGGGCCGGGTCGGCTCCCGGGTGGACGTGTCGACGGCCGCCGAGGCGGTCCCCGTCTCGCCCGTCTTCTTCGACGCCCTGTCCGTCGACGACCGCGACCTACTCGACCTGCCCTTCGCCCAACGGCACGCGGAGCTGGCCCGGTTGGTGCCCGAGCCGATGCGGGTCCGGCGCGCGCTGGTGTCCGGCCCCGAGGACCTGGGCGCGGCGGAGGAGTTCCTCGCCGAGACCCTGAAGCGCGGCCACGAGGGCGTCGTCGTGAAGTCCCTCGACGCCCCCTACAGCGCGGGCCGACGGGGCGCCTCCTGGCTGAAGGTCAAGCCCGTGCACACCCTCGACCTGGTGGTACTGGCCGCCGAGTGGGGTCATGGCCGCCGCACCGGCAAGCTCTCCAACCTGCACCTCGGCGCCCGCACGGCCGACGGCGGTTTCGCCATGCTGGGCAAGACCTTCAAGGGCATGACCGACGCGATGCTCACCTGGCAGACCGAGCGGCTCCAGGAACTGGCCGTCGACAGCAGCGGTTACGTGGTGACCGTACGGCCCGAGCTCGTCGTCGAGATCGCCTACGACGGTCTCCAGCGGTCGACCCGCTACCCGGCCGGGGTCACCCTGCGCTTCGCCCGCGTGGTCCGCTACCGCGAGGACAAGCGCCCCGAGGACGCCGACACGGTGGAGACGCTGCTGGCCGCGCATCCCGAGGTGAGGCCATGAGGACGAGCGCGGGACTGCTGTTGTTCCGGCACGGCGGCGACGGTCTGGAGGTGTTGCTGGGCCATATGGGCGGTCCGTTCTTCGCGCGACGGGACGCCGGGGCGTGGACGGTCCCGAAGGGCGAGTACGAACCCGAGGAGCCCGCCTGGGACGCGGCCCGCCGGGAGTTCCAGGAGGAGCTCGGGCTGCCGCCGCCCGACGGGGAGGCCGTACCCCTGGGTGAGGTGCGGCAGACCAACGGCAAGGTCGTCACGGCGTGGGCGATCGAGGCGGACCTCGATCCGGCCACGGTGGTTCCGGGGGTGTTCAGCATGGAGTGGCCGCCGAAGTCCGGGCAGACGCGGGAGTTCCCCGAGCTGGACCGGGTGGAGTGGTTCGCCCTCGACCGGGCCCGGTCTTTGATCGTCAAGGCGCAGGCCGCGTTTCTCGACCGGCTGGCTGAGCACTCGGCCTGACGTCCACGCGTTGCGGTCGTCCGCGCCGCGCGGGAAGGTCGAAGCACAGTCAGCTCTTCAGGAGGTCGGTCATGCCCATCGCGACGGTGAACCCGGCGAACGGCGAGACGCTCAAGACGTACGAGGCCATGGGCGAGGAGGAGATCGAGCGCAGGCTCCAGCTCGCCGAGGCGACGTTCCGCACCTGGCGCACGACGTCCTTCGCGGAGCGCGCCCGTCTGCTGAACCGGGCCGCCGAGCTCCTCGACGAGGGACAGCAGGACATCGCCCGGGTCATGACCACCGAGATGGGCAAGCCGGTCAAGCAGGCCCGCGCGGAGGCCGCCAAGTGCGCCAAGGCGATGCGCTGGTACGCCGAGCACGCGGAGTCCCTGCTGGCCGACGAGGAGCCGGCGGCGCACGACGTCAAGGACTCCGGTGCCTCCCGCGCCCTGGTCCGCTACCGGCCGCTAGGACCGGTGCTCGCGGTGATGCCGTGGAACTTCCCGCTGTGGCAGGTGATCCGCTTCGCCGCGCCCGCGCTGATGGCGGGCAACGTCGGCCTGCTCAAGCACGCCTCGAACGTGCCGCAGACCGCCCTGTTCCTGGAGGACCTCTTCCACCAGGCGGGCTTCACCGAGGGCTGCTTCCAGACCCTGCTCGTCGGGTCCGGCGCCATCGACGACATCCTGCGCGACGAACGCGTCAAGGCGGCCACGCTCACGGGGAGTGAGCCCGCCGGGCGGGCGGTCGCCGCCACCGCCGGGGACATGGTGAAGAAGACGGTGCTGGAGCTCGGCGGCAGCGACCCGTACATCGTGATGCCGTCCGCCGACGTCGACCGGGCCGCCGAGATCGCGGTGACCGCGCGGGTGCAGAACAACGGCCAGTCCTGCATCGCCGCCAAGCGGTTCATCGTGCACACGGACGTCTACGACCGTTTCGCCGAGCGGTTCGTCGCGGGCATGGAGGCCCTCAAGGTGGGCGACCCGATGGAGGAGGACACCGAGGTCGGACCGCTCTCCAGCGAGCAGGGGCGGACCGACCTGGAGGAACTGGTCGACGACGCCAGGCGCAGCGGCGCGAGCGTGCTGTGCGGTGGGGAACGGCCCGACGGCCCCGGCTGGTACTACCCGCCGACCGTCATCGCCGACGTGACCCGCGAGATGCGCATCCACCGCGAGGAGACCTTCGGGCCGGTGGCCACGCTGTACCGGGCCGCCGATCTCGACGAGGCGGTGCTGATCGCCAACGACTCTGCGTTCGGGCTGAGTTCCAACGTCTGGACCCGGGACGAGGCCGAGGTCGACCGGTTCGTACGGGATCTGGAGGCCGGCGGGGTGTTCGTCAACGGGATGACCGCCTCGCATCCGGCGTTCCCGTTCGGCGGGGTGAAGCGGTCCGGGTACGGGCGTGAGCTGTCCGGGCACGGAATCAGGGAGTTCTGCAACATCACGACGGTTTGGCACGGAGCGTGACGCTTGCGCGACTAACATCCCGGGTGTGAACCGCGAAGTGACTCTGCCTCTGATCGTCGATGACCGCGGGACCTTGCAGGTGGCTGCCGCCGATGTGAGCAAGCTGCTCCGCAGTCTTGGCGGGCGGTGGCTGCACTTGGTCGAGGCCGGGGCGGAGGGGCTGGACGAGGATACGGTCGCCGCGCTGACGATCGAGCTGGCGAAGCTGGCGGACCGGATCGATGTGGCGTGCATTGCGCACAGTAGCGGTGGGGCGCCTTAGGGGGGCTTGTTCGCGGCCGGGTGCGGGTTCGATGTGGTTGCTCGCGCAGTTCCCCGCGCCCCTGCGGGGCGCGTCCTGCGTTCGGCGTAATCCCACGCGAAGTCGCCGCACGCTCAAGTGATCGTGGACTGGACCACCGCCCCGACGAGACGGCGTGAGATGACCACCGAAGAGACGATCACCGAGATCCTGTCCCCGATCCGGCACTGGCCGGCGCTCGCCCTGAACGGCGTCGACTTCGACCCGGTGCTGACCGAGCTGATGCGCGAGGGGCCCGTCACCCGGATCCAGCTGCCCAACGACGAGGGCTGGGCCTGGCTGGTGACCCGGTACGAGGACGTGCGGACGGTGGTCAACGATCCCCGCTTCAGCCGTGAGGCCGTCATGGACCAGCCGGTCACCCGGCTGCGCCGCTCGGTGGCCGCCGCGTTCACCGCCGAGGGCGTGGAGCGGGTCCGGGAGAAGTCCCGCCTGATGCTCGACGAGCTGGTCGACGAACTGGTGCAGGACGGCCCGCCGGCCGACCTCGGCGCGGCGGTGCTGACCCGCTTCCCCATCGCCGTGATCTGCGAGCTGATGGGCGTGCCCGCCGCCGACCGCCACGGCATGCACACCTGGACCCGGCTGATCCTGTCCTCCTCGCACGGCGCGAAGGTCAGCGAGCGGGCCAGGGACGAGATGGGCGCCTACTTCGCCGACCTCATCGGTCTTCGGGAGGGCGGCACCGGCGAGGACGTGACCTCCCTGCTCGGGGCCGCCGTGGGCCGCGGTGAGGTGACGCTGGAGGAGGCCGTGGGGTTCGCGGTGCTGCTGCAGACCGGCGGGGAGGCGGTGACGAACAACAGCGGCCAGATGTTCTACCTGCTGCTGACCCGCCCCGGCCTGGCCGAACGTCTGCGCGGTGAACCGGAGATCCGCCCGCAGGCCATCGACGAGCTGCTGCGCTGGATCCCGCACCGCAACGCGGTCGGCCTGTCGCGGATCGCCCTGGAGGACGTGGGGATCGCGGGTGTACGGATCCGGGCGGGTGACGCGATCTACGTGTCGTACCTGGCGGCCAACCGCGACCCCGACGTCTTCCCGTACCCGGAGACGATCGACTTCTCCCGCAGTCCCAACCCGCATGTGTCGTTCGGGCTCGGACCGCACTGCTGCCCCGGTGGGATGCTGGCCCGGCTGGAGTCCGAGCTGCTGGTCGGGACGCTGCTCGACCGCCTGCCGGGCCTGCGGCTGGCGGTGCCGGCGAAGCAGGTGCCGTTCAGGAGGGGCGCGTCGATCCGCGGCCCCGAAGCGCTCCCGGTGACGTGGTGACGCCTCCCGGAGGTCTCCTGGTCCCTCCGGGGCACGCCTTCGCCGACCCGACGGGCGGGCCGGCGAAGATGTTCGGCTGACGCCGCTCGGACACCGTCAGCGGATCGGCATCCCGGAGAGGGTGCGGGCGATCACCAGCCGCTGGATCTCGCTCGTCCCTTCGAAGATCGTGTAAATGGCCGCGTCACGGTGCATCCGCTCCACCGGGTACTCCCGGGTGTAGCCGTTGCCGCCCAGGATCTGGACCGCCTGCGCGGTGACCTTCTTCGCCGTCTCACTCGCGAAGAGCTTCGACATGGAACCCTCGGCCGCGGTGAACTGCTTGCCGTTGATCGCCATCCAGGAGGCACGCCACACAAGGAGCCGGGCCGCGTCGATGGACGTGCGCATGTCCGCCAGCTGGAAGGCCACGCCCTGGTTGTCGATGATCGGCCGGCCGAACTGCTCACGCGTCTTGGCGTAGTCGAGGGCGACCTCGTAGGCGGCGCGGGCGGTGCCCACGGCCATGGCGCCCACGGCGGGCCGCGACGCCTCGAACGTGGCCATCGCCGCGTTCTTCACGCGCTCCCCGCCGGCCTTCGCCCGCTCCCGGGCCCGCGCGAGGCGCTGGTCGAGCTTCTCCTTGCCGCCGAGGAGGCAGGAGCCGGGCACCCGGACGTTCTCCAGGACGACCTCGGCCGTGTGCGAGGCGCGGATGCCGTGCTTCTTGAACTTCTGGCCCTGGGACAGCCCGGGCGTGTTCGGCGGCACGATGAAGGACGCGTGGCCCTTGGAACCGAGCTCCGGGTCGACGACCGCGACGACGACATGGACGTTGGCGATGCCGCCGTTGGTCGCCCAGGTCTTGGTGCCGTTGAGCACCCACTCGTCCTTGGCCTCGTCGTACACGGCACGCGTGCGCATGGAGGCCACGTCGGAGCCGGCGTCCGGCTCGGAGGAGCAGAACGCGGCGACCTTGACATCGTTGGCGTCGCCGTACATCTGGGGGATCCAGGTGCCGATCTGTTCCTCGGTTCCGTTGGCGAGAACGCCCACGGCGGCGAGGCCGGTGCCTACGATCGACAGGGCGATGCCCGCGTCGCCCCAGAACAGCTCCTCCATCGCCATCGGGATGCCGAGCCCGGTGGGGTCGAAGTACTGCTGGGCGTAGAAGTCGAGGGAGTAGATGCCTACCTTCGCGGCCTCCTGGATGACCGGCCAGGGAGTCTCCTCACGCTCGTCCCATTCGGCGGCCGCGGGGCGGATGACGTCGGCGGCGAAGCCGTGCAGCCAGTCCCGCACCTCCTTCTGTTCGTCGTTGAGCTCCATGGTGAACTCGGCCATGTCCCCTCCAGCGGCGACGCACGTGCGTGTTACTTGCGGTAACTCGAGTCTGTTACCCACGGGTAGGAAAAGTCAACTCCCGATGACCAGTCAGCAGCCTGTTCGATGTCAACCGCCTGTCGGGTGTTAGTTTGCGCAGGCGTTACCGATTCAGCACGGGTGGGGAGAGCTCATGGACACCACACAGCGGACCGATCAGCAGCGGTCCGCCGACCGCCGCCGGCGCGAGCTGCTGGAGGCCGCGGACCGGGTGGTGCTGCGCGACGGCCCACAGGCCTCGATGAACGCCATCGCCGCGGAAGCGGGCATCACCAAGCCGATTCTGTACCGGCACTTCGGTGACAAGGGTGGACTCTACGCCGCCCTCGCCAAACGGCACACCGACGCCCTGCTCGACTCGCTGCGGGCGGCGCTGGACGCTCCCGCGGACCGGCGCGAGCGGGTCGAGGCCACGCTGGACACCTACCTCGCGGCGATCGAGGCCCGACCCCAGGTGTACCGGTTCCTGATGCACCCCGCCGAGGGGGGCCAGGTCGGGGACCAGGGGTTCGACGTCGGTAAGCATTCCGCGCCCCTGCTGCGCAGGATGGGTGAAGAATTGGGGCAGGTCATCGAGGAGCGGCTGGACCTCGGGCCCGGGAGCCAGCTGCTGGCGCGGGTGTGGGGGCACGGGATCGTCGGGATGATGTACGCCGCGGGTGACTGGTGGCTGGGGGAACGGCCGTGCTCCCGGGCCGAGTTGGTGCGGAGTATGGCCGACCTGTTGTGGGGCCGCCTTGCGGCGGCCGGGGACAAGGTCGGCGGTCCGGGCTTCTGACGCGCTCCGTCGCGTCTGCGGGTGAGTGGGGGCTGGTCACGCAGTTCCCCGCGCCCCTACCCGGGTTCACCTGCCCGGCGCCAAGAGGCCCGCCGCACCTGTCGCATCAGCTTTCGGTGACGCCATCCCTTCACGTGGTCCGCGTAGACCTTCCCCTCCAAGTGATCGCACTCGTGCTGAAGACAGCGGGCGAAAAAGCCTGACCCATGCACCGTGATCGGCTCACCCGTCATCGTGAACCCCTCCACCACCGCGTGGTCGTGGCGTTCCGTGCCCGCCTCCAGGCCCGGCAACGACAGGCAGCCCTCGGGCCCCCTGAACACCAGACCGTCCGCCGCCACCAGCCGTGGGTTCACCACGTGCCCAAGGTGGCGGACCTCCTCGTCGTCCGGGCAGTCGTACACGAACACGCGCAGCGGGACACCCACCTGGTTCGCCGCGAGGCCCACTCCCTCGTACGCGTACATCGTCGCGAACAAGTCCTCCACGAGCGTGGCCAGTTCCGGGCCGAAGTCCGATACGTCCCCGCAGGGTGCGTGCAGCACGGGGCTGTCGAGCAGGGTGAGGGGCCGGACCCGGCCGCGGGTGCCCGGAATGGAGCCGTTTCGCATGGCCGCAAGGGTACGGCGATTCGGGAGTGCTTACGGATCTCGATAGGCTGAGGTCCACACCACGTGGCCGGAGGCTGAGGCGCGGCGCGTACGCAAGGAGGATCGAGATCTGATGACAGGCAACTCGGACCCGCTCTCGCCGCGGGCCAAGCTGGCCGTGACGGCGGGCAAGGCCGTCGCGGCGGCATCCCGAGCCGCGGGTCGCGGCAGCGGTTCGGTCATCGGCGGCAAGGTGGCGCTCAAACTCGACCCCGACCTCCTCGCCCGGCTCGCCCAGCACCTGGACGTCGTCCTCGTCTCGGCGACCAACGGAAAGACCACCACCACCCGTCTGATCGCGGAGGCGCTCGGTGCCGCCGGGCCCGTCGTCTCCAACGCCCTCGGCGCCAACATGCCGGCCGGCATCACCTCGGCGCTCGCCGGTGGTTCGGACGCCCGGTTCGGCGTCATCGAGGTCGACGAGAAGTACCTCGCGGGCGTGGCCCGGGACACCGACCCCAAGTGCATCGCCCTGCTGAACCTCTCCCGCGACCAGCTCGACCGGGCCGCCGAGACCCGGATGCTCGCCGAGAACTGGCGTGAGGGACTCGCCGGTTCGAAGGCCGTCGTCGTCGCCAACGCCGACGACCCGCTCGTCGTGTGGGCCGCCTCCTCCTCCCCCAACGTCATCTGGGTCGCCGCCGGGCAGATGTGGAAGGACGACGCCTGGTCCTGCCCGTCCTGCGGTGGCGTGATGCAGCGGCCGGGCGACGACTGGTTCTGCGGCGAGTGCGGTTTCCGGCGTCCCACCCCGAGCTGGGCGCTCTCCGGCGACCACGTCCTCGACCCGCACGGCTCCGCCTGGCCGATCCACCTCCAGCTGCCGGGCCGCGCCAACAAGGCCAACGCCGCCTCCTCCGCCGCCGTCGCCGCCGTCTTCGGCGTACCCCCGCAGGTCGCCCTGGAACGCATGTACCAGGTGCAGGCGGTGGCCGGCCGCTACGACGTCGTCCAGTTCCAGCAGCGCGACCTGAGGCTCCTGCTCGCGAAGAACCCGGCCGGCTGGCTCGAGACGTTCAGCCTGATCGACCCGCCGCCGACCCCGGTGATCCTCTCCGTCAACGCCCGCGGCGCCGACGGCACCGACACCTCCTGGCTGTGGGACGTCGACTACACGCGCCTGACCGGCCACCCGATCTGCGTGATCGGCGACCGCAAGCTCGACCTCGCGGTGCGTCTGGAGGTCGCGAACCAGAACTTCCAGGTCTGCGACAACCTCGACCAGGCCGTGTCGATGAGCCCGCACGGGCGCATCGAGGTCATCGCCAACTACACCGCCTTCCAGGACCTGCGCCGCCGCGTCGGCAACTGAGACACAGGGGACTCTTGTGAGCGACAACCAACTGCGGATCGTCTGGATCTACCCCGACCTGCTCAGCACCTACGGCGACCAGGGCAACGCCCTCGTCATCGAGCGCCGGGCCCGCCAGCGCGGCCTCGACGTGGCCCGCCTGGACGTGCGCAGCGACCAGCCGATCCCGACCTCCGGCGACATCTACCTGATCGGCGGCGGCGAGGACCGTCCCCAGCGGCTGGCGGCCGAGCGGCTGCGCCGGGACGGCGGTCTGCACCGGGCCGTCGGCAACGGCGCGATCGTCTTCTCGGTGTGTGCCGGATACCAGATCCTCGGCCACGAGTTCATCAACGACCTCGGCCAGCGCGAGCCCGGCCTGGGCCTGCTCGACGTGGTCTCCGTGCGCGGCGAGGGCGCGCGCTGCGTCGGTGACGTGCTCGCCGACATCGACCCGCGCCTCGGCCTGCCCCCGCTGACCGGCTTCGAGAACCACCAGGGCGTCACCCATCTCGGTCCCACCGCCCGCCCGTTCGCCCACGTCAAGCTGGGCAACGGCAACGGCACCGGGGACGGCACCGAGGGGGCGTACAACGACACCGTCTTCGGCACCTACATGCACGGCCCCGTCCTGGCCCGCAACCCGCTCATCGCGGACCTGCTGCTGAAGCTGGCCCTCGACGTGAACGCGCTGCCGCCGACCGACGACCGCTGGTACGAGGCGCTGCGCAACGAGCGCATCGCGGCCGCTCAGCAGCCTGCCTGACCTGCGGGGACACGCTCCCCGCGAGCAGCCCGTCTGACGGTGCGCCCGCACAGGTGAGCGGGGTCGTCCAGCAGGCGGACGCATGCTTCGGCCCCGCCCCCTCCTGCCGCTAGGGTGGCGGGGTTCGAACCGGACAGCGTGGTCCGGACCCGTGCCACGTTCCCTCGCTGAGAAGGTTCCTGCGGCTATGCGCATTGGTGTCCTCACGTCCGGCGGCGACTGCCCCGGCCTGAACGCCGTCATCCGGTCCGTCGTGCACCGTGCCGTCGCCGACCACGGCGACGAGGTCATCGGCTTCCGGGACGGCTGGAAGGGCCTCCTGGAGTGCGACTACCTCAAGCTCGACCTCGACGCGGTGAACGGCATCCTGGCCCGCGGCGGCACGATCCTCGGCTCCTCCCGGGTCCAGCCCTCGCATCTGCGGGACGGCGTGGAGCGGGCCAAGGGGCATGTCGAGGAGCTGGGGCTCGACGCGATCATCCCGATCGGCGGCGAGGGCACGCTCAAGGCGGCCCGGCTGATGTCCGACGCCGGACTGCCGATCGTGGGAGTGCCGAAGACGATCGACAACGACATCGCGGTCACGGACGTCACCTTCGGGTTCGACACGGCCGTCGGGGTCGCGACCGAGGCGCTCGACCGGCTCAAGACCACCGCCGAGTCCCACCAGCGGGTGCTCGTCGTCGAGGTCATGGGACGGCACACCGGCTGGATAGCGCTGCACTCCGGGATGGCGGCCGGCGCGCACGCCATCGTCGTGCCGGAGCGCCCGTTCGACATCGAGGAGCTGGCCCGGCGGGTCGGGGCACGGTTCGAGGCGGGCAAGCGGTTCGCGATCGTCGTGGCGGCGGAGGGCGCCAAGCCGGCGCCCGGCTCCATGGCCTTCGACGAGGGCGCCAAGGACATCTACGGACACGAGCGCTTCGCCGGGATCGCCCGCCAGCTGTCGATCGAGCTGGAGGAGCGGCTGGGGAAGGAAGCCCGGCCGGTGATCCTCGGGCATGTGCAGCGCGGTGGTACGCCGACCGCGTACGACCGGGTGCTCGCCACCCGGTTCGGCTGGCACGCGGTCGAGGCCGTGCACCGGGGCGAGTTCGGTCACATGACGGCCCTGCGCGGGACCGACATCGTGATGGTGTCGCTGGCGGAGGCCGTGGAGACGTTGAAGACGGTGCCCGAGGACCGGTACGCGGAAGCGGAGTGCGTGCTCTAGATCAGGTCGTACGGCGGTGAGGAGTCCGCCCCCGGTCGCGGCCGCGGCCGGGGGCGGTTCTAGTCTGTGTGGCGGACAGACTTGTACAACCCCCACGAATCAGGAGCCGCCGCGATGGACCACAGCGGGCACGGCATGACACACGATCTGCCGCCGTTCACGCTGGGACGGGGGCTGCAGTGGTCGGCCGATCCCTTCTTCCTCGTCGCCTGCCTCCTCGCGCTCGGTCTGTACGCCTGGGGAGTCGTGCGGCTGCGGCGGCGCGGGGACTCGTGGTCCGTGGGGCGGACGATCTCGTACGTGGCCGGTGTGCTGACCATCGGGCTGATGATGTGCACCCGGCTGAACGACTACGGGATGGTCATGTTCAGCGTGCACATGGTGCAGCACATGGTGATCAGCATGCTGTCGCCGATCCTCATCCTGCTCGGGGCCCCCGTCACCCTGGCGCTGCGCGCGCTGCCCGTCGCGGGCAAGGGGCGCACGGGGCCCCGTGAGCTGCTGCTCGCGCTGCTGCACAGCCGGTACATGCGGATCATCACGCATCCGGCGTTCACCATCCCGCTGTTCATCGCGAGCCTGTACGCGCTGTACTTCACGCCCATCTTCGACTTCCTCATGGGGTCGAAAACCGGGCACGTCGCGATGATGGTCCACTTCCTCGCCGTCGGTGTCGTCTTCTTCTGGCCGATCATCGGCGTCGACCCGGGGCCGCACCGGCCCGGGTACCTGATGCGGATGCTGGAGCTGTTCGCCGGGATGCCGTTCCACGCGTTCTTCGGCATCGCGCTGATGATGGCGTCCGGGCCCATGGTGGAGACGTTCAAGAACCCGCCCGCCTCGCTCGGCATCGACGCGCTCTCCGACCAGAACTACGCCGGCGGTATCGCCTGGGCGTTCAGCGAGATTCCCTCCGTGCTGGTGCTGATCGCCCTGCTGTTCCAGTGGTACGGCTCCGAACAGCGGCAGGCCAAGCGCACGGACCGGGCCGCCGACCGGGACGGCGACAAGGAACTCGAGGCGTACAACGCGTATCTGGCCTCATTGAGCGCCCGCGAGCGTTGAAAGGCTTCGTCTTTCCGCAGCATTCAGTAGCATGAAACGCGTTGGGGGAACCGCCGGGGGGAGCGGTCATGACACTTCGCGCATTTATGCACAGGATCGCCGTGCTGGCGATTTTCTCACTGCTGCTGAGCGGCTGTGACAAGGGGAATCCACTGACGGTGGTGAAGGCGGTCGCCGTCGGCGTGCCGTCACTCGCGCCGTTCTTCGAGGAGAACAGCGGGCTGGGCCAGGACGCCGTCACCGTGCGGTCGCAGCCCGTCCAGGGCAGTCTCCAACAGGGGGACACACCCGGCCTGTACGGCGGCAGCAAGCAGCCGACCATCTGTGACGTCGCCAGACTCGAACGATTCCTCACCGATCCCAGGAATCACAAAAAGGCACAGGCATGGGCCGACGTGCTGCACATCGGCACGGCAGGGATACCGGAATATCTCGATCGGCTCACACCGGTTCTGCTGCGTCACGACACTCTCGTCAAGAACCACGACTACAAAAAGGAAAAGGCCGTCCCGTACAACTCCTTGCTCCAGGCGGGAATCGCGATTCTCGTCGATGAACAAGGGCTTCCGGCTGTGAAGTGCTCGTGTGGAAATCCACTGCGTCCCTTCGAGGGTGACACCGGACGGATTTCCGTCCAGTTCGAGCACGGGAACAAGAAGTGGGCGGGATACGAGCGTGATGCGGTGGTGGCCGTCAAGCCCGCGCCGCGGAAACTGGAGCGGATCGCTCTGGTCGACGTCCGGGAACCGGCCCGTGGCATCAGCCGTCCGGTCGGCACCACCGGGGAGAAGGACAGCACCTTCAACACGAAGAAGCGGCGTACGGTGCCGGACCTCGCCGGGACGACCTTCGCCCGGGCCGGCCGGGAGCTGATCGCCGCGGGGCTGGCGGTCGGGTACGCCGGGCCGGGGGTGCCGCCCGACGGCGCGAAGGTCACGGCGACCCATCCGCCCGCGGGGACCGAGCTGCCGTTCGGGCAGTACGTGATGCTGAGCGTGGCCGGCGCGAACACCTCCGGCGGGGCGGCCCGGCCCACGACCGCTCCCCCGGCGCCGTCGTCCTCAGGGGCGAAGACACCGCCCACGAGTACGCCACCGTCGGCGGGGCAGCCGGATTCGTCCGGTGGCCGGACCGGGGAGTCGTCGTCGGCGCCTCCACCCTCTTCGGTGCCTCCGTCCTCGTCGGTGCCTCCGCCCTCGTCGGTGCCTCCGCCCTCTTCGGTGCCTCCGTCCTCGTCGAGCGGCCGGCCGAAGGGCCCGTCGTCCCCGCCGCCGACGAGTACGGCGCCCGTCCCGCCGTCGCCCGACAGGTCGAGCAGTCCGCCCAGCCCGCCGCCCAGCACCGCCTCGCCGCAGCCGAGCAGCCATCCGGCCACCAGCAGCGCGCCACCGCCACCACCGACGACCACCAGCGTGCCCGCGAGCAGCGAACCGCCCAGCAGCGGCCCCGCGACCACTACGCCCGTCACCGGCGGCACAGGCACCACGGTGGCCGCCCAACCCCCGCAGAGCCCGAGGAACCCGCAGAACCGGGGAGTCACCGGATGCCTTCAGGATCACCGACGTCGGGAGTGGGCCGGGTCATCGCCGGCCGGTACCTGCTGCTGAACCCGCTCGGAAGCGGCGGCATGGGCCATGTGTGGCTCGCCCACGACCAGAGACTGGCCTGCGAGGTCGCGCTGAAGGAGATCGTGTTCCGTGACGCGGTGGAGGCGGACCACGAGCGGGAGGCCCGGGTGGCGCGGGCCCGCGCGGAGGCCCGGCACGCGGCGGGGCTGCGCGGTCACCCGCACGTGGTGACCGTGCACGACGTGCTGGAGCACGAGGGCCTGCCGTGGATCGTCATGGAGTACGTGGCGGACGCCGTGGACCTGCGCGACCTGGTCGAGACCCGCGGACCGCTCGCCCCGGCGGAGTGCGCCCGCATCGGCCTGGCCGTGCTCGACGCGCTGACCGCCGGGCACCAGCGGGGCGTGATGCACCGGGACGTGAAGCCGGCGAACATCCTGCTGGCGCCGGACCGCTCGGGATCGCCGTACGGGCGCGTCCTGCTCACCGACTACGGCATCTCCGTGCAGCCGGACGCCGGGGAGACCCGGTACACGCTGGCGTCGGTGCTGGTGGGCACGGCGGGCTATCTGGCGCCCGAGCGGGCCACGGGCGGCACGCCGACCCCGGCCGCCGACCTGTTCTCGCTGGGCTGCACGCTGTACCACGCGGTGGAGGGCGTGGGTCCCTTCGAGCGGGAGTCGCACCTGGCCGAGGTGACCGCGGTGGTCATGGAGGAGCCGCGGCCCGCGGTGCGGGCCGGTGCGCTGGGCCCCGTGCTCCAGGCGCTGCTCGCGAAGGACCCCGGCCGGCGCCTGTCGGCGGCGCAGGCGGAGGCCGCGCTGTCGCGGATCGTGACACCGCAGCCCGAGGCGTACGTCCGCACGCAGACCGACCTCGGCTCCCAGCCGCCCTGGGCGGCAGCGCAGACGCCTCCCGGGCCGTTTCTGAACGGCCACCGGCGGGAGCGTTCGCACGCCTTGCGGGCCGTCCTCGCCTGCGGCCTCGGACTGCTGCTGGCGCTGGGAGGTGTGTGGTACGCCCTGGCCGACCGGTCGTCGGACGGCGGGGGCGGGCACCAGGGTTCCGGGCTGCCGTACGGCGCGGCGGTCGGGCTCAGGAAACCGCTGCGGGACGGCGACTGCGTCATCGCCGACTGGCCGGGCTCCGAGCGTTTCCGGGGAACCCCCCGGCTGCGCCTTGACCCCACCTGCGGCACGGCCCCGGACGGGCAGGTGACGGCGTTCGTCCCGGCCGCCTCGGCCGGTGAGGCGCGGCGGACGGGGGCGGCGGGGTGCGAGGAGCGGACGCGGGAGGTCCGGGACCGCCTCGCGGACGTCCGCAGCCAGGCCGTCGTGCCGTCCGAGGGGGGCTTCGAGGCCGCGGGACGGCGTACGGCGTGTCTGGTGCTGGGCGGGAACGGGCCGGTCTACGGGCCGATCGGCACCCGTCGGAGGATGGGCTCGGGGTTCGCGGACACGGCGACCATGCAGCGGCGGGACTGCCTGGACGTGCGCACCAACCGGGACGCCCGGCTGGTCTCCTGCGCGGGTTCCTACGACGAGCAGGTGCTCGGATTCACCCGACTGGACCCCGATGTCACGCTGTCCGAGGCGCGGACCGAGTCGGACACGGCGTGCGCGCATGACGTGCCGCCGGGCGACTACGGCTTCGATCCGTCCGTCTACACGGCGGGCTCCTGGACCAGTGCGGGGCCCTGGAAGAACGGCACACATTTCGTCGTGTGCACCGTGCGCAGGCAGAACGGGGGCACCATGGAGGGGGACGAATCCTGAGGAGGGTGTCGCGATGCCCGGTACCGGATCCACGGATGGCTCGACCAGGACGATGGGGGTGCTCACCGTCGGCGGCCTCGTCGCGGTGACGGCCTACACGGTGGCGCTCGGCAGCAACGGCTGGTTGTGGTTCGGCTGGGTCGTGCTGGGCCTGATCACCCTCGGGATGGTGGCCACCCGCGGCTGACTCAGCCGTCCGTGAGGCGGCCCGCCGAGTGCACGCCCGGCTGGTACTTGGGCAGCCGGGCGGTGATCTTCATGCCCGCGCCGACGGCGGTCTCGATGACCAGGCCGTAGGAGTCGCCGTACACCTGGCGGAGCCGGTCGTCGACGTTGGAAAGACCGATGCCGCCCGAGGGGCTGACCTCGCCCGCGAGGATACGGCGGAGCAGGACCGGGTCCATTCCGGCGCCGTCGTCCTCGATGACGACCAGGGCCTCGGCGCCGGCGTCCTGGGCGGTGATCTGGAGGTGGCACTTCTCGGCCTTGCCCTCCAGGCCGTGCTTGATGGCGTTCTCGACCAGCGGCTGGAGGCACAGGAAGGGCAGGGCGACGGGCAGTACCTCCGGGGCGATCTGGAGGGTGACGGAGAGGCGGTCGCCGAAGCGGGCCCTGACGAGCGCCAAGTAGTGGTCGATGGCGTGGAGTTCGTCGGCGAGGGTGGTGAAGTCGCCGTGTCTGCGGAACGAGTAGCGGGTGAAGTCGGCGAATTCCAGGAGGAGTTCGCGGGCGCGCTCGGGGTCGGTGCGGACGAAGCTGGCGATCACCGCGAGCGAGTTGAAGATGAAGTGCGGGGAGATCTGGGCCCGAAGTGCCTTGATCTCGGCCTCGATCAGCCGGGTCCGGGACTGGTCCAGGTCCGCCAGCTCCAGTTGGACGCTCACCCAGCGGGCGACCTCTCCGGCGGCGCGCACCAGGACGGCGGACTCGCGGGGCGCACAGGCGACGAGGGCGCCGTGGACGCGGTCGTCGACGGTGAGCGGGGCCACGACGGCCCAGCGGACCGGGCAGTCGGGGGCGCCGCAGGTGAGCGGGAAGGCCTCGCCGCGGCCGGTCTCCAGCGGTCCGGCGAGGCGTTCCATGATCTCGGTGCGGTGGTGTCCGCCGACGCCGTCCCAGACCAGGACCTGCTTCTGGTCGGTGAGGCAGAGCGCGTCCGTGCCGAGCAGGGAGCGCAGTCTGCGCGCCGACTTGCGGGCGGTCTCCTCCGTCAGCCCGGCCCGCAGCGGGGGCGCGGCCAGGGAGGCGGTGTGCAGGGTCTCGAAGGTGGCGTGCTCGACGGGGGTGCCGAGGCCGCCGAGGTTCTGCGGGTGGGCCGTGCGCCGGCCGAGCCAGAAACCGGCCGCGAGCAGCGGGAGGATCGCCACGCACAGGCCGGCCAGGAATCCGCTCACGCCTTCACCTCCGCCCTGAGCTCCTCCGGCAGGTGGAAGCGGGCCAGGATCGCCGCCGTGCCCGCCGGGACCCGGCCCGCGGTGGCCAGCGACACCAGCACCATGGTGAGGAAGCCGAGCGGTACCGACCAGAGGGCGGGCCAGGCGAGCAGGGAGTGCAGGGTTCCGGCCGCCGGGAGGCCCGCCATGGTCGCGGCCACGGCGACGAACGCGGAGCCGCCGCCGACCAGCATGCCCGCGGCGGCGCCGGGCGGGGTGAGCCGCCGCCACCAGATGCCGAGCACGAGCAGCGGGCAGAAGGAGGAGGCGGAGACGGCGAAGGCGAGGCCGACCGCGTCGGCGACGGGCAGTCCGCCGACCAGGACGCTCGCGGCGAGCGGGACGAACATCGCGAGGGCCGTGCCGAGCCGGAAGTGCCGTACACCGCGCGTGGGCAGGACGTCCTGGGTGAGCACGCCCGCCACGGCCATGGTGAGTCCGGAGGCCGTGGACAGGAACGCGGCGAAGGCCCCGCCCGCCACCAGCGCGCCCAGCAGGTCGCCGCCGAGGCCGCCGATCATCCGTTCGGGGAGCAGCAGGACGGCGGCGTCGGCGTCGCCGGTGAGGGTGAGTTCGGGGGCGTACAGGCGGCCGAGGGCGCCGTAGACCGGGGGCAGGAGGTAGAAGCAGCCGATCAGACCGAGGACGGCGACCGTGGTGCGGCGGGCGGCGACGCCGTGCGGGCTGGTGTAGAAGCGCACGACGACGTGCGGCAGGCCCATGGTGCCGAGGAAGGTGGCGAGGATCAGTCCGTACGTGGCGTACAGGGGCCGGTCCTCGCGGCCCGCGGCGAGGGAGGTCGACATGCCGTCACTGGTGCCGCGGTCGGCGGCGGGGACCGTGGTGCCCTTGGTGAAGGTGAGGCGGGTGCCCTTGTCGATGTGGTGGGTGCCGGCGGGGAGCCGGAGCCTGTCGTCCTCGTGCGGCCGGCCGTCCACCGTGCCGCTCACGGTGACGGTCAGGGGGCTGTGCAGTTCGAGGTCGAGGGTGGAGTCGACGCGGACCACCCGCTGTTCGCGGAAGGTGGCCGGTTCCTCGAAGGCGTGGCTGGGGGCGCCGTCGCCCTGCCAGGCGAGGATGAGGAAGAGGGCGGGGACGAGCAGGGCGGTGAGTTTGAGCCAGTACTGGAAGGCCTGCACGAAGGTGATGCTGCGCATGCCGCCCGCGGCGACGGTGGCGACCACGACGACGGCGACGATCACTCCGCCGAGCCACTGGGGCGCCCCGGTCAGCACGGTCAACGTCAGCCCGGCGCCCTGGAGTTGGGGCAGCAGGTAGAGCCAGCCGACGCCGACGACGAAGGCGCCCGCGAGCCGGCGCACGGCCTGCGAGGCGAGCCGGGCCTCGGCGAAGTCGGGCAGGGTGTAGGCGCCGGAGCGGCGCAGGGGGGCGGCGACGAAGAGGAGCAGGACAAGGTAGCCGGCGGTGTAGCCGACCGGGTACCAGAGCATGTCGGGGCCCTGGACGAGGACCAGTCCCGCGATGCCGAGGAAGGACGCGGCGGAGAGGTACTCGCCGCTGATGGCGGCCGCGTTGAGGCGGGGGCCGACGGTGCGGGAGGCGACGTAGAAGTCGGAGGTGGTGCGGGAGATGCGCAGGCCGAAGGCGCCGACGAGGACGGTCGCCACGACCACCAGGGCGACGGCCGGGACCGAGTAGCTGGAGTTCACCGGTCCTCGACCAGCCGCACGAAGTCCCGTTCGTTGCGCTCGGCGCGGCGCACGTACCAGCGGGCCAGCAGGACCATCGGGACGTACAGGCCGAAGCCGAGGACGCCCCATTCGAGGCGGTGGGCGTCCGGCATCGCCGCGAAGAGCAGCGGGAGCGGGCCGATGAGCAGTCCGAGGAAGGCGAACACCGCGAGGGCGGCGCGCAGTTGGGTGCGCATCAGGGAGCGGACGTAGGTGTGGCCGAGGGTGGTCTGCTCGTCGATCTCGGTGCGCGGCCGGTAGTAGCCGGAGGCGGGGCGGCCGCGGCGGGGCGGGCCGGTGACGACGACGCGCCGCTCGACGGGATCCTGGGGCATGGCTACGGCCTCCTCATCAGCAGGTCCCGCAGTTCGCGCGCGTGGCGGCGGCTGACCTGGAGCTCCTCGCCGCCGACCAGGACGCTCACCGTGCCCGCGTCCAGGCGGAGTTCGCCGACGTGGCGCAGGGCGACGAGATGGCGGCGGTGGATGCGGACGAAGCCGCGCGAGCGCCAGCGCTCCTCCAGGGTGGACAGCGGGATCCGGACGAGGTGGCTGCCCCGGTCGGTGTGCAGGCGGGCGTAGTCGCCCTGTGCCTCGACGTGGGTGATGTCGTCGACGGCCACGAACCGGGTCACTCCGCCGAGTTCGACGGATATGTGGTCGGGGTCGGGTTCGTGCACGGGTATCCGGGGGGCGCTGTCGAGGCGTTCGGCGGCGCGGCGGACGGCCTCCGCGAGGCGTTCCTTGCGGACCGGTTTGAGGACGTAGTCGACGGCCTTGAGGTCGAATGCCTGGACGGCGAAGTCCTCGTGGGCGGTGACGAACACGACGAGCGGCGGCTTGGCGAAGCCGGTGAGCAGCCGGGCGAGGTCGAGGCCGTCGAGTCCGGGCATGTTGATGTCGAGGAAGACGACGTCGATCGCCTCGGGTCCGTTCGGCCCGGACTCCAGCGCGCGGTTGATGCGGCGCAGCGCCTCGGTGGCGTCACCGGCGCCCTCCACGCTGCCGATCCGGGGGTCGGCGCTCAGGAGGTAGAGCAGTTCCTCCAGCGAGGGGCGTTCGTCGTCGACAGCCAGGGCGCGCAGCATGAACCCGGAGTGTAGGAGCAATTCGTACGACTGGACACGTGGGCAGGCGTGGGCGCCCCCGCTGGATACAGTGCCGACATGAACAGCAGGACCGTGGCGTTCGACGAGCTGGACCGGAAGATCATCACCGCGCTGATGGCGAACGCGCGGACGTCCTTCGCGGAGATCGGGTCGGCGATCGGGCTGTCCTCCACGGCGGTGAAGCGGCGCGTGGACCGGCTGCGGGAGACCGGGGTGATCACCGGGTTCACGGCCACGGTGGAGCCGTCGGCGCTGGGCTGGCGCACGGAGGCGTACGTCGAGGTGTACTGCGAGGGCGCGGCCCCGCCGCGGCGGCTCGCGGAGGTGGTCCGCAACCATCCGGAGATCACCGCGGCGATGACGGTGACCGGCGGCGCGGACGCCCTGCTGCATGTGCGGGCGCGGGACGTGGAGCACTTCGAGGAGGTCCTCGAGCGCATCCGCGTGGAGCCGTTCATCCGGAAGACGATCAGTGTGATGGTGCTGTCCCACCTCATCCCGGAAAGCCCCGAGGCGGGCGCCACGCAGCCGGCTCCCGAATAAACATCCGAGCACGCAGCGGTCCTGCGCCTTTTCGGGAAAATACGCAGCGTTCCTGCGCGGACACGCAATTCTCGTTCCTTGTCGGGCGTGACCGTCACTTCCTACCTTGGTGTCAACCCTCAGTCGACACCGCAGGAAGCGGAGGAACCCCTCTGTGTCCGACTCCCGTGTGCCGAGCCGACGGCGATTCCTCGTCTGCGAACCCAGACACTTCGCCGTGCAGTACGCGATCAATCCCTGGATGCATCCCGACACCCATGTCGACGTGGACCTGGCGCAGGAGCAGTGGCGGACCCTGATCCGCGCCTACGAGTCCCACGGTCACAGCGTCGACGCCGTGGAGCCGGTCCCCGGTCTCCCGGACATGGTCTTCGCCGCGAACTCGGCGGTCGTCGTCGGCGGCCGCGTCTTCGGCTCCCTCTTCCACGCGCCCGAGCGGCGCCCCGAGTCCACGCACTACGACCTGTGGTTCAAGAAGGCGGGCTACGAGGTCCGGCGCCCCCTGACGGTCTGCGAGGGCGAGGGCGATCTCGTCTGGACGGGCCGGTACGTGCTGGCCGGCACCGGCTTCCGCACGACCCGGGAGGCGCACCGCGAGGTGCAGGAGTTCTTCGGTCACCCGGTGATCAGCCTGACGCTGGTGGACCCGTACTTCTACCACCTGGACACGGCGCTCTTCGTGCTGGACGACGCCAACATCGTGTACTACCCGGAGGCCTTTTCGCCGGGCAGCCGCGAGGTACTCGCACGGCTGTACCCGGACGCGGTGCTCGCCACCCGGGACGACGCGATGGCGTTCGGCCTGAACTCCGTGTCCGACGGCCGGCACGTCTTCATCGCCCCGCAGGCCGAGGCCCTCGCCGTGCGCCTCGACCAGCACGGCTACGTCCCCGTCCCCGTCGACCTCTCCGAGTTCCACAAGGCCGGCGGCGGCATCAAGTGCTGCACCCAGGAGATCCGCTCATGACCGCACCCGCAAGCACGCGTTCCTCCGCCGATCTCATCGGCGCCGAGGAGCCGGTCCTCGCGCACAACTACCACCCGCTGCCCGTGGTCGTCGCCCGCGCGGAGGGCACCTGGGTCGAGGACGTGGAGGGCCGCCGCTATCTGGACATGCTGGCCGGGTACTCGGCCCTGAACTTCGGGCACCGCCACCCGGCGCTGATCGAGGCGGCCCACCGGCAGCTGGACCGGCTGACGCTCACCTCCCGCGCCTTCCACAACGACCGGCTCGCCGAGTTCGCGGAGCGCCTGGCCGCACTGACCGGCCTGGACATGGTGCTCCCGATGAACACCGGCGCGGAGGCGGTGGAGAGCGGCATCAAGGTGGCCCGCAAGTGGGCGTACGAGGTGAAGGGCGTCCCGGCCGACCGGGCCACGATCGTGGTGGCGGCGGAGAACTTCCACGGCCGTACGACGACGATCGTGTCGTTCTCCACGGACGAGACGGCCAGGGCGGGCTTCGGCCCCTTCACCCCGGGCTTCCGGATCGTGCCGTACAACGACCTGGCGGCGCTGGAGGCCGCGGTCGACGAGACGACGGCCGCGGTGCTCCTGGAGCCGATCCAGGGCGAGGCGGGCGTGGTCATCCCGGACGACGGCTACCTGACCGGCGTCCGCGAGCTCACCCGCCGGAAGGGCTGCCTGTTCCTCGCGGACGAGATCCAGTCGGGCCTCGGCCGCACCGGGCGCACACTGGCCGTCGAACACGAGGGCGTCGTCCCCGACGTCCTGCTCCTGGGCAAGGCCCTGGGCGGCGGCATCGTCCCGGTCTCCGCGGTGGTCGCCCGCCGGGACGTCCTCGGCGTCCTGCGCCCGGGCGAACACGGCTCGACCTTCGGCGGCAACCCGCTGGCGGCGGCGGTGGGCACGGCGGTGGTCGAACTGCTGGAGACGGGCGAGTTCCAGGGCCGGGCGGCCGAGCTCGGGCCGGTCCTGCGGGACGGACTCGCCGACCTGGTCGGCAAGGGGGTCGTCGGCTTCCGCGCCCGTGGCCTGTGGGCGGGCGTGGACATCGACCCGGCGATCGGCACGGGCCGGGAGGTCAGCGAGCTGCTGATGCGCGAGGGCATCCTGGTCAAGGACACCCACGGCTCGACGATCAGGCTGGCACCCCCGCTGACGATCACAGCGGAGGAACTGCGCGAGGCCCTCGGAGTACTGGAAAAGGTACTCAGGCGCTGACCCACCCAGGGGCGCGGGGAACTGCGCGATCGACACCCACCCGCACCCACCCGCCGTCCGGCCGGTCCGCCCGTCCCCCTGCGCGCACTCCCGACGTACCGGGTGAAGATGATGCGAAGAGGTGATAGACCACTCTCATCGACAGAGAGGCCGTCCGTGGGCGCTCAGGAGGAGCATGACACCACCGGGCACCGGTTCGACGTGGCCGATGCCGCGCCTCTGCTGCTCGACGCCCACGGCACGGTGACCGG
This sequence comes from Streptomyces sp. NPDC001668, assembly GCF_042893155.1. Taxonomy (NCBI): domain Bacteria; kingdom Bacillati; phylum Actinomycetota; class Actinomycetes; order Kitasatosporales; family Streptomycetaceae; genus Streptomyces; species Streptomyces sp. NPDC001668. Next base: position 501,526 of record NZ_JBIAUQ010000005.1, read on the forward strand.
CTGGACCAGGGACGCCGAGCGCCTGTTGGACTACGCCCCCTCCGAAGCCGTGGGACGGAGCGTCGCGGCCCTGCTCACCCCCGAGGACGCCCGCCGGCTGCCGGAGATCACGGCACGCTGCCGGACCGACGGGAGCTGGGCGGGGCTGCTGACCGCCCGGGACAGACAGGGCCGGCCGGTCCGGGTCATGGCCCGGATCGCGGTGGCCGACGATCCGGGCGCCTCCGACGGCTCCACGCGCTGGCTGGTCCTGCTGTCCGAGATGGCGGAGGCCCCCGGCTGGGACATGAGCCGCCGCGTGCTGGAGCAGATGGTCAGCCGCTCCCCCATCGGCATCGCGATCGTGGACACGGACCTGCGCTGCGTGTGGTCCAACCCGGCCCTGGAACAGTTCGGCAGTGCCCCGGCCCAGCAGCGGCTGGGACTCCGGTTCGCGGAGATCCAGCCGGGCCTGGACGCCGAGGCGATAGAGGCGCAGATGCGGCGCGTCCTGGAGACCGGTGAGCCGATCGTGGAGTACGAGCACGTCGGCCGGGTCCGCTCCGCCCCGCACCGCGAGACCGCGCACACGATGTCGTTCACCCGGATCGACGACGACCGGGGCCACCCGATGGGCGTCTACTACACGGTCGTCGACATCACCGAGCGGCACCGGGCCCGCCAGCGCCTCGCCCTGCTCGACCGGGCCGGCGAGTACATCGGCCGCAGCCTGGACATCCGCAGCACCGCGCAGGAGCTGGCCGACGTGGCCGTGCCGGCCCTCGCCGACTACATCACCGTCGACCTGCTGGAGTCGGTGCTGCGCGGTGCGGAGCCCACCGCGCGGGTGCCGCTGGTGCGGGCCGGGCAGCAGTCGGTGAACCCGGGCGTCCCCGAGGCCGTCGTCGAGGTCGGCGAGGTGGCCGCCTACCGGCCCGGCTCGCCCCCGCTGCGCTGCCTCGCCGAGGGCACGCCCTGGCGGGAGGAGCGGCTCGACCCGCTGGCCGCGGAGTGGGCGACCGGCATACCCGGAGGGCGGCAGGCCACCTTCCTGGAACTGGGCCTGCACAGCGTGCTGGTCGTGCCGATCCGGGCCCGGGGCGTCACCCTGGGCGTCACCACCTTCTTCCGCCGGCGCCGCCAGGAACCCTTCGACGAGGACGACCTGAACCTCGCCGAGGACCTGGTGTCCCGGGCCGCCGTCTGCGTGGACAACGCCCGGCGCTACACCCGCGAACGCGAGGCCGCGCTCGTCCTCCAGCGCAGTCTGCTCCCCCACCGGCTGCCCGAGCTGGACGCCGTGGAGGTGACCGCCTGCTACCGGCCCGCCGACGAGCTGACCGGCCTCGGCGGGGACTGGTACGACCTGATCCCGCTCTCCGGCGCACGGGTCGCCCTCGTGGTCGGCGAGGTGCCCGGGCACGGCATCGGCGCCGCCGCGGCGATGGGCCGGCTGCGGACGGCCGTACGGACGCTGGCGGCCCTGGAACTGCCGCCCGAGGAGGTGCTGGGTCACCTGGACGACCTGGTCGCCCGGGCGGCCCGCGAGGAGGGCGTCGGGCCGGACACCGAGGACACCGACAGCGCCCAGGGCTCGGGATGCGTGTACGTCGTCTACGACCCCGTCGACGGGCAGTGCACGATGGCCGCAGCCGGGCACCCCGCGCCCGCCGTGATCATGCCGGACGGCACGGTCGCCTTCGTGGACCTTCCGCAGGGGCCCTCGCTGGGCGTCGGCGGTCCGCCCTTCGAGTCGGTCGAGCTGGCCCTCGCGGCGGGCAGCACACTGGCGCTGCACACGGACGGGCTGCTCGCCCATGGAGAGGAGTGGGCCGTGGACGCGGGCCGGGACCGGCTGCGCCAGGTTCTGGAGAGGTCCGCGTCCACGCTCGACCTGCACTGCCGGGCCGTGGTCGACGCGCTGGCCCCGGACCGGCCGCACGACGACGTGGCCCTGCTCATGGCCCGCACCCGGCTGCTGGGCCCCGACCAGGTCGCGGACTGGGACGTACCCGTCGACCCGGCCCTGGTCGCCGAGGCCCGCAAGACCGCCTCCCGGCAGCTCACCGAGTGGGGTCTGGAGGAGTTCGCCTTCACCACGGAGCTGGTCGTCAGCGAACTGGTCACCAACGCCATCCGGCACGCCGTCGGCCCGATCCGGCTGCGGCTGATCCGGGAGCGGTCACTGGTCTGCGAGGTGTTCGACAGCGGGGACACCGCGCCCCACCTGCGCCACCCGCGCACCACGGACGAGGGCGGCCGGGGGCTGCTGCTGGTCTCCCAGTTCGCACAGCGCTGGGGCACCCGGTTCGTGCCCGAGGGAAAGATCATCTGGGCCGAGCAGTCCCTGGAGGATCCACCGGACTGACCTCCAGGCCCCGCATACCGTGGGAAAATGGTGCGATCCCGGCGCGGGAGGCGGCAGCCATGAGCGACACATCCAGCGACACCGACTCCATCGACTACGCGGCCGTGTTCCAGGCACTGCCCGGCATGGTCGCGCTCCTCACCCCGGACCTGGTGTACGCGGACGTCAACGAGGAGTTCCTGCGCATGTCAGGGCGCCGGCGCGAGGAGCTGGTGGGCCGCTATCTCTTCGACGTCTTCCCGGACAACCCGAACGAACCCTCGGCGACCGGCGTGCGCAATCTGGCCGCCTCCCTGCGCCGGGTGCTGGAGACCGGGGAGCGCGACTCCATGGCCCTCCAGCGGTACGACGTCGAGGTGCCGGGCCGGCCGGGGGTGTGGGAGGAGCGCTACTGGAGCCCCTGCAACGCCCCGGTGTTCGGCGCGGACGGCAAGGTCGAACTGCTGGTGCACCGGGTCGAGGAGGTCACCGAGCTGATCCGGGCCCGAGGCGGCCCGGGCGGCGGCCGGGACCAGGTCCTGGAGGCCGAGCTGTACACCCGCGCCCGCGAACTGCAGGCGGTCAACGAGCGGTTGCGGCGGGCCCACGCCCGGGACCGCGAGGTCGCGCTGGCCCTCCAGGACGCCATGCTGCCCACCCGCCGACAGAACCCGCAGCACCGGGTCGCCGTCCGCTACCGGCCCGCGGTCGGCGCGCTGCACGTGTGCGGGGACTGGTACGACCTGGTCGACCTGGTGGGTGGCCACCGCATCGGCGTCTCGGTCGGCGACGTGGTGGGCCACGGTCTCGCGGCCGCCGGCGTGATGGGCCAGCTGCGCAGCGCCCTGAGCGCCGCCTCGCGGGTGGCCGAGGGCCCGGCCCAGGCCCTGGACGTGCTGGGCCGCTACGCCCACGTCGTGGACGGCGCCGAGTCCGCGACCGCGGTGACCACCTTCATCGACTTCGACCACGGCACCCTCACCTACAGCAGCGCCGGGCACCCGCCGCCGATGCTGGTGCACGCCGACGGCCGGGTGGAGTGCCTGGACAAGGCGACCGACCCGCCGCTCGACGCCCGCCCCGTCCCGGTCCGCCGGCCGCAGGCCTCGACCACCTTCACGGCCGGCGCCACCCTCGCCCTGTACACCGACGGCCTGGTGGAGCGGCGCCACGAGGACATCGACACCGGGCTCGCCCGGCTCGCCGACTCCCTCGGCCGGCACCGCGAGGACGACCCCGAAGCCCTCGCCGACGCGGTCCTGCGGGAACTCCTCCCGCCGGGCGGCGCCACGGACGACACGGCACTGGTCATCGTGCGGCTGTGAACACGACAGGATTGCGCCCGGGAAGCAAGAGCGGCCCTTTGGCCGACCATCCCCGCGGTTCACGCCACAGCGTCCCCTCGGGTTGCCGCGCGCCACCCGCCGGCACCAAGCTGGTGCGGCGATCGCCCCTGGTCCGAGGAGCGGCCCTGTTCCGGCCATCGCGCCCTGCCCCTACACTGACAGCCCCGCCTCATGCCGGTTGACCAGCCAGAACGCGGAGTTGAGCCGTCCGCCCGACCGAGGAGCGCCCCCTCTTGTTCTACTACCTGCTCAAATACGTACTGTTGGGGCCGTTGCTGAGACTGGTCTTCCGGCCCCGAATAGAGGGCCTGGAGAACATCCCGGAGTCGGGTGCGGCCATCGTCGCAGGCAACCACCTGTCCTTCTCGGACCACTTCCTGATGCCGGCCGTGCTCAAGCGGCGCATCACCTTCCTGGCGAAGGCCGAGTACTTCACCGGTCCCGGCATCAAGGGCCGGCTGACCGCCTTCTTCTTCCGCAGCGCCGGACAGATCCCGGTAGACCGCTCCGGCAAGGAAGCGGGCCAGGCCGCCATCCGCGAGGGACTCGGCGTGCTGCGCAAGGACGAACTGCTCGGCATCTACCCGGAGGGCACCCGCTCCCACGACGGCCGCCTCTACAAGGGCAAGGTCGGCGTCGCGGTGATGGCGCTCAAGGCGCAGGCCCCGGTCATCCCCTGCGCCATGATCGGCACCTTCGAGGCGCAGCCGCCCGGCAAGGTCATCCCCAACATCCACCCCGTGGTGATCCGCTTCGGCAAGCCGCTGGACTTCTCCCGCTACGCCGGGATGGAGAACGAGAAGGCGATCCTGCGGGCCATCACCGACGAGATCATGTACGCCATCCTGAAGCTGTCCGACCAGGAGTACGTCGACCAGTACGCGGCCGTGGTGAAGGCGGAGGAGACCGCCGCGCGCCAGGCGAAGGAGCGCAAGTTCCCCCGGATCCCGCTGAGCTGAGGTCTGCTGTCGGCAGAACCCCCTGGAGGCAGGGGAGTCGACCGCCGTACGGTCACCGCATGACACGACGTGCTGTGGTGGTCGGAGCGACGGGACAGATCGGGCGGCCGGCGGTGGCCGCGCTGGCCCGGGACGGCTGGGAGGTGACGGCCGTCTCCCGGGGCGGCGGACGGGACGAGGGCTGGCCGGCCGAGGTGCGTACCGCGCGGGCCGACCGGGCGGACGACGCCGCCCTGGCCGCCGCCGTGGGCGAGGGCTGCGAGGTCCTGGTGGACATGGTGGCCTACGGGCCGGAGCACGCACGGCAGTTGGTGGCACTCGCCGACCGTGTTGGCTCGGCCGTGGTGGTCTCCAGTGTCTCCGTGTACGAGGACGACGAGGGCCGTGGCTTCGACACGCAGGGCGAGCCGGGGGGCTTCCCCGAGTATCCGGTGCCGATGGACGAGGGCCAGCGGACGGTTGCGCCGGGCGAATCCTCGTACAGCACCCGCAAGGTGGCCCTGGAGCGTGAACTCCTCGCCGCGGGCGACCGGTTGCCCACCACGCTGCTGCGGGCGGGCGCGGTCCACGGACCGCACAGCCCTCTTCCGCGCGAGCTGTACTTCGTCAAGCGCAATCTCGACTGCCGGAACCGACGCGTACTGTCGTACGGCGGCGAGAGCCGGTTCCACACGGCGAACACACACAACATCGCCGAGCTGATCCGGCTCGCGGCGCTGCGGCCGGGTTCCCGGGCCCTGAACGCCTGCGACCCCGAGGCCCTCACCGCGGCCGAGACGGGCGCGGCGATCGACGCGGTCATGGGCGTCACCACGGAAACGGTCTTGCTGGAAGGTCCACCGCGGAAGCAGTCGGTGGGCCGCACACCCTGGTCGACCCGGCATCCGGTCGTGGTCGACATGTCGGCCGCGGAGCGGGAGTTGGACTACCGCCCTGCACTGTCGTATGCCGAGAGCCTGCCGGAGACCGTCGACTGGCTCACACGGAAACTGGACCAGCGAGATTGGCGCGAGGCATTCCCTGCCCTCGCCCGTGTGTATCCCGACCTCTTCGATTACTCGGCGGAGGATGCCTTCCTCAACGTATGAGGAGGGGGGCCGAATCCCCGGCCCCCCTCCTCACGGTACCGCCGGACGGCTTACGGCTTCGGCGTGGCGTGCGGGGTGCAGGTCACGTCGGCCTTGTCCAGCTTGCCGGTGAGCAGGTAGGCGTCCACCCGCGGGTTGATGCACGGGTTGACCAGACCGGTCACGCCGTGGGAGCCCGCGTCCTTCTCGGTGATCAGGCGGGAGCCCTTGAACCGCTTGTGCAGTTCGACGCCGCCGTCGTACGGGGTGGCCGCGTCACGCTCGGACTGCACGATGAGCACGCCGGGCAGGCCCTTGCCGGTTTTGACGTTCACCGGGGTCTGCTGCTTGACCGGCCAGGTGGCGCAGGGCAGGTTCAGCCAGGCGTTGGCCCAGGTCATGAACGGGTACTTCTTGTTGAGCGCGGTGTTGTCGCGGTCCCACTTCTTCCAGCTGGTGGGCCACTTGGCGTCGGTGCACTCGACGGCCGTGTAGACGGCGTTGCCGTTCTCCGAGGAGATGTTGCCCGCGGTGTCCGTGAGGTCCGGGGCGGCCGCGTCGACCAGCGCCTGGGTGTCACCGGCGACGTACTTGCTGAACACCGTCGCGACCGGCACCCACGAGGAGTCGTAGTACGGGGCGCTCTGGAAGAAGCCGATCAGCTCGGCCGGGCCGACGACCCCGCCGATGGGGTTCTTCTTGGCGGTGGCCCGCAGTTCGAGCCACTTCGCCTGGACCGCGGCCCGGGTGGTGCCGAGGTGGAAGGCGGCGTCGTTGGCGGCGACCCAGTCCTCCCAGTCCTTCCAGCGGCCCTCGAAGGCGATGTCCTGGTCGAGGTTGGCCTCGTACCAGATCTTCTCCTTCGACGGGTTGACGACGCTGTCGACAATCATGCGGCGCACGTGGCCGGGGAACATGGTGCCGTAGACGGCGCCGATGTAGGTGCCGTAGGAGACGCCCAGGTAGTTGAGCTTCTTCTCGCCGAGCGCGGCACGGATGACGTCCAGGTCGCGCACGGTGTTGGGCGTGGTCATCTGCTGGAGCATCGCCTTGCCGGTGCGCTCCGCGCAGCCCTCGGCGTACTCACGCGCCAGCTTGCGCTGGGCCAGCTTGTCGGCCTCGGAGTCCGGGACCGGGTCGGCCTTGGGCGCCTTCACGAACTCCTGCGGGTCCATGCAGGAGATGGGCGCGGAGTGGCCCACGCCGCGCGGGTCGAAGCCCACGAAGTCGTACGCCTTGGCCACGTTCGCCCAGATCGGGTTCTTGGTCGTGACACGCAGCGGGAAGCGCATGCCCGAGCCGCCGGGGCCGCCCGGGTTGTAGACGAGGGCGCCCTGACGCTCCGCCGTGGTGCCGGTGTTGCCGATGTGGTCGACGGCGAGCTTGATCTGCTTGCCGTTCGGCTTGGCGTAGTCCAGCGGCACGCTGACCCAGCCGCACTGGACCGGCTTCGCGATCCCCCAGTCGGCGGGGCAGTCCGCCCAGTCGATACCGGCCTTCGCGGCGCGGGCGGCGGCGACGGTGACGCCGACGGCCTCCCGGTCCTGGCCGTGCCGGCCGCTGTCACGCGTGTTGGCGCCGGACGCGGGTGCCGCGACGGCACCGGATATGAGTGTGGCCGTGATGAGTACCCCGGCCGAACCGAGCGCGGCCGTCCGCCACTTCGGTCTCGTCTCCCTCAAGAGGGATCCCTCCCCGTACGTCGTTTCGATTCGTACGGGGATCCTCCTGGCTATGGAGACGCTGTGAACAGGGGGATGGGCCCTTCTTTGCCAATCCGATAAACGGAAGAGCTCGTTCGCTGGGCGGACTAGGCGTCCAGGACCGTCAGCGCCTGCTCCAGAGACCGGCGCAGTCGCAGGGCGTCCGGGGCGACGGCGCTCACCAGGGCGGCGGGTCCGGCGAGCGGCATGAGGGCGGCGCCCTCGTCGAGCACCTGTGCCGTCACCGGCCGGTCCGCGAACTCGGGCCGTACGACGAGAAGTTGGCCGACCGCCCGGTGGCCCCCGAGCACCGCGGGGCCGTCCCAGCCGCCGGGCGCCCCGGGTCCGCAGGCCAGCTCCTGATCGAGCACGGTCCGCCCCGCGACCCGCAGCACGAGTCGGCTGCCGAGCCGCCCGGGCTCCTCCCCCGCCCGCCCGAGCACCTGCTCCTCACGCAGCACGAGCCGGGCTGTCGCCGCGACATCGATGTGTGTGGTGACGTGCAGGTCGCTGCCGCCCGCGGAGATCAACTGCTCGGGCAGCCAGTGCAGTTCGCCGCCGTCGGCGACGGTGAGCCGCACGTCGTAGCGGGCCTCGCCCTTGACCTGGCCCGGCAGGGCGATGGTGGCGGCGGCGGATCCGACGCGCAGACGCGCGCCCTGGTGGACATCGGCCTCCACGGTGAAGTGGTCGCCGCCGAGGGGTCCGCTCATCGCGCCGACGAGCATGACCCGCGTCTGGGCGCCGCTCCCCCGGGTCCTCCGCAGCGCCAGCGGCCCGTCGCTCTCCAGCACCGGCAGCGCCGTACCGCCGCGCCCGTCGTCCCGCGCGACCATCCGCGCGGTGGCCCGCACCCCGGCCACGGCCGCGGTCACGGCCTCGGTCACGGTCACGCCGTCCACGCGGCGAGCTGTGTCCGGACCCAGGCGGCGGTGTCCTCGACGCCGGTCTCGCTCCGCAGCGACTGGAGGACGACGGGGAGTTCGGCGCGCTGGGCCTTGGCGTCGGCGGCCATCCGTGCCAGGTCGGAGCCGACGTACGGGGCCAGGTCGGTCTTGTTGACGATGAGCAGGTCGGCGGTGGTGACGCCGGGACCGCCCTTGCGCGGGATGTCGTCCCCTCCGGCCACGTCGATCACGAAGATCTGGGCGTCCACGAGCCCCTTGGAGAAGGTCGCGGTCAGGTTGTCGCCGCCGCTCTCCACGAGGATCAGGTCCAGGGGGCCGACCTCGTCCTCCAGGTCCTCTACGGCCTCCAGGTTGGCGGAGATGTCGTCCCTGATCGCGGTGTGGGGGCAGGCACCCGTCTCCACGGCGGTGATGCGCTCGGGGGGCAGGACGGCCTCCCTGAGGAGGAACTCGGCGTCCTCGCGGGTGTAGATGTCGTTGGTGACGACGGCGAGGGAGAGTTCGTCGCGCAGGGCCCGGCAGAGGGCGGCCACGGTCGCTGTCTTGCCGGAGCCCACGGGGCCGCCGAGGCCGATGCGGAGGGCTCTGCGGGTGCCGTCGGGGCGGTGCGCGTCCGCGCTGAGGGCGGCGGGGGTGTCGTGGTGGTGGTCGAGATGCATGTACGGCTCCTGAGGGTTCGTTGTCGGGTGCGGGTGCGTGGGGGCTGGTCGCGCGGTTCCCCGCGACCCCGAGTGGGTCACCTGGGCCCCCTCTAGGAGGCGAACAGGCGTACTGGCCATGCCGCGTGCAGTTCCGCGCCGATTTCCAGCAGCGGGGCGGACGTGGCAGGCAGTGCGTCGGTGCCCTCACCCAGCGCCCGGCTCGCCGCCTCGACCGCTCTGTCCGCCACGCGGTCCAACTCCGGGGTCAGTCGCGCCAGTACACCCGTCGCGTCGAAGGGGTCGAGGCTCAGCAACCGCACCGTCGCCGACGCGGGCCCGCTCACGCTCTCGTACGCCGCGCAGTAGGCCGCGTCCAGGGGCTCAAGGCCCGCCGATCGAGCCGCCAGACCCAACACGACGGGCTGGTGGGCACCCTTGGGGAACTCCCGTGCCACCGCGTCGAGTTCGGGCGACGGCCAGGTCGCCCGGGCTGCCCGCATCAGCTGGCGGCCCAGCTTCCGCGCGGCGACCCGCAAGGCGGGCGACGGCGTACGGGCATCCGCCGCCGCGTCCAGCTCCGCGGGAGGGACCCCCAGTACGGCCGCCGCGGCCAGCGCCGCCGACACCAGGCCCGCGGTGTGCAGCCGCCCCCGGCAGAAGGACTCCAGGTCCTCCGCTCCGGTGATCCGCCCCGCCTTCACGGCCGCCTCCGCCCCGCCGGAGTGCGCGTGCCCCCCGGCGGGAAAGCGGCCGTCGGCCAGGACGAGTAGCGCAGCCCTGGACATCAGAAGAGGAAGTAACGCTGGGCCATGGGCAGTTCGGCCGCCGGGCTGGCCTCCACCAGCTCGCCGTCGATGTGCACGGCGAAGCTGTCGGGGTCGACCCGTACGTCGGGCCGCGCGTCGTTCTCCCGCATGTCGGCCTTGGTGACCTGGCGCGTCGACTCGATCGCCACGAACCGCTTGCCGAGCTGGAGCCGCTCCGGGAGCCCGTCCTCTATGGCGAGGGGCGCCACGAAGTTGAAGGAGTTCGAGGCGGGGGCCCGTCCGATCGCCCCGTACATCGGCCGGGGAAGGATCGGCTGCGGGGTCGGGATGGACGCGTTGGCGTCGCCCATCTGCGCGTAGGCGATCTGCCCGCCCTTGATCACGAGGTGCGGCTTGACGCCGAAGAACGCCGGCTCCCACAGCACCAGGTCGGCCAGCTTGCCCGTCTCCACCGACCCCACCTCGTGCGCGAGCCCCTGGGCGACGGCGGGGTTGATCGTGTACTTGGCGACATAGCGCCGTACGCGGTGGTTGTCCGCCCGGCCGTCACCGGGCAGGGCGCCCCGGCGCCGCTTCATGACGTGCGCGGTCTGCCAGGTCCGCATGATGACCTCGCCGACGCGTCCCATGGCCTGGGCGTCGGAGGAGATGATCGAGATGGCGCCCAGGTCGTGCAGGATGTCCTCGGCGCCGATGGTCGTGGGACGGATGCGGGACTCGGCGAAGGCGAGGTCCTCCGGTACGGCCGCGTTGAGGTGGTGGCACACCATCAGCATGTCGAGGTGTTCCTCGGCGGTGTTGACGGTGAAGGGCCGGGTCGGGTTGGTCGAGCTCGGCAGCACGTGCGGCTGGGAGACCACGGTCATGATGTCCGGCGCGTGCCCGCCGCCCGCACCCTCGGTGTGGTAGGCGTGGATGCCCCGGCCGGCGATCGCGGCGAGGGTGTCGCCGACGAATCCGGCCTCGTTGAGGGTGTCCGTGTGGATGGCGACCTGGATGCCGGTGCGGTCGGCGACGGTCAGCGAGGCGTCGATGACGGCCGGGGTCGAGCCCCAGTCCTCGTGCAGCTTCAGCCCGAGGGCGCCGCCGCGGATCTGGGACAGCATCGCCTCGTGGGAGACGGTGTTGCCCTTGCCGAGGAAGCCGATGTTGAGCGGGTACTGCTCCATCGCCTCCAGCATCCGGGCGAGGTGCCAGGGGCCGGGGGTGACCGTCGTCGCCTTGGAGCCCTCGGCGGGGCCGGTGCCGCCGCCCACGAGTGTGGTCACGCCGGACGACAGCGCCTCGTCGGCGATCTGCGGGCAGATGAAGTGGACGTGCGCGTCGACGGCGCCGGCGGTCAGGATCCGGCCGTTGCCCGCGATGATCTCGGTCTCGGGGCCGATCACCAGGTCCGGGTGCACCCCGTCCATGGTGTCGGGGTTGCCCGCCTTGCCGATGCCGGTGATCCGGCCGTCGCGGATGCCGACGTCGGCCTTGACGACACCCCAGTGGTCGACGACGACCGCACCCGTGATGACGGTGTCGGGGGTGCCGTCTGCGCGCGTAGCACGCGACTGGCCCATGGACTCGCGGATGACCTTGCCACCGCCGAACACGGCCTCGTCACCGGCGAGTCCGGGTCCGCCGGAACGGTCCTCCTCGACCTCGATCAGCAGATCGGTGTCGGCGAGCCGGATGCGGTCGCCGGTGGTGGGGCCGAACAGGTCGGCGTAGGCGGCACGAGAGATCTCAGGCATCGAGGGAACCTCCGGTCTCCCCGCGCAGGCCGGGCACCACGCGGGCGCCGGTGAGCGGGACGAGTTCCACCTCGACCGGGATACCGGGCTCGAAGCGCACCGCGGTGCCGGCGGCGATGTTCAGCCGCTTGCCGCGGGCCGCGGCCCGGTCGAACTCCAGGCCGGGGTTGGTCTCGGCGAAGTGGTAGTGGGAGCCGACCTGGACGGGCCGGTCGGCGGCGTTGAGGACGGTCAGCCGGGTGACCTCACGGCCCTCGTTGTAGACGATCGGGTCCTCGGCGAACAGGATCTCTCCGGGAATCACGGCAGCCCCCGTCAGACGATCGGGTCGTGGACGGTGACGAGCTTGGTGCCGTCCGGGAAGGTCGCCTCGACCTGGACGTCGTGGATCATCTCGGGGATGCCCTCCATGACGTCGTCCCGGGTCAGCAACTGCCGTCCGGAGGCCATGAGTTCGGCTACGGTACGGCCGTCACGCGCGCCTTCGAGGATGTGTGACGTGATGAGCGCGACCGTCTCGGGGTGGTTGAGCCTGAGCCCGCGGGCCCGGCGCTTCTCGGCCACGTCGGCCGCCACATGGATCAGCAGCCGCTCTTGCTCGTGCGGGGTCAGTTGCACGTCCCACCTCACAGTCCTCGCTCCGGACCGTGCGGGGCCCGGTTGCCTCTGCCCCGGGGCAAAGTCCCTGGTGGCGTGGATCCGCAGGCTAGTTGGATCCGGTTTCAGGCACGTTAACCGAGCTGTGATCGCTCAGCGCGTGTCGGCCTCGGCCCGCATGCCCGTCAGCGCCCGCAGGCCTTCGCTCAGGATCTCGGCGGGCGCCGGCCCGAACAGGGCCTGCTGCGCGATGAAGCCCATCGCGGCCGCCATCATCGTGCGGGCCACGTACTCCGGTGGCACGTCCGGCCGCATGGTCCCGGCGTCCTGGTACGCCCGGACGATCCGCGCCCAGGTCTCGCGGACCGCGCCGTAGCCCTCGCGCAGGACGGCGGCCAGCTCGTCGTTGCGGAGCGTCTCGGTCCACACCTGGATGACCAGGCGCGCGAACGCCGGCTGCCCGTCCACGGTCAGCGACTCCTTGGTGGCGAGCACGCGGCCGAGCACCGACGCCACCAGGAGGTCCGGGGGCGGGGGCGGGCTGCTCCGGGCCGCCTCCTCGAAGCCCTCGTGGACCTGCCCGAGCACCTCCGCGACGATCGCGCCGATGAGCTCCTCCTTGCCGCTGAAGTAGCGGTACACGGCCCCCGCCGACAGATCGACCTCCTTCAGGACGTCCTGCATCGATGTGGCGTGGAAGCCGTTGCGGGCGAAGCAGACCGCCGCGCCGTCGAGGATCTGCCGCCGCCTGGCGTCGAGGTGTGCCTGGGATACGCGAGCCATGGCGCCCAAACTAAAACGAACATTCCTTCTTGACAAGCCACGGACCATGGCGGGACGGTGGGAGCGAATCAAAACGAACGATCCTTCTTTTTTACGGGGCACCCGCCCCGGAGAGGACCCTCATGTCCACCCGTCGCATGATCGCGGTCGTCGTCCTCATGCCACTGCTCGCCGCCCTGGCCCTGTGGGCCTTCGCCTGGCCGGCCGCCCGCACCGCCCCGCACGACCTGCCCCTCGGCGTGGCCGGACCGGCCGCCGCGGCGGCGCCGGTGGAGCAGGGACTCAGGCAGCACAAGGGCGCCTTCGAGATCCACCGTTACGCCGACGAGAGGGACGCGCGGACGGCGGTCGAGGACCGGACCGTATACGGCGCGGTCGTCGTCTCCGCGCAGGGCCCGGAACTGCTCACCGCGTCGGCCGCGAGTCCGGTCGTGGCGCAGCTCCTCCAGCAGGCGGTGACCCGGCAGGCGGCGGCGACCGGCACCGAGGTGAGGACCGTGGACGTCGTCCCGACCCCGGCAGCCGATCCCAGGGGGGCGGCCCTGAGCACGTCCGTGCTGCCGCTGGCGCTGGCCGGCATCATCGCGGGCGCGCTGGCGACCCTGCTCGGACTGCGCGGCCCGCGTGCCGTGACCGCGCTGATCCTGGCCTCCGCACTGGTGGGCGTCATCGCGGCCGCCCTGGTCCACAGCTGGCTCGGGGTCCTCACCGGGAACTGGTGGGCGGAGGCGGGGACGTTCGCCCTGGCGACGCTGGCGGTGAGCGCGGCGGTCGCGGGCCTGGCCGCCCTGGTCGGCTTCGCGGGGATCGGGGCCGTCGCGTTCCTGGTGATGTTCCTCGGCAACCCGTTCTCGGGTGCCGCCTCGGCCCCGCGGCTGCTGCCCGAGCCGGTGGGCACGATCGGCCAGTGGCTGCCGCCGGGCGCGAGCGCGACCCTGCTGCGGTCGGTGTCGTTCTTCGACGGCGCGGCGGCCACCGAGCCCGCCCTGACGCTCACCTGGTGGGCCGCGCTGGGTCTGGGTGCGGTGCTGCTGGGAAACGCGCTGAAGGCACGGGCGAAGAGCACCACGCCCGCCGCCGCCGAACCCGAACTCGCCCCCGCCGGCTGACCGAACCGCTCTCCGTGCCCCCGGCCACGACGGCCCGGGGGCACACGCGTCTCTACGAGGCGCCGGGCCCCCGGTGATGCGCCGCGATGCCGAACCGCTGCTGTTCGCGAGGAGCGGACGCGACCTCCCGCACGGCCGAGACCGCGCTGATCACCTGCTCCTCGGCGAGCCCCTGAGCCTCCTCCAGCTGTTCGAGGTCGGCGGCCGAGACCAGGGCGACCAGCGGCTTTCCGTGTCGCGTGACGACGACGCGCTCGCCGCCGTACACCACCCGGTTGATCAGGTCGGCGAGCTCAGCCCTGGCTTGCGTCACCGGAATCTCGTAGGCCATACCCCCATCATAACGTCACGTACGTCCTGTACATTTTTTACAGACAGTCTGACGCGAGGAGGGGTACCCGATGACCCGACCGACCGCCCGTCACGTCCTGCCCGAGTTCCATGAGCGCACCGGCTCCGGGCACAAGACGTTGGATCCGTACTCGAAGCTGCTGGAGGAGCGGATCGTCTTCCTCGGGACGCCGATCGACGACATCTCGGCGAACGACCTGATGGCGCAGTTCATGCACCTCGAGTACCAGGACCCGGACCGGGACATCTCGCTCTACATCAACTCCCCCGGCGGCTCGTTCAGCGCGATGTCGGCGATCTACGACACGATGCAGTACGTCAGCTGCGACGTGGAGACGACGTGCCTCGGGCAGGCCGGCTCCTCCGCGGCGGTGCTGCTGGCGGCGGGCACCCCGGGCAAGCGGTCGGTGCTGCCGGGCGCCCGGGTGGTGATCCACCAGCCCGCGCTGAGCGAGCCGGTGCAGGGACAGGCCAGCGATCTGGCCATCCAGGCCGACGAGTTGACCCGGGTGCGGGCCCGCCTGGAGGAGATGCTGGTCCGTCACACCGGGCGCAGCCCCGAGCAGGTGAGCGCGGACATCGAGCGGGACAAGATCCTGGACGCGCAGGGCGCCCTGGACTACGGCCTGGTGGACGCGATCGTCCCGAGCCGGAAGTCCTCGCCCACCACGCCGGGCGCGAGGTGAGCCGTCGATGGTGCCGGACCTTCCACCGCTGCCCGCGCTGACACGCGCCGAGGGCGAGCTGATCGACCGTTATCTCGACGTGGTCGACCTGCTGGGCCGGATCAATCCGGCCCGGCGCGAGGACACCTACGGCGGACTGCGCGCGGCTCAGGCGCTGGTGACCAGGGCGGCCGAGCTGCGTGACGCGCTCGTACTGATGCACGGCCGGGGCGAGCGCGAACTGCATGCCGCGACGCTGGCGCGGGCGCTGCGGGTCCTGGACGGTGAACGGCGCACGGCCCGGGTCACCGTGCCACCCCCCGGCGACAGTTGACGAGGCGTCCGCGGCTGAGTCGAAACGGGCCGAACGACGTACCCCCTATTGGAGGAGGCGCGGCTCCTTTTTCACGACCGCTGGGGTTGCGCAACGCGCCTGCTACAGGAGCGGAATGTGGTGTTTCTGCGCTGGTCGGGGGCTCCTCGGGCCCTCGACACCCCTGCGTTCGAAGGGGTGTTCACCCAAACGGGTGAGTGGTGAGTAACAACACAAATCCACGGTTCCGTTGGGTTTTTCGCACTTCCGTACGCCAAGATCCCTGTCTGACGACAAGCCCCCGCCGCAGCGGCGGGGCGATCCGGGCGGACGCCGAGTCCTGCCGCCGCCCGGATGACCGGTCGACAGGAGTGGATCGGCAGGAGTGGAGGACCCAAGCACGACGGGTCGCCGGAACGGTCACGCCATGACCGGGCCGAGCATCCCTTGGGGTGAAGCCGCGTCAGCGGCCGGGCAACTTCGCCAGCCCGAATCCGACAGGTCATCCTTCACAGGCGGCTGACGAAGGGTTGCGCATGACTGCGCTCAATCGTGTCCCGTCGCTGATGGTCCGGGCCGGTACGGCCTCGGCATTCGCCATCGCCGCTGTGGGCGGCTCCGTCGTGGTTCCTGGTGTCGCAGCCGACGCCGCAGCCGCGACGCCGGCGACGACGGCGCTGAAGGTCGCGGCGTCCAAGAAGGGCTCGCCGTACAAGTACGGCGCCACGGGGCCCCGCCGCTTCGACTGCTCAGGGCTCACGCTGTACTCGTTCAAGAAGGCGGGCAAGAAGCTCCCGCGCACCGCGGCCCAGCAGTACAACAAGACCCGCCACATCGGCGCGGGCAGCCGCAAGGCCGGGGACCTGGTGTTCTTCCACTCGGGTTCGAACGTCTACCACGTCGGCATCTACGCCGGGAAGGGAAAGATCTGGCACGCCCCGAAGACCGGGGACGTGGTGAGGCTGCAGAAGATCTGGACGAAGAGCGTCTGGTACGGCCGGGTCAAGTGACGCCCCCGAGGGGGCGGCGGCGACCTGACCTCCCGCCGCCCCCTCGGGCTCCCGCGGACGCGTGACACGGGCTCAGCTGGTTACCCGTCCCCGCATGGCCGACCACCGCCCGTGCACCGCCCGCAACGAGACTCCGCTGGAGCGCGCCGACCGCAACTTCGGCGAGCTGCTCCAGGAACTGCGCGTGACCCAGACCGGGGTGCAGATCCTCTTCGCCTTTCTGCTGACCCTGGCCTTCACACAGCGCTTTCCCTCGCTGGACACCTTCCAGCGCGCCACCTACGTGACCACACTGCTGCTGGCGGTCGTGGCGGCGGCCCTGTTCACCGCACCGGCGGCACTGCACCGCTCGCTCTTCCAGCGCGGCGCCAAGGCCCGCATAGTGCAGGTCTCCTCCCGCCTCGCCACGGTCGGCATGGGAGTCCTGGTCCTCGCATTCACCGGCTCCGTCCTGCTAGTCGTGGACGTGACCACGGGCCGGGCCGGCGGAGTGGCCGCGGGCACGGCGACCCTGCTGGTGTGTCTGGGCCTGTGGTGGCTGCTGCCCCGGCTGGTGCGGCGGGCGGGCCGCACCGAGGAAGGCGGCACGGCAAGGACCCACCCGGCCCGTGAGCCGGTCAGGCGGCGAGCAACGGCTCGGCCAGGAGCAGCACCCCGAGTACCGTCAGCGCGCCTCCGGTGACCCTGGTGACGGCCCGCGCGGCCCTCGGCCTACGCAGCCACCGCCCCAGCCGGTCCACGAGCACGGCCACCGCCGGAAACCAGACCAGCGCGAGCCCTACCACGATCAGCGCGAGCAACGACGTCCGGGGCAGCGCGGAGGCACCGTCCGGCACGAACTGAGGCAACAGGCTCAGGAACGTGATCGGCGCCTTGGGATTGAGCGCGTTGGTGACGAAGCCCTGCCGCAGTGGGCGCCCGTCGGACTCGGGCACGTGAGCCGTGACCTGAGGGGCCTTCCGCAGCTCCAGCAAGTCCCGCACCCCGAGGTACAACACATAGCCCCCGCCCAGCATTCGAAGCGCGTGGAACAGTGCGGGCACGGCCGTGAGTACGGCGGCGACGCCCGCCACCGCGAGCGCCGTGTGCAGCAGCAGTCCGCACGCGACGCCGATCGCGCAGACGATCCCGGCCCTACGGGCGACCAGGGCGTTGCGTACGACGACGGTGAAGTCCGCGCCCGGCACGGCGACCATGCCGGCGGCGACCCCGGTGAAGGCGACGATCTGTCCATCCATACGACCCAGCGTGCCGCAGTAGTGCCTTCAGCAGGTATTTCGAATAACCTGGGCTCCCCTTAACCATTCCTTTAGGCAGGCTGCCCCGCCATGTACGACCCGACCCGGCTCGCCGCCCTGGTCGCAGTGGCGGAGGCGGGTTCGATCACCCGGGCCGCCGAGCGCCTCGGCTACACCCCGCCCGCACTCTCCCAGCAGCTGGCCAAGCTGGAGCGGGAGGTGGGCACGGCTCTTCTCGTACGGCATCACCGCGGTGCCCGTCTCACCGGCGCCGGCGAGCTGCTGGCGACCCGGGCCCGCCGGGTGCTGGACGAACTGGACCGGGCCCGGCTTGAACTCGCCCTACTGGCCGGCCTGTCGGGCGGCACCCTGCGGCTGGGCACCTTCCAGACGGCCGGCATCCAGCTGCTGCCACCGGTGCTGAGCGCCTTCCGACGGGCCCATCCTGACGTGGAGTTGGAGGTCGCCTTCTACGAGCCCCCCGCCGGAGCAGCCGCAGTGGCGGCCGGGGAGATCGACCTGGCACTGACGCACACCTATGAACCGGCCGAGCCGTCTCCGCTGCCGACCACGCTCAGCGCGGAACCCTTGCTGACCGAGGAGTTGGTCCTGGTGACCGCCCCCGGACACGCCCTCGCCGACGGCTCCACGCGGCTGCCGCTGGCGGAGCTCGCCGGTGAGCCGTTGATCAGCATGTCACCGGACCATCCGGCCCGTCGGGAGGTGGAGGCGGTACTGGCCCGGGCGGGGGCCACGCCGTCGGTGCTGGTGGCGACTCCGGGATACGCGCTGGTGTGCGCGCTGGCCAGCGCCGGACTCGGGGTCGGGGTCGTGCCGGAGATGGTGGTGCGGACGGCGGTCACTCCGGTGGGGGTGCGGCTGCTGGAGGGTGGTCTGTTGCGCCGTACGATCTCGGTCGTGCACCGGGCCGGTGAGCTCGCGCCCGCCGCGGATGCCTTCCGGGCGCTGCTGCGGGGGGCGTTCGGCCGCGTGCGGCCGCTTTGACGTCTCTTACGGCTCCTGCTGTCCCGCCGCCGTGACCGGCTGCGCCGGTACGGTCCACGGGAGTTCGATGGAGACCGTCTTGCCGCCCTCCCGCGTCGGCCTGACTCTCAGTTTGCCGCCGGACTCGGCGACCAGCCAGCGGATGATCACCATGCCCCGGCCGTTGTCCTGCTGGACCGCGGCCGGCAGGCGTTTGGGGAAGCGGGGGTGGCTGTCGGTGACCCCGATGCGCAGGTGTTCGTCACGGTCCAGCTCGATGTCCACCGTGAAGGTGGGTGACTGCCCGAAGGTGTGCTGTACGGCGTTGGTGGCGAGTTCGGAGACGATGAGCCGGACGGTCTCGGCGGCCTCGGTGGTGGGTGGCAGACCCCACTCCGCGAGTGTGCTCAGGACGTAGGTGCGGGCCGCGGAGACCGAGGCGGGTTCGCTCGGCAGAGTGACGGATGCTTCCAGGTGGTCTGCCATGGCGACGTCGTCCCTTTCCCACGGGACCGGAGTCCGACACGGTGCGGATGGTTCGAGTACGGTCCCGGACTGGTGGTTCATCGCCAGAGTGCCATTACCGGGGCGCCGACGGGTGCCGATCCACCAAGATATGCATATATCTGTCGCTCGAAGCGGTGAACTCTGCGACGCGAGACCGTATTTGGGTGGCTCGTAAGGAGTAAGGAGTAGCGCCATGCAGCACGGTCCCGCGGTGCGCCGCCGGAAGCTGGGCGCCGAACTGCGTGCGCTGCGCGCAAGTGCGGGCCTCACCAGTGGTGACGCGGCCCGGCTCGTGGGCTGGCACCAGTCGAAGGTGAGCCGTATCGAGACCGGTGCCAGCGGGGTGAAACCGGCCGATGTGCGGTTACTCCTCGACGCCTACAGTGTGGGGGACGCGGAACTGCGGGAGCTGCTGCTGGCGTTGGCGGGCTCCGAGGAGACCGGCGGCCGGCACCACTGGTGGCACGCCTACCGGGGTGTCCTGCCGCCGACGTACCGGGACTTCATCAGTCTGGAGGCCCAGGCGAGCGCGATGTGCACCCTGGAGACCTCCGTGGTGCCCGGGCTGCTCCAGACACCCGAGTACGCCCGCGCGGTGACCCGGGCCTCGGTGGACGGCCTCGACGACGAACGCCTCGACGCGCTGGTCAAGGTCCGGCTGGCCCGGCAGGACGTCCTTCGGGCACAGCGGCCCCTGGAGTTGAGCGCCGTCCTGGACGAGGCGGTGCTGCGGCGGGAGGTCGGCGGCCCCGAGGTGATGGCCCGCCAGCTCAAGAGACTCCAGGAGGCGGCGCGACTGCCTCAAGTGCGGCTGCAGGTACTGCCGTTCACGGCCGGGGCGCATGTGGGCATCACCGGGCCTTTCGTAATCTTCTCATTTTCGCGCACTTCTGATCTGGACGTGGTTGTTCTCGACCACTTGACGAGTAGCCTCTATCTCGAACGGAAAGAAGACCTCCAGGCCTACACCGAGGCCTTCAACACCCTTCGGATCCACGCCCTTTCGCCCGAGGACTCGTTGGACTACCTCGCCGGGATGGGTGACGGCACGTAAGGAGGCACCATGTCCGCACTGCCTCGGAACGTAACCTCCAGCAGGGAACTGCCCGAAGTGCGCTGGCTGCGCAGCAGCTACAGCACCGGGGCGAACAACTGCGTCGAGACGGCGAGGCCGTCGGCCGGGCCATGCGCCGGGCTGCTCGCCGTACGCGACTCCAAGAATCCGGACGGACCCGCGCTGCTCTTCTCCCCCGAGAGCTGGGCGGGCTTCACGGCCGCGTTCTGACCGTCGGTCCGCCAAGGCGCACGGCCGTGTCACGCCGACTCATGGTCGTGTCTCGCCGATCACATGTACAGCGCGTTCGATCTGCTCCTCGGAGAGGTCCGCGCGGGCGGTCAGCCTGAGCCGTGAGATCCCGTCGGGCACGGACGGGGGCCGGAAACAGCCCACCAAGAGCCCGGCGGCACGGCAGTCGGCCGCCCATTGCACGGCCTCCTCCGGGGAGGGCGCGCGCACCGAGACCACCGCGGCGTCCGGACGTACCGCTTCCAGACCCGCGGCGGTCAGGCGTGCGTGCAGTCCGGTCGCCACCTCGCGCGCGCGTGCGGCCCGCTCGGGCTCACGGCCGAGCAGCCGCAGTGCCGCGAGGGCGGCTCCCGCCGCGGCGGGGGCAAGACCGGTGTCGAAGATGAACGTCCGTGCCGCGTTGACCAGGTGTTCGATGACCCGTGCGGGGCCGAGGACGGCACCGCCCTGGCTGCCGAGCGACTTGGACAGCGTGACCGTGACGACCACGTCGTCGGCGCCCGCGAGTCCCGCCGCGTGCGGGGCGCCGCGGCCGCCGGCGCCGAGCACCCCCAGGCCGTGGGCGTCGTCGACGACCAGGCCCGCGCCGTGCTCCCGGCACGCCTCGGCGAGGCCGGCCAGGGGCGCCGCGTCGCCGTCGACCGAGAAGACCGTGTCGGACACGGCGAGGGCGGGCCCGTCGTGCGTGCCGAGCGCCTTGCGCACCGCGTCCGGGTCGGCGTGCGCGACCACCTGGGTGGTACCGCGGGCCAGCCGGCAGCCGTCGATGAGGGAGGCGTGGTTGCCCGCGTCGGAGACGATCAGCGAGCCGTGCGGCGCGAGCGCGGTCACGGCGGCGAGGTTGGCCGCGTAGCCGGAGGAGAAGACGAGCGCCGCCTCGAAGCCGCAGAACTCGGCCAGTTCGCGCTCGAGTTCGGTGTGCAGCTCGGTGGTGCCGGTGACGAGCCGGGACCCGGTCGCACCGCCGCCCCAGGTCCGCGCGGCCGTCGCGGCGCCCGCCACGACCTCGGGATGGCGGGCCAGGCCCAGGTAGTCGTTGCTCGCGAGATCCAGCAGCGGCGAGTCGGCCGGGCGCGGCCGCAGGGTCCGTACGAGCCCGGCCTCCCGGCGCGCCGCCGCCTGCTCGTCGATCCAGCCGAACGCCATGGGTCCTCCGGGGCTTTTGTAGACAACGGACAGACCCTAGCGGCAGCAAACGCTACCCACGGTGTGGCAATACCCACACGTCAAAGCGGGTGAGTTGTTCGATCCCTACCTTGGCCGGAAGCGGGTCCGTAGGACAGGATCGGCTCTCATGGACCTGCTGAACACGCTGGTGGACAAGGGGCTTCGGCGCGAGCTGCCGACCCGCGAGGAGGCGCTGGCCGTGCTGGCCACCTCCGACGACGACCTGCTCGACGTGGTGGCCGCGGCCGGAAAGGTGCGCCGGCACTGGTTCGGGCGGCGGGTGAAACTCAACTATCTCGTCAACCTGAAGTCCGGGCTGTGCCCCGAGGACTGCTCCTACTGCTCCCAGCGGCTGGGCGCCGACACCGGCATCCTGAAGTACACCTGGCTCAAGCCCGACCAGGCGTCCCAGGCCGCCGCGGCCGGTCTCGCGGGCGGCGCCAAGCGGGTCTGCCTGGTGGCGTCCGGGCGCGGTCCGACCGACCGTGACGTGGACCGGGTCGCGGGCACCATCAAGGCGATCAAGGAGCAGAACGAGGGCGTAGAGGTGTGCGCCTGCCTCGGTCTGCTCTCCGACGGCCAGGCCGAGCGGCTGCGCGAGGCGGGCGCGGACGCCTACAACCACAACCTCAACACCTCCGAGTCGACCTACGGCGACATCACGACCACGCACACCTACGCCGACCGGGTCGACACCGTGAACAAGGCGCACGCGGCCGGCCTGTCCGCCTGCTCGGGCCTGATCGCGGGCATGGGCGAGAGCGACGAGGACCTGGTCGACGTCGTCTACTCGCTGCGCGAGCTGGACCCCGACTCGGTTCCGGTCAACTTCCTGATCCCGGTCGAGGGCACCCCCCTGGCCAAGGAGTGGAACCTCACCCCGCAGCGCTGTCTGCGCATCCTGGCGATGGTCCGCTTCGTCTGCCCGGACGTCGAGGTCCGCATCGCGGGCGGCCGCGAGGTGCACCTGCGCACCATGCAGCCCCTCGCCCTGAACCTGGCCAACTCGATCTTCCTCGGCGACTACCTCACCACCGAGGGCCAGGCCGGCAAGGCCGACCTGGAGATGATCGCGGACGCCGGCTTCGAGGTGGAGGGCGCGGGCGAGGTGACACTGCCGGAGCACCGGGTGGCCGGCGGGGGCGGCTGCGGGTCCCACGAGAGCGCCGGCTGCGGCTCCCACGAGGGGGGCGGTGTCTGCGGTACGACGGCTCCGGCCACCCCTGCCAACGAGGCGCGGACCGATCTCGTCGCCGTGCGCCGCCGGGGTGCCGGAACGGATCTCGCGCCCAATGCCTGATCTGCCCGGCCTGCCCGTGTCCGAGCTGCTGGCGCTGGACCGGCGGCACGTGTGGCATCCGTACGGTCCGATGCCCGGCCGGGTGGACCCGCTCGTCGTGGAGTCGGCGAGCGGGGTGCGGCTGCGCACCTCCTCCGGTGACCTCGTGGACGGGATGTCGTCCTGGTGGTCGGCGATCCACGGCTACAACCACCCGGTGCTGAACGAGGCCGCGCGCGAGCAGCTCGGACGGATGAGCCATGTGATGTTCGGCGGGCTCACCCACGAGCCCGCCGTCCGGCTCGCGAAGCTCCTTGTCGACATGTCTCCCGAGGGCCTGGAGCATGTGTTCCTCGCGGACTCGGGGTCGGTGTCTGTCGAGGTCGCGGTGAAGATGTGCCTGCAGTACTGGCGCTCGCTGGGCCGTCCCGGCAAGCAGCGGCTGCTGACCTGGCGTGGCGGCTACCACGGGGACACCTGGCAGCCCATGTCGGTGTGCGACCCCGAGGGCGGGATGCACGAGCTGTGGTCCGGGGTCCTGCCCCGCCAGGTGTTCGTGGACGCGCCCCCGGCCGGGTACGAGGAGTCGTACGCCGATCGGCTTCGCGCGGCGATCGAGCGGCACGCGGACGAGCTGGCCGCGGTGATCGTGGAGCCGGTGGTGCAGGGTGCGGGTGGGATGCGGTTCCACTCCCCCGCGTATCTGCGGGTGCTGCGCGAGGCCTGCGACGCGCACGACGTGCTGCTGGTGTTCGACGAGATCGCGACCGGGTTCGGCCGCACGGGCGCCCTGTTCGCGGCGGAGCACGCGGCGGTGACGCCGGACGTCATGTGCGTGGGCAAGGCGCTGACCGGCGGTTACCTGACGATGGCGGCGACCTTGTGCACGCCTCGGGTGGCCGACGGGATCTCGCGGGGCGAGGTGCCGGTGCTGGCCCACGGGCCCACCTTCATGGGCAACCCGCTGGCCGCGTCGGTGGCCTGCGCCTCGATCGGGCTGCTGCTCGGGCAGGACTGGCTCGGGGAGGTCAAGCGGATCGAGGCGGGGCTGCGGGAGGGGCTGGAGCCGGCTCGTGAGCTGCCGGGGGTGCAGGACGTACGGGTCCTCGGCGCCATCGGGGTCGTGCAGCTGGACCACGAGGTCGACATGCGGGCCGCGACCGAGGCCGCCGTGCGCGAGGGCGTGTGGCTGCGGCCGTTCCGCGACCTGGTCTACACGATGCCGCCGTACGTCACGGGTGACGACGACGTGGCACGGATCGCGCGTGCGGTGTGCGCCGCCGCCCGGGAGGGATGACATGCCGGTACTGGTGATCACGGGGACGGGCACGGAGGTCGGCAAGACCGTCACCACGGCCGCCGTGGCCACGGCCGCGCTCGCCGCCGGACGGACGGTCGCCGTCCTGAAGGCCGCGCAGACCGGTGTACGGCCGGACGAGGCCGGGGACGCCGACGAGGTGGCGCGGCTCGCGGGGGCCGTGACGGCGGGCGAACTCGCCCGGTATCCCGAGCCGTTGGCCCCGGCCACGGCCGCGCGGCGGGCCGGTCTCAAGCCGGTGCGCCCGCAGGAGGTCGCCGAGGCCGCCGCCGAGCTGGCCGCCGAGCACGATCTGGTGCTGGTGGAGGGGGCGGGCGGGCTGCTCGTCCGCTTCGACGACGAGGGCGGCACGCTCGCGGACGCGGCGGGGCTGCTGCGGGCCCCGGTCCTGGTCGTGACGTCGGCGGGCCTGGGCACGCTGAACACCACGGAGCTCACGGCCCGCGAACTCCGCCGTCGCGAGCTGGAGTTGGCGGGCGTGGTCATCGGCTGCTGGCCCGACTCCCCGGATCTCGCCTCGCGTTGCAACCTCGCGGATCTGCCGGAGGTGTCCGGGGCCGCGCTGCTCGGCGCCCTGCCGGCCGGTGCGGGTGGGCTCGCGCCGGCCGACTTCCGTGCTGCGGCTCCGGACTGGCTGGCGCCGCGACTGGACGGGACGTGGGACGCGGAGGCCTTCGTGATGCGTGAGGCTCCCGGAAGCGCCCCCGCTCAGTTCTAGGACGACTCGTTCTCCGCGCCGAGCCGTACCGGTTCCATGCGGCAGCAGGGGTGCGACGGGGTCCCACGGGGGACAATTGCGGTGAGGTCGGTTTTCCTGCGAGGGAGGCTGCCATGGCGCTGCGGTCCGCCCGTTCCGGCAAGGTGTCCCGGGACGCCGTCCACCATCCGCTGTTCGCCCGGTACTACGCCCGGGTCAGCACCACCGCCGAGACCAGATGGGGCATGGACCGGGTACGGGAGCGGCTGCTCGCCGGGCTGTCCGGGCGGGTGATCGAGATCGGCGCGGGCAATGGCCTGAACTTCTCGCACTATCCCGGCACGGTCTCCGAGGTCGTGGCGATCGAACCGGAGCGCCGGCTCAGGCAGTTGGCGGTGGAGGCCGCCCTGCGCTGCGAGGTGCCGGTCGACGTGGCGCCCGGGGCCGCGGAGGCGTTGCCCGTCAAGAGCGAGGCCTTCGACGCCGTGGTGATCTCGCTGGTGCTGTGCAGTGTGCGCGATGTGCCGCGCGCGCTCGGCGAGGTGCGCCGGGTGCTGCGGCCCGGCGGGATCGTGCGGTTCTTCGAGCACGGCAGGGGCGGCGGTCCGGCGATGCGCCTCACCCAGCGCGCCCTGGACCGCACCGTGTGGCCCCCGCTGAACGGCGGCTGCCATCTGGCCCGCGACCCGGTGGCGTCCCTGCGGGACGCCGGGTTCGAACTCGGCCCCTACCGGCGGGCGTTGATGCCGGAGAAGGGGCCCACGATGCCCACGTCCTTCTGTGTGCTGGGCACCGCCTGGCGGCCGCCGCTCCAGGAGCACTGATCAGAGGGGCCAGCGCTGCACCACGGCAGGGACGGCTGCCCCGCGATGCGGCTCACCCGACGCGCCCTGGACCCCACACCGCGGCACCCGTCGAACGGCGGCTGCCACCCACGAAGCCCATGTCCTTGAACTCTGATCAGAGGGTCCAGCGCTGCAGCTCGCGCGCGATGTCGTGCACCGAGGCGTCGCCCTTCTTGGCCACCTTGGCGAGGTCCCGGACCAGTTCGGGCGAGGTGACCACCCTCAGTCCGCTCGCGACGAGGTAGGCGTACCCGACCGCGCAGGCGAAGAGGGCGTTGGTGCGCTCCAACGCCGGGACATGGATGAGGAGTTGCAGCAGTGCGGCGGCACGCAGGTGCGGGCTGTCGTAGACCGGGATGTCGAAGATCTCGGCCTGGTGGCGTGCCACGGCGGCGACCAGGGCGCCCCAGTCGGTGACCTGGGGATCGCCCGGGGTCTTCTGCTCGGCGAGCATGAGGAGCCAGGCGAGGTCGATGTGCAGATCGCTCAACGAGTCTCGTGGTCCTTGCTCTCCTTGCCGAACTCCTCCGCGAACACGGATTCGTACTGCTTCATGAAGTCGGCCGCGGCCTCCACGAAGGCCTGGCCGGCCTCGCCGGTGTCCTTCATGACCAGCTCCTCGATGTAGCGGTTGACGCTCACGCCGCGGGCGAGGGCACGTTCACGGGCGGCTCGGGCGGTGCCCTCCTCCACCCGCACGTTCAACTGAGTCTTCGCCATACCTCGAAGCTAGCGCCGAAACGCTAGCACTGGCAAGGGGGGCCTTCCCGGCCGGCAGGTGCCCCTTACACGGGTATCAGGGACCCGACCTGGGGTGGAGACGGCCTCGCCCCCAAGGGGGATATCGGGTGTGGGCCGGATCACATTACCCTCGGCGTCATGGCAACTGCTGCGGAGGACGCCCCAGGCACCGCCCCGGCCGACGCGATCGCGGCCCGCGCCCGCGGTCTGACCAAGGCGTACGGCTCGGGCGAGACGGCCGTGCTCGCCCTGGACTCGGTGGACGTGGACATCGCGCGAGGCCGCTTCACCGCGGTCATGGGGCCCTCGGGCTCCGGAAAGTCCACGCTGATGCACTGCCTGGCGGGGCTGGACAACGTCTCGGCCGGCCAGGTCTGGCTCGGCGACACCGAGATCACCGGGCTCAAGGAGCGCGAGCTGACCCGGCTGCGGCGTGACCGGATCGGGTTCATGTTCCAGTCGTTCAACCTGATCCCGACACTGAACGCGGCCGAGAACATCACCCTGCCCATGGACATCGCGGGCAAGAAGCCCGACGAGAAGTGGCTGGACCAGGTCATCGACACGCTGGGGCTGCGGGACCGGCTCGGGCACCGGCCCTCGCAGCTCTCCGGTGGCCAGCAGCAGCGGGTGGCCTGTGCCCGGGCGCTGGCCTCCCGACCGGAGCTGATCTTCGCGGACGAACCGACCGGCAACCTCGACTCGCGTGCGGGCCTGGAGGTCCTCGGGTTCCTGCGGGACGCCGTCGACCAGCTCGGGCAGACCGTGGTGATGGTCACCCACGACCCGGGCGCCGCCGCCCACTCCGACCTGGTGCTCTTCCTCGGCGACGGGCGGATCGTGGACAGCATGGAGCGGCCCACCGCGGAGGCCGTGCTGGAACGCATGAAGCGGTTCGACGTGATCCGCGGCCAGTTCGACACCGACCCCGACGAGGGATGACCTCGTGCTGAAGGCGACGCTCCGGAGCTTCCTCGCCCACAAGGGCCGGCTGCTGCTCTCCGCGCTGGCCGTGGTCCTGTCCGTGGCGTTCGTCTCGGGCAGCCTGATCTTCTCCGACACCCTGAGCCGCACCTTCGACCGGCTCTTCGCCTCGACCGCGCCCGACGTCACGATCAGTCCCAAGGAAGATCTGAACGAGGCCATCCCGTCCGGAACCACGGCCACCCTGCCGGCCGCGCTCGCGGACCGGGTGGCCCGGGTCGACGGGGTCGCCGCCGCGCGCTTCGACGCCGAGGACGACGGGATCACCGTCGCCGACTCCGAGAACGAGTCGGTGGGCTCGACCACCGGCGCCCCCACCATCGGCACCGACTGGAACCCGACCTCGCGCAGCCCCGTGAAGCTCACCTCCGGCCACGCCCCGCACGGCCCGGCCGAGGCGCTGCTGGACTCGGAGACCGCCGACCGCAAGGACCTGCGCATCGGCGACCCGCTCACCGTGATCGCGGGGCCCGGCTCGTTCAAGGTGCGCATCGTCGGCATCGCCACCTTCACCACCACCAACCCCGGTGCCACACTGCTGTTCCTCGACCCGCCGACCGCGCAGACCAAGCTGCTCGGCTCCTCGAAGGCCGCCACCAGCATCTCGGTCGACGCCGCCGAGGGCGTCAGCAACGACCAGCTCAAGCGGCGCGTGGCGGCCGCGCTCGGCACGGGCGCCTACGAGTACCGGACCGCCGACGAGCAGGCCAAGTCGGACATCGACCAGCTCGGCGGATTCCTCGACGTCATCAAGTACGTGATGCTCGGCTTCGCGGGCATCGCCGTCCTGGTCGGCGTCTTCCTGATCGTCAACACCTTCTCGATGCTGATCGCCCAGCGCACCCGTGAGCTGGGCCTGCTGCGCGCGCTGGGCGCCGACCGGCGCCAGGTCCGCCGCTCGGTGCTCACCGAGGCCACCCTGCTCGGCCTGGTCGGCTCCACGGTCGGCCTCGGCACGGGCATCGCCCTGGCCGTGGGACTCATCGCGCTGATGAACGCCTTCGGCATGAACATCGAGACCGGCGAGATGGTCATCGGCTGGGGCACACCTGTGGCGGCGTACGTCGTCGGCGTGGGCGTCACCTTCGTGGCGGCCTATCTCCCGGCCCGGCGGGCGGCCGCTGTCTCCCCCATGGCGGCCCTCGCGGACGCCGAGATCGCCGGGATCGGACGGCCCCTCAAGGTCCGCGCGATCGTGGGCGGTGTGGTCGGGGCGGCGGGCGCGGCGGCCCTCCTCGGCTGCGTGACCTCCTCGAAGACGGCGTCGGCGGCCTCTCTGCTCGGCCTCGGTGTCGTCCTGACGCTCCTGGCCACCGTGATCGCGGGACCGCTGTTGGTGCGGCCGGTGATCCGGGTGCTGGGCGGCGCCTTCCCGGCCCTGTTCGGCTCGATCGGGCGGATGAGCCAGCGCAACGCCCTGCGCAACCCCCGCCGCACCGGCGCCACCGCCGCCGCCCTCATGGTCGGCCTCGCCCTGGTCGGCGGGATGTCCGTGGCCAGCGCCTCGATGTCCAAGTCCTTCGACGACCAGATCGACAAGACCCTGGGCGCCGACTTCGTCGTGCAGAACGGCAACTTCCTGCCCTTCCCGCAGGAGGTCACCGACGCGGTACGCAGGACCGAGGGCGCCGGGCTCGTCGTACGGTCGAGGTTCGCGCCCATTGCCGTACGGCTGCCGGACGGCAAGCGCGTCGAGACGACCGCCGCGGGGTACGACCCGCGGCTCGACGAGGTCGCCCACATCACCTACGCGCAGGGCGACACGGCGGCGGCACTGGCATCCGGTCGGCTGGGCATGGACGTGGACTTCGCGCGCGACCACGGCGTGAGGACCGGCAGCAGGGTGTCCGTCGAGTTCCAGGGCGGGCGCCGGACCGAACTGACCGTGGGCGCCCTCACCGACCAGGACGCGGCGGACGGGTTCGGGACGCAGGGCGGGATCTACTTCGGTCTGGGCACGCTGGAGCGGTTCGCGCCGGGCGGCCAGGACTCCGCGCTGTACGTCAACGCCGCCTCCGGGACCGGCGCCGACCGGCTGCGTGCGGCGCTGGAGAAGACCCTCGACCCGTATCCGCAGGTCCAGGTGCGCGACCTCGCCGACTACAAGGACCTGGTCCACGACCAGATCGCGGTCCTGCTCTATCTCGTGTACGCGCTGCTCGGGCTCGCGATCGTCATCGCGGTGCTCGGCGTGGTCAACACCCTCGCCCTGTCGGTCGTGGAGCGCACCCGGGAGATCGGGCTGCTGCGGGCCATCGGGCTCGCCCGGCGTCAGCTGCGCCGGATGATCCGTCTCGAGTCGGTGGTGATCGCCGTGTTCGGCGCGGTCCTGGGGCTCGCGCTCGGGCTGGTGTGGGGGGTGTGCACCCAGCAGGTGCTGGCCCTGCAGGGCATGAAGGCGCTGGCGATCCCCTGGGGCACGCTCGTCGCGGTCGTCATCGGCTCGGCGGTGGTGGGCATCGTGGCCGCGCTGCTGCCGGCGTTGCGTGCATCGCGCATGAACGTACTGGCGGCGATCGCGCACGAATGATGGAATCGCGGGGCAGACAACTCAAGTCGCTTACCGCTGAGGAGAGTTCATGCCCCGCCCCGCTCAGTCCCGCCCGGTTCAGTCCCGCCCCTTTCGCTTCGCCGTCAACCTGACCGCCGCCGCCACCGACGAGGACTGGCGCGCCAAGTGCCGGCGGGCCGAGGAACTCGGTTACGACGTCATCCTGGTCCCCGACCATCTCGGCAAGGTCGCGCCGTTCCCGGCGCTGGTCGCCGCGGCGGAGGTCACCGAGCGGCCACGGCTCGGCACGTTCGTCCTCAACGCGGGGTTCTGGAACCCGGCGCTGCTGGCCCGGGAGGTCGCCACGGTGGACGCGCTGACCGGCGGCCGCCTCGAACTCGGCCTGGGCACCGGCTATGTGCGGTCCGAGCACGACCAGGCGGGGCTGCCCTTCGGCACGGCGGGCGAGCGGGTGGACCATCTGCGGCACCTGGTCGAGGAGTTGGAGCGGCTGCTGTCCTCGCCGGACCATGTGCCGCAGCCGGTGCAGCGACCCCGGGTGCCCCTGCTGATCGGCGGCATAGGCAACCGGATGCTGAAGCTGTCCGCCGAACACGCCGACATCATGGCCTTCACCGGGGCGACCCTGGTGCCGGGCGACCCGACCGGCAAGCTGACCCCGACCACCGCCGAGCAGCTGGACGAGCGGGTCGCGCGCTACCGGCGACTGGCCGAGGGGCGCGAGGAGCCGGCCGAACTGAACCTGCTCATCCAGACGGTCGTCGTCACCGACGACCGCGAGGCCGTCGCCACCCCGTTCCTGCACCGGCTGCCGGACCTGACCCTCCAGCAGGCGCTGGACCTGCCCATCATGCTGATCGGCACGGTCGAGGAGCTCGTCGCGCAGGTGCTGGCGCAGCGCGAGCGGTACGGGTTCACGTATCTGACGGTGCTGGAGGCGTCCATGGAGGCGTTCGCGCCGGTGATGGCGGAGCTGCGGGGGCGGTAACCGTCCGGATGCTGGAATTCGGGGTGCCTCAGGGGCCCGTGTGATGGGATCGCCGTATGACCGACCTGCGGATACGGGCCGCGACGCCCGACGACCTCGACACCGTGCTGGCCTTCTGGAAGCAGGCGGCCGAGGGCACGAGCATCAGCGACGACCGGGACGGCGTGGAGCGGCTGGTCGCCCGGGACCCCGAGGCGCTGATCCTCGCCGAGCTCGACGGCGAACTCGTCGGCACGGTGATCGCGGGCTTCGACGGCTGGCGGTGCCATCTGTACCGGCTCGCCGTGCACCCCGAGCGCCGGCGGCGGGGCATCGGCTCGGCGCTGCTCACGGCGGCCGAGGAGCGGTTCGTACGGCTCGGCGGGCGGCGCGGGGACGCGATGGTGCTGGTGCGCAACGAGACGGCACAGCACGCATGGCGCGCGGCGGGGTACGCGCCCGAGGAAAAGTGGCGGCGCTGGGTGAAGCCCTTCGCCGGCTAGGACGGGCGATCCTGGGGACCCTGTCCGATCATGGGACGGAGGTGACCCGATGACCGAAGTGCTCCTCCTGCTGGTGGCGATCCTGCTCTCGCTGGCCTGCGGTGCCTTCGTGGCGGCGGAGTTCTCGCTGACCACGGTCGAGCGCGGCCAGCTGGAGCGGGCGGCGGAGCGTGGCGAGCGGGGTGCGTCCGGCGCCCTGAAGGCCGTACGGAATCTGACGTTCCAGCTGTCCGGGGCGCAGCTCGGGATCACCGTCACCAACCTGGTGGTCGGCATGCTCGCCGAACCGTCGATCGCGGCGCTGATCGCGGGGCCGCTGGAGGCGCTGGGCGTCTCGGAGTCCACGTCCAGGTCGCTGGCCCTGGTGCTGGGAACCGCGCTGTCGACCGTCTTCCTGATGGTGGTCGGCGAGCTGGTGCCCAAGAACTGGGCGATCTCCTCGCCGCTGGCCATGGCCAAGCGGGTGGGTACCGCGCAGAGCTGGTTCAGCGCGGCCTTCCGGCCCTTCATCGCGCACCTGAACAACACGGCCAACCGGGTGGTGCGCCGCTTCGGCCTGGAACCCGCCGAGGAGCTGGCGTCCGCGCGCGGGCCGCAGGAGCTGGCCGCGCTGGCCCGGCACTCCGCGCGTGCGGGGGCGCTGGAGGCGGACACCGCCGAGCTGTTCGTGCGGACGCTCAACCTCGCCGACCTGACCGCGGAGAACGTGATGACCCCGCGGGTGCAGGTGATCGCCCTGGACGTCCAGGCGACCTGCGAGGACGTGGCGAACGCGACGCGGGCGACGGGCCTGTCCCGGTTCCCCGTCTACCGCGGCAGTCTCGACTCGGTCGTCGGCATCGCCCACATCAAGGACATCCTGGCGGTTCCGGCCGAACGCCGGCCCCGTGCCTCGGTCGCCGAGCTGCTGCGCGAGCCGCTGCTGGTGCCCGAGTCGCTCACCGTGGACCGGCTCCTGGACCGGCTCTCCGGAAAACGCACGATGGCGGTCGTCATCGACGAGTACGGCGGTACGGCGGGCGTGGCCACGCTGGAGGACATCGTCGAGGAGGTCGTCGGCGAGGTCCGGGACGAGCACGACCCGCACGAGACGCCCGATCTGGACCCCGCCGGCACCGACGACGCGGGCAGGGAGCTGTTCCGCGCCGACGGCTCGGCCCGCATGGACCAGCTCGCGCGCGTGGGGCTGCGGGCACCCGAGGGACCGTACGAGACGCTGGCCGGACTGCTGGCGACGGAACTGGGCCGGATCCCGGCCGTCGGCGACACGGTGGAGGTCGCCGGCTGGCGGCTGGACGTGGTGGACGCACAGGGGCGCAGGGCGGCGCGGGTGCTGCTGCACGCGCCCCTCGACGACGGTGCGGGGCAGGAGGCCGGATCATGACCGCTGTCCAGCCGTCGGAGGGGAGGACCGGGCGATGACCGCCGTCCAGTTGCTGATCGGGCTGGCGACCCTCGTCGTCAACGCCTTCTTCGTGGGCGCCGAGTTCGCGCTGATCTCGGTGCGGCGCAGCCAGATCGAGCCCTACGCCGAGCAGGGCGACCGGCGCGGGAAGAGCGTGCTGTGGGGGCTGGAGCACGTCTCCGCGCTGATGGCGGCCGCGCAGCTCGGGATCACGCTGTGCACGCTGGTCCTGGGTGTGGTCGCGGAGCCCGCCATCGCGCATCTGCTGGAGCCGGTGTTCCACGCGGTGGGCGTGCCGAAGGGCGCGGGGCACGCGGTGTCCTTCGTCATCGCGCTGACCCTGGCGACCTATCTGCACATGCTGCTCGGCGAGATGGTCCCGAAGAACGTCGCGCTCGCGGAGCCGGTGCGCAGCGCGCTGCTGCTCGGGCCGCCGCTGGTGACGCTGGCGCGTGCGCTGCGCCCGGTGATCTTCGCGGTCAACGCCTTCGCGAACGCCCTGCTGAAGCTGCTGCGCGTGGAGACCAAGGACGAGGTCACCGCCTCCTTCTCGGACGCCGAGCTGGCGCGGATCGTCCGGGACTCCGGCGAGGCGGGGCTGATCGACGAGCGGGCGCGGGAGCGGCTGCACGACGCGCTGGAGCTGGGCCGGCGGCCCGTACGGGACGTGGTGCTGCCGCTGGAAGGTGTGGTCTACGCGCGCGTGGGCGTCACCCCGGAGCAGCTGGAGGCGCTGTCGAACGAGTCCGGCTTCTCACGGTTCCCCGTGGTGGACGAGGGCCGGCGGATCGTCGGCTACCTCCACGTCAAGGACGCCCTGGACGCCTCACCGCGGGACCTGCCGTTCCCGGTGCGGGACATGCGGCCCATCGCGCGGATCCGGGAGAGCACACCGCTGGACGACGTGCTGACGGCGATGCGGCGCAGCCGCACCCACCTCGCGGCGGTGCTCGGCGCCGACGGACGGCTGGCGGGACTGGTGACGATGGAGGACGTGCTGCGGGAGCTGTTCGGACGGCAGGTGTGAGGGTGCCCGAACCCACCGACCGGTAAGTATGTGAGCGCGTTACCATTTCTTCCGCCATGCAGACGAATCCCACTTACTCCAGCCTGGTCGCGGTCGGCGACTCCTTCACCGAGGGCATGTCGGACCTGCTGCCCGACGGCTCCTACCGCGGCTGGGCCGACCTCCTCGCCGGCCGGATGGCCGCCGTGACGCCCGGCTTCCGGTACGCCAACCTCGCGGTCCGCGGCAAGCTGATCCAGCAGATCGTCGACGAGCAGGTCGACGTGGCGGCGGCGATGCAGCCGGACGTGATCACGCTGGTGGGCGGCCTCAACGACACCCTGCGGCCCAAGTGCGACATGGTCCGGGTGCGCGACCTGCTGACGGAGGCCGTGGAGCGGCTGGCCCCGTCCTGCAAGCAGCTGGTGCTGATGCGCAGCCCCGGCCGGCAGGGCCCGGTCCAGGCCCGCTTCCGGCCGCGCATGGAGGAGCTGTTCACGGTCGTCGACGAACTCGCCGGACGGCACGGTGCGGTGGTCGTCGACCTCTACGGCGCGGCCTCGCTGTCCGACCAGCGGATGTGGGACGTGGACCGCCTGCACCTGACGGCCGAAGGTCACCGCCGGGTCTGCGAGGCGGTGTGGCAGAGCCTCGGCTACGACCCCGAGGACACGGAGTGGCGGACGCCCCTGCCGGCCACCGTGCCGCCGCCGTGGCTGGCCCGCCGCATCGCCGACGTCCGGTTCACCCGGCAGTACCTGCTGCCCTGGATCGTCCGGCGTCTGACGGGCCGCTCCTCGGGCGACGGCCTGCCTCCGAAGCGGCCCGACCTCCTGCCGTACGAGCACTGAGGACGTCGTACACACGCGCGTGGTCAACGTCAGGGGCCGTATCCACGAGTACGGCCCCCGCCTCGAACACGCGCCCGCCGACCTCGTGTACGTCGGTCGCCGCTGGACCCTGGGCGGCTGGGACCTGCCGAAGCACCCGCTGTACAACCCCTTCGCCTACGACACCCCCGCGCGCCGCCGGGACGGCACGCGGGCCGAGGTCATGGCGAAGTACCGGGCGTATCTGCTGGGGCGGCCGGATCTGCTCGCTCTGCTGCCCGGCCTGCGCGGCAAGGCCCTGGCCTGCTGGTGCGCGCCCGAACCGTGCCACGCCGAGGTCCTGGCGGAGCTCGCCGACGGGCTCTCGTAGGTTCCGACGAACGGGACCCCGACGCTGGCCTGCACGAATCGCCAGTAGAATCCGTACACGTGACTTCCGCTCCCGCCAAGCCCCGCATCCCGAACGTCCTCGCCGGACGCTACGCCTCCGCCGAGCTCGCCACGCTCTGGTCTCCCGAGCAGAAGGTGAGGCTCGAGCGTCAGCTCTGGCTCGCCGTGCTGCGGGCCCAGAAGGACCTCGGGATCGAGGTGCCGGAGCAGGCCCTCGCCGACTACGAGCGGGTCCTCGACACCGTCGACCTGGCCTCCATCGCCGAGCGCGAGAAGGTCACGCGGCACGACGTGAAGGCGCGGATCGAGGAGTTCAACGACCTCGCCGGGCACGAGCAGGTCCACAAGGGAATGACCTCCCGGGACCTCACGGAGAACGTCGAGCAGCTGCAGATCCGGCTCTCCCTGGAGCTGATCCGCGACCGCGGCGTGGCCGTCCTGGCCCGCCTCGGCAAGCTCGCCGGCGAGTACGGCGAGCTGGTCATGGCCGGCCGCTCCCACAACGTGGCCGCGCAGGCCACCACCCTCGGCAAGCGTTTCGCGACCGCGGCGGACGAGCTGCTCGTGGCCCACGGCCGGGTCGAGGAGCTCCTCGCCCGCTACCCGCTGCGCGGCATCAAGGGCCCGGTCGGCACCGCGCAGGACATGCTGGACCTGCTGGGCGGGGACGCCTCGAAGCTGGCGGAGCTGGAGCAGCGGATCGCCTCTCACCTGGGCTTCTCGCAGGCGTTCACCTCGGTCGGCCAGGTGTACCCGCGTTCCCTGGACTACGAGGTCGTGACCGCGCTGGTGCAGCTGGCGGCGGCGCCGTCGTCGCTGGCCAAGACGATCCGCCTGATGGCCGGGCACGAGCTGGTGACCGAGGGCTTCAAGCCGGGCCAGGTCGGCTCCTCCGCGATGCCGCACAAGATGAACACGCGGTCCTGCGAGCGGGTCAACGGCCTGATGGTGATCCTGCGCGGCTACGCCTCGATGACGGGCGAGCTGGCGGGCGACCAGTGGAACGAGGGCGACGTGTCCTGCTCGGTGGTGCGCCGGGTCGCGCTGCCGGACGCGTTCTTCGCGCTCGACGGTCTCCTGGAGACCTTCCTGACCGTCCTCGACGAGTTCGGCGCCTTCCCCGCCGTCGTCGCCCGCGAACTGGACCGCTACCTGCCCTTCCTCGCCACCACCAAGGTGCTGATGGGCGCGGTGCGCGCGGGTGTCGGCCGTGAGGTCGCGCACGAGGCGATCAAGGAGAACGCCGTCGCCTCCGCCCTCGCGATGCGCGAGCAGGGCGCCGAGCGCAACGAACTCCTCGACAAGCTGGCCGCCGACGAGCGCATCCCGCTCGACCGTGCCCAGCTGGACGTGCTGATGGCCGACAAGCTGTCCTTCACGGGCGCCGCGGCCGACCAGGTCGCCGTCGTCGTCGGCCGGATCGAGGAGCTCGTCAAGCAGCACCCGGCTGCCGCGGGTTACACGCCGGGGGCGATCCTCTGACCCGGTTCACCCCCGCGGACCTGGAGGCCGCCCGCGACCGGCTCGTGCCGGATGTCGTCGCGGACGGCCTCCGCGTTCTGTTCTGCGGCATCAATCCCGGGCTGATGACGGCGGCCACGGGCCATCACTTCGCCCGTCCCGGAAACCGGTTCTGGCCGGTGCTGCACCTGTCCGGGTTCACACCGCGGCTCCTGAAGCCCTCGGAACAGCAGGAGTTGCTGTCGTACGGGCTCGGCATCACCAATGTCGTGGCCCGGGCGACCGCGCGGGCGGACGAGCTGAGCGCGGAGGAGTACCGCGAGGGCGGTCGGCTGCTGGCGGAGAAGGTGGCGCGGCTCAGGCCCCGCTGGCTGGCCGTGGTGGGGGTCACCGCCTATCGCGCGGCCTTCGACGACAAGAAGGCGAAGGTCGGGCCGCAGGAGCGGACGATCGGGGACTCGCGCGTGTGGGTGCTGCCGAACCCCAGCGGCCTCAACGCGCACTGGACCGCGGCGACGATGGCGGAGGAGTTCGGCCGGCTGCGGGTGGCGGCTGAGCAGGGCTAGTGGCTCACACCGGGTCGATGTCCGAGGCCACGGCGAGGACATGGACCTCGTCGGCCTCGTCCCGGTAGGCGACGCCGAGGGCGATCCAGCGGTCCGAGCCAGGAGGCTGCCAGAGGTCCAGGTCGTCCGTCACGATGCTCGTCGTGAACCAGGGCTCGGGTATCTCCTCGCCCCGGTCGAGGCGCAGCTTGAGCGTGTCCATGCCCCAGGGCCGCTGCTGCCTGCCCCAGCGGTCGTCCAACTCCTGGCCTATGCGGCTCTTGAGGGCGTAGAAGTCCGTCACGATCGCCATGCGTGGCGCCGCGTCGCCGTCGCGCGTCCCGTGGCTCACCGCTAACGACTCGATGCGGTACCCGGGCCCCGACCGGTACGCGTCCGACTCGCCGTCGACCGCGGTCAGGTCGCGGGCGCACAGCGAGTCGATCGCGGCGAGGTACTTCGCGCTGTCCATGTGATCCAGTAAAGCGGCCGCCACTGACATGTGGCGGGGTGTCAGGCGACTTGCGTTCAGGCGTCCCGGTGCCGGATGCTCCACGCCCCCGCGACCAGGGCGGCGGCCGCCCAGGCCGCGGTCACGGCGAGTCCCGTCCACGGTCCCAGGGGCCCGTCGTGCGACTCGTACAGGACGATCTGTCCCGCCCGGTCCGGCAGGAAGTCGGTGGCCCCGCCCGCCACATCGCCGATCACGAACGAGACGACCAGGATGAACGGGATCAGGAGCGACAGCGCTGCCACCCCGCTGCGCAGCACCGCCGCGAGACCGGCCGCCAGCAGCGCCATCAGGGTGAGGTAGATCCCGCAGCCGGCGACACCGCGTACCTGTTCACCGGTGCTCAGGCCGCTCGCCGCCTCGCCGAGCCC
This sequence comes from Streptomyces sp. NPDC001668, assembly GCF_042893155.1. Taxonomy (NCBI): domain Bacteria; kingdom Bacillati; phylum Actinomycetota; class Actinomycetes; order Kitasatosporales; family Streptomycetaceae; genus Streptomyces; species Streptomyces sp. NPDC001668. The sequence continues at coordinate 539,377 of NZ_JBIAUQ010000005.1, forward strand.
GGCGCGGGCCACGACGAGGGCGGTGAGGGCGGTCACCACGCCGACCACGAGCGTGGGTACGGCGACGGCCGTCGCCTTCGCCAGGAACCACCGCCCGCGGCGCGGCACCGCGGCCAGCGACAGCCGGAGCCCACCCGCGTGGAACTCCGACGACACCGCCATGGCACCGAAGGAGATGGCCGCGATCTGGCCGGGGGCGACTCCGGAAAGAGCCATGAACAGCGGGTCGAACTCGGGGTCGGAGGTCTCCGACACCCCCGCGATCGCGGAGAACGCGGTGGTGGCCGCGAACAGGGCCGACAGCGCGCCGAGAAGCGAGCGCAGGGTGCGGATCTTCAGCCACTCGGAGTGGAGGACGGCGGCAAAGGGCATGTCAGGCCTCCTGGGGCTGTGCGGTGAACTCGGTTTCGGCGGCCGTGAGGTCGAGATAGGCCTGCTCCAAGGTGGCTTCCTCCGCGCTCAGTTCGAGGAGCGGGACACCCGCCGAGGAGGCCAGGACGCCGATCTCGTCCACGCGTGCGTCCTGCACGGTCCAGTGCCCGTCCTCGTGCCGCACGGCGTCATGGCCGTGCCGGGCGAGGGCGTTCTCGAGCGCGGTCGGGTCGCTCGTGCGGACGCGGACGCCGGGCCGCACGCGTGCGTGGATGAACTCCCGCATCGGGGTGTCGGCGAGCAGGCGGCCCCGGCCCAGGACGACGAGGTGGTCGGCGAAGGACGCGGTCTCGTTCATGAGGTGGCTGGAGACCAGCACCGTACGGCCCTCGGCGGCCAGCCGGCGCAGCAGCTCGCGGATCCAGATGATGCCTTCGGGGTCCAGGCCGTTGGAGGGCTCGTCGAGCATCACCACTCCGGGGTCGCCGAGCAGCGCGGCCGCGATGCCGAGCCGCTGCCGCATGCCCAGGGAGTACGTCCGCACCCGGCGACCGGCGACCGAGCCCAGTCCCGTCCGCTCCAGCACCTCGTCGACCCGGCGGTCGGGGATGCGGTTGCTCGCCGCCAGCGTGCGCAGGTGGTCGCGGCCGGTGCGGGAGCCGTGCGCGGCCTGGGCGTCGAGCAGGGCGCCCACGTGGCGCAGGGGTGCGTCGAGCGTGACGTAGGCGCGGCCGCCGATCGTGGCCGTGCCGGAGGTCGGGCGGTCGAGGCCGAGGACGAGCCGCATGGTGGTGGACTTTCCGGCGCCGTTGGGGCCGAGGAAGCCGGTGACGCGGCCGGGCAGGACACGGAAGGTGACGTCGTCCACGGCGCGTCGGGTGCCGAACTCCTTGGTGAGTGCTTGGACTTCGATGCTGGTCATGGCAGCAGCCTGGCCGGTGTCGCGGGGGCGGGGCCTCCCCCGCGCGTGGAGATCGTCTCCCCCGTGCGGGGGAGGCTCGTTGTCGGTGGTGGCTGGCACGATGGCCGAATGGTCCGCTTGCTGCGCCCGTTCGGCCGGGCGGTGACGTACACACGATGGCTGCATCTGTTCATCGCCGTCGTGTGGCCGGCCATGTGGTTGTTCGTCGAGGAAGCGTGGTGGACGTGGCCGGCGGCGGCCGTGACGCTCGCGCCCGCCGGGCTGGTGCCCGCGATGCGCACCGTGGAGGGGTTGCAGGCGAGGCTGCTGCTGACCGGGCACCGGCACAACAGCGACAGCATCGACATCGTGGTCGCGCCGTCGGCGTCCTGGAGCGACCGGGGGCGGCTCGTCCTGTGGCTGGAGACGCGGCTGCTGCTCGGCAACGTGACGGCGATGCTCTCCGTGCAGCTGCTTGTCGGCTCGGCGGATCTGGTGGCGTCGGCCTTCGGCCGGGACGTCGACGAGGGCGTGCTGGTCCTCCTCGACGGCCACCAGTGGTGGCACGTCCTGCTGGTGCCCCTGCCGCTGGCCGCGCTGGCGGCGACCGTGGTCGGCTCGGGCCGTCTGGTCACCGCGCTCGCGCTCCGGCTGCTCGGCCCCTCCCCCGCCGAGCGTCTGGCCGCGATGGAGGAGCGCACCGAGCAGCTCCTGGAGCGCACCCGAATCGCGCGTGAGCTGCACGACTCCATCGGGCACGCGCTGACCGTCGCCGTCGTCCAGGCGGGCGCCGCGCGGGCGGCCGGGGACCCGGCCTTCACCGACCGTGCCCTGGACGCCATCGAGGAGACCGGCCGGGCCGCGCTGGAGGACCTGGAGCGCGTGCTCGGCGTGCTGCGCGAGTCCGAGCGGCCGGTGAGCGGCCGTCCGACGCTGACGGACGCGGACCGGCTGCTGGAGTCCGCGCGCGCGTCCGGCGCCAAGGTGGACGCCGAACTGACCGGGCCGGTGGACACCGTGCCCGGGCCGGTCTCCCGGGAGGGCTACCGGATCCTCCAGGAGGCGCTGACCAATGTGCTGCGGCACGCGGGGGCCGTCCCGGTCCGGGTCCGTATCGAGGTCACGGACGGGGCCCTCGCCCTGGAGGTCCGCAATCCGCTGACGGCCGACATACCCGGCCCCGGCCGGGGCAGCGGACTGCGCGGCATACGCGAGCGGGCGGCCCTGCTGGGCGGCCACGCGCACACCGGACCCGACCGAGGCGACTGGCAGGTGCATGCCGAGCTACCGCTCCGCTGATCTACGCTGACGGGATGCCCGTCACCGTTCTCCTCGTCGACGACGAACCCCTCGTACGCGCCGGTCTGCGGGCGGTCCTGGAGGCGCAGCCCGACATCGAGGTCGTCGGCGAGGCGGCCGACGGGGCGGCGGTGATCCCCCTCGTCCGGCGGCTGCGGCCCGACGTGGTCGCCATGGACGTACGGATGCCGCTGCTGGACGGCATCGAGGCCACGCGCGCGGTGCTGCGGACGGTCGAGGCGCCGCCGAAGATCCTCGTCGTGACGACGTTCGAGAACGACGAGTACGTGTACGAGGCCCTGCGGGCCGGTGCCGACGGGTTTCTGCTGAAGCGGGCCCGCCCGGCCGAGATCGTGCACGCGGTGCGGCTGGTCGCCGAGGGTGAGTCGCTGCTGTTCCCCGCCTCGGTACGGCAGCTGGCCGCCCAGTACGGCGAGGAGGGCGGCAACCGGGCGGCCCGGGCCGCGATGGAGCGGGCCCAGCTGACCGAGCGGGAGGCCGAGGTGCTGCGGCTGATGGCGCGTGGTCTGTCGAACGCGGAGATCGCCGGGCGGCTGGTCGTCGGCACGGAGACCGTCAAGTCGCATGTCAGCGCCGTGCTGGCGAAGCTGGGGGCGCGGGACCGGACCCAGGCGGTGATCGCGGCCTACGAGTCGGGATTCGTGGCGCCGGGGTGAGAGGCGGACGGGGCGGCCGACGGAAAAGGGTCCGGCTCGGGGCGCAATCCCGGCCAAGCGGCCTGTACGATCCGCCCCACACGCCGCACGAGCTGGGAGGACGGACGTTGGGGCGACTGACCGGCGGGGATCCCTCACTCCTGCGCAGGATCAATTCCGCGGTGGTGCTGCACGCGCTGCGTGCCACGGACTGCGCCACACTGACCGAGATCACCCGGGTGACGGGCCTGTCCCGGCCGACGGTCGAGGGCGTCGTCGAGGGGCTGATCGAGGGCGGCCTGGTGGTCGAGAAGGCCGCCGACGAGAGTGTCGCCCGGCGACAGGGGCGGCCCGCGCGGCGGTTCCGGTTCCGGGCCGAGGCCGGGCATCTGCTGGGCCTGGACATCGGGCCGCACCGGGTCGCCGCGCTCCTGTCCGACCTCGACGGCCGGGTGCTCGGCGCGGTGGCCAAGGACGTCGACGAGACGGCCCTCGCCGACGAGCGCCTGGAGCGGCTGCGCACCGCGGTGGCCGAACTGCTGCGCCGGGCCGGGGTCGCGCGCGACTCCCTGTGGGCCGTGGGCGTCGCCTCGCCGGGCATCGTGGAGGCGGACGGCACCATACGGCTGTGCGCGGCGCTGCCCGAGTGGACGGGGCTGCGGCTCGGCGAGCGGCTGAGCCGTTCCTTCAAGTGCCCGGTACTGGTCGAGAACGACGCCAACGCGGCCGCGGTCGCCGAGCACTGGAAGGGCTCCGCCACCGAGTCCGACGACGTGGTGTTCGTGCTGGCCGGGCTGAGCCCGGGGGCCGGTTCGCTGATCGGCGGGCGGCTGCACCGGGGGTACGGCGGCGCCGCCGGGGAGATCGGGGCGCTGCATCTGCTGGGCCGCGAGGTCACCCCGGAGACGCTGCTGTCCACCACGGACGAGCCCCTGCACCCGCTCGACGAGCAGGCGGTCGCCGAGGTCTTCGCACAGGCGCGGGAGGGCGACCAGCGGGCCCGGGCGGCCGTGGACCGCTTCATCCAGCGGCTCGTGCACGACGTGGCGGCTCTGGTCCTGGCCCTGGACCCGGAACTCGTCGTGGTGGGCGGCTGGGCGGTCGGCCTGGACGGCGTACTGGAGCCGCTGCGGCGCGAGTTGGCCCGTTACTGTCTGCGCCCGCCGAGGGTCGCCCTGTCGCTCCTCGGTGAGGCGGCCGTGGCGACGGGCGCGCTGCGGCTCGCCCTCGACCATGTGGAGGAGCAGCTGTTCGCGGTGGAGGGGACCGTGACCGCACGGCGGTGAGTGATCCCCTGGCACACGGCGGTGCCCCGGACCGGGACCCGGGGCACCGCCGTACCGCTCAGGAAGCCCGGCGTTCCGGCCCCTCGTGGATCTCCACCGCGCCGGAGTCACCGAAGGTCAGCCGGCAGGTGTCGGCGCGGTAGGTGGCCACCGAGACGGCGGCGGTGCGGCCCCCGGCCAGGTAGCGGGTGGTGACGACGAGCACCGGCGCGCCGGGCAGGCGGTCCAGTTCCTTCGCGTCGTCCGCGCGGGCCGAGCCGAGTTCGACGGCGTTCTCCCGGCTCTCCAGCTCCAGGCGCTGCAGTTCGCGCAGCACGGCACGCGCGCGTGCCACCCCTGACGGGGCGTCTATGGCGGAGAGCTCCGGCACCGACGCCTCGGGGATGTACAGCAGTTCGGCGGCGACGGGCTGGCCGTGGGTGACGCGGGAGCGGCGCACGACGTGCACCGACTGCTCGCGGCCGGTGCCGAGGGCGTCCGCGACGGAGGCGGGCGGCACCGCGCAGGCGCAGTCGACGGACTGCCAGTCGTCACCGGCCGCGCCGGGCCAGGCCTGCTGCTCGGTGCCGACGGCCACACCCACGCGCGGCGGGGCGACGGTCGTCCCGACACCGCGGCGGCGCTGCAGCCTGCCTTCCAGCTCCAGCTGCTCCAGAGCCTGGCGCAGCGTGGCGCGGGCGACGCCGTAACGGGCGGCGAGGTCGCGCTCGTTGGGCAGGATCTCGCCCACGGAGAATTCGGAGTCCAGTGCCTCACTGAGCACGGTCTTGAGATGCCAGTACTTCGGTTCCGGCACCGATTCCAGCTGCGTGGTCCCCACCGTGTCCTCCGCGATCGCCGTGGTCCGGCGGCGTTTTAGCGCCCTTGTTTATTAAAGGTTGTTTCACTTCTCTGCGACCATAGGGCGGCCCTCACCCTTGGTCAAGACCAATCCTCGATCCCCTGTGGGGCGCGCGGGCGTGATGTCACACAGCGTTGATGAGGCATTCAGACGGCAGGCAGGGCGTGCAGCTTGTCGGGGTTGCGGATGATGTAGACGGACTGGATGCGGCCGTCCAGGATGTCCAACTGGAAGACGGAGTCGGGCTTTCCGCCCGACAGGACGAGCACCGCGGGCCCGCCGTTGAGCTCCAGGAAGCGCCAGGTGACGTCCGGGGCGCCCTTTCCGGCGACGCCGACCAGGAAGCGGCCCACGTGGTCGGCCGACTCCAGGACCCGCAGCGGCGCCTTGGCCTTGCCGCCGCTGTCCCCGACGAGGCGGACGTCGGGCGCGAGCAGGGACATCAGCGCCTCCAGGTCCCCTCCGCCCGCCGCGGCGAGGAAACGCTCCGTCAGATCGCGGCGCCGGACCGGGTCGACCTCGTAGCGCGGACGTCGTTCGTCGACATGTCTGCGGGCCCGCCCGGCGAGCTGCCGTACGGCGGGTTCGGCGCGGTCGAGCATGGCGGCGATGTCGGCGTAGGGGTAGCCGAAGGCCTCCCTGAGGACGAACACCGCCCGCTCCAGCGGGGACAGGGACTCCATGACGACCAGGACCGCGAGGGAGACCGAGTCGGCGAGGACGGCCTGTTCGGCGGTGTCGGGCACGGTGTCCCCGAAGTCGGTGACGTACGGCTCGGGCAGCCAGGGGCCGACGTAGGTCTCGCCGCGCGCCTTGACCTGGCGCAGCCGGTCGATCGCCAGGCGTGTGGTGACGCGGACCAGGTAGGCGCGCGGTTCGCGCACCTCGCTCCGGTCGGCGGCCGACCAGCGCAGCCAGGCGTCCTGCACCACGTCCTCGGCGTCGGCGACGCGCCCGAGCATGCGGTAGGCGACACCCATGAGGACGGGACGGTGTTCTTCGAAGACGTCGGTCTCGGTTTCGGTGGCCACGCTTTCATCCCAACCCAGACGCCGGTCCGTGTCCAGGCGATTACGCGGACCCCTACCCACGGGTCTACCCGCCAGTAGTAATTGCTGACAAGCTGTCTACAGCGTCCGTTCGTGAGATCCCTTATCAGCCCGTGAGTTGCCGCCAGGAGCCTTCATGTCCGCCACCGTCTCCTTCAAAGTCCCCTCCCCCGAGGGACCGCAGCCCGTGACCGTGTCCTACACGCGCGTGGGGCGCGGTGAGCCGCTGCTCCTGCTGCACGGCATCGGGCACCACCGGCAGGCCTGGGACCCGGTGGTGGACATCCTGGCCACCGAGCGCGACGTGATCGCCGTGGACCTGCCCGGGTTCGGGGCGTCGCCGGGGCTGCCCGGGGGGCTGTCGTACGACCTGGCCACCACGACGTCGGTGTTCGGGGCCTTCTGCGAGGCCCTGGAGCTGGACCGCCCGCATGTGGCCGGCAACTCCCTCGGCGGCCTGCTGGCCCTGGAACTGGGCCGCGAGCGGCTCGTACGGTCCGTCACCGCGCTGTCCCCCGCCGGATTCTGGTCGCAGGCCGAGCGACGCTACGCGTTCGGGGTGCTGCTCGCGATGCGGCACATAGCGCGACGGCTGCCCATGCCGCTGGTGGAGCGGCTCTCGCGCAGCGCGGCCGGCCGCACCATGCTCACGAGCACCATCTACGCCCGCCCGGGCCGCCGTTCACCCGAGGCCGTGGTCGCCGAGACGCTCGCCCTCGCGCGGGCCACGGGGTTCGACGAGACGCTCCGGGCCGGCACCGCCGTCCAGTTCGGCGACGACGTCCCGGGGCTGCCGGTCACGGTCGCCTGGGGCACCAGGGACATGCTGCTGGTGCGCCGGCAGGGCGTGCGGGCCAAGCAGATCATCCCCCGGGCCCGGCTCGTGCGGCTGCCCGGCTGCGGCCACTGCCCGATGAACGACGACCCGGCCCTGGTCGCGCGGGTCATCCTCGACGGCAGCCGCTGAGCCCTTCCGTTTCCGGCTCGACGCCCCCGATCCCAGGGCGACTCCGGCACCGACCAGGGCGCTGCCCACGGCCTGGGCGGCGCCGTACGAGCCCGTGCCGACGAGCGGCGCGGTGCAGGCCGCCGCGACCGGGATGAGGCCCGAGAACAGCGTGGCGCGCTCGGCGCCGATCCGCTGCATGCCCATGTACCAGCACACGAAGCCGACGACGGTGACGACCGCCGCCTGCCACAGCAGCGCGGCGGTCTCGGCCGTGCCGGGGCGGCGCAGCCACGCGGTGCCGTCCAGGAGCAGTCCGGCCGCCGCGGCCTCGACGGCGGCGACCGCGCAGACCACGGCGGACAGCAGCCGTGGCCCCAGGGGCCGCAGCACCGGTACGGCGAGCACCGCGAAGCCGACCTCACCGGCCAGCGCGCCCACCGAGAAGGCGAGGCCCGCGCCGTCCGTACGGCCCCAGCCCTGGACGGCGAAGGCGCCGAGGGCCACCAGCAGGGCGCCCCGCAGGACGCGCCGGCGGGGCCTGCGGCCCTCCAGCAGCGGGACGAGGACGGCCACCCATACGGGGGCGCAGCCCACGAAGACGCCGGGGACGGCCGGTTCCGCGGTGCGTTCGGCGGCGATGACGGCGAGGTTGAAGCCGACCATGCCGACGGCGGCGAGGAGCGCGAGACGGGTCCACCGGCGGGGTCCGAGCGCCCGCAGCCGGGGCGCGGCGCCCCTCGCGGCCAGGGGGGCCAGCAGCAGCGCGGCGAGGGCGTAGCGCAGGAACTGGCCGCCCGCGTACGGGTAGTCGCCGAGGAGGCTGTTGGCGGTGAAGGACGCTCCGACGAGGACACAGGCGAACGTGGCGAGGAGGGAGCCGCGCGTGGTGGTGGCGTTCATGGCAGTGACGCTAGGAAGCACGGCGGTCCGGTTTAAGGTCCAGTGCCATGACGTCATCGGGGACCAATCCACAGGGGCGGCCCGACGTACCGGAAGGCGCCGGATCGGCCGCCTGGGAACTGCTCCTGCCCGCCGTCTCCGCGCCGGCACGCACGCGTGGCCGTTCCCTCCAGGCGGCCCTGCGGGAGGCGGTGCGGTCCGGGCGGCTGGTACCGGGGACGCGGCTGCCGTCGAGCCGGGATCTGGCCGCCGACCTCGGGGTGTCGCGCGGGCTGGTCACCGAGGCGTACGAGCAGCTGACGGCGGAGGGGTACCTGCGCAGCGGCCGGGGTGCCGGCACCTGGGTCGGCGGAGCCGTGCGAGCCGCCCACCCGCGCGCGCGTGACCTGGCCCCGCGCAACCCGGCCACTCTCGCCGACTTCGTCGCGGGGACGCCCGACCTGTCGTTGTTCCCCCGCACCGCCTGGGCCACGGCCCACCGCGGCGTGCTGGCGGAGCTGCCGCACCAGGATCTCGGCTATCCCGACCCGCGCGGGCTGCCCCGGCTGCGTGCCGCCCTGGCCGAACTGCTGACGCGCCGCAGGGGCGTGGTCGCCGATCCGGAGCGGATCGTGGTCGTCTCCGGCGTGGCGCAGGCGACGACACTGCTCGGATTCGCCCTCCACGCGCGCGGGTTGCCGACGGTCGGCGCGGAGGATCCCGGGAGCCCGCAGCACGACGCCCTGTACGCGGCGGCGGGCGTCACCACCGTTCCCGTACCGCTGGACGAGGACGGGATCTCCCTGGCAGACCTGCGCGCCTCCGGGGTGCGTGCCGTGGTCACCACGCCCTCCCACCAGTTCCCCACCGGTATCGCCTACTCCGCGCACCGCCGCGCGGAACTCCTCGACTGGGCGCGCTCCGTCGACGGCTTCCTCCTGGAGGACGACTACGACGGCGACTTCCGCTACGACCGCGCTCCCGTCGGCGCGCTCCAGGGGCTCGACCCGGACCGGGTCGCCTACGCGGGATCGGTCAGCAAGTCCCTCGCTCCGGGACTGCGGCTCGGCTGGCTGCTGGTGCCTCAGGCACTGGCCGACGAGGTCGTCGAGCGCAAGCGGACCATGGACCTCGGCCATCCCACGATCGACCAGGCGCTGTTCGCCCGGTTCGTGGAGCGCGGCGACTACGACCGCCAGCTGCGCCGCTGCCAGCGCGCCTACCGGGAGCGGCGCGACGCGCTCGTCTCCGCGCTGGAGGAGCACCTCCCGGGCACAAAGGTGTCCGGGATCGCCGCCGGGCTGCACGTCATCGCCGAACTGCCGCACCGGTACGGCCCCCAGAAGGCGTTGCTCGCGCGCCTGGCCGCGGCCGGTGTGCTCGTGCGCCCGCTGACGGACTACGCACACGCGCGTGCCGAGCCGGACGGCACGGAGGGCGGGGTGCGGCTGGTCCTCGGTTACGCGCACCTGTCTCCGACGCGGATCCGGGACGGCGTACGTCTGATGGCCGAGGCCGCCCGCGACTGACCCCCGCGCTTTCGCACACGGGTTCCCTTGTTCCCGCGGTCAGTTGTTCACTTGCGGTTTCCGTGTGCGCTGCGGCGCCCCAGTAGTTGTGGCATCGCACACTGGCCGGATCCCGTCCCTGGAGGCGCATCCATGTCCCATCGTCCGTTCCCCGGCCGCCGCAGCGTTCTGCGCGGCTCCCTGGCCGCGTCGGCGGCCCTCACCCTGCCCGCGGTCTCTTCAGCCGCGCCCGCCTTCGCCCTGTCCGGGCGCCCCGGGGCGGGCTGGGGGGTGCAGACGGGAGACGTGACCTGCGACTCCGGCCTGGTGTGGGTGCGCTCCGACCGTCCGGCCCGGATGATCGTGGAGACCTCCGCGACCGAGTCGTTCCGCAATCCGCGCCGGTGGCACGGGCCGCTGCTCGGCGCGGACACCGACTTCACGGGGACGACCCGGCTGCGCGGCCTGCCGTCGGGCGAGCAGATCCACTACCGCGTGCTGCTGGCCGACCCGGACGACCCGCGCCGCACCGGTGAGCCGGTCACCGGAACCTTCCGCACGGTGTCCCCCAAGCGTCGGGACGGCGTGCGGTTCCTGTGGTCGGGGGACCTCGCAGGGCAGGGCTGGGGCATCAACCCGGACTTCGGCGGCTACACGATCTACCGGGCGATGGCGAAGCTCGACCCGGACTTCTTCCTGTGCAGCGGCGACAACATCTACGCCGACGGGCCGATCCCGGCCACGGCCGCCCTGCCCGACGGCAGCACCTGGCGGAACATCACCACCGAGGAGAAGTCCAAGGTCGCCGAGACCCTGGCGGAGTTCCGCGGCAACTTCCGCTACAACCTGCTCGACCACAACCTGAGGGACTTCAACGCCCAGGTGCCGTCGATCATCCAGTGGGACGACCACGAGGTGCGCAACAACTGGTACCCGGGCCAGACGATCCTGGACTCCGACACCCGTTACACCGAGAAGAGCGTCGACGTGCTCGCGGGCCGGGCGCGGCGCGCGTTCAGCGAGTACTTCCCGGTCTCCACGCTGCGGCCGGGGGCCCGGGACGGCCGGGTGTACCGGGTGTTGCGGCAGGGTCCGCTGCTCGACGTGTTCGTGCTGGACATGCGCACGTACCGCAACGCCAACTCGCCCGACGACCAGGCCGTGGACCCGCAGGGCATCCTCGGCCGGGAGCAGCTGGAGTGGCTCAAGCGGGAGCTCTCGCGCTCGCGGGCGGTGTGGAAGGTGATCGCCTCCGACATGCCGCTCGGGCTGGTCGTGCCCGACGCCACGGAGGGCAGGGCGAACATCGAGGCGGTCGCGCAGGGCGACCCGGGCGCCCCGCTCGGACGTGAGCTGCAGATCGCCGAGCTGCTGCGGTACATCAAGCACCGGAAGATCACCGGCACGGTGTGGCTGACCGCCGACGTCCACCACACCTCGGCCCAGCACTACCAGCCCTCGCGGGCCGCGTTCACCGACTTCGAGCCGTTCTGGGAGTTCGTGTCGGGACCCCTGAACGCGGGTGCCTTCCCGGCCAGCGCGCTCGACGGCACCTTCGGCCCGGAGCGGGTGTTCGTGAAGGCGCCGACCGCCTCGAACGTCTCCCCCGCGGGCGGCTACCAGTTCTTCGGGGAGGTCGACATCGACGGCCACAGCGGTGAGCTGACGGTGCGTCTGCGCGAGCAGGACGGCACGGTGCTGTTCACGAAGGTGCTCCAGCCGGGTCGCGTCGGACAGTAACTCCCGTACCCTGCTGGGCGGGTCGCGCATCGGCGTCATCCCCCGGTGCGCGGCCCGTGAACAGTTGAAAAGGGTACAAACCGTACGGACCACACTTTACCGATCAGTCACAATGCGTTCGTGATCACGCAACACCGTTCCTCCACAGTGGCTGCATGACTCGAGACATGTCTGATGTGACCCGTGCGAAACACGGTCGCCCCGTGCACCACTGGCGGCGCGATCTGATCGAACTCGCGGCCCTGTTCACGGCCGTCGCCGTGGCCGACACCGTGGCCGACCTGATCGGGCACGGTCCCGACGGCACCGCCCTGCTGGTGATCTCGGCGGTGGCCCTGGCCGCCACGGCCGGATTCCACACATGGTGGGCACGCCGCCACGGCCACGCGCCCCCGACGGGTGATACCGGCACCCGGCCGCTGCCCCACGGGGAGCAGGCCGGGCCGGCCGACCAGCGGGCACGGACCCCGGATCCCGTGGCCGCGGAGAGCACGCTGTGGCGGATGCGCACCACGGTGAAGGACGAACCGGGCTCGCTGGCCGCCCTGTGCACGGCCCTCGCCGGACAGCGGGTCGACATCCTCAGCCTCCAGACCCACCCGCTGGCCGAGGGCACCGTCGACGAGTTCCTGCTGCGCGCCCCCGGCACGCTGGAGGGCTCCGAGATCACCCGGGCCGTCGCGCGGTCCGGCGGCGCCGACACCTGGATCGAGCGGGCCGACACCCACGACCTGGTGGACGCCCCGACCCGGGTGCTGGGCCTCGCCACCCGCACCGCCCTGGACGCGGCCGAACTGCCGCTCGCCCTGCGGCAGTTGCTCGGCCGGTGCACGATCCGGTCGCTGCCCGCCGTTCCGCTCGGCGGCGGTCGCGGACCGGAGGGGGTGCCGGTGGAAGGGGTTCTGGAGGACACCGTGATGCGGTTGCGGGCGCCGGAAGGTGGAGTGATCACCGTGGAGCGGCCGTATCTGCCGTTCACGCCGACGGAGTTCGCCCGGGCCCGGGCCCTGGTCGAGCTGGACGCCCGGCTCGGTCCGCGGGTGCCGCGCAGCCAGGACGTGCTGACCCTGGCAGAAGGCCACGACATCACCGTGCGCCGGGCGGACACCGGAGACCTGGAGGCCGCGGTGGCCATGCACGAGCGGTGCTCTCCGCGGACGTTGAGCATGCGGTACCACGGGCCCGTCGGGGACGCCGACCGGTATCTGAACCATCTGCTCAGCCCGCGGTTCGGGCGGACCCTCGCCGTGCAGACCGCGTCGGGACGGATCGTCGGCCTCGGGCACCTGCTGTGGGACGGGGACGAGACCGAGGTGGCGCTGCTCGTCGAGGACACGTGGCAGCGGCGGGGAATCGGGGGCGAGCTGCTGGAGCGGCTGGTCGCGATGGCCGCCGAGGCCGGGTGCGCGAGCGTGTACGCCGTGACGCAGTCGTCCAACACCGGGATGGTCGCCGCGATGCGTGGGCTGGGGCTCCCCCTCGACTACCAGATCGAGGAGGGGACCTTGGTGATCACGGCGCGGCTGGATGCGTCGGTGGAGGAGGCGGAGAGCGCGATCGGGGTCAGCAGGGCCGAAGCGCCGTAGCGATTCCGGCCTGGTCGGCGGGTGCGGGTTCACGCCCGCACCCCAGTGCCGTGTCCAGATCCGCCCAGAGGTCCTCCACGTCCTCCAGGCCCACCGACATCCGCAGCAGGCGGTCGCTCACCCCGGCGCCCCTCCGGTCGTCCGCGTCCACGATGCGGTGGCTGATCGACGCCGGGTGCTGGATGAGGGTGTCCACGCTGCCCAGGCTCACCGCCGGGGTGATCAGACGCACCCGGTCGATCACCTCGTGCGGGTCGCCGTCGACCTCGAAGGCGACCATCGCGCCGCCGATCCGCGGGTAGTGGACCCGGCTGACCCGGGGATCCGCGGCGAGACGTCGGGCGAGTTCCGCGGCGGTCGTCGAGGCGGCGCGGACCCGGACCGGCAGTGTCGACAGGCCGCGGAGCAGGAGGTAGCCGGCGAGCGGGTGCAGGACGCCGCCCGTGGCGAAGCGGACCTGCCGCAGCCGGCCCGCGAACTCCTCGTCGCAGGCCACCACCCCGGCCATCACGTCCCCGTGCCCGCCGAGGTACTTGGTGGCGCTGTGCAGCACGAGCCGTGCGCCCTGTTCGGCGGGGCGCTGGAGCACCGGCGTGGCGAAGGTGTTGTCCGCGAGCAGGGGGACCGAGCCGCAGGAGTGGGCCAGGGCCCGCAGGTCGATCTCGGCGAGGGTGGGGTTGGCCGGGGACTCGACCAGGACCAGGCCCGTGTCCGGGCGCAGGGCGTCGGCGACTCCCGCCGGATCGGTCCAGGTGACCTCGGTGCCGAGGAGTCCCGCGGTCAGCAGGTGGTCGCTGCAGCCGTACAGGGGGCGGACGGCGACGACGTGGCGCAGGCCCAGGGAGGCCCGTACGAGAAGGACGGCGGTGAGCGCGGCCATGCCGCTGGCGAAGGCGACCGCGGCCTCGGTGTTCTCCAGACGCGCCAGGGCGGTCTCGAAGCGGGCGACGGTCGGGTTGCCGAGACGGCCGTAGACGGGCGGGCCGTCCGGTTCGGCGCCGGTCGCGGCGAAGGCGTCGATGCGGGCGGCCTCGCCGCGGCTGTCGTGGGACGGGTAGGTCGTCGACAGATCGATGGGCGGGGCGTGCAGTCCCTGCCGGGCGAGGTCGTCGCGGCCGGCGTGGACGGCCTCGGTGGCCAGTGCTCTGAGCGGCGTACGCGAGGCGGTGGAGGGGCGCGCTGAGTCCATGGACGCAAGGGTGAACACTGCCCGGCGTTCTGCCGCCGAAGTCCGTGCTACGTTCGGCCGATGGCCGAATCTGTCGTACTGGACCCGGTGGACCTGCATCTGCTGCGGCTGTTGCAGAACGACGCCCGGACCACCTACCGCGACCTCGCCGCGCAGGTCGGTGTGGCGCCGTCGACCTGTCTGGACCGGGTGACCCGGCTGCGCCGCTCGGGGGTGATCCTCGGGCATCAGCTGCGGCTGGATCCGGCGAAGCTGGGCCGGGGCCTGGAGGCGCTGCTGTCGGTGCAGGTCAGGCCGCATCGGCGGGAGCTGGTGGGGCCGTTCGTGGAGCGGATCCGGGCGCTGCCGGAGTCGCGGACCGTCTTCCATCTGACCGGGCCCGACGACTACCTCGTGCATGTGGCCGTGGCCGACATGGCGGACCTGCAACGGCTGGTCCTGGACGGGTTCACATCCCGGCGCGAGGTGGCCCGGGTGGAGACCCGGCTGATCTTCCAGCAGTGGGAGTGCGGGCCGTTGCTCCCGCCTGCCACGCCGACAGCGGAATCGGGGTGACGCCCGCCAGGTCCCCGTACGAGGATGGACCGCATGTCTGAGACCCAGATCAAGCTGCCCCGTCAGGTCGCCGACGCCTACGTCGACGAGCTCATCGCCCTCGATCCGATCACCGGCACCTACCTGGGTGCGAAGGAGAGTTCGAGCAGGCTGCCCGACACCTCGCCGGCGGGCCAGGAGGCGCTCGCGGAGCTTCAGCGGGCCACGCTCGCGAAGCTGGACGAGGCCGAGCGGCAGCCCGGCGCGGACAGCGACATCGAGCGCCGCTGCGGCAGGCTGCTGCGGGAGCGGCTGACGGCCGAACTCGCCGTGCACGAGGCCGACGAGGGGCTGCGCTCGGTCGGCAACATGGCCACGGCCGCGCACTCGATCCGTGAGATCTTCACCGTGACCCCGATGGAGACGGAGGAGGACTGGGCAGCGATCGCCCAGCGGCTGCGGGCGGTACCGGCCGCGTACGCCGGTTACCGCGAGTCCCTCGCGCTCGGTCTGGAGCGCAAGCTGTACGCGGCACCGCGCCCGACCGCCACCTTCGTCGAGCAGCTCACCGAGTGGGCGGACACCGACGGCAACGGCCGCGGCTGGTTCGAGGACTTCGTCGCCGCGGGCCCCGAGGCGCTGCGCGCGGAGCTGGACGAGGCCGCCCGCACCGCGACGGCCGCCGTGGTGGAGCTGCGCGACTGGATGCGGGACGTGTACGTGCCGACGATCGCGGGCGCCCCGGACACGGTGGGCCGGGAGCGGTACGCCCGCTGGGCCCGCTACTTCAACGGCACGGACCTCGACCTGGACGAGGCGTACGCCTACGGCTGGTCCGAGTACCACCGGCTGCTCGGCGAGATGCGGCTGGAGGCCGAGAAGATCCTGCCGCGCGCCGGGACACCGTGGGTGGCGCTCGCCCACCTCGACGAGCACGGCAAGCACATCGAGGGCGTCGACGAGGTCCGCGACTGGCTCCAGGGCCTGATGGACCAGGCGATCGACTCGCTGGACGGCACCCACTTCGAACTCGCCGAGCGGGTGCGGAGGGTGGAGTCGTGCATCGCCCCGCCCGGCGGTGCGGCGGCCCCGTACTACACGGCCCCCTCGGAGGACTTCTCGCGCCCGGGCCGCACCTGGCTGCCGACCATGGGCCAGACCCGTTTCCCGGTCTACGACCTCGTCTCGACCTGGTACCACGAGGGCGTCCCCGGCCATCACCTCCAGCTCGCGCAGTGGGCGCACGTCGCGGCGGACCTCTCCCGCTACCAGGCCACCGTGGGCGGGGTGAGCGCCAACGCCGAGGGCTGGGCGCTGTACGCGGAGCGGCTGATGGACGAGCTCGGCTTCCTCACGGACCCGGAGCAGCGGCTCGGCTATCTCGACGCGCAGATGATGCGGGCCACCCGGGTCATCGTCGACATCGGCATGCACCTGGAGCTGGAGATCCCGGCGGACTCCCCCTTCCACCCGGGCGAGCGCTGGACGCCCGAGCTGGCGCAGGAGTTCTTCGGCGCGCACAGCAGCCGTCCGGCGGACTTCGTGGAGAGCGAGCTGACCCGCTACCTCACGATCCCGGGCCAGGCGATCGGCTACAAGCTCGGCGAGCGGGCCTGGCTGCTGGGCCGGGAGAAGGCCCGGGCGCGGCACGGCGAGGCGTTCGACCTGAAGGCCTGGCACATGGCGGCGCTGTCACAGGGCTCGCTCGGGCTGGACGACCTGGTGGACGAGCTGGCCCTGCTGTGATCCGTACGACGGGACGGTGACGAGGCGGGCCGGTTCGTCCGGCCCGCCTCGGTGGCACACGTGAACGACGCTCAGTCCGCGAGTCTGCGCAGCTGGACCAGACCCAGCCAGGTCTCCGGTCCGGGCCGCACGTTGGCCGCGCGCACCGCATAGCGGCCGGGGGCGAGCGAGATCTTCAAGTGGTCGGTGTTCACCGAGTCGTTGCCGGGCCAGGCCGCGTCGAACAGGACGACCGGGCCGGGCACGGCCCAGCTCACCTCGTCCTCCCACACGGCCGTGGCGAGCGCGGCGGGGACCTGAGCGAGGAGATCGTCCTCGGACTCGGCGGCGCACCACCGTACGAAGGTGCCGTGGTCGGGGAGGTAGGAGGTCGAGGCGGGTTCGTCGCCGAGGACCAGGGCGGCGGCGTCGCCGACCGGCAACAGACCGACGCAGCCCTCGACTTCACAGGCCCGGTCGTAGTCGGACGCCGTCTCGTCGCCGTCGGCGCCCGCCCAGAACGGCAGCACCGTCTCCGGGACCGCTATGAGCGGGCCGCCGCCCGACTCCACCCACTCCACCGCGCCCGGCTCCGCGTATCTCACCATGGGCCAGAACCTACACGCACCGGGACCCCGAGGTTGCAACTGCACAGGAACCCTACGGGGATTGCGGGGACTCAGCAGCCGCAGTCCTCCGCGTCCACCGGCGCGGTCAGGGAGTCGGCGGTGCGCCGCTCGCGGCCCTCCCAGGTCTCGAACTCGAAGCCCTCGCGCACCCAGTACTCGAAGCCGCCGAGCATCTCCTTGACCTGGTATCCGAGTTCGGCGAGGGCGAGCGCGGCGCGGGTGGCGCCGTTGCAGCCGGGACCCCAGCAGTACGTCACCACCGGCACGGACCTGTCGAGGAGCTGTTCCGCCTGCTCGGGGATGAGCGCGGTGGGCAGGTGGACCGCGCCCGGGACGTGGCCCTGGTCCCAGGCGGCGGTGGAGCGGGAGTCGAGAACCACGAAGCCGGGGTCGCCGTCCGCGGCGAGCGTGGTG
This sequence comes from Streptomyces sp. NPDC001668, assembly GCF_042893155.1. NCBI lineage: Bacteria > Bacillati > Actinomycetota > Actinomycetes > Kitasatosporales > Streptomycetaceae > Streptomyces > Streptomyces sp. NPDC001668. The sequence continues at coordinate 556,934 of NZ_JBIAUQ010000005.1, forward strand.
GCGACATCGGAGACGTCCGCGTGGAAGACCAGGCTGGCGCGGAAGTAGGCGGCGGCCTCGGCCGGGGTGGCCGGGGCGGTGCGCAGGACGGGGTTCACAGTGGGCGCGTCGGTTGTCGTCATGCCCAGAAATCTACGGTTGATGATCAACAAGCTGAAGAGGGATTCCACGGCGTGAGCCTTGCCGGGCCGGGGATTCCCCTGCTATCTCTCAGACATGACCGCGTATTCCCCGGACGCCACCGACTGGCGCATCCTCGATGTCCTCCAGCGGGAGGGCCGGGCCAGTTTCGCCGAGCTCGCCCGTGCCGTCTCGATGTCCGCGAGCGCGGTCACGGAGCGGGTGCGGCGCCTCGAGGAGGCGGGGGTCATCCAGGGGTACGCCGCCGTCGTGGACCCCGACCGGCTGGGCCTGCCGATCCTGGCGTTCGTCCGCCTCCGGTACCCCAACGGCAACTACAAGCCCTTCCACGACCTGGTCGCCGTGACGCCCGAGATCCTGGAGGCGCACCATGTGACCGGTGACGACTGCTTCGTCATCAAGGTCGCGGCCCGCTCGATGCGGCACCTGGAGGAGGTGTCGGGCAAGATCGGCACGCTGGGCTCGGTGACGACGAGCGTCGTCTACTCCTCCCCGCTCCCCCGCCGCCCCCTGGGGCGCTGACCTTCCTGGACAGAACACCGGGATAGAACGACCTCTCAGGATTCCGAAATGTATCCCTCTGTCCAGTGGTCCTCATCGATCACTGCTTCCTCGATGTAGAAGCAGTTGGGCTCGTCGGCGAATCCAGGGAGAGTCCGAGCGCGTTCAATACGTTCCTGTGCCCGTTCGCGGCTTGAATAGGTGCCGAGATGTTTGACATCGTCTCCGGCTTCTTCGTCGGACCAGAAGTCGTCGGGGTGGGTGAAGTGCCATACCTCGCCGTCCTCTTCGGCCTGGTGGTGCACATGCCAGAGCAGGTAGACCTTGGCGAGTCCGCTCACGATCTTCGCATCCTTTCCTTTTTCTTCTTCGAGAAGTGGGCCCGGGCGGCCGGTCGGTGGACCGGCCGCCCGGGGCAACTGATCGCAGTAGGTGCGACTGGTTGCGGGACAGGTACTTCCTCACCTTGTTATAGATGGAGCCGGGGAGCGGGTCGTGCAGACCGCGTCGGTGCCGTCGTCGTCCCGGGTGTAGGTACGGGTGACGGGTGTTCCGGCCGGGTCCGGGTCCTGCTCCACGGTGTAACCGCCGGGCAGGCCCTGGCTCGCTACGGTGCCGCCGGCGTCGTAGCGGGCTGAGAAGGCGCCGGCGACGGAGTCGGTGACCGAGGTGGCCAGGCCTCGGGGGGCGATGCCGGTGTCGTAGGTGTAGTTGGTGGTCGACGGCACGCTGTCGGTGACGACGGTGGGCCTGTCGAGTGCGTCGTGCTTGGTGGTGGTGGTCGCGCCGTCAGCGTCGGTGTGGGAGGTGTCTGCGGACCAGTCGACCGTCTCGCCCTGCTGCACGTAGGTGTCAAGACGTTGCTCAGCGCCGTGGTGGAGGGGTCCACCGTGACCGGGAACTTCGTCGCCTTGTCGGCGAGGAAGGCGGCGTCCGGGGTGAAGAGCAGGTCGATGCTGGAGCCGTGCTGGACGACCTTCAAGGCGACCTTCGCCCGGTGGGTGTGCTCACCGGAGACCGGGTCCACGGTGGCGTCCCACATCATTGGGGCGGGTATCACCGCACGCTTCCTACCCGACTTGGCGTCGGTGAAGACCACACTGCCGTCGGCCTGCTGCGCGGCTTTGAGGCCCTTGGCCCTGAGCGGCATCGTGTAGGCAACCGCCCGCGGACGGGCGCTGCTTGATGGTCACGTACTGCTCGAACCCGGACCGGGTGGCTTCCACGACCACGTCCGCGCCGGGCACCGCATCACGGTAGGTCGCCTTGGGGCCGTCCAGGACGGGGGTGGGCAGGCCGCCCTTCCACTGCAGTTCGACCTGCTCCTGGCCCTGCCCGAGAGTGACCAGGGTGCGCGCCGCGGCCTTGCCCGCCGCCTTCAGCGAGGCCGGCCTGCTGCCGCCCTTGCCGCCCAGGACCAGGCCCTCGGGGTGAGCGGCGGGAGCGACCGTGCCGTCGGCGCGAGCCGCCAGGTCGAGGTCCACGTCGGTCCACTGTCCGCCGCGCTTGAACCGCACCGGGCCGGCTGCGAGCTCCGTGGTCAGCGACCCGTTCGGGTTCACCCACGTCGTGGACGTCTCCGAACGCTCCGACAGCGCCTCGACCCGCTTGCCCGACAACCGCGCGGCCACCCGCGCCGACGGCAGGTCGGCCGCCTGCGTCGCCCAGTGCCGATCAGCCTTGGCCGGCGCGGCATGAGGTGCGGCGAAGGCCGGCTCGCTTCCCTGGAGCAGCGAGACGGATACAGCCAGGGCGAGTGAACCGGCCATGGGCACGGCCACTTTTCGAAGGACCGCCAACTTGGCGAGAACTTGACTCTTCGTCAGTAACTGGTGACGGTCTCGTCCGGCTGCGTAACCCCGTGAAGATCGCCGAGGTGACCGCCGGGTGCGGTGGCGCCCCTGCCGCGGGCAGTGATCTTCGTCTCTTCACGTCGCCGGTGAACGCCGGCTCACCCTTGCGGCGTACGTGACCGGCACTCAGGTCGCGTTCTTCCTTTCCCTGTCTGCCGGCGTCGGCGAGTTCTCCTGACCTTTCGGTCACAGCACTAGCCTCCGCCCCGCTGCTTCAGCACCGACCCCGACCGCCCCTTCACGACCTCCAGTTGTGCGTGGATGCGGCGGCGCAGATCGGCCACATGGCTCACGATGCCGACGCTGCGGTCGCGTTCCCGCAGGGAGTCCAGGACGTCGAGGACCTCGTCGAGGGTCTGGTCGTCGAGGCTGCCGAAGCCCTCGTCGATGAAGAGGGTGTCGAGCCTGACCCCGCCGGCCTCGTCGGTGACGACGTCCGCGAGGCCGAGGGCCAGGGCGAGGGAGGCGAAGAAGGTCTCGCCGCCCGACAGGGTGGCCGTGTCCCGCTCCCGTCCGGTCCAGGCGTCGACGACATGGAGTCCGAGTCCGCTGCGGCCGCGGCCGGTGCGGTCGTCGGAGTGGACGAGGGTGTAGCGCCCTGACGACATCCGTTGCAGACGCGCGGTGGCGGCGGCCGCGACCTGCTCCAGGCGGGCCGCGAGCACATAGGACTCCAGGCGCATCTTGCGTTCGTTGTCCGCGGAGGTGCCGGCGGCGAGCGAGGACAGCCGGGCCACCCGGTCGTACTCCTCGCGCAGCGGCGCCAGCCGTCCGAGGCCGGCGACGGAGCGGGCGGAGAGGCGGTCGAGTTCGGCGCAGCGCCGGGCGGCCGCGTCGCGTGCGGAGGCGGCCTCGCGGACCCTGCGGCCCGCGTCGGCGGCGGCCCGCTCGGCCGCGAGGACGTCGGCGGGCGGCTGTTGGGCCGCCTCGGCGGTGTCGGCCTCGGCGAGCACGGCCCGTACGGCGGCCTCCTCGGTCTGCCAGGCGTCCAGGCGGTGCTGGAGGTCGCGGTGGGCCGCCGCGTCGAGGAGGGCGGCGGCCGCGGCCTGCGGGGTGTCGAAACCGGCCCGGAAGGCGGCGTCGGCGAGCCGGGCGTCGGCGTCCTTGAGCCGCTGGGCGGTGTCCTCGGCGACGCGCGCGGCGTCGGCGGCGTCGGTGAGCAGCGCCGCCTGCCGCTCCAGCTGGTCGGCGCGGGCGGCCACGGTGTCGGCGGCACCGCGCGCTTCGGCCAACTCCGCTTCCAGGGTGGTGCGTTCCCGGTCCAGGGCGTCCCGTCGGGCGGCGCGGGAGGCGGTGCGCACGGCGGCCTCCCGCTGGGCGGCCAGTCGTTGCTCGCGCTCCCGCTCGGCCTGGCGGAGCTGTTCCGTCGCGGTGTGCAGCGCCGAGGCGAGGGTGCGGACCTGGGCGTACTCGCCCTCCAAGTCGTCGGCCTGTACGGCGAGTTCCTCGGTGGAGGTGTCTCCGGCCTCGCCCTGGGCGGCGGCCAGAGCGCGCTGGACGAAGGCGAGGCGGCGCTCGGCCTCGGCCCGCTGTTCGTCGGCGTGCTGCGAAGCGGTGAGCGCGCGCTCCTCGGTCTCCCGGTCGACGTGTCCCGCGTCCTTGCGGGCGGGCGCGGGGTGCTCGGTGGCGCCGCAGACCGCGCAGGGCTCGCCGTCGGTGAGCTGGGCGGCGAGTTCGGCGGCGATGCCGTTCAGCCGCTGCTCCTTGACCTCCAGCCACTTCGCGCGGGCCTCCTGGGCGCGATCCGTCGCCTCGACGACCTGCTGCTGGGCGTCGTCGGTGTCCCGGGCGAACTGGTCGCGCTGGCGTGCGGCGGCGAGCCGCTTGCGGGCGGGCTCCCGCTGCACGGCCAGCTGTTCGGCACGGGTGGCCGCCTCCTGGGCGGACTCCACGCCGTGCTGGAGCCCCGCACGGGCCTCCTCCCACCCCGCGAGCCAGGTCTCGGCCTCCTGGAGGACCTTCTCGTCGGACCGCTCCTCGCCGTCCAGCTCGGCACGCTCGCGGACGAGTTCGCCGAGCCGCTGTTCGGCGCGCCGGGCCGAGTCCAGGCCGCCCAGCTCCTCGGCCGCCCGGCGTGCGGCGGTGGCGAGCCCGGCGGCGCCCGCCCCCGCGAAGGTCTCCGGCAGCAGCCCGCGCGCGCGGGTCTCGGCCGCGGCCGCCCGCCGGTGCTCGGCCTCGGCCGCCTCCCGCAGCTCCAGCGCGGGTGCCACCGCCTCCGCCTTGCGGGCCCGCTCCATCCGGGCCTGCGCCTGCCGGTAGCCGTCGGCCCGCTCCTCCAGCAGCGCGGCCCGCTCGCGTGCCTGCGCGAACCGCCGTTGCAGCCGGTCGACCTCGCGTACGTCGGCCAGGGCGCGCTCGGCGGCGGCCTGGGCGGACTCGGCGGCACCGAGCGCGCAGTGGGCGATCGTCAGCTGTTCCCGGGCGGTGCTGCGGGCGACGGCGCCCGCGCTCAGGACGGCCTCGGCCAGCCCCGGCTCCCCGGGCGCCAGCTCGGGCAGCTCCATGGCGTCACCGGCCGCCTGCTGCATGCGGTGCGCGTCCGCCAGCAGCGCGGCATCGGCCTCGCGCACCTGGGCTTCGGCGGCGCGGCGCCGCTCGGCCAGCCGCTTCTCGACCTCGGCGAAGCGGTGGGTGTCGAAGAGCCGTCCCAGCAGCTTGCCGCGCGCCTCGGCGTCGGCCCGCAGGAAGCGCGCGAAGTCGCCCTGGGGCAACAGCACGACCTGGCAGAACTGCTCGCGGCTCATGCCGAGCAGCTGGGTGATCTCCTCGCCGATCTCCTGGTGGGACCGGCTCAGGTCCTTCCAGGCCCCGGCCACGGCGTCGTACTCCCGCAGCCAGCTCTGCGCCTTGTCGAGGGTCGTCCCGGAGCCGCGCTTCTTGGGGCGCTCCCACGGCGGCTGGCGGGTGACCTCCAACCGGCGTCCGGCGACGGTCAGTTCGAGGCGGATCTCGGTGCGGGTGCCCGCGGCCGCGTGATCACTGCGCAGGGCCGTCCCCTGGCCGCTCTGCCGGGCGCCGGGCACCGAGCCGTACAGCGCGTAGCAGACGGCGTCGAGCACGGAGGTCTTCCCGGCGCCCGTAGGGCCGTGCAGCAGGAACAGTCCGGCGGCCGACAGCTCGTCGAAGTCGACCTTCTGGGAGCCGCCGAACGGCCCGAAGGCGGTGATGTCCAGCCGGTGCAGCCTCACCGCGCCACCTCCCGCACGGCCTCGTCCGCGCGCACGGCGTCGAACGCGTCCCGCAGCACGGCCTGTTCCCGCTCGTCGGGCCCGGCGCCGCGCACATGGGCCACGAAGTCCTCGGCGATCTCCTGGTCACTGCGCCCGGCCAGCCGCCGGGCGTAGGACACCTCGGGGTCGTCAGGGTCCCGCTCGGGATCGAAGACGAGGCTGAGGGTGTGCGGGAAGCGCTCACAGAGCCGGGCCATGGGTTCCGCCGGGCGGACCGGGTCGGTGAGGGTGGCCTCGACCCAGGCCTCCTCCTGCGGCAAGAGCCGCGGATCGGCGAGGAGTTCCTCCAGCGTCCCGCGGATCCGGGCCAGCGCGCGCGGCACCGGGCAGTCGACCCGCTCGGCGCTGACCGCGCCCTCGGCGTCCAGGTCGACGAGCCACATGCTCTTGCGGTGGTCGGTCTCCGAGAAGGAGTACGGCAGCGGGGAGCCGGAGTAGCGCACGCGCTCGGTGATGGTCTGGCTGCCGTGCAGATGCCCGAGGGCCACGTAGTCGACCCCGTCGAAGACACCCGCGGGCACGGCGGCCACTCCGCCCACGGTGATGTCCCGCTCGCTGTCGCTGGCCTCGCCGCCGGTGACGAAGGCATGGGCGAGGACGACGGAGCGCGTCCCCCGCGCGCGGGTCGCGAGGTCGGCGCGGACGCGGTCCATGGCGGCGGCGAGCACGGCCTCGTGGCCCGCCTTCTTGACGCCGAACTCGTCCTTCACCAGGGCCGGTTCGAGATAGGGCAGACCGTAGAAGGCCACGTCGCCGTGAGCGTCCGAGAGCACCACGGGGGTCCCGCAGGCCGCCGGCTCGGTCCGCAGATGGATTCCGGCGCGTCCGATCAGCCCCGCGCCCACACCCAGGCGGCGGGCCGAGTCGTGGTTCCCGGAGATCATCACCGTCGGCACACCGAGCTCGGCGAGCCGGTGCAGGGCGTCGTCGAACAGCTCGACCGCGGCGAGCGGCGGCACCGCGCGGTCGTACACGTCCCCCGACACGACCACCGCGTCCACCCCGCGCTCCCGCACGGTCGCGACGAGGTGACCGATGAACCCGGCCTGGGCCCCGAGCATGGTGACCCGGTGGAACGCCCGGCCGAGATGCCAGTCGGAAGTGTGCAGCAGCCTCATGATCCCCGACCCTAACGGCCGGGTCTGACATCACGGGTGGTTACTCCCGTATCGACCCGTCATGACCGCAGCCGAGTAGGCCCGTTATGACCGAAACGCCCAACTAGGCGTCTCCGTACGCCTCTCCCCCGAGCTCGAACCCCGCCGTCCCCGCGGTCGCGTCCGCCAGCCACCCCCGGAACGCCTCCACGTCCCCCTCCGGCAGCCCGATCTCGATCGTGACCGCCTCGCCGTAGCGGACATCGCGCACCGCGCGCCCGGTGGACCGCAGGTCGTTCTGTACCTTGCCGGCGCGCTGGTGGTCGACGGTCACCGTGGCGAGGCGGAACCGGCGGCGCGTGAGGGTGCCGACGGCGTCCAGGGCCTCGCCGACCGCGCCGCCGTACGCCCTGATGAGTCCGCCCGCGCCGAGCTTGACGCCGCCGTAGTAGCGGGTGACGACGGCGACGACGTACCGCATGTCGCGGCGCAGCAGCATCTGGAGCATGGGGACGCCCGCGGTGCCGCCGGGTTCGCCGTCGTCGCTCGCCTTCTGGATCGCGGCGTCGGCGCCGATGACGTACGCGTAGCAGTTGTGGGTGGCGTCGGTGTGCTCCTTGCGGACGGACGCGACGAAGTCCTGGGCCTCCTGCTCGGTGGCCGCCGGGGCGAGGGCGCACAGGAAGCGGGAGCGGTTGACCTCGGTCTCGTGCACACCCGCGCGGGCCACTGTGCGGTACTCGTCCGGCATCCGGCCAGCCTAATCGGTGATCGAACACCGGCCGCGTGTCCGTCCGGGGCCCGCCCCGGTCACTTCCTGCCCCGCGGCACCAGCACGGAGGTGAGCAGCGCGGTGCCCGGCTCCAGGGCCCGCCAGGACGTGCCGTGCCAGGCCAGGACCGCGATCGCCGAGGTCGGGAACTTCACCCGCACCTCGTCCAGGGCGTCGTCGAGGCTGTCGCCGGCCAGCGTGAGGACCAGCTCCTCCAGGCCGGGGTTGTGGCCGACGAGGAGCAGTGTCTCGACCTCGGGAGGCGTCTCGTGCACGGCCGCCAGCAGCTCCGGTACGTCGGCCCCGTACAGCTCCGGGTCGAGGCGTACCGGTGGCGGGGTGCCCCACTGGGCGGAGGCCAGCTCCCAGGTGTGGCGGGCGCGTACGGCGGTGGAGCACAGGGCGAGGTCGGGCAGCAGGTCGGAGGCGGCGAGGACACGGCCCGCCTCGGGCGCGTCGCGGCGGCCGCGGGGTCCGAGGGGGCGTTCGTGGTCGGCGACGCCCTCGGGCCAGGCGGACTTGGCGTGTCTCAGCACGACCAGCCGGCGCAGCGGGCCCGCTCCGGTGCGCGCGTTCATGCCGGGGACCCCAGGTCGCGGGTGAGGTCGAGGCCGAGCAGCCGGTCCGCGTACGCGTACGTCTCGAAGCGGGCGCCCTCGGGCAGCTCCGACTCCTCGACCCACTCCAGCACACGCAGCACCTCGGGTACGTCCAAGTCGTCCTCCCAGGCGGTGCGGAGACGTCCGCGCACCTTGTCGGGCACGGGCCGCGACGGATGCCGGGCCCAGGCGGCGACGGCCCGGCGCCAGCGTACGAGGGTGCCGCGGGCCTCGGCCAGGGCTGCCTCGTCCAGCCGTGCGGGCGTGCTCCGGGGCGGGGTGAGCAGGGCGAGGCGGACCTCGGCGGGGTCGGCGTCCGCCGGGACCTCGGACGTCTCGACGGGCGCGACGGCGACCCGGACGCCGTCGGGGATCGCGCCGCCCTCGCCGACGACATGGACGGCCTGGCTCTCGCCCCAGCCGGGGCCGACGTCCCGGCGGTCCTCGAAGGGCCGGATGCCGAGGGCGGCGGCGCGCGCCTGCAGCTCCGCCTGTTCGCGGCGGCCGGTGAGCAGCGCCCACACGGGGGTGCCGCCGATCTCCAGGGCCCGGGCGAGGAGGTCGGCGACGAGCAGGACTCTCAGGGCGGAGGGGTCGTAGCCCGGCACGTGGGCCTCGACCCGGGTCAGGCCCCTCCGGGCGGGGACGGCGTCGACGGGCTCGCCGGTTCGGGCGTCGGTGATGCGCAGCACGGGGCGAGCGTAGGCGGGTGAAGGGCTCGGCGCAGGTGACTGGCCGGTATTCCGGACACGGGCGCGGGATTCAACCAACCGCCTGCGCCGCCCCGGCTCACGCATCGACCTGCGGGGAGTGGATACCGCGCACGCTGTCCCGGCTCGCTCGTCGACCTGCGGGGAGGGGATACCGTCCCCGCTCCCCCGGCTCACTCGTCGACCTGCGGGGAGGGGATGTGGACGCGGTCCAGGACGGCGACCGCGGACGTCTCGCCCAGGACGTCGGCCACCAGCGGCAGGAAGGACCGCAACCGCGGCTCGTCGTCGACCACGACCACCGCGCAGGGCCCCTTGGCGGACATGGGGTCCCCCGCTCCGAAGCCGAGGACGCCCTGGAAGACGCTCGCGCCGGACAGGTCCGCGCGGTGGGCGCGGTGGGCGCGGTGGACGAGTTCGGCGTAGGCCGGCCGGTGGTGCCACAGTTGCGAGGCGTCGAGGTGGATGGTGAGACGGGCGGCGGGCGTGCCGTACCCGGGCATCGGCCACCCCTGCCGTAGGACTGCTGCGCGAACTACGCCCCGGCGGGCGTTCGGGCCAGGGTGGAGGGCCCTCACCTGGTGGGCCGGTCGCCCGGCTCCGACTGTTCCAGCTGCGAGGCGAGGACCGCGGCCTGGACGCGGCGCTGGACGCCGAGTTTGGCCAGCAGCCGGGAGATGTGGTTCTTGACGGTCTTCTCCGACAGGTACAGCTTCTTGCCGATCTCGCGGTTGGTCAGACCGTCGCCGATCAGGGCGAGGATGTCCCGCTCCCGCGGGGACAGGCCGGCCAGTTCGGGCGCGATCGTCGGCGTCCCGGCCGGGTCGGCGCGCAGCGAGCGCATCAGACGGGCCGTGGTCGCGGGGTCCAGCATGGACTGGCCGGAGGCGACCGTGCGGACCGCCGAGACCAGGTCGGAGCCCCTGATCTGCTTGAGGACATAGCCCGAGGCGCCGGCCATGATGGCGTCGAGGAGGGCGTCCTCGTCGTCGAACGACGTCAGCATCAGACAGGCCAATTCCGGCATCCGGCTGCGCAGTTCGCGGCAGACGGTGATGCCGTCGCCGTCCGGGAGGCGTACGTCGAGCACGGCCACGTGGGGGCGCAGCGCCGGGCCGCGGACCAGGGCCTGCTCGACGGTGCCGGCGTCGCCGACCACCGAGATGTCCGGTTCGGCGTCGAGCAGGTCGGTCAGGCCCCGCCGTACGACCTCGTGGTCGTCCAGCAGGAAGACACGGATCGGACGGTCTTCCGTGAAGGTGCCTGGCTCGGTCATGACGACCCCTCGTTCCCCGGTGGCGGACGGACTGCGGGCTGTCCCTGAGGCCGATCATCGCTCGCGGGGGCCGGAGGTACTAGGGCCGACCGGCCCAGGGTGCCCCAGAAGGCCGGACGTCCTTGGAGCGAGCGGCGCTGGTGGCGCTGGTGGCGCTGCTGGCGCTGCTGGCGCTGGTGGCGCTGGTGGCGCTGGTGGCGCTGCTGGCGCTGCTGGCGCTGGTGGCGCTGGTGGCGCTGGTGACCGACGGTCCGTGTTCCCCCAGCTCGAAGTCCACGTCCACCACGCCCTCGACGGCCCGCACCAACCGCGCGGCGACGGGGATCAGGGAGGTGTCCCGGACCCGGTCGACGAGCCGGACCGCACCGTCGTCGACCTGGACGCGGATCGCCGAGCCCGGGGGCTGAGCAGGTCGGACCGGCTGACGACGCCCTCGTGGAGACCGAGTTCGTCCACCACGGGCAGCCGCTTGACCCTGGCGTGGGCCATGGTGCGGGCCGCCTGGGCGAGCGTCGTGTCCGCGCGGGTGGTGAGCGCCGGTGAGGTCATCAGCTCCTCCGCGGTGACCGCCCCGGCCTTCGCCAGGTCGGGCAGGCGGCGCAGCTGTGTGTACCGGTCCGGGTCGCTGTCGCGGAACTCCTCCTTGGGCAGGTCCCGCATCAGCCGCACGATCTCCATGAAGGTGGCCCTGCGGCCGACGGAGGCCACGGTGGGCGTCATGACGACTCCTCGCCTTCAGACGATGCTGCCGGAGCCGTACGGGGCGTACAGGTCCAGGAGCCGGATCCGGGCGGAGTGCAGTCGGTGGGCGAGCACGTCCCCGACCCACTGGGCCACGGAGCTGCCCATGGCCGGGTCCTCCTGGCACATCAGGCGGACGGCCGTGGCGTCGAACTCGTACGCCCGTACCGGGCTCGTGGCCTCGGCGCCCAGGTGCCAGCTGTGCGGGGTGAACAGCCAGGACCAGCCGACGAGTTCGTTGTGCCGGAGGGTCTCGATGACGGCCGGCCGACGGCCCGGCACATGCATGTCGAGCTGGACGGTGCCGGTCCGGATGATCCAGAACCGGTCGGCCCGGCTGCCCTCCTCGAACAGGCGCGCCCCTTGCGGGAACGACACCTCGCGGGCGACGCGCATCAGCCGGCGCCGGTGTTCGGCGGGCAGGGCGCGCAGCATGCTGGGCGTGGGGGTGGTGATCATGGCCTGCCTCCCGACGGGTGGGGAACTGCTGCCAGCGTGCTCCGCCTGACCGGCGACGGCCCAGGGGCCACTCGGTCCATCGAGCGGGCCACTCGGCTCCGGTGCGGGGCCTTGCTCGGGGTGCGCCGGCCTGTTGACCCGGGGCGCTTCTCGGGCGGGCGTGCCCCCGGGGCCTGGCGCGACCCGGGCTCCCCTGGGCTGCGGCGTCTGGCGCTGCCCGGGCTCCCCTGGGCTGCGGCATCTGGCGCTACCCGGACTCCCCTCTGCTCCGGCCTCGGCGCTGCCCGGGCTCCCCTCGGCTCCGGCGTCTGCGTGGACCGGGCGTCCGACGAGGCCGTCCTGCGGGGCGTGCCGCTGCGGATCGTCAACGTCTGCCTGCGGGAACGCTACGGGAGTGCCGCTCTCGCCCATGACCTCGGCCGGCCGTCCGAGCGGGGCCGCCGCAGGACGTCGTCCACTAGGCCGTCCGGCGGGCCGGCGCCCGCCACCCGCACCTGAGGGTGACCTCGTAGGTGGTCTTCGAGGAACCCGAGTACGCGCTGGTGCGGGAGAGCCGCGGTGTCTCCGCGCCGGTGACCGGCGCCCGTGGCCGCGGCGGCATGGCCGAGGCGCTGCTGGGTTCGGTGCGCCTGACGGTGGCCGGGCACGCGCACTGCCCGGTGATCGTCGTCCGCGGCAGCCACGACAACCAGGCCCGGTCCGGGCGGCAGGGCCGGATCGTCGTCGGGGTCGGCGGCCCGGCGGCGCTGGACTTCGCCTTCGCGGAGGCCGCGCGACGCCAGGTACCGGTGGAGGCGGTACGGGCCTGGCGGTGCCCGGCGCACGAGAGCACCGATCATCCGCTGCCGGCCGGGGAGCCCGCCCGGCCGCACGAGCGGCAGGCGGTCGACGCGCTGGACGCGGCGCTCCGGGACGCGCCCGGCGATGCCGGACTGCACCGCCGTACCGTCGAGGGCCCCGCCGGGACGGTGCTGGTCGACGCCTCGCACCATGCCGGCCTCCTGGCTGTGGGTGCCCGGCGGCGGGCCGGCACTTCGGGCTCCGGCCGGGCCGGGTGGCCCACCGGGTGCCGTACCACTCCGCCTGCTCGGTGGCGATCGTGCCAGAGGAGGGGTGACCGGGTCCGCTCAGAGGCCCGCCGCGTGGTCGGGGACGTAGGTCTGCAGATCACGCGGCGGGCGCTCGTATCCGGTGGACCTCGGCCGCTCGGGCAGTTCGAGGACCGGTGGCGGCACCTCGCGATAGGGCACGGAACCGAGCAGATGGGCGATCATGTTCAGCCTGGCCCGGCGCTTGTCGTCGCTCTCCACGACGAACCACGGTGCCTCCGAGATGTCGGTGTGCACCATCATCTCGTCCTTGGCCCTGGAGTACGCCTCCCAGTGGGTGATGGACTCCAGGTCCATCGGTGAGAGCTTCCAGCGCCGCAGCGGATCCTCCAGGCGCTTGCGGAACCGCTCCTGCTGCTCGGTGTCGCTCACCGAGAACCAGTACTTGCGCAGCACGATCCCGGCCTCCACGAGCATCCGCTCGAAGATCGGGCACTGGCGCAGGAACAGCTGGTACTCCTCCCTGGTGCAGAAGCCCATGACGTGTTCGACGCCGGCCCGGTTGTACCAGGACCGGTCGAACAGCACGATCTCCCCGGCCGCCGGCAGGTGCTCGACGTACCGCTGGAAGTACCACTGGGTGCGCTCGCGCTCGGTCGGCTTCGGCAGCGCCGCGATCCGGGCGACCCGGGGGTTGAGGTGCTCGGCGACCCGCTTGATGGTGCCGCCCTTGCCCGCCGCGTCCCGGCCCTCGAAGACCACGACCAGCCGGGCGCCCTCGGCGCGCACCCACTCCTGGAGTTTCACCAACTCCGTCTGCAGACGCAGCAGTTCCTTCTCGTAGGTCTTGCGCGACAGCCTCTCCGCGCCCTTGTCGGCCATGCCGCCTCCGCCCTCCGACGACTTCCGGGGCGGCCATCGCCCGCCCGGCGTCGAACACCTGGGCGTCACCGTACTTTCCGGCACCGGGCCGCGCACGCCGGACGCCTGCCGTCAGGCCCGCCGCCGAGTCGGCCGGCACCCCGGGCGCCGCGCAGGCATGCTCAGCCGGACCCGTACCCCCGCGGCCCGTGGGCCATTACCGTGGCAGGGACCGCGGCGGCCGGTGCCCGCCGGCGAGGGGACCGGAGGAGCACAGGTGGGAAGCCCTGAGGAGCCCCGGGAGGCCCGTATGCGGCTGCCGCAGCTGAGGCTGGACGAGCTCCTGGAGGAGTTGCAGGCCCGGCTGGACGCGGCCCGCGGTACCCGTGACCGGGTGCACAGCCTGCTGGAGGCGGTGCTCTCGGTGGGCCGGGAGCTGGATCTGGAGCAGGCCCTGCACAGCATCGTCGAGGCCGCCGCGGTGCTGGTGGACGCCGAGTACGCGGCACTCGGCGTGATCGGACCGGACGGCAGCCGGCTGTCCGCCTTCCATACCGCCGGGGTCAGCGACGAGCGGATCGCGAAGATCGGCCCGTACCCGGAGGGGCACGGCATCCTCGGTGAGCTCATCCGCCGGCCGCGGCCGCTGCGCCTCACGAAGATCTCCGAGCATCCCGCGTCGTACGGCTTCCCGCCGAACCATCCCCCGATGGCGGCACGACGCTGGTGTGGTGGGTCCCCCTGCCGGCACAGCCGTAGGAGACCTCGGGTCGGGAAGATCCGGACGGCCGCCGGTGTTCCCCCCCATGCCACAGTTCCACCATCCCCGGGAGATCCGACGTGTACGGCGACCCAGCGACGACTCGCAAGATCCTCACCGAACTCGGCGACACCTGGGCCGTCGTGGGCCTGTCGTCGAACCAGCGGCGCGCGGCCTACAGCGTCGCCGAGGTGCTCCAGCGCCACGGCAAGCGGATCGTGCCGGTCCATCCCAAGGCGGAGACCGTGCACGGCGAGCAGGGGTACGCCTCCCTCGCGGACATCCCCTTCGACGTCGACGTGGTCGACGTGTTCGTGAACAGCGAGCTCGCGGGAGCGGTCGCCGACGAGGCCGTGGCGAAGGGCGCGAAGGCCGTCTGGTTCCAGCTGGACGTCATCGACGAGGAGGCCTACGACCGCACCCGCGCGGCCGGCCTGGACATGGTGATGGACAAGTGCCCGGCGATCGAGATCCCCCGCCTGCGCTGACGCCTCGCCGGACTCCGGCCCCCCTCCCGGCCGCAGCCGGGGCGTCGCCATAATGACGGGGTGACCTCCCACCCCAACTCCGGTTCCCCACAGTGTTTTCCGGTCGTCATAGTCGGCGCCGGGCCCGCCGGGCTGACGATCGGCAACATCCTGCGGGCCGCGGGCACGGACTGTCTGGTCCTGGAGGTGGAGACCCGCGAGTTCATCGAGCAGCGGCCGCGCGCGGGCGTCATCGAGGAGTGGGCCGTACGCGCTCTGCAGCGGCGCGGTCTCGCCGACACCCTGCTGGAACGCGCCCAATTGCACACCGAGTGCGAGTTCCGCTTCGCCGGAGACCGCTTCCGCTTCGCCTACGGCGAGCTGACGGGACAGCACCACTTCGTCTACCCCCAGCCCCTGTTGGTCACGGACCTGGTCCGCGAGTACGCCGACGTGCGGGGCGGCGAGATCCGCTTCGGCGTCCAGGACGTCCGGCTGCACGACCTGGAGACGGCCCGGCCGTCCGTGTCGTACACCGACGCCGACACGGGTGAACGACACCTGGTCGAGTGCGAGTTCGTGGCCGGCTGCGACGGGGCCCGCGGGGTGACCCGCACCGTCCTCCCCGAGACCACGAACATCGCCCGCCACGACTACGGCATCGGCTGGCTGGCGCTGCTCGCCGAGGCGCCGCCGTCCTCCGACTGCGTCCTGTTCGGCATCCACCCGAACGGCTTCGCCGGGCACATGGCCCGCAGCCCCGAGGTCACCCGCTACTACCTGGAGTGCCCGCCCGGCGACGACCCGGAGAACTGGCCCCACGACCGCGTCTGGGCCGAACTCCAGCAACGCCTGGGCGCGGACGGCACCCCGCCGCTCACCGAGGGACGGCTGATCGAGAAGCGCGTCCTCGACATGCACAACTACGTGGTCGAGCCCATGACGTTCGGCCGCCTCTTCCTCGCCGGGGACTCCGCCCACCTCACCGCGCCCATAGCGGCGAAGGGCATGAACCTCGCCCTGCACGACGCCTTCCTGCTCGGCGACGCGCTCGTCGACTACCTCGGCAAGGGCGACGGCAGCGGTCTCGACGGCTACTCGGAGGCCTGTCTGCGGCGCGTGTGGGACTACCAGGAGTTCTCCCAGTGGCTCTCCGAGGTCTACCACGGCACCTCGTCGGGCGACGACTACCGCGCGGGCACCACCTTCGCCCGCCTGCGCCGCCTGTTCACCTCGCCCACGGCCGCCGCCGCCTTCGCGGAGCAGTACCTGGGTACGGCGGCGGCGTACTGACGTCTCAGTCGTGCACCGGCCGGTCGCTGAGCCGGTGGTCGGCCACGTTCAGGGCCTCGTCGACGAGCCGGCGCAGATGGCCGTCGCGCAGGGTGTAGATCACCCGGCGCCCCTCCTTCCGTGTGTTCACCAGCCCGGCGAGCCTCAGCCGCGCCAGGTGCTGGCTGACGGCCGGCCGGGCCGCTCCGCATGCCTCCGTGAGGGTCGTGACATCGGCCTCTCCCCCGGCCAGGGCGTGCAGGAGGGTGAGGCGGGTGCGGTCGCCGAGCAGGGCGAGGATCTCGGCGGCGAGGGCGAACTGCTCCTCGCCGGGGGTACGCGGGTGCGCATCGTGCGCAGGTGACAGGTGCATGCGTGCGCTCATACGCACATAATGGCCTCATGGGCGGGGTACGTCCACCATCGCGCGCGTCGGAAGGGGCACCAAGTGAGCGAGCACGGCCACGAGCATGAGCATGAGCATCCGCATGGGCACGAGCACAGGCATGGACGCCACGGCTTCCGTCATCGCCTGGGGCACCTCCTCACTCCCCACTCCCACGAGACCGCCGACAAGCTCGACTCGGCCCTGGAGTCCTCCGCCCGCGGCATGCGCGCCCTGTGGGTCTCCTTGGCGGTGCTGGGGGTCACGGCCCTGGCGCAGGCGGTCGTCGTGGCGGTGTCCGGGTCCGTCGCGCTGCTCGGCGACACGGTGCACAACGCGGCGGACGCGCTGACCGCCGTACCACTGGGCATCGCCTTCGTGCTGGGCAGGCGCGCGGCCACCCGCCGTTTCACGTACGGCTACGGCCGCGCCGAGGATCTCGCGGGCATCGTGATCGTGCTGACGATCGCCGCGAGCGCGGCCTTCGCGGGGTGGGCGGCGATCGACCGGCTGCTCGATCCGCGTCCCGTGGCGCACCTCCCGGCGGTCGCCGCGGCCGCGCTGGTGGGCTTCGCCGGGAACGAGTGGGTCGCCCGCTACCGCATTCGGGTGGGCCGGGACATCGGCTCGGCCGCGCTGGTGGCGGACGGACTGCACGCCCGCACCGACGGGTTCACCTCACTGGCCGTGCTCGTCGGGGCCGGCGGCTCGGCGCTGGGCTGGCAACTCGCCGACCCGATCGTGGGGTTGGCGATCACGGCCGCGATCACGCTGGTACTGCGGGACGCGGCACGCGAGGTGTTCCGGCGCTTGCTCGACGCCGTGGACCCGGCGCTCGTAGACCGGGCCGAGGGTGCGCTGCGCGAGGTCGAAGGGGTGCGCGCGGTGGGCGAGTTGAGGCTGCGCTGGATCGGGCACCGGCTGCGCGCGGAGGTGGCGGTCGTGGTGGACGGGGAGATGACGGTACGTCAGTCGCACGCGGTCGCCGTGGCGGCGGAGCACGCTCTGCTGCACGCGGTGCCCCGTCTCACGGCGGCCCTGGTGCACGCCGATCCGGCGCCGGTGCCGGGCGAGAGGGACCCGCATCATGCCCTCGCCCACCACGCGCCGGCCGGAGGTCAGGCGACGCCGAGTCCTTCGAGTACCACCGCCCCCGGCAGTTCCGCGAAGGCCTTCCCCGGCACCAGCAGCTTGCCGCGCCGGCGCCCGCTGCCGACCAGGACGTACGGCAGGTCGACCACGGCCGAGTCGACCAGCACCGGCCATGCGGCGGGAAGCCCTATCGGGGTGATGCCGCCGTACTCCATGCCGGTCTCGCCCGTCGCGGTGTCCATCGAGGCGAACGAGGCCTTGCGCGCACCGAGTTGGCGGCGGACGACCCCGTTGACGTCGACCCGGGTGGTGGACAGGGCCACACACGCGGCGAGGGTGGTCTCGCCACCGCGCTTGCCTGCCACCACGACACAGTTCGCCGACCGCTCGAGGAGCTCCCGGCCGTAGTGCTCCACGAAGACCGCGGTGTCGGCCCACTGCGGGTCGGTGTCGACGTACACGATCTGCTCGGCGGGGACGCTGCCGCTCCAGTGGCGTACGGCGTCGGCGACCGGGCGGACCAGCTCGTCGAGGGCGGCGGGGGCCGGGACGGCGTGGTCGAAGTGTCCGATGGGTGCGTCCATGACGGCACGCTAACAGCCGCTCAGGACACCGCCGGCACCGAGACGGCCATGACCATCTCCATCGGTACCGCGCCCTGATTGCCGTACGTGTGCGGGGTGTTCGCCTCGAAAGAAGCGCTCGCGCCTGCGGGGACCCGGTGTTCCACCCCGTCGACAGTGAGGGTGAGCTCGCCGGCCATGACATGCACGAGCTCGACCGTGCCCGTGGGGTGCGGGTCCGACGGGCTGCTCTCGCCCGGCATCAGCCGCCAGTCCCACATCTCCAGCGGGCCCGGGGCCTCGGCGCCCGCGAGGAGCCGGTTGTAGCTCCCCGCATCGGTGTGCCACAGCCGTACGGCCTGCTCGGCGGGGACGACCCGCACCTTCGGCCCCCGCTCGTAGTCGAGCAGGGTGGTGATGCTGATGCCGAGGGCGTCGCCGATCTTCACGACCGTGCCGAGGCTGGGGTTGGTGCGGGCCTGCTCGATCTGGATCAGCATGCCGCGGCTGACTCCGGCCCGGGCGGCGAGCGCGTCCAGGGTGAAGCCGCGTTCGGTCCGCCAGCGCTTGACGTTGCGCGCCAGGGACTGAGTCAGCAGGTCGAGGTCCGACACATCACGTCCAATATTCTGTATGGCATGGTGCAATCGAATGAACTACGGTGGGGTGCACCCGATCGTTCACCGAACTGTACTGCGAGGCTACCCGTGACAGCATTCTTCGCCCTGGCCACCAGCCTGTTGTGGGGTTTGGCCGACTTCGGCGGCGGCGTGCTGACCCGACGGCTCCCGGCGCTCACGGTGGTCGTGGTGTCGCAGGGCATCGCGGCGGCGGTGCTCGGCGCGATCGTGGCGGCGACGGGCGGCTGGAGCGAGGCGGGGCCGCGGCTGTGGTTCGCGTTCGCCGCCGGTCTGGCCGGACCCGTCGCCCTGATCTGCTTCTACAAGGCGCTCGCACTGGGCCCGATGGGAGTCGTCTCCCCGCTGGGCACACTGAGCGTGGCGGTCCCGGTGGGCCTCGGTCTCCTCCTCGGCGAGCGTCCCGGGCTGATGCAGGCCGCGGGCATCGCGGTGGCCGTCACCGGAGTGGTCCTGGCGGGCGGCCCCCAGCTGCGCGGAGCCCCTGTACAGCGCCGGGCGATCGTCCTCACCCTGATCGCGGCTCTCGGCTTCGGTACGGTGTTCGCCCTGATCGCGGAGGCGTCCACGACGGTCACCGGTCTGTTCCTCGCCCTTTTCGTACAGCGCCTGGTCAACGTGGCGGTGGGCGGCGCCGCCCTGTACGTCTCGGTGAAACGGGGCGCGCCCGCGCTCCCTCCGACTGGTTTCCCCTGGCCGTCCCTCCCCGCGCTCGCCTTCATCGGCCTGGCGGACGTGGCGGCGAACGGCACGTACTCGGTGGCCGCCCAGCACGGCCCGGTGACGGTGGCCGCCGTCCTCGCCTCGCTCTACCCGGTGGTCACGGCCCTGGCCGCCCGAGGCTTCCTCGCCGAACGCCTCCGCGCACTCCAGGCGGCAGGCGCGGGCCTGGCCCTGCTGGGCACGCTGCTCCTGGCAACAGGCTGAGCGCACGCCACGCCGATCTGCCCACCCGATCCGCACGGCCCTGAGGACTGGGCAGCCGCCCTCTTCACCCCGGCGATCCCCCGGCACTTGGCTCCGCCGATCTGAAGTCCAGCCGGATCGATGCGCCGCACCACGACCTACCCCGCCCCCAGGCTCCGCCGGGCGCGGCAGACGCCCCCCGCCCCCGCCCTCTCCCCTCGGCCAACCGGCCCGTCAGACCCCCAGCCCCCGGCCCTCAGCCGACCCGACAGGCTCCAGCCCACCGCGCCCAGCCGGACGCGGCAGACACCCCCGCCCCCTCCCCTCGGCCAACCGGCCCGTCAGACCCCCGACCCTCACCACCCCAGCCGACCGACAGGCTCCGGCCCTCCGCGCCCAGCCGGACGCGGCAGACACCCCCACCCTCTCCCCTCGGCCAACCGGCCCGTCAGACCCCCGACCCTCACCACCCAGCCGACACAACAGGCTCCAGCCCCCGGGCCCAGCCGGACGCGGCAGACACTCCCGCCCCCTCCCTTCGGCCAACCGGCCCGTCAGCCCCCCAGCCCTCACCACCCCAGCCGACACGACAGGTTCCCGCCCGCCGGCCGCCCCACCTCACGGCGAGCAGCGCCCGCCCCGTCAGCCCACGCGGCTCGCCAACACCCCCGCTCCCCTCAGCCAGCCGACCCATCGGCACCCCGGACCACCGACGACGCCCCGCCGGGCCGTCACCCCCACTCCTCGCATCAGCCGGCCGACACCCCAAGCACCCCGCCCTCGCCCCACCAGCCGGCACGACGGAAGGCCACGGCCACCCCACCCCCTCAAACCACCGCACGACGACCGGCGCCCGCCCCCTCGAACGCGCTCACTCGGCAGGCGCCGTCACCCCCGCGGCCTCCCCCGCGCCCCTCAGTCCAGTCCCGCCAGTCGTCCCGCCGGGTCCTCGTCCAGTTCGGCGAGTTTCGCGGCCGTTTCCTCGTCCAGGTCGGCGAGGGCGGTGAGCTGTTCTGCCGTGGCGCCTTCGGGTATCGGCACCGGGGCCGGTGTGCGAAGGGGCGGCTGCCAGCCGTCCTCGGCGGTCCAGCGGCGTACGACCCGGGCCGGGGCCCCCGCCACCACCGCGTGGTCCGGCACCACGCCCCGGACCACCGCGCCGGCGGCGACCACGACGTTCCGTCCGATCCGCGCGCCCGGGAGGATCACCGCACCGGTGCCGATCCAGCACCCCGCACCGATCGACACCGGCTCCATCCGCGGCCACTGCTTGCCGATGGGCTCGTGGGGATCGTCGTAGGAGTGATTCGTGGACGTGACATAGACGTACGGCCCGAAGTAGCAGTCGCTGCCGATGGTGACCGTGGTGTCGGCGATGACGTGGCTGCCGCGCCCCAGCACGACCCCGTCGCCGATACGCAGGATCGGCTCGGGGCCCAGGTCCAGGTCGGGCATGAGTCCCGCGGTCAGGGTGACCTGCTCGCCGACGATGCAGTGCGAGCCGACATGGATCCACGGCTCACCGAACACCGTGCCCAGCGGAAACGCCAGCCTGCTGTGCGCACCCAGCGCGCCGAAGCGGAAGCGCCCCGGACGCTCGGCGGTGACGGAGCCCGTGCGCTGCACCCAGGCCCAGCCCGCGTGGACGGCACGCTGCACGAGACGGCCCCGCCAGGATGAGAACGTGTTCTTGCTCTTCGGCACGAGCTCACCGTACTGAGCGCACGCCATCCGTATGAGCCCGAGGGCTTGTGATCTACGCCCCACCGGGGTGGCGTACGGTTCGGACCATCACGAACCAGGAGGCGACATGGCGCACAAGGCTTTGATCACGGGCATCGGCGGCAGGGAACCGCGGATCGACGGGGAGGCCTTCGTGGCGCCCACCGCGTCGGTGATCGGAGATGTGACGCTTCAGGCCGGCGCGAGTCTCTGGTACGGCGCGGTGGCCCGCGGCGACGTAGAACGCATCTCAGTCGGCGCCCACAGCAATATCCAGGACAACTGCACGCTTCACGCCGACCCCGGCTTCCCGGTGACGATCGGCGAGCGGGTGTCCGTAGGGCACAACGCGGTCGTGCATGGCGCGACCGTCGAGGACGACTGCCTGATCGGCATGGGCGCGACCGTGCTGAACGGCGCGGTGATCGGGGCGGGTTCCCTGGTCGCGGCGCAGGCCCTGGTACCGCAGGGCATGCGGGTACCGCCCGGTTCCCTGGTGGCGGGCGTACCGGCCAAGGTGCGGCGGGAGCTGACGGAGGAGGAGCGTCAGGGGGTCACCCTGAACGGAACGCTCTACGCGGACCTCGCCAAGGCCCACCACGAGGTGCACGAGACACCGTGAGGGTCAGTCGGCGGCCGGGACGGTCTCCGGCTCGGCCGCCTGCGTCTGCGCCGTCGCCTTCTTCGCCTTGCGCTTGAGCACCAGCATCGAGGTCAGGCCGATCAGCACGGCCAGCACGAGCCCCAGCCACGAGAACTTCTTCAGCCAGGACTCCGCGACGATCCCGACGTAGTAGATGACCGCCGTCGTACCGCCCGCCCAGACGATCCCGCCCAGCACGTTGGCGGTCAGGAACTTCCAGTAGGGCATCCGCAGCACACCGGCGAGCGGCCCGGCGAAGATCCTCAGCAGCGCGACGAAGCGGCCGAAGAACACCGCCCACATGCCCCACTTCTCGAAGGACCGCTCCGCCGTGGCGACATGGCCCTCGCTGAAGTGCCTGGGGAACTTGTTGCCGAGCCAGGTCAGCAACGGCCGCCCGCCCTTGCGCCCGATCGCGTAGCCGATGGAGTCACCGACCACCGCCCCGACGGTGGCGCACGCGCCGAGCACCACGGGGTTGATCCCCGCGTGCTGCGAGGACAGCAGCGCGGCGGAGACCAGGATGATCTCGCCGGGCAGCGGAATGCCCAGGCTCTCCAGGCCGATGACCAGGCCCACCAGGGCGTAGACGGCGGCCGGGGGCACGGTGTCGAGCCATTCCTGGACGTGCAACGCCGGTTCCTCCCAAGTCGCTTCCCGGCGCGCGCCGGCTACCGACGCGCGCCGTGGCAGCCTACCGGTTCACGAGACGCGGCGTCCGGAGCAGCGGCTCACCCCCCGACGCCCCGGCCGAGTCCGGCACCGAGCACACCGAGGCCCGAGGTGACGGGTGCCGTCACCGACGTCGCGGCGCTCACGACCGCCCCCACCGCGGCCCCGGCCTCCCCGACCGGTGCGGCCGGACCGGAGTGGCCGTGGCCGACCTGCGCGACCCGCGTCCCGTACCGCGGCAACGGGGACCCGTGCTGGTCCGAGGGCTGACCGGGACCTTGGTCGGGATGCTCGCCGGAACCGGAGGGCGGGGACGGGGCGAGACGGGGCGCGAGCGGATCCCCGCCGGTTCCCCCGGAGGGCCCGCCCGACTCCCCGTCCCTGTCCCCGTCTCCGTCTCCGTCTCCGGGCGACCGCGTGCCCTGCTGTACCGGCGCGCTCTCGTCGGCGGACTCCAGCAGCCACCGCTGCCCCTTCGAGCCGTTCCGCTCGGTGACGACGGCGGTCTCCCCCTCGCCGGGCGCGATCAGGAGCCCCTTCCCCCGGCGCAGCAGGAGTTCGCCGCGCACGGTGAGGTCGTAGTGGATCTCTCCTGTGCGGGTCAGACAGTCGGTGACCACGACCGACCGCTTCTCGGCGTCGGCGTCGAGGCAGAGCCGGGGGGCGGCCGCGCTGCGCAGCAGCCCGTCCTCCTGGTACGACCACTGCTGGGACCCGGCGGAGGAGCACTCCGCCAGCACGGCCTTCGCGCCGTCCACGGTCTTCGCGCCGAGGGTGTCGAGGCACAGACCGGCGTCTTCGTTGCGGAGCCTGCCGTGGCCGATCTCGACGGGGTTGCCCATGGAGGCGGTGGACGGGGACCCGGCGTCCTGGGAGACCTGCGACTGACTCGGGCGCACGGTGTTGCCGCTCACCGCGCCCCAGGTGGCACCGGGCGTGGGGACATCGCCGTCCTCGGACCAGCCCTTGACGACGAGCACCGTCGCGAGCAGGACCAGGGAGGTCAGGCCGGCGCCCACGAGAACGGCCCGGGTGCTCTTGCGGGGCTGGGCGGCGGGACCGGCCGGGACGGGGCGGTGGCGCCCGTGGGGCTTCGTACGGGCCGCGCCGGGCCGGACCGGGTCGGGACGCCCGGCGGCACGGGCGGGCCGTGAGTCGAGATAGCGGTGGGCACCCCAGCCGAGCACCGTCTCGGCGAGCAGCACGTCGAGGCCGCCCTCGAAATGGCTGAGCTGTTCGGCGGCGTGACGGCAGTACCGGCATTCCGTCAGATGTTTGCGGACATCGGGCAGAAGGTCCCCGCCCCGACGAATCGGGACATCCAGGAGACGGTTGTAGAAGCGGCATTCACTGGTGGGCGCGAGTTCCCGGTGGGCACGGACACAACCGGTGCGGAATTGTTCGCGCGCCTGGTCGAGGGCGGCCGCCGCACGTGCCGCGTCGACTCCCAGGAGATTGGCCGGTACGGATATCGGTTCCGCCTCGACCTCGGCATGCCACAGCAGGCATTGGGAAGCCCCGGGAAGGGACCGGAATGCGCGCTCGGCGAGCAGTCGCCTTTCCGGGGTGACGGACCTCGCCGCGCGTAGACCGCGGCCGCCGATCGTCTTGCGCAGTTCCGGCAGCACGGCGGCAATTTCGTCGTCCGCGGCCCACTCCTTGACGAACTCCCTCACCGCGACGAGAAGTTGGGGACGGAGTGCGCCGTCCTCCGTCCGGCCGAGCACACGGTGAAATGCCGCCGCGGCCGCCATCGAGGCCGAACCCGACCAGGAGGCGAGACAGATGACCGAGTATTCGTAGGTCGCCTGCCAGTGCCGCGCCATCAGCAGCGCGACGGCGTGGCCGTCCACACTGTTCTCCCCCAGCCGGGCCAGGAGATTGCGGTCGGACTCCGCCGGGCTCGATCCGGGGCGCGGAGGGTAAGGGGGGCGTGGGGGGTTAGCGGAGTGCACGGTACGAATTCCTTCCAAGCCGCAGGACCGCATGGAATATGCGGTCCTCGGAAAGCAGGAGCCTGATTGGTGCATACCTATGCCGCGTCAGTTGCGACCCGGTCATCGGGAGGGGGCGCTCACCTTCGCACAATTGATGTACAGCAAACAAGAAGGTGGAGTGACCCATGTTCAAAAAGGCGCGGCTTCAGAAAAGTTACCGGCGGTATCCGTACCCGTATTCGAAATTAAGCGGGATGCGGGCCTCAAGTTGTGCGCGGCCCAGGGATGCTTGGCACACGAAATCTCCAACGCCGGGGCCGCGATCGACCCGCGCGAGACCCTGCTCAGCACCATGGCCTCCGCTACGACACCGGCGGCACCCCAAGCCCCCCAGCGCTCAGCCGTTGGGCCGCAGGGTCCACACCACCGTCATCTCGCCGGTGACCGCCCCGTCCGCGCGGCGGATCTCGATCGTGACCGGGAACTCGGGGCGCTCCCCGGCGTCGAGCTGGGCGACGACGTCGGCCGCCGGACGGCCCAGGGTCGCCGTGGCGGTGACCGGGCCCATCGCGAGCTTGCGGTAGGCGATCTCCGCGTTGACGGCGAGGGGCACCGCGCGGGAGAGCTGGTCGCCGAACGCCGCCAGGACGACCGCCCCGCTGGCCGACTCGGCGAGCGTGAACATCGCCCCGGCGTGCGGCCCGCCCACATGGTTGTGGAACTCCCCCTGGTCGGGCAGGGCCACCACGACCTTCTCGGGGCCGGTCTCCAGGAACTCGAGGTTCAGGGTCCGGACCATGGGCACGGTGGCGGCGAGCATCTCGCCGACGGACATCTCGTCTGCGCTCATGCCCGCGATGTTACCCACGAGTAAATCGCGCTGACCAGGCCCGGCACCAGTGATCGGCGTCTCCTCACTCGTCCCCGCGATCTGGCCTGCAACTGGTTTGGCAGAACGGCACCCCTGCGGCGATAGTCGGCCGGTGACCCCCACCGCCACCTCCTCCCGCGCCCGCAGGCCCGCCTGGGCGAGCCGCAACTACAGCCTGCTGACCGCCGCCGCGTTCGTCACGAACCTCGGCAGCAACGGCGCCCTGATCGCCGCCGCGTTCGCCGTACTGGAGGCGGGCGGCGACAGCGGCGACGTGGGCCTGGTGGCCGCCGCCCGCACACTCCCACTGGTGGTGTTCCTGCTGATCGGCGGCGCGGTGGCGGACCGGCTGCCCCGGCACCGGGTGATGGTCGCGGCGAACACCCTCAACTTCGTCTCCCAGGGCGCGTTCGCCGTCCTCGTCCTGACCGGCGAACCCCGGTTGTGGCAGATGATGCTGCTGACCGCGCTCGGCGGCACGGGCCACGCGTTCTTCAGCCCCGCGGCCGAGGGCATGCTGCTGTCCTCGGTGAGCGGCGAACAGGCCGGCCGGGCCTTCGCCGTGTTCCGGATGGCGATGCAGGGCGCGGCGCTGGGCGGGGCCGCGCTCGGCGGTGCGATGGTCGCCGCGATCGGCCCCGGCTGGGTGCTCGCGGCGGACGCCGTGGCGTTCGCGGTCGCCGGTTCGCTGCGCGCCTTCCTCGACGTCGGTCACATTCCGCCCCGCGAACCGGGCGCCGGCATGCTCGCCGACCTCCGCGACGGCTGGCGCGAGGTCGCGAGCAGGCCGTGGCTGTGGGGCATCGTGGTCCAGTTCTCCGTGGCCAACGCGGTCCTCGGCGCCGCCGACGCGGTCTACGGCCCGCTCGTCGCCCGGGACGACCTGGGCGGGGCCGGCCCCTGGGGTGTCGCCCTCGGCTTCTTCGGCGCGGGGACGGTCGTAGGGGCTCTCCTCATGACGCGCTGGAAGCCCGATCGCCTCCTGTTCGTGGGCATCCTGTGCGTGTTCCCGATGGCCCTGCCCTCGGCCGCACTCGCCGTACCGGTGTCGGTGCCGCTCCTGTGCGCGGCGATGTTCGTGGCCGGTGCGACCGTCGAGGTGTTCGGCGTCTCCTGGATGACCGCCCTGCACCAGGAGATACCGGAGGACAAGCTCTCCCGGGTCTCGGCCTACGACTGGTTCGGCTCGGTCGCCCTCATGCCGCTCGCGGCGGCGCTGGCGGGACCGGTGGAGTCGGCGTTCGGGCGGGCCGCGGCCCTGTGGGGCTGTGCGGGCCTGATCGCGGCGGTGACGGCGGCCGTTCTGTGCGTGCCGGACGTCCGCAACCTGCGCCGGGGCACCAGGCAGGTCGCCGCCCAGGTCACCACGGACGAGTCAGCCGATGCCGAACGCCCCGTCGGGGGGCTCGGGTGACGCAACGGCCTCCTCGTCCCGCACCGGTCGCGCCGTGCCGATGAACTTCCGCAGCCCGGCGCCGTGTTCCACCCGCGCGGGGAAGGCGTCGGCCGCCGTACGCCGTGCCAGAGCGGCCGTGTCGAGAGGCCGGCCCGAGGCGACGAGCACCGCGTTCCCGAACCGCCGGCCGCGCAGCACACCGGGCTCGGCGATCAGGGCGAGTTCGTCGAACACCTCGGCGAAGTTCGCGAGTTGGGATCGCAGGAAGTCAAAGGGCGCCGCGTCGGCGAGATTGGCGAGGTAGACCCCGTCGCTCCGGAGTACGCGCGCGGCCTCATGGGCGTACTCGCGGGACGTCAGATGCGCCGGGACCCGCGAGCCGCCGAAGACGTCGGCCACCAGCACGTCGGCGCAGTCCGCCGGGGCGCTTTCCAGCCACGCCCGCGCGTCGGCCGCGTGCAACGCGATCCCCGCCCCGTCCGGAAGCGGCAGCTGCTCGGCCACCAGGTCCAGCAGCCCCCGGTCGAACTCGACGACGTCCTGCCGCGACCCCGGCCGGGTGGCCGCCAGATACCGCGGCAACGTCAGGGCGCCCCCGCCGAGATGGACCACGTCCGGCGCCCGCCCCGCCTCCGCGACGAGGTCCAGCACATGCCCGAGCCGCCGGACGTACTCGAACTCGAGATGCGTCGGCTCGTCGAGATCGACGTAGGACTGCGGAGCCCCGTCCACGGTCAGCAACCAGGCCCGCTCCCGGTCGACGTCGGGCATCAGCTTGGCGAACCCGTGGTCGACGGCACGGGCGACGGGGAGGGACTCGGTCACCCGCCCATTGTGCCCGGCGCGGGGAACCGCGGGACCGGCCACTGACCGGCCCGCAGTCCCCCACACACCGCAACCACCCTCAGACGACGGCCGTCACCGTGCCCGCCCCCACAGTCCGCCCACCTTCACGGATGGCGAACCCGAGCCCGGCCTCGAGCGGCACGTCCCGACCCAGCTCCACGGTCATGACGACCTTCTCCCCCGGCCGGGCCACGGCGACCTCACCGAGGTCGACATCCCCCACGACGTCCGCCGTGCGGATGTAGAACTGCGGCCGGTACCCGGTGGAGACGGGTGTCGTACGCCCGCCCTCACGCGCCGACAGCACATACACCTGCGCGATGAAGCGACGAGCGGGCACCACACTGCCGGGCGCGGCCACGACATGCCCGCGCCGGACCGCGTCGCGCGGAACACCCCGCAGCAGCAACGCCACGTTGTCCCCGGCCTGCGCCTCCTCCATCGGCTTGCCGAAGGTCTCGACACCGGTCACCACCGTGTCCACGGCGGCCCCGAGCACCTCGACCCGGTCCCCCACCCGCACGGTGCCCCGCTCGACCGCGCCGGTCACCACGGTGCCCCGGCCGGTGATGGTCAGCACGTTCTCGACGGGCATCAGGAACGGCGCGTCCAGATACCGCTCGGGGATGGGCACGTACGTGTCCACCGCGTCGAGCAGCGCCTCGATCGACGCCGTCCAGCGCGGGTCCCCCTCCAGGGCCTTGAGCCCGGAGACCCGTACGACGGGCACGGCGTCGCCGCCGTAGCCGTGCGCGGTGAGCAGCTCACGGACCTCCAGCTCGACGAGCTCGACCAGTTCCTCGTCGGCCGCGTCCGCCTTGTTGAGGGCGACCACCACGTGGTCGACGCCCACCTGCCGCGCGAGCAGCACGTGTTCGGCGGTCTGCGGCATGATCCCGTCGAGCGCGGAGACGACGAGGATCGCCCCGTCGAGCTGGGCGGCCCCGGTGACCATGTTCTTGACGTAGTCGGCGTGGCCCGGCATGTCCACGTGCGCGTAGTGCCGGGTGTCGGTCTCGTACTCGACGTGCGCGATGTTGATGGTGATCCCGCGCGCGGCCTCCTCCGGGGCGCGGTCGATGCGGTCGAACGGCACGAACGTGCCGCTGCCGCGCTCGGCGAGGACCTTGGTGATGGCGGCGGTCAGGGTGGTCTTGCCGTGGTCGACGTGGCCCATCGTGCCGATGTTCAGGTGCGGCTTGGTGCGCACGTAAGCGGTCTTGGACATGGCTGTACCTCGAAGCCTCTGCGTGTTCGTGGAAGAACGGGGACCCCAAGGACCTGCCGACCCTCCCCCTGCGGGGTCCGCCGGACTGTCCGGGAAGGGTCAGCTTCGGGCGCCGTCTGCGGCGGCCGGGAAAACGGGAACGGCAGCCTTCGGCGCATCCGCGACTGCGGATGCTGCGAGAGCGAAGGCGTACCGGAACATGACGCAGATCATGTCCGATGCGTCGTCCCACGTCGAACGGTTTTTGGTGGCACCTGTCGGCACAACCGACGGCATCCGTACGGCGATCACCCATCCGCGTCGGTTACCGTCACAGGATGCTCGATGCCACCACCCGCTCTGGGGGCACCGCCACGGCCACTCCCCCGGCCATCGCCACGGAGCTCGCTCTCCCCGTCCCCGCTCCGGTGGGTCTCACCGCCCGCTGCACGAGAGTGCTGCTGTCGCCGTGGTCCCGGCTCTCCCTGCTCCTCGCGCTGCTCGCGGGCGCCGCGTCCACGGTGCTGCTCTTCGAGCCGCAGAGACTGCTCTCGGACGGCTGGCCGCCCCAGCTCGGCGGGGTCGCGGCCGCGGTCGTGTTCGCGGTCGCGTACGGGCTGTGCACCGTGGCGTTCGTGCCACGGCCGCTGCTGAATCTCGCCGCCGGCGCGCTCTTCGGCTCGCAACTGGGGCTCGCCTCGGCGCTCGCCGGCACGGTGCTCGGGGCGGGGATCGCCTTCGGCCTGGGCCGGGTGCTCGGGCAGGACGCCCTGCGGCCGCTGCTGCGGGGCCGGTGGCTGAAGGCGGCGGACGGGCAGTTGAGCCGGCACGGGTTCCGCTCGATGCTGGCGGCCCGGCTGTTCCCGGGGGTGCCGTTCTGGGCGGCGAACTACTGCGCCGCCGTGTCCCGTATGGGATACGTGCCGTTCCTCGTCGCGACGGCGCTCGGATCGATACCGAACACCGCCGCGTACGTCGTCGCCGGAGCGCGCGCGTCCGCGCCCACGTCACCGGCGTTTCTGATCGCCATGGCCGCCATCGCCCTGCCGGGGCTGGCGGGGGCGGTGGTCGCGTGGCGCAAGCGGCATCATCTGCGGGGCCGTTGAGCGCCTGACCGGGTGCGGTCGGGCACACGGCCTGCGGGGTCCCGTCAGACCCTTTCCAGGATCATCGCGTTGGCCAGCCCTCCCGCCTCGCACATGGCCTGCAGGGCGTAGCGGGCGCCGCGTTCCCGCATCGCGTGGACCAAGGTCGTCGTCAGGCGGGTGCCGCTGGCGCCCAGGGGGTGGCCGAGCGCGATCGCGCCGCCGTGGACGTTGACCTTGGCCGGGTCGGCGCCCGTCTCCTGCTGCCAGGCCAGGACCACGCTGGAGAACGCCTCGTTGACCTCGAAGAGGTCGATGTCCTCGATGGTGAGGCCGGCCCGGCGCAGGACCTGCTCGGTGGCCGGGATGACCCCGGTGAGCATGAGGACGGGGTCGGAGCCGGTGACGGCGAAGCTGTGGAGGCGGGCCAGGGGGCGCAGGCCCAGGCGTTCGGCCGTCTCGCTCGACATGATGAGGACGGCGGAGGCGCCGTCGTTGATCGGGCTGGCGTTGCCCGCCGTGACGTTCCACTCGATCTGCGGAAAGCGTTCGGCGAAGTTCGGGTCGTAGTAGGCGGGCTTGAGGCCGCCGAGGATCTCGGGGGTGCTGCCGGGGCGTACGCACTCGTCGCGCGAGACGCCTTCCAGGGGCGCGACCTCGGCGTCGAAGAGGCCCTTCTCCCAGGCCGCCGCGGCCTTCTGGTGCGAGGAGACGGCGAACGCGTCCATCTGGTCGCGCGAGATCGACCACTTGGCGGCGATGAGCTCGGCGCTGATGCCCTGCGGGACCAGGCCCTCCTTGTAGCGTTCGGCGATCCCGGGGCCGAAGGGGTCCTTGCCCTCGGGCACGTTCGACCACATCGGCACCCGGCTCATCGACTCGACCCCGCAGGCCACGACGATGTCGTACGCCCCCGCGATCACACCCTGCGCGGCGAAGTGCACGGCCTGCTGGGAGGAACCGCACTGGCGGTCCACGGTGGTCGCCGGGACCGTCTCCGGGAAGCCCGCGGACAGGGCCGCGTAGCGGGTGGTGTTCATGGCCTGCTCGCCGACCTGGTCGACGGTGCCGCCGATGACGTCGTCGATGAGCGCCGAGTCGACGCCGGAGCGCTCCACGAGGGTGCGCAGGGTGTGGGCGAGGAGTTCGACGGGGTGCACATGAGCGAGGGCGCCGTTCGGCTTTCCCTTGCCTATGGGGGTGCGTACGGCTTCGACGATGACTGCGTCACGCATGGTGCGGGCCTCCATCAATGCGGGAAACTACCGGTGAGTAGGAAATTCAAACTCACCATAACTCCGTGAGTTTGAATTTCCAACCCTCACTTAGACTGGCAGTCATGACCGGCACCAAAGCTCCGCGCCCCTGCTCGATCGCCGACGCCCTGACGCTCGTCGGCGAGAAGTACTCCCTGCTCGTACTGCGGGAGGTCTGCCTGGGCAACCGCCGCTTCGACCAGCTGGTACGCAACATCGGCGCCCCGCGGGACATCCTCGCCACCCGGCTGCGCCGCCTCGTCGACGCCGGGATCCTCACGAAGCGGGCCTACAGCGAGCGGCCGCAGCGCTTCGAGTACCGGCCCACCCAGGCGGGCCTCGAACTGGAACCGGTGCTGCTGACGCTCATGGCGTGGGGCGACCGGCATCTGCGCGAGAACGAGGACCGGCCCATGGTCGTCGAGCACAGCTGCGGCAACGAACTGCTGCCGGTCGTCACCTGCTCCGCCTGCGGCGGAACGGTGGCCCACGAGGACCTGACGTCCCATTCGCAGACTCCGGGCTGGACCGTGAAGGGCCCGACGGCCGCCTGACCGCCCCTGTGGCAGGGCCGTCGGCGCGGGGCGCTACGCTGCCACTCGCACCCCGATCACCGCGCCCGGTGATGCGACGCGCCCGACTCCCGTCACACGAACAGCACTTGGACGCCGTAACTTCATGTCTTGGTTCGAATCACTCATCCTCGGACTCGTCCAGGGGCTGACCGAGTTCCTTCCCGTCTCCTCCAGCGCGCACCTGCGTCTGACCGCGGCCTTCTCGGGCTGGAAGGACCCCGGGGCGGCGTTCACGGCGATCACCCAGATCGGCACCGAGGCCGCCGTGCTGATCTACTTCCGCAAGGACATCGGGCGGATCCTGTCGACCTGGACCCGTTCCCTCGGGAACAAGGAGCTGCGCCGCGACCACGACGCCCAGATGGGCTGGCTGGTGATCGTCGGCTCGATCCCGATCGGTGTGCTGGGGCTGCTGTTCAAGGACCAGATCGAGGGGCCGTTCCGCGATCTGCGCATCACCGCCACGATGTTGATCGTCGTCGGCATCGTGATCGGGGTCGCCGACCGCCTCGCGGCACGCGACGAGACCGGCGGCCGGCATCGCGCACCCAAGCAGCGCAAGGGACTTGAGGACCTCGGCGTCAAGGACGGCCTGATCTTCGGCCTCTGCCAGTCCATGGCCCTCATCCCCGGCGTCTCCCGCTCCGGTGCCACCATCAGCGGCGGCCTCTTCATGGGCTACAAGCGCGAGTCCGCGGCCCGCTACTCCTTCCTCCTCGCCATCCCGGCCGTCCTGGCCTCCGGCCTCTTCGAGCTGAAGGACGCGATGGAGAGCGACCATGTGTCGTGGGGTCCCACGATCTTCGCCACGGTGATCGCGTTCGGCTCGGGATACGCAGTGATCGCGTGGTTCATGAAGTTCATCTCCACCAAGAGCTTCATGCCCTTCGTCTGGTACCGCATCGCCCTGGGCATCGTCATCATCGCCCTGGTCGG
This sequence comes from Streptomyces sp. NPDC001668, assembly GCF_042893155.1. NCBI lineage: Bacteria > Bacillati > Actinomycetota > Actinomycetes > Kitasatosporales > Streptomycetaceae > Streptomyces > Streptomyces sp. NPDC001668. The sequence continues at coordinate 589,452 of NZ_JBIAUQ010000005.1, forward strand.
CATGGGCGCCCTGAGCCCCCACGCGGCGGAGTCGGCGGGCTGACGCGCGCGGCCCTCACGCAACGGCCGAGGACCTTCTGGACACGGGCGGGGCGGTGTGGGGCCTCATCCGGCACTGCCGCGCCGCGGGTGCCGCCCCCCGCTCGGTGGCTCTGCTGGACCGCGCGGTCACCGGCGACCCGGACGGCGACGTCGGCTTCCTCGACCACGTCGAGGTGTACGACGGGTTCGGGCCCCCGCCCCGGCTCCTCACCCCCAGCGCCGTGGCCGCCGTCGCCCGCGGGCTCGACGCCGTCGACACCGGCACCCTGCTCGCCGGCCTGCCGGCCTCCCCCGACGGGGCGGCCGTCGCCCGCGGGTTCGACCCGGGGTTCGACGGTGACGTACGCGCCCACCTGGCGGAACACCTCGACGCGATGCGGGAGTTCCACCGCGAGGCCGCGCGGTGCGGACAGTGCGTGGTCGTCCGGATCGACTGACGGCGGCACCCTTACGGGGCGTTCGCCCCGAAACCCGTGACCAATCACATACGTTGTGCGTAGCCGTCCGGTAGCGCACTGTCAGTGCTTGCGCCTAGGCTTGTGCGCATGTCCCCCGATTCCGTGACCCCTGGTTCCGTGCGGTCTGCTGCCGAGGTGAACGAGCAGATCCGGGCCCTCTGGATGCGCGCCGGCGGCACGCTGTCGTCACAGGAGCGCGCGGAGTACGAGCTGTTGGTGGTCGAATGGGCGGCCGCGATCCGCAGCGACGTGATCGAGGCGGCCTGAGCCCCACAAAAGATGAAGGCGCGTCCCTCGAAGCGAGGTCATGCCATGAGAGCGATCGTCGTGGGCGCGGGCATCGGAGGACTGACCGCCACGCTGAGCCTGCTCAGGTCCGGCCATGACGTGACCCTCGTCGAGCAGTCCCGGCGGCTCACCGAGATCGGCGCCGGCATCCAGCTCGCCCCCAACGCCACCCGCGTACTGCGTCGTCTGGACCTGCTCGACGCCGTCGCGGAGAACTCCACGCGCCCGGCCCACATCAGCTTCCGCACCTGGTCCGACGGCTCCGAGATCTGTCGCTATGTCATCGGCCGTGAGGCGGAGGAGGAGTTCGGGGCGCCGTACCTCCAGGTCCACCGGGCCGATCTCCAACGAGCCCTGGTCGACGCCGTACCGCCCGAAGCACTGCGCCTCGCCACCGCCGTCGTGGGGATCGACCAGGACGACAAGGCGGCCCACGTGACCACGGCGGGCGGCGAACGCCTGGACGCCGACCTCGTGGTGGCCGCCGACGGCATCCGCTCCGCCGCCCGTCAGTGGCTCTTCGGCGCGGACGAGGCGGTGTTCTCGCACACCGCCGCCTACCGCGCCCTGCTCCCGGCCGCCGAGGTCGCCGACCTGGACCTCCCGGAGTACGCCGGCTGGCTCGGACCGGGCCGGCACCTCGTCCACTACTGGCTGCGCCGTGGCGAACTCCTCAACGTCGTCGCCGTGTTCGCGACCGACCAGCCGGCCCAGGAGTCGTGGACCTCCCGGGCCGAACCCGGCGAGCAATTGCGCACCTTCGCAGGCTGGGACCCCCGGCTGCTGACCCTCCTCGACCGCGCGGGCCAGGTCTTCCGCTACGGCATCCACACGCGCGCCCCGCTCACCCGCTGGAACCTCGGCCGGGTCACCCTGCTCGGCGACAGCGCCCACGCGATGGTGCCCTTCCAGGCCCAGGGCGCGGCCCAGGCCATCATGGACGCGGCCGTGCTCGGCGACTGCCTCACCGGCGCGGCACCGGACGAGGTGCCCGAAGCGCTGGACCGGTACGTGCGCAGACGCGCCCCGGCGGCCACGTCCGTGCAGGCCAGTTCCGCCCGCGCGGGCCAGGACTACCACCTGCCGGACGGCCCCGAGGCCGAGGCGCGCAATGCCCGCCTGGTCGCCCTCGCCGCCGAGAACAGGTTCGGCCCGCACTCGGCCGCCTGGCCGGTCGACGTGCTGTCCGACGACTGACCACCTCCGCCCCGGCCCCCTCGCCACCCCGCCCCCTCCGAATGTCACCGCACGCCCCTTGGCTCGGCCCGCCCCATGCCCAACACTGAGCCGATGACGCAGCGTGTGGAGCTCGCGACCGTGATGGACCGGCTGGCCGTGGACGCACTCGTCACCGACTACGCCATGGCCGTGGACGACGGCGACTGGGAGGCGTACCGGGGACTCTTCACCCGCGACGGGCGGGCCGACTACCGCTCGGCCGGCGGGGTCGAGGGGGACGCGCGGCAGGTCGCCGCATGGCTCGCGGAGAGCCTGACGCTGTTCTCGATGCGGCAGCACCTGATCGTCAACCGCCGCGTCCGGTTCGGCACTCTGGACCAGGACACCGGCGACACCGCCCGCGTCCGGGCCGACTACATCAACCCCATGCGTCTCGCCGGCGACGGCGCCGCCTCCACCGCCCCCGACTTCGTCTGCGGCGGCCGCTACGCCTTCGCCCTGCTGCGCACGGACGACGGCTGGCGGCTCAGCGAGGTCGTCGTACAGGAGAAGTGGCGGCGTCTGCCGGACCCCCGTCCCGCACCTGTGATCAACTGAGCGGACACCCTCGGGTGGTCAACCGCACGTACATGGGACACCCGCACGGGGTAGGAGGCGCCGTATGAACTCGTTCGGCCACTGGCTCGCCTCCCCGTGGCGGCGCTCGGTCCTCGCCGTGCTGGCAGGCGCCCTCCCCGTCCTCGCGTTCCCCGCACCGTCCCTGTGGTGGTTCGCCTACGTCGCGCTCGTCCCCTGGATCGCGCTGATCCGCTCGGCCCCCACGGCGAAACGGGCGGCCTACGACGGCTGGGCCGGCGGTTTCGGGTTCATGGTGGGGATGCACCACTGGCTGCTGCCGAGTCTGAGTGTGTTCATCTTCGTCATCGGCGCCCTGCTCGGCGCGCTGTGGGCGCCATGGGGCGCGCTGGTACGCCACTTCCTGTCCGGCACGGCCGGGACGGCCGGGTCCCCCTCGCGCGGCCGGATCGCCGCCGCCCTGGCCGTACTGCCCTCAGGCTGGCTCGGCATCGAGCTCGTCCGCTCCTGGCAGGGGCTCGGCGGCCCCTGGGGTGTGCTCGGCGCCAGCCAGTGGGAGGTCGCACCGGCGCTGCGGCTTGCCTCGGTGGGCGGGGTGTGGCTGATCAGCTTCCTGATCGTGGCCGTCAACGTGGCGTTCGCCGTGCTGGTGACGGTCCGTGAGTCCCGGGTCCCCGCGGTGGCGGGCCTGGTCGCCACCGCCGCCGTGACCTCGGCGGCCTGGATGTGGTCGCCGCGTCCCGACACCGGGGGCAGCACCCGGATCGCCGTCGTCCAGCCCGGTGTCATCGAGGGCCCCGACCGGCGCTTCGCCCGCGAGGAGCAGCTGACCCGCGATCTCGCCGGGCAGGACGTCGACCTCATCGTCTGGGGTGAGAGCAGTGTCGGCTTCGACCTCGGGGACCGGCCCGACCTGGCGCAGCGGATCGCGGCGCTCTCCGAGGAGACCGGCGCCGACATCCTGGTCAACGTGGACGCCCGCCGCTCCGACAAGCCCGGTATCTACAAGAGTTCGGTGCTCGTCGGCCCCGGCGGACTCACCGGCGACCGCTACGACAAGATGCGCCTGGTCCCCTTCGGCGAGTACATCCCGGCCCGCTCGCTGCTGGGCTGGGTCACCTCGGTCGGCAAGGCGGCCGCCGAGAACCGCAGGCACGGTTCCGAGCAGGTCGTGATGGACGTCGGCCACGGGCTGAAGGTCGGCCCGATGGTGTGCTTCGAGTCGGCGTTCCCCGACATGAGCCGTCATCTCGCGGAGGACGGCGCCCAGGTGCTGATCGCCCAGTCGGCGACCTCGTCCTTCCAGAACAGCTGGGCCCCCGAGCAGCACGCCTCGCTGGCCGCCCTGCGCGCCGCCGAGTCGGGCCGCCCGATGGTGCACTCGACCCTGACCGGCGTCTCCGCCGTGTACGACGCGAGCGGACAGCGGGTCGGCCAGTGGGTCGGCACCGATGCCAGCACCTCGCGGGTGTACGACGTACCGCTGACGACCGGCACGACGCCGTACGTCCGCTTCGGCGACTGGCCCCTGCACGCGGCCCTGGTGATCCTCGCCGCGTGGTGCGCAGTCCAGGTGGGCCGGCGGTTCAGGCGGTCCGCTCCTGAACCGCTCGTACCACCCGCTCGCACAGCTCATGGGTCGCCAGCGCGTCCCGGGCGCTGAGCACCTTCCCCGCGCGCACGGCGTCGAGGAAGGAGAGCACCGCCTGCTCGATGCCGCGCTGCCGGGCCACCGGCACCCAGTCGCCCCGCCGCCGCACCGTCGGCTGGCCCTTGTGGTCGACGACCTCGGCGAGGTTGAGCACCTGCCGCTTGGTGTCCTGCCCGGACACCTCCAGGATCTCCTCGGCCGAGCCGCTGAGCCGGTTCATCACCCCGAGCGCGGTGAAGCCGTCGCCGGCGAGCTGGACCACGACATGGTGCAGCAGGCCGTCCGCCACGCGCGCGCGTACCGTCACGTCGTCGACCGGCCCCGGCACCAGGAACCTGAGGGTGTCGACGACGTGGATGAAGTCGTCGAGGATCATCGCGCGCGGCTCCTCGGGGAGCCCGATCCGGTTCTTCTGCATGATGATCAGCTCGCGCGGATGCTCGGCGCACTGCGTGTACCCGGGGGCGAACCGTCGGTTGAAGCCGACCGCCAGGCTCACGTTCCGCTGTTCCGCGAGCACCACCAGCCGTTCGGAGTCGGCGAGTTCGTAGGCGAGCGGCTTGTCGACGTACGTCGGTACGCCCGCCTCCAGCAGCCGCGAGACGATCCCAGGGTGCACGTTCGTCGGCGCGTGCACGAACGCGGCGTCGAGGCCCTGGGCGAGCAGCGAGTCGAGATCCTGGTGCCGTTGTCCCTCGGGAAGGCGGAGACGGTCGGCGACCCGGGCCAGTGTCGCCGGCGTCCGCGTCTGCACATGCAGTTCGACGTCGGGAAGGGTGCCGAGCACCGGCAGGTACGCCTTCTGCGCGATGTCACCGAGTCCGATGCAGCCGACCTTCACGTGGACTCCTCCGACGGTTGTCTCCCGGGCGTTGCCCGAAGCATACGGCGGCCGCGCCGGACCCCGGCCGGCGGCCGGGAATGCGCTGGTGGCGAGGGGTGCGGTGGGTAAGGATGCGGACATGACGACGCAGCGAGCCGAACCCGCGACCACCGCCGACGAACGCACCATGCTGGAGGGCTGGCTGGAGTACCACCGGCAGACCCTCGCCTGGAAGTGCGAGGGCCTGACCGACGCACAGCTCAGGACCGCCTCCGTGGAACCGTCCATGCTCTCCCTGATGGGCCTGGTGCGGCACATGGCCGAGGTGGAGCGCAGCTGGTTCCGCCGGGGCCTCGCCGACGAGGACGCCGGGCCGATCTACTACAGCGAGGACGACCCGGACGGCGACTTCCGTCTCACCGAGGCCGACACCTGGGAGGAGGCGTACGGCACCTGGCAGGCCGAGATCGACAGGAGCCGGGAGAACGCGGCCCGCTTCGGTCTGGACGACATCACCGTGGGCAAGCACCGCAGGACCGGTGAGCGGTTCAACCTGCGCTGGCTCTACACCCACATGATCGAGGAGTACGCCCGCCACAACGGCCACGCCGACCTGATCCGCGAACGCATCGACGGCGGCACCGGCGACTGACGTCAGCACCGGGAGGCATGATCACGCCGTACGGGGACGGAGATCACCCGTGCGGGGCAACCTCCGCCCGTCCGCTGTCGCCGAGGTCGCCCCAACCAGCAGAGTGGCGCGGGTGCATCGAACCACGACTACCGCAACGCTCCTGGTCACCGTGGCTGTCTCGGCCCTCACCGGCTGTGTCACGATCCAGCGTCCACCCGTGTCCGGGCCGCCGCCGACGACGGCTCCGTCGCGGCCGCCGGGACCGGGTGACACCCGTCCGGACGGTCAGGCGGAGCCGCAGATCGTGCAGGCCCCGGCCCAGGAGGCGCTGTCCATGATCGATCCGTCCCCCTCCTCGAAGCCGGGTGGGACCGCGCCCCGTGACCGGGCCTCGGGGACCGCGGCGGTCCCCGAGCGGCCGGGGGACCAGCATCCGGCCCACCCGCGACCGGCCCGCCCGGAACGCCTCGCGCGCCCGGCGCATCCGGAGCCGCGGCACCCTGATGTCCCGCACCACCGGCAGCCGCGCGTCGAGATCCCGGACGTGGCCAAGTCGGTCCCCAAGGCTGTTCCCAAGGGCCCGAAGGACGTCTGCGCCCTGGGCAGGAAGTACGGCCGCTGGCAGGAGGGCAGCCCCGAGTCGGTCATCTGCGACCAGACCTACGGGCGGTGAGACACCCGGGGCTCAGGGGCGCTGCCGTGGCGGCCCCCACCCCGCGTCGCCGCCGGCTCCTCCTTCGCCCAGCCGGAGCTCCAGCCTGCTGATCGCCGCCCGCACACCGTTGCTGTAGGCGTCCTCCCCCAGGGCGTCCGCCGCCCTGCGGGCCCGGCGCAGATGGGTGCGGGCGGCGTCGGTGCGGGCGAGCCGTACATAGTCGGCGGCCAGGTTGAGGTGCAGCGAGGGATACAGGGCGCGCACGGCGAGCGTGCCCTCGTGCCGGGCGAGCCGGTCGTCGGTGAGCTCCTCGGCGGCGGTCAGCGCCCTGAGGTCCCAGGCGAGTTCGTCGCAGGGGTCGTCCTGGGCGTCGGCCATGTAGTGGGCCAGGGTGCAGCGGTGCAGCGGGTCGCCGTCCTCGCCGATCTCCGCCCACAGCGCCAGGAAGCGGTGCCGGGCCTCCTCGCGGTCCCCCGCGTGGCACAGCATGACGGCCTGCCCGATCCGTGTCATCACGGCATCCGGCACCGTCTGCTCCTGTCGCTCCGTCAAAGCGTCCTCCGGGCCGTCGTCGGCTGTCGTCACTGTCCCTCCCGACGCTAGGGCCTGTCCGGCGGATCACGTCGGCGGCGCGTGGCCCGGTACGCCCATCAGCGGCGTCGTCGGGTGCCTGCGCCGGCACGGCGGTAGCCGCGTTCCCGCTCTGCAGCTGCCCGACGGGGTCCCCCTCGCCTCGCGGACCGGAACCACTCCCGGAGCTGACCGCCCGGCCCGTACTCAGTACCCGGTCCCGCCGACGGGTCTCCGTCCCCGGCTCCCCCACCGGACCACACGCACCCCGCAGACGGGAACTGACTCCCGGAACCGGCACGGCCCCCTCGGCGGGCCGCGTCGTGCTCACGACGATCCCGGATCCGCCGGCACCCCGCAGACGGGAAACCGCTCCCGCAACCGGCACTGGCCGCCCGGCCCGTACCCAGGGCGCTTCCCGGCCCCGCCGACGGGTCCCGTCCACCGCCCTCTCCATCTCGCGGCTCCCCCACCGGACCACACACCCCGCGGACCGGAAAGCGCCCCCCGAGCCGCTACGGATCCCTCGACGGGTCGGCCCCTGCCCACGGCGATCCCGGACCCGCCGCCGGCGGGCCCCCGTCGTGGATTCGCGCGGGACCGGGCCGATGCCCCGCCGTACCGGCCCGCCCGGTGGGCGGCTCAGCCGAGGTTCGGGATCGTCCAGTCGATCGGCTCGTGGCCCTGCCGGGCGACCGCCTCGTTGATCTGCGTGAACGGGCGGGAGCCGAAGAACTTCTTCGCCGACAGCGGGGAGGGGTGTGCGCCCTTGACCACCACGTGCCGGCTCTCGTCGATCAGGGGGAGCTTCTTCTGCGCGTAGTTGCCCCACAGCACGAAGACCGCCGGGTCGGGCCGCTCGGCCACCGCGCGGATCACCGCGTCGGTGAACTGCTCCCAGCCCTTGCCCTTGTGGGAGTTGGCCTCGCCGGAGCGGACCGTGAGCACCGCGTTCAGCAGCAGGACGCCCTGCTGGGCCCACGGCATGAGGTAGCCGTTGTCCGGGATCTCCAGACCCAGCTCCTCCTTCATCTCCTTGTAGATGTTCCGGAGGGAGGGCGGGGTCTTGACGCCCGGGCGGACCGAGAAGCACAGGCCGTGTCCCTGTCCCTCGCCGTGGTACGGGTCCTGGCCGAGGATCAGGACCTTCACCTGGTCGTACGGCGTCGCGTCGAGCGCGGCGAAGACCTCCTCGCGCGGCGGGTAGACGGGACCCCTCGCCCGCTCGTCCTCGACGAACTCCGTCAGCTCCTTGAAGTACGGCTGCTGCAGCTCGTCGCCCAGAACCTCGCGCCAGGACTCGGGCAGCATGGCGGTGTCGGTCACGTCAATTCCTCACGATGTGCGGTCACTTGCAGGCTTCAGAACCTACAGGCGCCCACTGACAATCGCCGCCGCGAGCGGGACCTACCAGCTGGTCTTCCAGTACAGCTCCCACATCGTCATCATGGTCGCCGGGTCGATGACCTTCTCGAGACCGGCGATCTCCTCGCTCCCGGCCACGTACTGCTTGCCCTGCCACAAAGGCACCAGCCGTGCGTCGTTCACGAAGACCTGCTGGGCTTCCTCGATCTGCGGCCCCACGGCCCCGCGGTCGCTCTCCGCACGGGACTCCGGCAGGAGCTTGCCGGTGATCTCGGGGGCGTCGTAGGGGGTGCCGAGGGCGTTCTGCTTGCCCACGAAGGGCGCGATGAAGTTGTCGGCGTCGTGGAAGTCGGGGAACCAGCCGCGCCCGAACACCGGGTACTCGCCCTTCTGGTAGCCCTCGACGTAGGTCTTCCACGGGCGGCTCTTGAGGGTGATGGTGAACAGGCCGGAGGCCTCCAGCTGCTTCTTCAGCTCCTGGAAGGCGGGCTTGGTCGTCGAGCCGTAGCGGTCGCTGGTGTACCAGAGGGTCAGCGGGACGCGCTCGGTGATCCCGGCATCCTTGAGGAGCTTCTTGGCCTTCGCCACGCTCGGGTCGCCGAAGTCGTCGAAGAAGCTCGTGGTGTGGCCGGTGAGTCCGGCGGGGACCATGGAGTACAGCGGCTCGACGGTGTCCTTGTAGACGTAGTGCACGAGCGCCGGGCGGTCGACGATCTGGGCGACGGCCTTGCGGACCGCGGGCTTCGCGGACCACGGGTCGCGGGGGTTGAACACCAGGTAGCTGATCTCGGTGGTGGGGTTCTCGATGAGCTGGAGCCCCTCCTTCTGCTGGTTGACCTCGATGTCCACGACGTCGGAGGCGCCGAGCCCCCGGTAGACGACCGAGATCTCCTTGTCCTTGAGGGCCTTGACCATCTCGGCCGACTGCGGGAAGTAGCGGATGGTGACGGCCTTGTTCTTGAGGTCCGCTATGCCCTTGTAGTTGTCGTTGCGGACGAGCTCGGCCTTCTGGCCCTCCTGGTAGGAGTCCAGGCGGTAGGGCCCCGAGCCGCTGATCTTCCCGTCCTTGCGGATCGAGGTCGCGGAGTACTCCTCGGGGTCCACGATCGACATGGCGGGCGTGGTGAGCACCAGGGGGAAGGTGGCGTCGGGCTGGCTGAGATGGAAGACGATCTCGCGGTCGCCCTTGGTCTGCACCCGGGAGAGCGTTCCGAGCAGGCCGGCGGGGCCGCCGTTGACGTTGATCTTCTTGATCCGGTCGAACGAGTACTTGACGGCCTTGGCGTCCAGCGTGTGCCCGTTGGAGAACTTCAGGCCGTCGCGCAGCGTGCAGCTGTACACGGTGCTCGACGTATCGGTGAACTCGCAGTGCTCGGCGGCGTCGGGTTCGGGGTCGGAGGCACCGGGCGAGTAGTTCAGGAGCGTCTGGTAGACGTTGCGGAACAGCTCCCAGGAGTTGTCCCAGGAGGCCGCGGGGTCCAGGGTGGCCGGGGCGCTGGTGGTCCCCACGACGATCGCCTTGCCGTCGTCGGAGGAGTCCGAGGAGAACACACCACATCCGGCCACCGTGGAAAGGGACACGAGGGCCGCGAATGGCGGCAGGTACCGGTTCCGCATGAACACGCGCTCGCTCCTCGAAATGCCGTGCCGAGAGTCGGCAAAACATACCGCAGCGCCACGCACACTCAACCGCCCTGCTCACAGGAGGCTTGGCCGGCACGCCGGTGATGACCCTGTAAATACCCTGTGAGGCTTTTGTGTCTCGACACGGGCGCCGCCACTGTCAACGGGCGCCCGTGCCGAGACGGCGAGGATCAGCCCACGCCGGCGTTGAGGAAGATGCCGCCGTCGACGACGAGCGTCTGGCCGGTGACCCAGTCGGACTGCGCCGAGGTGAGGAAGGCCGCGGCGCCGCCGATGTCGGAGGGCACCCCGAGCCGGGCCAGCGGGTAGGACGCCGCCGCCTCCGCCTCCCGGCCCTCGTACAGGGCCGACGCGAACTTGGTCTTGACCACCGCGGGGGCGATCGCGTTGACCCGCACGCCCGGCGCGAACTCGTGCGCGAGCTGCTGGGTGAGGTTGATCAGCGCGGCCTTGCTGACGCCGTAGGCGGCGATGAAGGGCGAGGGCGCGATGCCCGCGACGGAGGCGATGTTGACGATCGCGCCGCCGTTGTCCTTCTGCCAGGCGTGCCAGGTCCGCTGCGCGAAGCCGAGCGCGGAGATCACGTTGGTCTCGAAGACCTTGCGGGCCACGTTCAGGTCCAGGTCGGCGATGGGCCCGAACACCGGGTTGGTACCGGCGTTGTTGATCAGGTAGTCGACGCGGCCGAAGGCGTCCATGGCGCGCTCGACGGCGACCCGCTGGTGCTCCTCGTCGTGCGCCTTGCCGGCGACGTAGACGGCGCGTTCGGAGCCGAGCTGCTCGACGGCCTCCTTGAGCGCGTCCTCGGTGCGGCCGGTGATGACCACCCGGTCGCCCCGTGCGACGAGCGCCTCGGCGACGCCGTAGCCGATACCGCGGCTGGCGCCCGTGATGAGCGCGACCTTGCCCGAAAGCTCGGGGAGTTGCGAAGTCATGGTCCCGTTTCCCTAGTCGAGCGGTCCGCCGGCGACGTACAGCACCTGGCCGGAGACGAATCCGGCCGCCTCGCCGGTGAAGAAGGCGATGGCGTTGGCGATGTCCTCGGGCTCACCCACGCGCGCGACCGGGATCTGGGTGGCGGCGGCGGCCTTGAACTCCTCGAAGCCCATGCCGACGCGCTCGGCGGTGGCGGCGGTCATGTCGGTGGCGATGAAGCCGGGGGCGACGGCGTTGGCGGTGATGCCGAACTTGCCGAGCTCGATGGCGAGGGTCTTGGTGAAGCCCTGGAGACCCGCCTTGGCGGCGGAGTAGTTGGCCTGGCCGCGGTTGCCGAGCGCCGAGGACGACGACAGGTTGACGATCCGGCCGAAGCCCGCGTCCACCATGTGCTTCTGGATGGCCTTGGTCACCAGGAACGAGCCCCTGAGGTGCACGTTCAGGACGGTGTCCCAGTCGGAGACGCTCATCTTGAACAGCAGGTTGTCGCGGAGCACGCCCGCGTTGTTCACGAGGATGGTCGGCGCGCCGAGCTCCTCGGCCACGCGCGCGATGGCGGCCTGGACCTGTGCCTCGTCGGAGACGTCCGCGCCGACCGCGATCGCCCGGCCGCCGGCCGCGGTGATCTTCTCCACGGTGTCCTTGCAGGCGGCCTCGTCGAGATCGATCACGGCGACCGCGCGGCCCTCGGCCGCCAGTCGTACGGCGGTGGCGGCGCCGATGCCGCGCGCGGCACCCGTGACCACGGCTACCCGCTGCTCAGTGGTGGACATTGCTGGTTCTCCTCGCCCTTGAGAATGCGACCTTGCGAAACGACCTGGGAAATCGACCTGAGAGTGTGCCGCCCGTCCAGTGAGCGACCGCTTAGTACCTTCGGCAGACGAGACGCTAGAAGGCATGGCACGCGGTGTCAACGCCACACGAGCGCGGTGTGATCCATTACCTGACCAGCAGGTCGAGCAGACGCTCCGGTTCGGCGGCCGGATCGGTGGTCAGCCCGGTGTGGACGGGACCCGGCTGGACGACGGTGGAGCGGGGCGCGACCAGCCAGCGGAAGCGCCGTCCGGCGTCGTCGTGCGCGGCCGGTCCTGCCCCCGCACCCCCGGCGCAGACCCCTTCGACGGCCTGGAGCGCGGCCCGTACGCCGGCCACGTCCGCGTCCGGGTCGAGCGCCCTGAGGCGGGCCTCGTCGAGGTGGGTGCGCACGCCGACGTAGGCCTTGGCCCGGCAGTACACGAGCACTCCGGCGTTGATGCACTCGCCGCGCTCGATCCGGGGCACGACCCGCAGCAGGACGTACTCGAAGACGTCCCGCTCACTGCTGCGTCCGCCTCTGATGACATGGCGTTCGACCACGCTGCCGGCCATGTGGATATGGCGCTCGCTCACCTGTCCCCCTCGATTCCCGTGATGCGGTCGTGGACTGCGGCGGCCCTCAGGAGCAGGGGCCGGGCGTACGCCCTTCTCAGCTCGTCCGGGGTGTCGAAGCCGGGCTCGTCCGCCAGCCAGGCGTCCGGGATCTCGGCGGTGACCTCGGCCAGCAGGTCCTCGGTGACCTGGGGGGCGAGGTCGGCGGCGGCCGCGGCGACGTCCGGGGCGAAGGGCTTCAGGACGTGGTCCGAGGCGTCGTAGGGGCGGGCGGCGGACTTCTCGGCGCCGGGCCAGTTGTGGTGCCAGATCATGGTGGCGCCGTGGTCGATGAGCCACACCTCGCGCCGCCACCACAGCAGGTTGGGGTTGCGCCAGGAGCGGTCGACGTTGTTGACCAGCGCGTCGAACCACACGATCCGGCCGGCCTCCTCCGGGTCCACCCGGAAGGCGAGCGGGTCGAAGCCGAGCGCCCCGGAGAGGAAGTCCATGCCGAGGTTGGTGCCGCCACTGGACCTCAGCAGCTCCTGCACCCGCTCGTCGGGCTCGCCGAGTCCCAGGTCCGGGTCGAGGTCGAGGGTCAGGAGCCGGGGCACCCGGAAGCCCAGCCGGCGGGCCAGCTCCCCGGCCACCACCTCGGCGACCAGCGTCTTACGGCCCTGCCCGGCGCCGGTGAACTTGATGACGTACGTCCCGCGGTCGTCGGCCTCGACAAGCCCCGGCAGCGAGCCGCCCTCACGCAGGGGCGTGATGTAGCGGGTCGCGATGGCTTCCTTGAGCATCGCCCCAGGTTACTGGGGGGTGTCTGAACAACAGGCACTCCGGGGCCGTACCTGAGGGCAGTTCGAAGATTCCGTGGAAGGGGACGCAGCATGGCCAGCGAATCGATTCATCCCGCATCGGCCCCCAGTCGCCGGGTCGTCGTGGCGGCGGTCGGCGCGGCAGGACTCGCCCTCACCCTGAACGCGTGCGGCTCGGAGGACGATCCCTCCTCCTCGTCCGACACGGCCGCCGCCGGCAGTGTCCTCGCGAAGACGTCGGACATCCCCGAGGGCGGCGGCAAGATCTTCAAGGACTCGGGCGTGGTGGTCACCCAGCCCACGGCGGGCCAGTTCAAGGCGTTCTCGTCGAAGTGCACCCACCAGGGGTGCGCGGTGACGGGGATCACCGACGGGGTCATCACCTGTCCGTGCCACAAGAGCGAGTTCTCGGTGGCCGACGGCAGCGTGAAGAAGGGGCCGGCGACCCAGCCGCTGCCCGAGGAGAAAATCACCGTCAGCGGCGACTCGATCACGCTCGCATGAGATGTCAGACGCCGCGGGGCCGGTTGAGGCAGGCCAGTACCTCGTCCGTGGCCGCGAGGGTGGCGACGAGGGCGAGCGTGTGACGGATCATCGCCGGGGTGTAGTCGGAGGGCACCCCGGCGATGGCGTCCGTCACCACCACGGCGGTGTAGCCGCGGTTCACCGCGTCGAAGACGGCGTTGGGCACGGCCACGTTGGCGGACACCCCGGTCACCACCAGGGTGCGGCAGCCGAGGTTGCGCAGCAGCGCGTCGACCTCGGTGCCCTGGATCGGCGACAGGCCGTGCAGCCGTCGTACGACGAAGTCCTCCTCGCCCACCTCGATCGGGGCCGCGACCCGCACCGCGGTGGTCCCGGACAGCTGTTGGACGGGCAGGCGCTCGGCGGCGCGGAAGAGACGGGCGTTGCGGTTCGCGCCGCGCCCGTCCGGACGGCGTTCGGCGATCGCGTGGATCACCTGGACCCCGCTCTCGTGGGCGGCCCCGACCAGCCGGGCGACGTTGGCGAGAGCGCCCGAGGTCCGGGCGGCGCGGGCGAGTTCGGGCAGGGCGCTCTCCGGTCCGACGACGCCCTGCTGGCACTCGACGGTGAGCAGGACGGTGCCCTCGGGATCGAGCAGTGCGCTGAGTCGTTCGTACGACGCCACGGTTCCCCCTCGTCGCCCATGGTCCAAAGGCCGTGACAGTAGCCACCATTGCGTGGGGACGGAAGACGACCCATCCTTTTCTGACGTGATGTCAGAGGATCTCTCCTCTGACACGACGTGGGAGAAAGAGGGGGATGCATGACCGTCACTCAGCGCCGGGGCCGGAAGATCATGATGACGCCGGGCGAGCTGGACGAGTTCCTGACGAGCCAGCGCACCTGCCGGGTCGCCACGGTCTCCACCGACGGCGCGCCGCACGTGAGCACACTCTGGTTCGCCTGGGACGGCACGTCGATGTGGCTGTACTCCGTCGTGCGCAGCAAGCGCTGGACGGACCTGCGCCGCGATCCACGGGTCGCCATCGTGGTCGACACGGGTGAGGAGTACGACGAACTGCAGGGCGTCGAGCTGTCCGGGACCGTGGACTTCGTGGGCGAGGCCCCGCGCACCGGCGAGCTGTGTGCCGAACTCGACGTCCCCGAGACGCTGTTCGCCCGCAAGAACTTCCGCCTGGAGGAGATGCCGCACGACGGGCGGCACGCGTGGATACGGCTGACCCCCGAGAAGATCGTCTCCTGGGACTTCCGCAAGCTGGGCTCGGCGTAGACCTGTCCGGCGGACGACACCGACCGGCGAGGGCCGTCACCTCGCCGGAGGCCCTGCCGCGGGCTCGCCCCGCCTCGGGGCGCAGGCCCACGCTCAAACTGCTTGCTCCGCGGCCGACTTGAGCGCCCGGCCACGGCCCGGGCTCGGGCCGGTTTCGCCGTGGCGCACGGGCGTCAGGCTCAAACGGCCTGTCCCGCCGCCGACTTCAGCGCCTCCACCGCTGCCCGGATCGACGGGCGGCGGTCGGCGTCCGCGCGCCACACGGCGTAGATGTGCCGGCTGACCGACTGCCGTACGGGCACGGTCCGCACGCTCCGCGGGACCGGTCCTCGCCCGAGCCGGGGCGCCACGCACACGCCGAGTCCTGCGCCGACCAGGGCGAGTTGGGTCGGGTGTTCCTCCGCGCGGTGCGCCACGCGCGGTTCGACGCCCTTGGAGCGCAGCGTGTGCATCAGCCACTCGTGGCAGAACTCGCCCTCGCCCCAGGTGACCCAGTCGTCGTCGGCGAAGTCCTCCAGGTCGACCTCGCCGCGCTGGGCGTGGCGGTGGGTCGCGGGCATCGCCACGTCGGCCGTGTCGTCGACGATCGAGGCCTTCACCAGCCCGTCGGGCATGGGCAGCGGCTTGTTGTACCAGTCCAGGACGACCGCGAGGTCGTAGTCGCCGCCGATCACGGCGTGGACCGCGGCTTCCGGCTCCATCTCGCGCGAGCCGATCCGCAGGCCCGGATGCGCCGAACGCAGGGAGGCGATCGCGGCCGGGAACAGCCCCCGCGCCGCCGTCGGGAACGCGGCGAGCCGCAACTCCCCCACCACCTGGCCGCGTTGGGCCTCCAGGTCGGACTGGGCGAGCTCGACCTGGGACAGGATGCGGGCCGCGTGGTCGGCGAGCAGCCGGCCGGCGTCGGTGAGCCGCACCCCCCGGCCGTTCTTGGCGAGGAGCTGCTGGCCGACCTCGCGCTCCAGCTTGGACATCTGCTGCGAGACGGCCGAGGTCGTGATGTGCAGGCCCTCGGCGGCGCCGCTGACCGAGCCGTGCCGGGCGAGGGCGTCGAGGGTGCGCAGGCGCTCCAGGTTCAACATGTAAGCAATACTACGAGATATCTCGATGAAAAACTCGCTTGTGCTACGAGATCGCGTGCCGGATCGTGGTCGCCATGACCACCGCGACCGTCACCGAAGCCCCGGTTCGGGCCTCCCTCCGCCCCGCCCTCGACTGGCGTCTGCGCTTCGGCGTGCTCGCGCTGATCTGGGGGTTCAGCTTTCTGCTCATCAAGGTCGGCACCGACGGGTACACCCCGTTCCAGGTGACGCTCGGGCGGCTGCTGTTCGGGACGCTGGTGCTCGCGGCGGCGATGGTGGTGAAGCGGCAGCGGCTTCCTCGCGGGGTGCGGACGTGGGGGCATCTGACGGTCGCCGCCCTGCTGCTGAACGCGCTGCCGTTCTCGCTCTTCGCCTACGCCGAGCTGACGATCCCGTCCACCCTCGCGGGGATCTGCAACGCGACCTCGCCGCTGTGGGGGATGCTGCTGTCCCTCGTCGCCCTGTCCGAGGACCGGCCCACGCGTGTGCGTGTCGCGGGTCTCGGGCTCGGATTCCTGGGGGTGCTGACGGTTCTCGGCGCGTGGCAGGGGTTCAGCGGGCTGGACCTCACCGGCACGACGATGGCGCTGCTGGCCTCGCTCAGCTATCCGATCGGGTGGATCTACGTACGCCGGACCCTGGCAGGGGTGGGGCACTCGCACATATCCCTGACCGCGGCGCAGTTGTTGCTGGCCACAGTGCAACTGGCGGTCGTCACCGTGCTGTTCGGCGGGATACCGACGCATGTCGCCGCAGTGCCTCTGCTGGCCGTCGCCGCGCTGGGCGCGCTCGGCACCGGAGTGGCCCTTCTCCTTCAGTACGGGCTGGTCGCCGAGGTGGGACCGACAACCGCGCAGATGGTCACGTACTTCATTCCGGTGATCGCCACAGGGGCGGGGATCATGGTGCTGGGTGAGTCGTTGCGCTGGTCCACTCCGGTGGGGGCGGTGGTCGTGCTTGCGGGGGCCGCGCTCACCCAGGCGCGGCGGGGCGCCCGAGGAGGGGGCGCGTAGCGATCGTCTGCGGCCGCGGGTCCGTGCCGGCTGGTCGCGCGACTCCCCGCACCGCCGACGGCAACTCGTCCCGCCCTCATACGTAGTTCCTGGCCGGGTTCCTGGCCGGCGCCGGACCGAGCGCCTTTGCGATCGCGTCCGCCAGGTCCGTCGCCTCTTCCACCGCCAAGGCGGCCACCGTCACCCTGATTCCCTGGGGGGCGCTCATCCTGAAGCGGGCGCCCGGGGCCACCGCCCAGCCCGCGTGGAGCAGGCGGGCGACGGCGCCCGTCTCGTCGGGGACCGGGATCCATACGTTCAGGCCACTGCGGCCGTGAGCCTCCACCCCGCGTTCCGCCAGCGCGCCGATCAGCCGGTCGCGGCGCTCGCGGTACACCGCCGCCACCTCCGCCGTGTCCAGGACGCCTTCCGCCCACAGGCGCACCACCGCCCGCTGGGTGATGCGGCTGACCCAGCCGGGGCCCAGGCGGTGGCGGCCGTGGACGCGGTCGACCGTGACCTCGTCACCGGTGAGGACGGCCAGGCGCAGATCGGGGCCGTAGCCCTTGGCCACCGAGCGGACGAAGGCCCAGTGGCGGGTGGCTCCGGCCAGGGGGTGCAGCGGGAGGTCGACGATGCCGTGGCCGTGGTCGTCCTCGACGAGGAGGGTGCCGGGGTGGTCCTCGAGGACCGCGCGCAGGGCACGCGCGCGCGTGGCGGTCACCGAGGCGCCGGTCGGGTTCTGGGCGCGGTCGGTGACGATCAGGGCTCGGGCGCCGGACTCCAGGGCGCCGCGCACGTCCTCGGGGCACGGCCCCTCGTCGTCGACGCCCACCGGGGCGACCCGCAGGCCCAGCGCCGGAACCAGGTCCAGGAGGCTGCCCCAGCCCGGGTCCTCCACGGCGACCGTGTCGCCCGGCTTGAGATGGGCGGTCAGGACGCGCTCGATCACGTCCAGGGCACCGGAGGCGACGGCAAGCGGGCCGGCCGGGACACCGTCCGCGTCCAGCGCCTCTCGCGCAAGCCGGGCCAGCTCCGGTTCGACGGTCGCCTCGCCGTACAGCACCGCCTCCCGGTCGCCCTGTTCGGCGGCCGCCGCGAAGGCCGGCGCCAGCGGGGGCAGCAGTGCCGGGTCGGGGTTGCCGTTCGCCACGTCCCGCACGCCCTCCGGTACCTCCACCCGGATGTACTCGCGGCCCGTGGTCGCCGGTTTCGGCCGGACCCGGCTGCCCCTGCGCCCGGCGGTCTCGATGACCCCGCGCTCGCGCAGGGTGCGGTACGCGGCGGCGACCGTGTTGGGATTCACGCTCAACGCGGCCGCCAACTCCCGCATAGGAGGAAGCAGTTGACCTGGTTTCAGCTCTCCGGCACCCACCGCGCGCTCGACGCTGGCCGCAATCTCTGCTGCGCGTCGGCCTTCGATCCGATATTCTCCTAGCACAAAGCAGATTATGCACTAGTGCAATGGAGAGCGCAATGCAGGGGACCACCGCGACCACACCGGAGCCGACCGCCTACGCCCCGACCGACCGCACCGTCCCGACACGCTCCCCGGGCCGCGCCTCGTACGACCGGGAACTGGTGCACTCGATACTCGACGAGGGATACGTCTGCCACCTCGGCTTCGTCCGGGACGGCGCCCCGGTGGTGCTGCCCACGCTGTACGGCCGGGTGGGCGAGCGGCTCTACGTGCACGGCTCGACCGGCTCGCGCCCGCTGCGGATGACCGGCCAGGCGGACCCCGGGCTGCCGGTGTGCCTGACGGTCACGCATGTCGACGCGCTGATCCTGGCCCGCTCGGCCTTCCACCACTCGATCAACTACCGGTCCGTGGTGGTGCACGGACTCGCGTACGACGTCACGGACCCCGAGGAGAAGCGCCTCGCCCTCGACGCCCTGGTCGACCACGTGGTCCCCGGGCGTGCGGCCGACTCCCGCCCCGCCAACAAGAAGGAGCTGGCCGCCACCGCCGTCATCCGCCTCGACCTCGACGAGGTCTCCGCGAAGCTCCGCACCGGCGGTGTCAACGACGAGCCCGAGGACCTGGCCCTCCCCCACTGGGCCGGCGTGGTCCCGCTGCTGAGGAGCTACGGCACCCCGGTGGCCGACGGCGACCTGGAGCCCGGCACCGAGGTCCCGGAGTATCTCGCGGGGCTGTGACGCCGAGGCGGGCAACTGACGGAGGGGCGCTCCCCGGAGACGGGGCCCTCCGTCCGCCGCCGTCAGACGGGCACGCGCGCCTCCGTCGCCGTCAGACGGGCAAGCGCGCCTCCGTCACCGCGACCCGCGCCACCGCGCCACCGCGCTCAGCATCAGCACACCGAGCCCGGCGAGCGCTCCGGCGACGGCGACGGGGCCCGCGCCGAGGGTGACGACGGTGGCCACGGCGAGCCCGGTGGACCGTACGGCGGCGAAGCGGGCGGTCTGGGACACCGTCGGCGCGACGCCCGACGCGACGACCCGCAGGGCCCTGCCGCCGAGCGGTCCCGAGACGGCCGTACGCGCGCGTGGCCGGAAGGGACGGACGGCGAGCGGCACCGCCAGTCCGGCCGCGCGGCGCCAGAAGGACAGCGGGGACACCGGGCCCAGGTCACTGGTCCGGTAGGCCATGATGCGGGAACCTAGGCGGCGTTCTCCCGGGCGGACAACCTGCTTTCGGCGCCCCCGGCCGCGACCGGCTCCACGGAGCCCTTGGCCGGGGTGGAGGACTGCGCGATGAAGGCGCCCAGCAGGACCACCGCGCCGCCCACGATCTGCGGTGCCGAGAGGTGCTCGCCCAGCAGCACCCAGGCGAGGACGGTGGCGACGACCGCTTCGAGACAGGCCACCACCCCGGCTATCGCGGGAGAGAGCCGACGCACGGAGACCACACCGGTGACATAGGCGACGACGGTGGCGACCAGGACGATCCAGCCGAGCAGCAGTCCGGCCGCGACCGGGGTGCCGTTCATGTCGGCGCGCTGCGTGAGGACGGAGAAGTCCATGGTCCAGGGGCGGGCCACGGCCGTCAGGACGACGGTGCCGACGAGGAGGCCGTACGCGATCACACCGAGCGGGTCGGGGGCCTCGCCGGAGTCGCTGCCCTGGTCGGACAGGACGAAGTAGCCGACCTGGCAGCAGGCGGCGCCGAGCGCGAGCAGCAGTCCGAGGGCGTCGAAGCTCAGCCCCGACCAGACCTCGACGACACAGGCGAGCCCGCCGACCGCGAGGACCACGCCGAGCGCGGCGGCGCGGGTGACCGGCCGGCGCTGCACGAACCGTACCCAGCCGAGCACCAGGGCCGGGGCGAGGTACTCGACGAGCAGCGCGACGCCGACGGGGATGCGGGAGATCGACGCGAAGTAGAAGGCCTGGACGCCCGCCACGCCGAGCAGCCCGAAACCGGCGAGCAGGACGGGACGGCGGCGCAGCAGCGCGCGGTGGCGGACGGCGAGCGGCAGCATCACCAGGGCGGCGCCCGCCACCCGCAGCCACACCACGTGCAGCGGATCGAGGCCTGCCTCGATCAACGGCTTGGCCGCGACCCCGGATCCGCCGAAGGCGAGCGCGGACACCAGCGCGAGGCCGAGGCCGACACCCCTGCCGTCACCGAGGCCGACTCCCTTGCCGTCACCGGCCGCCCTGCTGCTCTCAGACGTATGCACCGGCCCATGATGACAGGGGACGACATGAGCGTCACCCCCGTTGACTCCTGTCTCAGCGGCTGGACCGCGGGGGGCCGCCCCACAGGCCGCCGGGCAGGCCGCCAGGCAGGCCGCCGGGCAGGCTCTCACCGATCCGCGCGAACACGGCCCGGGCGTCGATTCCGGCACGGGTCAGCACCTCGACGGCCCGGGACCCGGGGTCCACCAGGATGGCCGCGAGCAGGTCGATCCCGCGGGCGGGTCCGTCGGCGCGCCGCTCGGCCCGGGCGCAGGCGTACTCCATCGCGCCCGCGGCGAGCGGCGAGAAGCCCTCGGTCGTCACCACGGGTACGGCACCGGAGTCCTCGACGGTGCCCTGCCAGCGCAGTCCGTAGCCGATGCTGCGCTGCACGAGATAGCCGAGGAGCCGCGGCAGCTGGGGTTCCGCGTCGAGGACGGAGTACGCCTCGGCGTCGGCGTCGAGCAGGGAGTGCAGCAGATGGGCGGTGTCGATCTGCCGGTCCCCGTCCCGCAGCGCGCGCCTGCGGGCGCCGGAGACCACCGCTGCCAGTTCCGCGCTGAGTCTGACATCGCCGTCGTGACCGACCGGCGGCGGGCCGCTGTGGTCGCGGGCCGACTGCCGTGGGATACGGGGGTGCACATCCCCCACCCCATCAGTCCCACGCCATCCGGACATCCGCGAGGGGAAGCATCTTCGCGTCCCACGGAGAGCGGATCCCGGGGCCCGGATCTCCTCCTTACGGATGAGATCAGGCCTTCGGGCCCAACGGGGGCGCGTGGTCTTGCCGTGCGCCCCTCACGCAACCGCCGTGCGACGCCGTTCGTCCCACACAGGCGTGGAGAGCAGGAGCTGGCTGGTGGCGCTGCCGGCCGTGGACGGCAAGCAGTACGTGTACCGGGTCTACGCCCCGGAGGACGCACTGCTCGCCGACCTGTTCTGGGAGGCGTGGCACTGCCACGACGAGAGCGCGTTCCCGCGCGCGTGGGACCTGTTCGACGCGGCGGTGATACAGCGGGTGGGCTGAAGACGCCCGCCCACAGGGTTTCTGACGGTTCATCAGTATTGAATGTTGCGCCGCCTGCGGCTACTTTCCGCGGCACCACAGCCCGACACGAAGAGGTGGCCGCATGGCGGAAATCAGCGCGGAGGCACGCATCCCGGCACCCGCGGAGAAGGTCTGGGCGAAGCTCACCGACTGGTCCGCGTACGGGGAGTGGAACGCCACCCACACCAGCTTCCCCAAGGGCGGCCCCACGGCACTCGAACCGGGCGGGACCTTCCAGGAGAACATGAAGCTGATGGGGTTCCCCGCCGAGGTCGAGTGGACCATCGACCAGGTGGAGCCGGCCCGGCTGTTCGCCATCCGGGGCAAGGGTCCGATGGCGGTGAGCGTGGCCACGCGTTACACCCTGACCCCTGACGGCGACGCCACCACGGTCCGCATCGACGGCGAGTTCACGGGCGCGGCCGTCTCCCTGATGGCGGGCAAGCTGAAGGACTCGGGGACCGCCGCGCTGAACGAGTCGCTGCGGAAGCTGGCGGCACTGGTGGCCTGACGCGAGGGGGCGGAGACGAGAAGGCGCCCCGCGGATCGCTCCACGGGGCGCCTTCAGTCCTCGCCTCAGCCCTCGCCTCAGCCCTCGCCTCAGTCCTCGTCGGCGAGGATGAGGTACAGCTTCTTGCGGGCCTCGTTGATGACGGCCAGCGCCTTCTCGCGCTGTTCCTTGCTGCCGGTCTTCCAGACCTGACCGAAGGCCTCCATCAGGCCGAAGCCGGCCTGCCGGATCTCACCGAGCGCCTCGAAGTCGATGCCGCGGGAGGCTTCCTCCCAGGGCGCGTCGGGACCCTCGTCGGCCGCGGTACGACCGGCCTCGGTGAGCGAGAACAGCTTCTTGCCGCCCTCGCTCTCGCTGGCGATCAGCCCCTCGTCCTCCAGCAGCTGGAGGGTGGGGTACACCGAGCCGGGGCTGGGCTTCCACGCCCCGCCGCTGCGCTCGGCGATCTCCTGGATCATCTCGTAACCGTGCATGGGCCGGTCCTTGAGCAGGGCCAGGATCGAGGCGCGCACGTCACCGCGCCGCGCCCTTCCCCTGGGTCCGCCCCTCCCCCTGGGCCCCCAGGGTCCAGGGCCGAAGCCCGGCCCTCCGAAGCCGAAGCCGGGGCCACCGGGTCCGCCCGGCCCGAAGGGCCCGAAGGCACCGCGCAGGCCCTCGGGGCCACCACGGCCCCGACGGCCGGCTCCACCATGTCCACGCTCGAATCCGTGGGAACGCATCGCAATCACTCCATCCATCGTTGATCTGTCGCGATGCTTCAACGATATATCGGAACCGATCGCATGACAAGGCCCCAAGAAAAGACCAGGTGACCGCGAGGCGAGACACCGCGCGATCCCGGCATCCTTCGACCACCCGCACACGCCTGGACGGGCTGGGCTGACAAGCCGCCGACCGAGCAGACGGTCGTTGAGACCGGCTACACCGCGAGGTGGCAATGCGTGCAGCCGATCCCTCTGTCCCGGCGGTCCTGCCAGGGCCTTGATGGCCGGGCGGAGCAACACGGCCATGTGATCCGCAGGGGCCTCACGAAGCGGGGCCAGGCCGAGGAACTGGTGGCCGATGGCGCCGCCGACCAAGGCCACCACGTTCACCGTCCCCGGCCTCCTGGTGCTCCACGTGCACGACGGACTGATCACGCGAGTCCGCGACCACATGGACAGTTCAGGAGTCGCCGACGCCAGGGCCTGACGGTCCTACCAGTACAGCGGCAGCCCGAGCTGAGCCCGGACAGGACTCAGCCGACAGGAGGAAGCCGGAAGCCGTCGAACTGATCGTCGGCGGCCCGGCCCCCAGGAGAGTCAGCTCAAAGCGTCGCGCAGGGCGGTGGCCATCAGGTCGATCGCCTCCTTGCCGGCCGGTACCGGCCCCGTGTGGGTGAAGTAGTGGTCGACGCCCTCGAAGACGCGGTGAGTGACCGGGACGCCCGCGGCCTCCAGGGCCTTGGCGTAGGCGTCCCCCTCGTCGCGCAGACGGTCGTTCTCCGCGGTGACGACCAGGGCGGGCGGAAGGCCCGCGAGGTCGTCGGCGAGTCCGGGCGAGACGAGGGGGTGGGCGAGGTCGGCGGGGTCGGGGACGTACGCGGCGGTGAAGATCCGCATGATCTGCGGGGTGAGCAGCGGCTTGGCGATCAGGGACCGCTTGGTGGCCGGGTCGGCGACCTGGTCCAGCGGTGCCGAGTCGATGATCTGGAGCCGGGGGGTGAAGGTGCCGCGCTCCCTGGCCAGGCGGCACACCGCGGCGGTCAGGTTGGCCCCCGCGCTGTGTCCGCCCACGGCGAGCCGAGATCCGTCCCAGCCGTTGGCGGCGCCGTTCGCGGCGACCCAGGCGGTGACGTCGTAGGCCTGGGTGACGGGTGCGGGGTAGGGGTGCTGCGGCGAGACCGCGTAGTCGACGTTGATCACGACGCAGCCCGCCGTGGCGGCGATGTAGCGGCAGATGTGGTCGTCCTGCTCGGGGCGGGCGACCACGAACCCGCCGCCGTGGAAGTTGACGTACACCGGGGCGGGCGCGTCAGTGGTGGCCGACGGACGGTAGACGGTGCACGTCACCGGCCCGGCACCGGTCTCCACCCGGAGGGTCTCGGTGTGCGCGGGGATGTCGGCGAAGCGCAGGTCTTTGTGCACACGGGACATCACGCGGCCGAGCAGGAGCTGGATCCCCCTGGCCTTGATTCCGGGGCTGAGCGGCATGACTGGCACCTATCGCTACAAGGTTAAAGTAACAGGATTCCTGATAATGGATGCTTGTCGGCGAGAGCGCAATGGGCGAGTTGTGACTCGTCGGACGCGAGGCGGGTTCAGCTTCTCAGGGGTGCGAACGGAGTACGTGCCGCATACGGCCGTCCCTCCCGCACTCGGGCGCACGGCGATCTCTCGTACGCTCCTGCTCAGGCATGCGACCCCGATCAGCGTCGTGTCGACAACCAGCCCCCGGGAAACCCGCCGGGAAAATCGGTCCAGCGACCCCGGATTGGCCTTGTCCCGCGCACAAGCTCCCCCCGTACCGTCACCCCATGCGTATCCGAATCGTCGACGCCTTCACCGACCGTCCCTTCGCCGGCAACCCGGCCGGGGTCTTGCTCCTGGACGACGCCTTCCCGGACGGCGACCGGCTCCAGAACATCGCCCTGGAGGTGAACCACGCGGAGACCGCCTTCGCGCACCGGCTCCCCGGGGGCGGTGAGGCCGACTGGGCGCTGCGGTGGTTCACGCCCGCCACCGAGGTGAACATGTGCGGCCACGCCACGCTCGCCACGGCCCACGTCCTGTACGCCACCGGCGCTCACGAGGGCCCGGTACGGTTCGCCACCCGCAGCGGCGTCCTCATCGCGACACCCGGCGAGGACGGCGCGATCACGCTGGACTTCCCGACGGCTCCGCTGACCCCCGTCGAACTGCCGGAGGGAGTCGCCGAGGCGCTGGGCGCCGAACCGCTCACCGCCTTCGACACCGGCCCCCACATCGGCGACCTGCTGCTCGAACTGGCCGACGAGAAGACCGTCCACGCCCTGCGCCCCGACCTCAAGGCTCTGGCCGCCTTCTCCGAGCGCGGGATCATCGCCACCGCCCGCGCCGAGAACCCGGACCTGGGCTACGACTTCGTCTCCCGCTGCTTCTTCCCGAACGTCGGCATCGACGAGGACCCGGTCACCGGCAGCGCCCACACCGCCCTGGCGCCCTACTGGTCGGAGCGGCTCGGCCGTACGGACCTCACCGGACTGCAGGCCTCGCCGCGCTCCGGCCGCGTCCGCACCGCGCTGCGCGGTGAGCGGACGCTGCTGACGGGCCGCGCGGTCACGGTCATCGAGGGCGAGCTGCTGGCCTGATCACGCGGTCGGCAGCCAGCCCACCTTCCCGGCGAGCAGCGCGTAACCCACGAACGCCCCGATGTCGAGCAGGGAATGCGCCACCACCAGGGGACCCACCCGGCCCCACCTCCGGTACAGGCAGACGAACACCACGCCCATGACCATGTTGCCGATGAAGCCGCCGACGCCCTGGTAGAGGTGGTAGCTGCCGCGCAGTACGGAACTGGCCACCAGGGCGGTGCCCGGGGTCCAGCCCAACTGGTTCAGCCGGCGCAGCAGATAGCCGACGACGATCACCTCTTCGAGGATCGCGTTCTGCATCGCCGAGAGGATCAGCACGGGGTACTTCCACCACACGTCGGGCAGCGCCTCGGGCACCACGGTGAGGTTGAAGCCCAGGCCCCGCGCGGCCAGGTAGAAGGCGATCCCGGTGCTGCCGATCACAGCCGCGATCCCGGCCCCGCGGGCGAGGTCGGGACCGGGCCGGGTGCGGTCGAAGCCGAGGGTCCGCAGGCCCTCCCCCTCGCGCAGCAGGAAGTGCGCGACCAGGGCGACGGGCACCAGGGCCGACGCGATCCCGAAGAGCTGCCAGGCGAGATCCAGCCAGGGACGGCCGGGCGCGGCCGAGGCGTTGAGGGTCGCCGCCTGATCCTTGAGACCCCCTGGTTTGGTGACCGATCCGACAAAACTGATCAGCGCGGACACACCGCTCGCACCGAGCGAAAGCCCCAGAACGAGCAGCGTCTCGTCACGGAAGAATCTCCGTGAGAGCGCCCTCTGCGGAAAAGAATCGGCCACTGCCCCTTCCTCCGCCTGCACACCTGCCTCCAGTTGACTAATCCAGCCTCATGCCCCACGCCGCCCCGCTAGGGTCCTTCGAAAGGACTTACGAAGATCGTGAGTACTGACGAAGTTCGTGCGCGACAGGCCGTCGGGGGGACGGACGCCGTACGGGGCGTACCTCCCACCTTTTCCTGCCAGATACGGCTGTCCGGGCACGGGAGTCGACAGGGAGGGGCACCACCGTCATGGGACGTCACAGCTTGCCCGATCAGTATGGGGCGGGCGGCAGCGACCCCCGCCCACGTGCACGCCGCCGCACCGTGGCCATCGCGACGGCGCTCGTCCTGACCGTCGCCGGCGGTACGGCGGCCGCCGTGCGGGGCGGTCTGCTCTCCTTCGGCTCCTCCTGCCGGGACGAGGCGGTACGGCTCGAGGTCGCCGCCTCCCCGGACGTGGCCCCCGCCCTGCGCAGCGCGGCCGAGCGGGCCCGCGAGGAGAACCTCACCTCCGACGGCCGCTGCCTCGACATCACGGTGACCGCGCGCGAGTCGTACAAGGTCAGGGACACGCTCGCGGCCGGCAAGAACCCGGGCGTGCAGGTGTGGGTGCCGGACTCGGACGTGTGGGTGGAGCAGATCTCCGCGGACGGCGGCGCGACGAAGGTGGCCCGTGTGGGCAACGTGGCCTCCAGCCCGGTCGGGATGGCCATGGTGCCGGCCGCCGCGAAGTCGCTGGGCTGGCCGAAGAAGACGTACGGCTGGCTGGAGCTGGCGGGCGCCACGCTGCGGGACGACTCCCTCAAGCTGGGCGCCGCCGACCCCGCGCGCAGCGCGTCCGGGCTGCTCGCCCTGACCCGGCTCAGCAGTGCGGCGGGGCAGGTCAAGGGCGGGGCGACGCAGGCCGCGGCGATGATGAAGGCGCTCTCGCAGCGCATCTCCGACAGCGACGGCCAGCTGGTGGAGACGCTGCCGCGGGACTCCTCGGGCACCGAGCAGGGCAATCCGAAGCGCAACCACGCGCTGGTCCTGTCGGAGCAGGCCGCCTTCGCGTACAACTCCTCGGCGGAGTCCGGGGACGGGCTGGACTTCTTCTATCCCGAGGACGGTTCACCGCGGCTGGACTACCCGTTCGCGCTCGTCGACGAGACACGGCTGAGCACGGACGAGAGCCGCGCGGCGATCCGCTTCATGACGTATCTGCGCAAGCCCGAGCAGGAACAGCTGCTGACCGACCAGGGGTTCAGGACCTCCGACGACCAGGTGTCGGCCTCGCTGGTCGCGAAGGCCGGGGGCAGGGTGCCGCAGCCGTACGCGGCGGCGGCCGGTGAGCCCGCCTCCGCGACAGCGCTCCAGGAGGCCCTCGGCACCTGGACGATCACCGTGCAGAGCGCCCGGATCACCACGGTCGTGGACGCGTCCTCCTCCATGTCGGAGGCCGTGCCGGGCACCGGCCGCTCCCGGATGGACGTCACCAAGGCGTCCCTTCTCCAGGCCCTCGCCACCTTCACCCAGGAGGACGAGATCGGCCTGTGGGAGTTCTCCACCAAGCTCGACGGCGACAAGGACTACAAGATCCTCGTGCCGACGGACCGGCTGGGCGACAGTACGGATGCGGGCGGCACCCAACGGGAGCGCCTGTCGGCGGCGTTCGGCGGCCTGGAACCGGTGCCGGGTGGTGCGACGGGGTTGTACGACACCACGCTCGCCGCGTACCGGGCGGCGACCTCCTCGTACGCCGAGGGCAAGTTCAACGCGCTGGTGGTGCTGACCGACGGCGTCAACCAGGACCCCGGCAGCATCTCGCGCGGGGCGCTGATCTCGGAACTGGAGAAGCTCTCGAGCCCCACGCGCCCGGTCCCCCTGATCGTGATCGCGGTGGGCCCCGACGCCGACCGCGCGGAGGCCCAGCAGCTCGCCGAGGCCACCGGTGGCTCCGGCCAGCAGGTCAACGACCCCGCCCAGATCCACACGGTGATCCTCAAGGCGATCGTGGCCGCCGGCGCGCAGGGCGGCGGCTGACCCCGCGCCGCGCCACGGGGCTCATCCCAGCGGCACCGGCTCCGGCAGCCCCACCGGCCAGGTGTGCACCGGCTCTCCCCCGTGCATCAGCTCGCTGTACCGGCGTGTGGTGGCCGCCAGCGCCGCGTCCCGCGACAGCCCGGCCTCCAGTGCCCGGTGGAAGGTCGCCGCCTGCCAGGAGGCCCCGTTGGTCCGTCGCCGGCACCGCTCCTCGATCACCCCGAGGTACAGGTCCCGGTCGGCGGACTCGACGCCCCAGGCCGCGAGCCCCGCCTCGGCCAGCGGCAGCAGTTCGTCGCGTACGAGGCTCACCGCGTCGACCTCGACCGTGCCGCCGTACCGGCCGCGCCGGGGCCAGGTCATGCGCGCGTCGATGCCGTACCGGCAGGCCGCGTCGAAGTTGGCCGCGGCCGCCTCGAAGGGCAGCCGGGTCCACACCGGCCGCGGCTCCTCGGCGAGGGCGCGCACGAGGCCGTAGTAGAAGGCGGCGTTGGCGATGACGTCCGTGATGGTGGGGCCGGCGGGCAGCACGCGGTTCTCGACCCGCAGGTGCGGGACGCCGTCGGCGACGTCGTAGACGGGCCGGTTCCAGCGGTAGACCGTGCCGTTGTGCAGGACGAGCTCGGCGAGCGAGGGGATCCCGCCCTCGTCGAGGACCTTCAGCGGGTCCTCGTCGTCGCAGATCGGCAGCAGGGCCGGGTAGTAGCGCAGGTTCTCCTCGAAGAGGTCGTACGCCGAGGAGATCCACCGCTCCCCGAACCAGGTGCGCGGCCGCACGCCCTGGGCCTGGAGCTCCGGCGGGCGGGTGTCCGTGGACTGCTGGAAGAGCGGCGGCCGGGACTCGCACCACAGTTCGCGGCCGAAGAGGAAGGGCGAGTTGGCACCGACGGCTATCTGTACGCCGGCCACCGCCTGCGCCGCGTTCCACACGTCGGCGAAGCGGCCCGGGGTGACCTGGAGGTGCAGCTGCACGGAGGTACAGGCGGCCTCCGGGGCGATGGACTTCGAGGTGCAGGTGAGGCGTTCCACCCCGTCGATGTCGAGGACGAAGTCCTCACCGCGCGCGGCCACGATCTGGTCGTTGAGCAGGGTGTAGCGGTCGACGTCGGAAAGGTTGGAGGAGACGAGGTCGTCCCGGTCCAGGGTCGGCAGAATGCCGATCATCACGATTCCCGCGTCGAGCTCGCCCGCTTTACGGTCGGCATATGCCAGCGAGGTACGGAGTTCCTCCGAGAGCCGGTCGAATACCCGCCCGCCCAGCCGGTGTGGAGCTATGTTGACTTCCAGGTTGAACATGGCGAGTTCTGTTTGGAAATCTCGGCTTGCGATACGTTCGAGGACCTCTCCGTTCAGCATTTTCGGCATACCGTCGCTGCCGATCAGATTCAATTCGATCTCCAGCCCCATCAGGTTCTTGGGGCGATCGAACCGCTGCTCCGCCAGGAGCCGCTCCAGCCCCGTCAGGCATTCCCGGAGCTTGTCGCGGTAGCGCTGGCGATCGGACAGGTCGAACTGGCCTGCCACGACCTTCTCCCCCATCGAAGGGTCCCTCCTCGTTGCGTCATGCGTCAGGTGGGATGATGCCCAGCCGGAACGATCGATAACGTCCCGCCACGGCCCCGGGCCCGCTACCCTGTTGGATGTGACCGGTGGCACATTCACTCGGCATGCGGCTGTCAGCAGTTTCGAGTGCCCCGAAGAACTCGTGAAAAACGCCGACGAGAATTGGCCGACCGCTTCCGGCGGATTTCCCGAGGTCACCGCCGTGAGGCAGTCATGGGATCGGGATGATTCCCGCGTATCGCCGACCGAATGGCTCCTTGCTCCGCGCGGCGGAAACGGCTAGACGAAACACCGTGTGAACATATGTCGTATAAACTCCGCGAACAAGGCAGAGGGTTGGCACCCGCGGTCCTGGATCCTGCCGTCAGGTGACGTACGGCAGTCCTCACCCGCACCTGCGTCACCGGACCCCGGCCCCCGCCTCTCTGACCCCGTGAGCTGACAGCGCCGTCCGCCCCCGCCCTCGCGCCACCGTGCCTGTCGAATGAGAGGCGACCCACCATGCCGCTGCATGTCCCCCCGGCTCCCGCCCCCGCACTCCGTTCCGTCCTCACCGCACTCGGTTCGCCCACCGCGGTCCGGGAGGCCCGGACGCCTTCCCTGCTCCGCGCCCAGGGACCCGTCACACCCGAGCTCCCGCTGCCCGTGCACGTCCTGGACGGCACCGCCACCAGGCTGACCGGGTGGCGTTTCCTGATCCGCTGCGGCGAGCGGTCGGTGGCCGCGGCCGAGACCATGCTGACCCCGGACGGCTGGGCGTTCTCGCACTTCTTCGAGGGCCCCTACATCGCGTCCACCGAGCGCGCGCTGCGTCAGGCGGAGGTGATGCAGCAGCCCTACCAACCGCGCCTGCTGTCGATCCCGGGCCTGTACATGCTCGCGCTGTGGCTGCACGGCGACTGCGCGGCGGACGCCGGCGCCGACCGTCTCGCCGCCACCGATCTGCTCGTCCCCCTGGCGCCGGCGCCGCCCGGCATCGCCGCCCACCGTCCGCACCGGGCGGCCGAACTCCTCCCGGTGCTGACCCATCGGGTGACTCCCCCGGCGCCCCTGCTCGGCTCGCCCGCCTGAGACGTCAGCGGCCTCTTCGCACCCTTCACGCCCGTCGTACCCCGCCCCGAATTCCGGGTAGCGGGGTACGACTGCGTTTGGGGCGCCATTAGGGTCGTACGAAATCCTCAGGGACACACAGAGAATTATTTGCTCACACGAGCACACAATTGCTCGGACGAGCCGAAGTCAGCCCTCACCCCAGGTGGACTAGTCCTTTCCGGCCCCCTCGAACCACCCGAAGGGACAGTGCAGTTGGGATGAACCGTCCGGCCGGGTGATGCGTCTCCAATCTGTGAAGAAGTGGTGATGCGAAATCCCTGCGGATTGACGCCCGTAGGGCAACACTGGTTCGGACTGAGTTATCGCAACGGGGGACGTCATGACCACAACACAGCGAAAGATCCCACCAATGTGCCAGCACCAGCCACCGTGTCCCACCGCCGACTCCGCCGACCGGGAATCCGCCCGCCTCGTGGCGCACCACCCGGAACAGGGCTGGAGCCTGCTGTGCAACGGCGTTCTGCTCTTCGAGGACACCGGTGAGCTCCTGCCCGACGGGCGGGTCATCGCCCCGCACCGCCCGCTCGCGGGGGCGACGGCGGCCTGAGTACGGCCCGTGGCCTGAGTACGACCCGGGCGGCCGCCGCCGCACCGCCCGGAGCCCGGAGACCTTGAGGGGCCGGCTCGCAGCGACCGTCTGCGCACCGGCCCCGACGCATGTCCGACGGCGATCACTCCCTGTGACGCCTTGTGTATGGGCCCACTTTTCCGGAAGACTCCTGGAAGTTTCGAGGCTCCGACGCGGAGGTGGGCAAGTGAGAGCAGGCGGGGCCGGCGCCGCCCCCGGGGGCAGAGTCACCATCACGGAGATCGCCCGGCAGGCCGGAGTCTCCGTGCCGACGGTGTCCCGGGTGGTCAACGGCCGCTCGGACGTGTCTCCGCACACCCGCGCCCGGGTCGAGGAACTGCTCCAGCAGTACGGCTACCGCAAGCGCCCCGCGGCCCCCGGCGCCCGGGCCGCCCTGCTCGACCTGGTCTTCAACGACCTCGACAGCCCCTGGGCCGTGGAGATCATCCGCGGTGTCGAGGAGGCCGCCCACGCCGAGGGCGTCGGCACCGTCGTCTCCGCGATCCACGGCCGCTCGGGTGCCGCCCGCGAGTGGATGCGCAACCTGCGGGCCCGTGCCTCCGACGGGGTCATCCTGGTCACCTCGGCGCTGGACACGGTCCTGCACGACGAACTGCGCATGCTGGGCGTGCCCCTGGTGGTCGTCGACCCGGCCGGCTCCCCCGCGCTGGACGCGCCCACCATCGGCGCCGCCAACTGGTCGGGAGGGCTCGCGGCCACCGAGCACCTGCTGTCGCTGGGCCACCGCAGGATCGGCCTGATCGCGGGGCCGCCCCGGCTGCTGTGCTCGCGGGCCCGCTTCGACGGCTACCGGGCCGCTCTGGAGGGTGCCGGTCTCACGCTCGACGAGTCACTGGTCGTACCCGGCGACTTCCACCCCGAGTCCGGCTTCGCGGGCTGCGAGAAGCTCCTCGACCTGCCCGAACCGCCGACCGCCGTCTTCGCGGCCAGCGACCAGATGGCCCTGGGCGCGATCGAGGCGCTGAGGCGACGCGGCCTCAGGGTCCCGGAGGACATGAGCCTGGTGGGCTTCGACGACCTCCCGGAAGTCCGCTGGTCGGCACCCCCACTGACGACCATCCGCCAGCCCCTCGCCGACATGGGCAAACTCGCCGTCCGCACGGTCCTCCAACTGACCCGCGCCGAACGCCCGGACACCCCGCGCGTGGAACTCGGCACAGAACTGGTCATCCGCGCGAGCACCGCGCCACCGCCCACCGCCTGAAGCCGCGAGCACGGCGTCCCGGGCAGCGACCACGCCGACGCAGACCACCCGCCGACCGAGCCCGCCGCTCGGTGGGCACCGCACCGCCGACGGCGCACGACAGCTGCGCCCTGGTTCGCCGCACCTGCGGGAGCGGCCCGCGAGCGAAGACCCTGACCAGTCCGGCGGAGCGTGTTTGCCTCGCGGTGGGGTGGCCTGGCGGGTCGACCGGCATCACCGCCCCGCACACGGGCCCCGGGTCGAGGCCGCCACCCGCCTGCCCACCTGCCCGCACAACCGGTCCATGAGACGCCATCCCGGACGACGCGGAGGCACGCCCCTCGCCCAGCGGCGGCCGATTGAACACCCGGCCTGCCGGAGCCGCCGTCCCGAGCGGCGGACTCCGGCAGGTTGACCGGCTGCTCCACCCAGCGGGACGCCATCCAAGCCCCCGGCATCGTCGCACCCGCGCGAAGCGGTCCCGTGAGCGAAAAAACGTCCCCCACCGAGCGGGCCGAAGCGGGGGCCGACCAACCCGCCAAGCGCCCCAGGTCGAGACGGACTCGACGAACGGACCCGGCACCGAGGCCGCGGAGGACGACATCACCGTCCCCCGCGACGGAAACTGCTTCTCGGAGCCCCGGCCTCTTGCAGATCCTGGCCGCCCCAGGGCTACTTCAACGCCGCCCGAATCGCGTAGTACGCCGGCTTCGGCTGGAGCTGCTCGTCCCACGGCAGCGCCGCTCCCTGGCCCTCGAAGAAGGCGGGAATCCAGCTGTACTTGTCCGTGTAGTCCCAGATGGTGATCCCGACGCACCGCCGCACCGCGAGGCAGGCGTCCGTCAAGTCCGCGTACCACTGCGCCTGTTGGGCCAGCTTCTCCTCCGTCGCGGGCAGGATCATCCGGATGTCGACCTCGGTGAGCGCGGTGTCGAGGCCCAGCTCGGCGAAGCGGCGGAGGTTGTCCTCCAGGGTGGTCGGATAGCCGTACTGGAGCGCCAGGTGCGTCTGGAGACCGATGCCGTCGAGCGGGACGCCCTGCGCCTTCAGCTGCTTGGCGAGGTTGTAGTAGGCGTCGCTCTTCGCCCCGATCCCCTCGATGTTGTAGTCGTTGAGGTACAACTTGACCTTGGGGTCGGCCTGCCGGGCCCAGCGCAGCGCGTCCGCGATGTAACCGGGGCCGAGGGTCTTGTAGAAGACGCTCTCCCGGTACGTACCGTCCTCGTTGAACGCCTCGTTGACGACGTCCCAGGCGAACACCTTGCCCCGGTAGTGCCGTACCTCGGTCTGGATGTGGTTCTTCAGTACGGCCCGGAGCTCGGCCGCCGTCCACTCGCGCGAGGTGACCCAGCCGGGCAACTGGCTGTGCCAGACGAGGGTGTGCCCGCGCACCTTCTGGTGGTGCGAGCGGGCCAGGTTCACGATCTCGTCGCCCGCAGAGAAGTCGAAGACACCCGGCTCGGGCTCGGTGGCGTACCACTTCATGCCGTTGCCCGGCGTGATCTGGTCGAACTCGCTGCCGAGGACCTTCTTGTACGGCTCGTCGACCAGCTCGGGATTGTCGGTGGCGCTGCCGAAGTAGCGGCCGTGGCGCTGGGCGAGGTCGGCGAGGGTGGGCGTCTTGCCGTGGGCCTGGGCGGGTGCGCCGAGCCCGGTGACCACCAGGGCGGCGGCCAGGACTCCGACGAGTCTGAGACGGTTCTTGCGCATGGGGCGACTCCTCACGTGCGGGGGGTGGGTGAGCCGTACTTTTCTTGAAGGCGCCGCCGTCAGCCCTTCGTGGCACCGGCGGTGAGTCCGCCGACGAGCTGGCGCTCGGCGACCGAGTAGAAGGCGAGGGCGGGAACCATCGCCAGGACGAGATAGGCGAAGACACGGGCGTACTCCGCGGAGTACTGCCCCTGGAACTGCTGCACCCCGACGGGAAGCGTCCACCACGTGTTGTCGGTGAACACCAGCAGCGGCAGCATGAAGTTGTTCCAGCTGGTGACGACGGCGAGCACCGAGACCGTGCCGAGCGCGGGCCGAGCCATCGGCAGCAGCACCCGCCAGAAGAAGCCGAAGGAGCTGCACCCGTCGAGGGTGGCCGCCTCCTCCAGCTCACCGGGGATCTCCCGGAAGAAGGCCCGCAGGATGATGATCGTCATCGGCAGTCCGAAGGCGGCCTGCGGGAGGATCACGCCCAGCGGGTTGTCCAGCAGACCGAGCGAGCGCAGCAGCAGGAACAGCGGGAGCACCGCCACCGCGAAGGGGAACATCAGCCCCATGGTGAAGAGCGTGAACAGCGCCTCCCGGCCACGGAAGGCGAACCGCGCGAAGGAGAACGCGGCCAGCGCCGACGCGGCGACCACCAGCACGGTCGTACCGACCGCGATCAGCGTGCTGCTGCCGACCAGCCGCCAGAAGTCGCTCCCGGCCAGGATGTCGGTGTAGTTGCTGGTGAGCCAGTGTCTGGGCAGTCCGAAGGGGTTGCTGGAGAGTTCGTCGGTGGACTTGAACCCGGACAGGACGGCGTAGACCAGGGGTACGACCATCACGGCGCCGACGGCGACGAGGATCACGTGCAGCGGCAGGGTGCGCACACCCTCTGTACGGCGGGTCACTTGGCGTTCCCCCTCATCGTCGTGGTGGCCCCTTCGAGGTCGCGGCGGAGCACGAACCGCTGGTAGGCGAGGGCGAAGACGAGACAGATGCCGAACATGACCACGCTGATCGCGCTGGCGTAGCCGACCTGGTAGCGCTTGAAGCCGTACTGGAACATGGTCACGGCCATGGTCTCGGAGTGGTGGTCGGGGCCGCCCTGGGTGACCACCCACACCAGGTCGAAGAGCTGGATCGAGCCGATGACGGACAGGAAGACGCTGATCCGCAGGGTGGGCGCGAGCAGCGGCAGGGTGACGTTGCGGAACCGCTGCCAGGCGCCGGCGCCGTCGATGAGCGCCGCCTCGGTCAACTCCCTCGGGATGGACTGGAGTCCGGCCAGGTAGAGCATCATGTGGAAGCCGAAGTACTTCCACATCATGACCAGGAAGAGCGTCGCCATGACGTAGGAGGGGTCGGCGAACCACAGCCCGCCGACGCCGTCGAGACCGACCGCGCCCAGGACATGGTCGGCCAGTCCGGAGTCCGGGGCGAAGACCATGCTGAACAGCACACCGGTGATCGCCTCGGACAGGACGTAGGGGGCGAAGAACAGCATCCGGTAGACGGCCCGGCCGCGCAGCTTCTGGTTGAGCAGTACCGCCATGGCGAGCGCGAACGGCAGTTGGAGCGCGAGGGACAGCACGACCAGGACCAGGCAGCGCCACAGGTCGCCGAGGAAGACCGGGTTGTCGAAGAGGTCCGTGAAGTTGTCGACGCCGACGTAGTCCGAGGGCATGCCGAAGCCGCCCCAGCGGAAGAAGGCGGCGTACAGCGCGAACAGCATCGGCAGCAGGACCATGCCGATGAACAGCACCAGGGCGGGCAGCTGGAAGCCGACCGCGGTGAGCCAGTGCGTCACGCGCCGGCGGCCCCGCCCCCGGGCCCTGACTGATTCCGGGGGCGGGAGTTCGGTGCCCGGACCGCTCCGCTTGTCTGCGAGGAACGTGGAGGTCATCTCGGGCTACTGCTCTTCCTTCGCCGTCTGCGTGATCGACTGGGCGACCTGTTCGGGGGACTTGGAGCCGGCGATCAGCGCGGCCACGCTGTCGTTGACCTCCTGGCCGACGGCGGGGGCGTACGCCTGGTCGAGGTAGAGCTGGAAGCCGGTGGCGGCCTTCAACTGGGCCTGTACGAGCTTGAGGTTGGGGTCGGTCATGGCCTTCTCCGCGTTCGGGAGCACGGGAAGGACGCTGGTCTTCTTGACCAGTTCGAGTTCGGTGGCCTCGGAGGCGAAGAACTTCAGGAAGTCGACGGCGGCCTGCGGGGCACCCCGGCGCAGGGCGTGACCGCCGCCGCCGCCGAACACCTCGGTGATGGCGCCCTTGCCGCCCTCGACGGCGGGGAACGGGAAGAAGCCGAGGTCGTTGCCGAGTCCCTTGCCGGAGTCGGCCTCCACCGACGGGGCCCACTGGCCCATGAGTTCCATGGCCGCCTTGCCGTTGCCGACGGCGGCCGCCTGGCCGGTCGGGGTGGAGTAGGCGGCGTTGAGGAAGCCCTTCTGGAAGGGCTGGAGGTCCACGAGTTCCTTGAGGTGCCGGCCCGCCTCGACGAACCCGGCGCCGGTGAAGTCCTTGTCCTCGCTGGCCTTTTGGAGCGCGTCGATGCCGGCGGTGCGCATCGCGAGGTAGGCCCAGTAGTACATGCCGGGCCACTTCTCCTTGCCGGCGAGGGCGATCGGCGTGATGTTCTTCGACTTCAGCTTGCTCACGGCCTCCAGGAAGCCGCCCCAGGTGGTGGGGGGTTCAGTGACACCGGCCTGCTTGAAGAGCTTCTTGTTGTACCAGAAGCCGATCATGCCCATGTCGAACGGAATGCCGTAGAGCTTGTCGTCGAGGATGTACGGCTCCTTGGTGACCTTCAGCAACCCGTCGGCCCACGGCTTGGTCCGGTCGGTCAGGTCCTCGACGAGCCCCGCGTCGACCTGTTGCTTGAGAACGCCGCCGCCCCAGGTGTGGAAGATGTCGGGGAGCTTCCCGGAGGCGGTCAGCGCCGTCATCTTCGACTTGTAGGCGTCGTTCTCCAGCTGGACGATCTTTATCTTCACCTTGGGGTTCTGTGCCTCGAACTTCTTGGCGAGGCTCGCCCAGACACTCTTCGCCGGCTCGGTGGTGGAGATGTTCCACCACTCCACCGTGGTCGTCCCGTCGGACGAGCCTCCGTCCGAGTCGCCGCCACAACCGGTCAGTGACGTGATGCCCAGACCGGCCGCGGCGGACGCCGCCAGAAAACCACGGCGGGACAGTGCCGGGTCGCCCATGATGCGCTCCTTGGGTACGGGACGGAGCCGTCCTTGTTCCGTCCTGCGGTTCGAAAGTTTCGGAAGAGATCCAGAAAGCTTCGCTGCTGCCGCACCCTAGAGACAGCTACTAAACGGTGGCAACCCCCTGTGCACGGGGAATGTTCACGGATTCCGTCGCCGACTCCCCGGAAGTGCCCAGCGTCCCACTCGGTTCTCCCCGGCGACAGGGCATCGAGTCCTGCGGGACGCGTGACGGTCGCGCGCCGGGCAGTTGATCGGGCCGGAGCAGGCGGCAGCACACGACGCCGGGGTAACCTCCGACGGCCGGGTCACGGAACCGCCACGCCCCCGGCCCCTCTGGGCTGGCGAAACATTCGGCACGACCAGCGAACATTACGAAGCGGCCCGCGCGGAGATTCCGCACGGACCGCCTCACTTCGACCCGGGGGTCAGGGCCCGCACCGCTACCTGATCCGCGAGATCAGCTCCTTTCGCGGGCCGAACAGCGCGTCGAGGTGACCGGCGGTGGCATCCGCGTCCGTGTGCAGCAGCGTCGCCATCCCCAGCTTCTCGGCAGGAGCCAGGTTCACCTCGTGGTCGTCCACGAAGAGCAGGTGCTCGGCTGCGAGGCCGAGCCGCCGACAGGTACGTCGGTAGATCTCGGACGCGGGTTTGCGCAGCCCCTCCAGCTCCGACAGCACCACGACGTCGAAGAGGCCGAGCACATCGAGGTCCCGGTAGACGTTGTAGGGCTCCAGACCGAAGGAGTTGGACAGCATCGCGGTCCGCACACCGCGCGCACGGGCCCGCCGTACCGCCGCCAGCACGGCAGGTTCCGGCCGCAACCGGTGGAGCACCCGGCGCATCAGGTCGTCCGGAGGCAGGCCCAGCAGCCCTCCGATGACGTCGTTCCACTCCCGCTGGGTGGCCCGTCCCTCCTCCAGGTCCCGGTAGACCCGCACACCGTCGGGGTGGCGGAGCGCGCGTCGGTAGGCACCCCGCGGGACGCCCTCGGCCTGCTCGAACAGGTCGGCGTTGGTGCGCATCGACGTGGTCAGCACGCCACCGAAGTCGAGGACCAGCCCTTGGTAACGGGGGCCCGGTTCTCCCGGATCAGGCATGGGCATGCGCCTTCACCTCGCTCTTGGGCGCGGCGGAGTCGTGCAGCCGGAAACCGGCGCCGGTCTTGCGTCCGGTGAGTCCGGTCCTGACCAGGTGGGTCAGCAGCGCCGCCGGCTCGGCGCAGGCATCCGGCGCGGCCTGGTGCAGCACCTGCTGGATCTGCACGGAGACGTCCAGTCCGACGACGTCGAGCAGTTGGAAGGGGCCCATCGGAAAGCCGCAGCCGTCGCGCAGCACGGTGTCGATGGTGTCGATGTCGGCGTAGTGCGAACTCAGCATCTCCACCGCCTGGTTGAGATAGGGGAACAGGAGGGCGTTGACCACGAACCCTGGCCGGTCCGCACAGCACACCCCCTCCTTGCCCAGGGCGGTCACCAGCGTCTGCGCGGTGTCCAGGGCCGCGGCTCCGGCCTCGGGTGTGGTGACGATCTCCACGAGACGCATCACCGGAGCGGGGTTGAAGAAGTGGACGCCGACCACATCGGCGGGGCGTCCCGAGGCCGCCGCCAGTTCCGCGACGGAGAGGCTGGAGGTGGACGTGGCCAGCAGGGCGCCGGGCCGGCAGACCCGGCCGAGCTCGCGGAACACCTCGCGCTTGACGTCGAGATCCTCGGCGACGGCCTCGATGACCACGTCGGCCTCGGCCGCGGCGGCGAGCCCGACCGCGGTGTCCAGCAGCGCGATGGCGGCCCGGCCCACTCCCGCGGGGATCCGGCCCCGGACGGAGGCGCGCATCAGGGACGCGGCCGCCGTGGAGCGGGCGCGTTCGGCCTTGTCGGCGGAGCGGGCGATCAGGGTGGTCCGGAATCCGCTGCGGGCGCAGACCTCGGCGATGCCGACCGCCATGGTGCCTGATCCGATGACGGCGATCCGGTGCGCGGCGACCGGCTCGTCGGGCCGCGGCGCGGTGCCGGGTGCGTCCGCCGCGGCGGACCGGTAGGTGTGGAAGCCCTGGCCGGACTTCCTGCCCAGTCGTCCCTCCGCGGCCAACCGCTCCAGCACGGGTGCGGGCCGCAGCCAGGGGTTGCCCGTGGCGGAGGCGAGTTCCTCCAGTGCGGCACGGAGGGTGTCCACGCCGATCCGGTCGATCGTCTCCAGCGGGCCGCTCTTCATGCCGCAGCCCAGCCGCATCGCCGTGTCGATCACGTCCGCGGAGGCGTGGCCCTGGCCGTACATCGCGGCCGCACCGTTGAGGAAGCCGAACAGGAGCTGGGCCGAGATCCGTCCCGGCCGGTCGCCCGTGCGTACCGCGGTGCGGCCCAACAGCCACGCCAGGCGCTCCAGTTCGCACAGGACGGTCGGTCCGGTCAGAGCGCTGGGAACGAGTTCCACCAGTCGGCCGGGGCCCGGGAAGGGCACCGGGTGGAATCCCGCCACCCGGTCGGCCCGGCCACTGGCCTCCGCTATGCGGCGCACCGAGAGGGAGGTCGTGGTGGTGGCGAAGACCGTGTCGGGCCGGCAGACCCGGTCGGCCTCACGCAGTGCGGCGACCTTGTCGTCCAGCCGCTCCGGGACCGCCTCGATCACGATGTCCGCGTCGGTGAGCACGGAGACGTCGGACGAGACCCTGACGGCGTCGGCCGCGAGGTCCGCCCCCTGGTAGTCGCGGGTCAGCCGCGTGGCGGTGGCCGGGTCGGGGACGAGGAGACGCAGGGGTACGCCTACGCGGACCGCCTGGGCTGCGAGTTCGGCGCCGACGGTGCCGTGGCCGATGATGCCCAGGACACGTGCGGGTGGTGTGGTCATGGCGCGGGGACCTTCCTAGGATTCGGCGGATGGTGACGGGCCGCCGGGGGCACCGGCGGGGTGGGGGGTGCGGGGCTCGGCGCGACCGTGGCGGCTCGGGGGCCGAGGTCCGTCCGGAGCCGGGTGAGACCGTGGGCGTCGCGGATCTCCTCGACGACCCGGCCGATGATCGCGGTGAGGCCGAAGTCCTTGGGGGTGAAGACGGCGGCGACGCCCTGGAGCAGGAGACGCTGCGCGTCGGCCGAGGGGATGATCCCGCCGACGACGACGGGGACGTCGGTCATGCCGGCGTGGCGCAGCCGGGCCAGGACGTCGGGGACGAGTTCGCCGTGGGCTCCGGAGAGGATGGACAGGCCGACCACGTGGACGTCCTCGGCGACCGCCGTGGCGGCGATCTGTTCGGCGGTGAGCCGGATGCCCGGGTAGACGACCTCGAAACCGGCGTCGCGGGCCCGGACGGCGATCTGTTCGGCCCCGTTGGAGTGGCCGTCGAGACCGGGTTTGCCGATCAGGATGCGCAGTCGTCCGATGCCGAGGTCGGTGGCGGTGACGGCCACGAGGGCACGTACCGCCCGCAGTTCTGTGTCGTCGGTGGCGGACCCGGTCGGGGCGGAGGCCACACCGGTGGGCGGGCGGTATTCGCCGAAGGTGTCCCGCAGGGTCTCGGCCCACTCCCCCGTGGTGACCCCGGCGCGGACGCAGGCGAGGGTGGCGGGCATGAGGTTGGCGTCACCGGCTGCCTGTCGCCGCAGCCCTGCCAGCGCGTCGGCCACGGCGCCCGGGTCCCGCCCGGCGACCCAGGCGGCGTGGGAGTCGCGGACGGCCTGTTCGACGGCCGGGTCCACCCTCAGCACCGAGGTGTCCAGGTCGGCGGTGAGCGGGGACGGCTCGGTCGCCCGGAAGCAGTTGACGCCGACGACCTTGTCCTGGCCGGACTCGATCCGGGCCCGGCGCTCGCTGTGCGAGGCGACCAGGGCGGACTTCAGATAGCCGCACTCGACCGCCGGGACGGCCCCGCCCATGTCCTGCACCTTGGCGATCTCGGCCCGCGCGCCCTCGACGAGCTCGCGGACCTTCGACTCCACTACCACGCTGCCGGTGAACAGGTCCTCGTACTCCAGCAGATCCGACTCGAAGGCCAGGACCTGCTGGATGCGCAGCGACCACTGCTGGTCCCAGGGCCGCGGCAGGCCCAACGCCTCGTTCCAGCAAGGGAGTTGGACGGCACGTGCCCTGGCGTCCCGGGACAGGGTGACGGCCAGCATCTCCAGCACGATCCGCTGGACGTTGTTCTCCGGCTGCGCCTCGGTCAGCCCCAGCGAGTTGACCTGCACGCCGTAGCGGAACCGTCGATGTGCGGGGTCGGCGACGCCGTAGCGCTCCAGCGTGAGGGTGTCCCACAGCCGGGCGAAGGCACGCAGCTTGCACATCTCCTCGACGAAGCGCACTCCG
Source organism: Streptomyces sp. NPDC001668 (assembly GCF_042893155.1). Taxonomy (NCBI): domain Bacteria; kingdom Bacillati; phylum Actinomycetota; class Actinomycetes; order Kitasatosporales; family Streptomycetaceae; genus Streptomyces; species Streptomyces sp. NPDC001668. The sequence goes on from NZ_JBIAUQ010000005.1 coordinate 631,233, forward strand.
GCGTTGACGAAGAAGGAGACCCGTCCGACCACGTCACCCATCCGGTCGGGCGGCACCTGACCGCTGTCGCGCACCGCGTCGAGCACGGCGATGGCGGTGCACATCGCGTACGCCAGTTCCTGCACCGGCGTGGCTCCCGCCTCCTGGAGGTGGTAGCTGCAGATGTTGACGGGGTTCCACCTGGGCAGGTGCGCCACGGTGTAGGCGATCAGATCCGTGGTCAGCCGAAGCGAGGGGCCGGGCGGGAAGACGTACGTCCCGCGTGACAGGTACTCCTTGATGATGTCGTTCTGAGTGGTGCCGGTGAGCCCGGCAAGGTCTGCGCCCTGTTCCTCGGCGACCACCTGGTACAGGGCCAGGAGCCACATCGCCGTGGCGTTGACGGTCATCGAGGTGTTGGTGCGCTCCAGCGGGATGCCGTCGAACAGGGTGCGCAGGTCGCCGAGGTGGCCGATCGGCACTCCGACGCGGCCGACCTCGCCGCGGGCGAGCGGGTGGTCCGGGTCGTAGCCCGTCTGTGTGGGCAGGTCGAAGGCCACCGACAGACCGGTCTGGCCCTTGGCCAGGTTCTTCCGGAAGAGGGCGTTGGACGCGGCCGCGGACGAGTGCCCCGCGTAGGTCCGCATCAGCCAGGGACGGTCGGTCACCGCGGGTCACTCTCCCCCACCGGGCCCGGCGGGCCGCGCGCCGTGCTCCCGGAACAGGTCGATCGCCGGCAGATGCCGGGCACGCAGCTCGGGGTCGGTGACGCCCAGCCCCTCCTCGGGGGACAGGCACAGCACTCCGACCTTGCCCTGGTGCCGGTTGTGGTGCACGTCCAGCACCGCCTGCCCGGTGCGGTCCAGGGGGTAGGTCCGGGACAGGGTGGGGTGGATCCTCCCCTTCGCGATCAGGCGGTTGGCCTCCCATGCCTCGCGGTAGTTGGCGAAGTGCGAGCCGACGATCCGCTTGAGCGACATCCACAGATAGCGGTTGTCGTACTGGTGGAGGTATCCGGAGGTGGACGCACAGGTCACCACCGTGCCGCCCTTGCGGGTCACGTACACGCTCGCGCCGAACGTCTCGCGGCCGGGATGCTCGAAGACGATGTCCACGTCCTCGCCTCCGGTCAGCTCCCGGATCCTGGCCCCGAACCGCTTCCACTCGCGTGGGTCCTGGTGGTGCTCGTCCTTCCAGAACCGGTAGTCCTCCGCGGAGCGGTCGATGATCGCCTCGGCGCCCATGGCCTCGCAGATCCGCGCCCGCTCGGGTGAGGACACCACGCACACCGGGGTGGCGCCGCCGGCCAGCGCGTACTGCGTCGCGTACGAGCCCAGACCGCCGGAGGCGCCCCAGATGAGCACGTTGTCGCCCTGCTTCATCCCGGCGCCGTTGCGGGAGACGAGCTGCCGGTACGCGGTCGAGTTGACCAGGCCCGGAGAGGCGGCCTCCTCCCAGGTCAGGTGCCGTGGTTTCGGCATGAGCTGGTTGGCCTTGACCAGCGCGATCTCGGCCAGGCCGCCGTAGTTGGTCTCGTACCCCCAGATCCGCTGCTCCGGGTCGAGCATGGTGTCGTTGTGCCCGTCGGCGCTCTCCAGCTCGACGCTGAGGCAGTGGGCCACCACCCGGTCGCCCGGCTTCCAGCGCCGCTCGCCGGGAGCGGTGCGCAGGACCACCCCGGACAGGTCGGAGCCGATCACGTGGAACGGCTGGTCGTGACGGGCCGCCGAACCGCCGCGGCGGGCGTAGCGCTCCAGGAAGGCGAAGGTCGGCACCGGGTATCCCAGCGCGCTCCACACGGTGTTGTAGTTGATCGCGCTGGCCATCACGGCGACCAGCACCTCACCGTGGTCGAGCTCGGGGGTGGGCACCTCGCGGATGTGCAGGGCCTTGGCCGGGTCGCGGTCGGCGGGTGCCATACCGTCGAACATGCCGACCTCTTCCTTGAGCAGTACGGCGGCCCGGAAGGTGTCCGGCAGCGGGAGCCCGGCGACCTCGGCCTCCGTCGCCTCCGAAACGGCCAGTTCACGCAGTGGGTGACGCATCGTCGGTCTCCGTTGGGTCAGTGCCCTGCCAGGGCCACAGAGCGGGTGAGGGGTGTGACGGGACGGGGTGCGCGGCTCCAGGTGCACAGACTCGCCGCGAGGTTCATGCCGCCACCGAAGGCGGCCAGCAGGACGCGGTCGCCCGGATGCAGCCGGCCCTCCTGGTTGACGGCGTCCAGGGTGATCGGGACGGATGCCGCACCGGTGTTGCCGTAGCGGCCGACCGTGAGCCGGGTGGCCTGCTCGGACAGGCCCAGGGCGGGCGCGACGTCCGCCAGCATGGCGCCGTTGGCCTGATGGGGGATGAAATGGTCGACCTGGTCCGGTCCGAGTCCGGCGTCGCTCAGGACATCCGCGACCAGCCGGGGCAGTTGCTCGTGCACGAAGGCCCGGACACCCCGCCCGTCCATCCGGAAGTGGTGCTCGCCCTCGGCGACGGTGCGCTGCGAGGCGGGCAGCCGACTGCCGCCCGCGGTCACCCGGATGAGATCGTGGCCGGCGCCGAGGCTGCGCAGCAGCGCGGGCTCCAGACCGGCCTCCGCGGGCACCGGCCCGAGGACCACGGCACCTGCTCCGTCCCCGAACAGGATCGCCGTACGGCGGTCCGCGTGGTCGAGGATCCTGGAGTACACGTCCACGCCGACGACCAGGGCGTACGGCGATCCGCGGCCCGCGAGCAGCAGGCTCCGGGCGACCTCGGCGGCGTAGACGAAGCCGCTGCACACCGCGTTGAGGTCGAAGGCGGCCGCGCCGTGTGCGCCGAGCCGGTGCTGGACCAGGTTGGCGGTCGCGGGCTGGGGGTGGTCCGGTGTCGAGGTCGCGACGACGACGCAGCCGATCTGCGTAGGGTCCACATCGGCGTCGCGGAGGGCGGCACCGGCCGCCGCCGCGGCGAGGTCGGAGGCGGCCTCGTGCGGCAGGGCGTGTCGCCGCTCGGTGATTCGGGTCTTGCGCTCGATCCATTCGGCGGTGACCCCGGCCCGGGCGGCGACCTCCTCGTTGGAGACCACCACCGGGGGCAGGTAGGAGCCGGTGCCGATGATGCCGTAGGCGGTCATGCCGGGGATCCCTCCAGGTCGAGTCCACGGGCTTCGGCGACGGAGGTGTCCCAGTCCTCCAGCACCGCGGCGGCGAGCATGTCCACCGAGCCACCGTCCAGGAGGGCGGCCAGGGGCACCTCGACGCCGAGGGTCTCGGTGATCCGGGTGCGCACCTCGAGGGCGAGCATGGAATCCAGGCCGAGGTTCTGCAGTGGCACCTCCCGCTCGAGACCAGCGGGATCGAGGCCCAGGCAGCGGGCCGCGATCCGGGCCACCCGGTCCGCCACCAGGGCGGGCCGGTCGCCGGCGGATGCCGCGTCTATCTCCGCGCGCAGGACCGGACCGGGTGCCGCCACCTCGGCCGGTTCGGGTTCCGCAGTCACCGGCGGCGGGACGGTGACGGCCGGTGCGGCGGGCAGGAGCCAGTACCTCCGGTGCTCGAAGGGGTAGGTCGGCACCGGCGCCCAGTCGGCGGCCCTCCTCGGCCCGGACACCTTGCCGAGGTCGACGGGCACGCCCTGGGTCCACAGGGCACCCGCGCTGTCCAGCAGGGCCTTCATGTCGTCCCGTCCCTGCTGCAACGAGGGGTGGAAGCGCACCGGTCGTGCGCTGTCCGGTGCGGTGGCGAACCGGCGGGCCATGCCGGTGAGCGTGGCCATCGGTCCCACCTCGAGGAACAGCCGGTGGCCCGCTTCCAGGAGGGTGGTCATGCCCTGATGGAAGGCCACGGGTTCGCGCACGTGCGCCCGCAAGTAGGCGGCCGAGAGGGTCTCGTCGCCTGTGAAGGGGCGGCCGGTGACGTTCGAGACCAGCGGGACGGCCGGCGTCCGGAAGGTCAGTCGCGCGGCCTCACGCTCGAAGGCGTCGAGCATCGGGTCCATCAGCACGGAGTGGAAACCCCGTGTCACCTGGAGTCGCCGGCAGCGGATGCCGCGTTCCGTGAGCTCCTCCGTCAGTTCGACGAGAGCGTCCTCGGAACCGGAGACCGTGATGCTCTCGGGTCCGTTCACGGCCGCGACGGACAACCGGTCCACGTACCGGGTCAGAGCGTCCTGGACGACCGCGAGCGGGGCCTGTACCGCGGCCATGGCCCCGGCGGGGCACAACTCCTGCATCAGTCGGCCGCGTTCGACGGCCAGTCGCAGGCCGTCCTCCAGGCTGAGGACGCCTGCCACGCATGCGGCGACGAGTTCGCCGATGCTGTGGCCGAGGACTGCGGCCGGTTCCACGCCCCAGGACCGCCAGAGCTCGGCCAGACCGAACTCCACTGCGAACAGGGCGGGTTGGGTCAGCCGGGTCTCGTGCAGCGCGCCGGCGTACGCGGCACCGGGATCGGTGTACTCCAGGATCTCGGTGAGCGGCCGGCCCAGCAGCGGACGCAGCACGGTGTCGCACCGGTCCAGCGCGTCCCGGAACACCGGCTGTTCCTCGTAGAGGCCGCGTGCCATACCGGGGTACTGGGCGCCCTGGCCCGTGAAGAGAAAAGCCACACCAGGGGCCCCACCGGGCCGGACCTGCCCGGTCCGGGCGCCCTGGCTGTCGCCCTCGCCGGCCACGAGTTCGGCCAGCCGGTCCCGCATCTCCTCGGTGCCCGACGCGACCAGCGCGGCCCGGTGCGAGAGCGCCGCGCGGCCGGAGTTGGCGGTGCGGCAGAAGCGGGCGAGCGCCGCGTCGTCGAGCCCGTCCAGTGCGCTCAGGCTGCCCGCGAGCAGGGCGCCGAGGGCGGTGGGCGTCTTGGCGGACAGGGTGAGCAGCCGCGCTGAGGGCACCTCCTCGTCGGTCCGAGGTGCCTGGGGTGGTTCTTCGAGCAGGACGTGGGCGTTGGTGCCGCTGATCCCGAAGGAGGAGACGCCGGCGCGGCGGGGGCGGTCCGTGGTGGCGGGCCACTCACGCGCCTCGGTCAGCAACCGCACCTGACCCTGCGACCAGTCCACATGCGGCGTCGGCGCATCCACATGCACCGTCGGCGCCAGCACACCGTGCCGCATCGCCATCACCGTCTTGATCACACCCGCGACCCCGGCAGCCGCCTGCGCATGCCCGATGTTCGACTTCAACGACCCCAGCCACAACGGCCGCTCCACGCCACGGCCCTGACCGTAAGTACGCAACAACGCCTGCGCCTCGATCGGATCCCCCAACCGCGTCCCCGTCCCGTGCGCCTCCACCACATCCACCGAACCCGCGTCCCAGCCCGCATCCGCCAACGCCGACCGGATCACCCGCTCCTGCGAAGGACCATGCGGAGCCGTCAGCCCATTACTGGCACCGTCCTGATTGACAGCCGTACCGGCCACCACCGCCAGCACCGAATGCCCCGCCCGCCGCGCATCCGACAACCGCTCCAGAACCAGCACCCCCACCCCCTCCGACCACGCCGTCCCGTCCGCACCCGCCGCGAACGGCTTGCACCGCCCATCCGGCGCCAACCCCCGCTGCCGCGAGAACTCCACGAAGGTGTTGGGCGAGGCCATCACGGCCGCGGCACCGGCCAGGGCCAGGGAGCATTCGCCGCGGCGCAGCGACTGCACCGCCAGGTGCATCGCCACCAACGACGACGAACAGGCCGTGTCGACCGTCAGCGCGGGCCCCTGCATCCCCAGCAGATACGAAATCCGGCCCGACGCCACACTTCCCGTGGTACCGGTCAGGAAGTGTCCTTCGACCTCGGCCGGGATGCGTCCCGAGGAGCCGTAGTCGTGGTACATGAGGCCGGTGAACACACCCGTGTCGCTGCCCCGCAACGAGTCCGGAGCGATCCCCGCCCGCTCCAACGCCTCCCACGACACCTCCAGCAGCAACCGCTGCTGCGGATCCATCGCCAACGCCTCACGCGGCGAGATCCCGAAAAAACGCGCGTCGAAATCACCCGCCCCCCGCAAGAACCCGCCCTCGCGCACATAACTCGTCCCACTGCGCTCGGGATCCGGATCGAACAACCCCTCCAGATCCCACCCCCGATCCGACGGAAACCCCTCGATCGCGTCCCCACCGGCCGACACCAACTCCCACAGCCCCTCCGGCGACACCACCCCACCCGGCAACCGGCACCCCATCCCCACCACCACGACGGGATCGTCGTCCTCGGGGAGCTCTCGCGCCGAGGTGACCGGTGACGGTTCGGAGGCGGAGGGCGTGACCAGGTCGGCGAGAACACGGTCGGCGACCAGTTCGGGCGTCGGGTGGTCGAAGACCAGCGTGGCCGGTAGGGCCAGTCCGGTCGCCGCGTTGAGCCGGTTGCGCAGTTGCAGAGCGGTCAGTGAGTCGAAGCCGATCTGCTTGAAGGGCTGTCCGTGCGCCACGCCGTCGGCGGAGGTGAATCCGAGCACCTGGGCCACCTGTGCGCGGACCAGGTCGAGGACCGCCGAGTGCCGTTCCTCCTCCGGGAGCTGGCGTATCCGGTCCGCGAACCCGGCGCCGGAGGCGGGGCTCGCCGGGGCGCGCCCCGGGGTGCGGACCAGGCCGCGCAGCAGCGGGTTCAGCGTGCCCGCGCCGGCGTGTCCGCGCAGCGCGCCGAGGTTGAGACGGGCGGCGACCAGCAGGGCCTCGGAGTGCTCCCCTTCGGACGTGGCGGCGAGCGCCGCGTCGAACAGGGCGAGTCCCTCCGCGCTGCTCAGGGGGGCGATCCCGGCACGGTCGAGGCGGGCCAGCAGGGCGTCGCTGAGGTGGCCGGTCATGGCGCCGCGCTCCTCCCACAGGCCCCAGGCGAGAGCTGTGGCCGGCAGGCCCTGCGCGCGTCTGCGGGCGGCGAGGGCGTCGAGGAACGTGTTCGCGGCAGCGTAGTTGGCCTGCCCGGCGTTACCGATGACTCCGGCGATCGAGGAGAACAGCACGAAAGCGCGCAGCGGCTGATCCCGTGTCAGTTCGTCGAGGTGCACGGCCGCGTCGAGCTTCGGGGTGAGCACCCGGCGCAGTTGTGCGCTGCTCAGCTCGGTGAGGGTGGCGTCATCGAGGACTCCGGCGGCGTGCACCACGCCCGTCAGCGGCCGGTCCGCCGGGATCGCGGCCAGGACCGCGGCCAGGCGCGTCCGGTCGGCCGCGTCGCAGGCGGTGACCTCGGCGGTGGCGCCCAGTTCGGCGAGTTCGGCGATCGCATGGGCGGCGGTCGGGTCCTCGGCACCGCGCCGGCTCAGCAGGAGCAGATGGCGGACACCTTGCTCGGTCACCAGGTGCCGTGAGAGCAGTCGGCCGAGAGCACCGAGGCCACCGGTGACCAGTACGGTGCCCGCCGCCAGGGCCTTGGCGACATCGGTCGCGGCCGGTGGCCCGCTGATCCCCGGGGCCGGTGAGGGGTCGACCCGCGTCAGCCGTGGTACCAGGGCGGTGCCCCCGCGCAGGGCGAGTTGCGGCTCGTCCGAGCGCAGGACGCCGGCCAGTTCGGCGGCGGACAGCTCGACGTCGTCCCGGTCCACCAGGGCGAAGCGGCCGGGGAACTCGGTCTGCGCGGAGCGGAACAGTCCCCAGACCGTCGACGCGCCGAGATCCGGCTGCTCGTCGGCGGCGACGGCCAGTGCCGCCCGGGTGAGCACCACCAGTCGGATGCCCGCGGTGCGTTCGTCGGCAAGCCATGTCTGCACCAGGTCGAGGGCCCAGCGGGCGTTCCGGTGCCCCGACTCGGCTGGGGCGTCCGGTGCCTTGTGGGGGCAGACGGCGACCACGATCCGCGGTTTCTCGGCGAGGGCGGCGTCGAGGTCCGGCTGGTGCCGCAGTCCGGCGAGCGGGGAAGGGCCGAGAACGACGATCTCCGCGGCTTCGGGCAGGCCGGCGGCCATCGGTTCGGCGGCACGCCAGTCCAGGCGGTAGAGAGCACCCTCGCCCGGCGCGGGGACACGTGCGCTGCGGAAGGCCACCGTTGCGGCGGAGAGCACGAGGGTGCCCTCATGGTCCACCGCCTCCAGGCGGAGGCTGCCGTCCGTGACCTGGGACAGTCGTACCCGCAGCGCGCCGCTGCCCGTCCGCCGGCAGACGACGTCGCTCCAGGCGAAGGGCAGCAGGGTTCCCTCGTCGGGGACCAGTCCCGAACCGAGGGCGGCGTGCAGTGCGGCGTCGAGCAGGGCGGGATGGAGCCGGTAGCCGTCTGTGGCGGTCCCGGTCGGCAGGGCCACCTCGGCGAGTACGTCCCGGCCGTGCCGCCAGGCCCGGGACAGGCCCTGGAAGGCGGGGCCGTAGTCGTATCCGCGCACTGCCAGTGCCTCGTAGTCGACCGGAGGCAGCGGTGCGGTGCCGGAGGGCGGCCAGGAACCGGTGGTGAGGGCGGCGGACGCGGGTCGGGGCGCCGGGCCACGGGGGGTCAGGACCGCGGTGGCGTGCCGCTGCCAGGGGGCGTCCGGGTCCGCGCCCTCGGCACGGCCCCGGATCACCAGGGTCCGGTGGCCGTCCGGACCGGGCGCCTCCGCGGTGGCGCGAATCTGGACGGCTCCCTTCTCGGGGACGGCGAGGGGTGCCTCCAGGGTGAGGTCGCGCAGGTCGGGTGTGTCGAGCAGGTCCCCGATCGTGAGGGCGATCTCGACGAAGGCGGTTCCCGGCAGCAGGACCGTGCCGTGCACGGCGTGGTCGGCGAGCCACGGGAGGGTGTCCGCGCTCACCCGTCCGGTGTGAAGGGTGTCGCCGTTCTCCAGGTCGAGCCGTGCGCCGACCAGCGGGTGGGTGACCTCGTCGAGCCCGAGGCCGCGGGCGTTCGTGCCGACCGGTCCGCGGCGCAGCCAGTACCTCTCGTGCCGGAAGACGGTGGTGGGCAGGTCGGTGCGGCTCGGGCCGTGGTGGGCCAGGAGCGCGGCCCAGTCGACCTCGCCGCCGGCCGCCCACACCTGGGCGGCGGCCGCGAGGAAGCGGTCCAGTCCGCCCTGTCCCCGCTCCAGGGTGCCGAGAGCGATGCCGCGGTCGCCGAGTACCTCCTGGATGCCCAGGCTGAGTACGGGGTGCGGGCTCATCTCGACGAACACCGTGCAGCCCTCGTCGGCCAGGCCGCGCACCGCCTCCTCGAAGCGGACGGTCCGGCGCAGGTTGGAATACCAGTACTCGGCGTCCAGGGTGCTGGTGTCCAGGTCTTCGGCGGTGACGGTGGACCGGAAGGGGATCTGCGCGGGGCGTGGGGCCAGGTCGGCGAGTTCGGCGAGGATCTCCTCCCGGACGGCTTCCACGTGCACGGAGTGGGAGGCGTAGTCGACCGGGATGATCCGCGCCCGCACCTCGCGGGCCTCGCAGGCCTCGACCAGTTCCCGCAGGGCTTGCGGATCGCCGGCGACCACGGTGGCGGAGGGGCCGTTGACCGCGGCGGTGGAGATCCGGTCGGCCCAGGGTGCGATGAGCTCCTGCGTCCTCGCCACGGACACCGCGAGGGAGGCCATGCCGCCGTGTCCGGAGAGCGCCCGGATGGCCCGGCTGCGCAGCGCGACCAGACGGGCTCCGTCGCTCAGCGACAGTCCGCCGGCGACGACGGCCGCGGCGATCTCACCCTGGGAGTGCCCGACCACGGCCGAGGGTTCGACGCCTCGCGAGCGCCACAGCGCGGCGAGCGAGACCATGACCGCCCAGACGGCCGGCTGCACCACGTCGACGCGCTCCAGCGGCGGCGCGGACGGGTAGCCGCGCAGGACATCGGTCAGCGACCAGTCGGTGAACGGTTCGAGGGCGTCGGCGCACTCGGTGACGGACTTGGCGAACTCCGGGCAGGTCTCCATGAGTTCGGCCGCCATGCCGATCCAGTGCGAGCCCTGCCCGGGAAAGACGAACACGACCCTGGCGGGGCCCTCGGCGGCGGTTCCGGTGGCCGCCGCCGACAGGTCGCCCGCGGCCAGCGCGTCCAGGCCGCGCAGCAGTCGGTCGCGATCGCGGCCGGTCACGACGGCACGGTGCTCCAGCGCGGACCGGGTGGTCGCCAGGGAGAGTCCGGTGTCGGCGACGGGGGTCGCGGGGTTTGCCCGTACGTGCGCGGCCAGGCGTCGCGCGGTCTCGGGGAGGGCCTCGCGACTGCGGGTGGCGAGCGGCCAGGCGACGGCTGCCCGGCCGTCCTGGAACACGACCGGCCGCTCCTTGACGGTTTCGGTCCGGGGTGGTTCTTCGAGCAGGACGTGGGCATTCGTCCCACTGACGCCGAACGAAGAAACGCCGGCGCGGCGGGGGCGGTCCGTGGTGGCGGGCCACTCACGCGCCTCGGTCAGCAACCGCACCTGACCCTGCGACCAGTCCACATGCGGCGTCGGCGCATCCACATGCACCGTCGGCGCCAGCACACCGTGCCGCATCGCCATCACCGTCTTGATCACACCCGCGACCCCGGCAGCCGCCTGCGCATGCCCGATGTTCGACTTCAACGACCCCAGCCACAACGGCCGCTCCACGCCACGGCCCTGACCGTAGGTACGCAACAACGCCTGCGCCTCGATCGGATCCCCCAACCGCGTCCCCGTCCCGTGCGCCTCCACCACATCCACCGAACCCGCGTCCCAGCCCGCATCCGCCAACGCCGACCGGATCACCCGCTCCTGCGAAGGACCATGCGGAGCCGTCAGCCCATTACTGGCACCGTCCTGATTGACAGCCGTACCGGCCACCACCGCCAGCACCGAATGCCCCGCCCGCCGCGCATCCGACAACCGCTCCAGAACCAGCACCCCCACCCCCTCCGACCACGCCGTCCCGTCCGCACCCGCCGCGAACGGCTTGCACCGCCCATCCGGCGCCAACCCCCGCTGCCGCGAGAACTCCACGAACATCTCGGGTCCCGACATGACGGTGACTCCGCCGGCCAGGGCCAGGGAGCACTCACCGCGGCGCAGCGACTGCACCGCCAGGTGCATCGCCACCAACGACGACGAACAGGCCGTGTCGACCGTCAGCGCCGGCCCCTGCATCCCCAGCAGATACGAGATCCGCCCCGACGCCACACTTCCCGTGGTACCGGTGAGGTAGTAGCCCTCCGCGTCCTCGGGCGGTCGGCCGGTGCCGCCGGTGGCGAGGTAGTCGTGGTACATGAGGCCGGTGAACACACCCGTGTCGCTGCCCCGCAACGAGTCCGGAGCGATCCCCGCCCGCTCCAACGCCTCCCACGACACCTCCAGCAGCAACCGCTGCTGCGGATCCATCGCCAACGCCTCACGCGGCGAGATCCCGAAAAAACGCGCGTCGAAATCACCCGCCCCCCGCAAGAACCCGCCCTCGCGCACATAACTCGTCCCACTGCGCTCGGGATCCGGATCGAACAACCCCTCCAGATCCCACCCCCGATCCGACGGAAACCCCTCGATCGCGTCCCCACCGGCCGACACCAACTCCCACAGCCCCTCCGGCGACACCACCCCACCCGGCAACCGGCACCCCATCCCCACCACCACGACGGGATCGGTTCCTGCCTGTTCCAGCTCGCGGACGCGGTTGCGGGACTCGTGCAGCTCGACGGTGAGCTTCTTCAGGTATTCGACAAGTCTCTGATCGTTCGTCACGGTCATATCCCCTGTTGTCACTGCAGCGAGTTGTCTATGAGGGCCAGCAGCTCGTCGACGGAGGCGGTGGCCACGGAGGCGGCGAGATCCGGCTCGCCGTGGTCGTCGGTGGGTCGGGCGGGGCCCCGCAGCCGCGCGGCGAGTTCGTCGAGCCGCTGGGCGAGGGCGGGGCCGTCGGGCGGTTCCGGTCCGGCGTCGGCGACCAGCTCCGCGAGTTCGTCTATGCGTTCGCGCAGACCGGTGTGCTCCTCCGTGTCGGCGGGGCGCAGCCGTTCGAGGAGGTGGTCGGCCAGTGCGGACGGGGTCGGGTGGCCGTAGAGGCTGTCCACGGGGACGGCGAGTCCGGTGGCGGAGGCCAGCCGGTTCCGCAAGGCGACGATCATGCTCGAGTCGAAGCCCAGGTCCTTGAAGGTGCTCCGGGGCCGGACCGCCCGGCCGTCCTCGTGTCCCATGACCGCGGCGACCTGGTCGCGCATCAGGGCGAGCACGGTCCGTGCGGCGGCCGCCCGCGGTTGTCCGGCCAGTCGGGCAACCGGGCCGGTCTCCCCCACCTGTTCCGCTTCGGGTGCGGCGGCCGGACTCCGCGGGGTGTGCTCGGGGGCGGCGGGCACTTCGTCGAGCCAGTGGCCACGGCGGTGGAAGGCGTACGTCGGCACATCGGCCCAGTCGTCCGAGCCGGCCTGGATGACCCGGTCCCAGCGCACCGGCACACCGTGGGTCCATGCCTCACCGAGGGAGGTGAGGAAGCTGTGGACGTCGTCGCGGTCCCTGCGCAGGCTGCCGAGGACGACGGCGGAGACGTTCAGGGCGTCCGCGTTCTGCGTCAGTCCCGTGGCGAGCACCGGATGGGGGCTGACCTCGACGAACATGCTGTGTCCGGCATGCAGCAACTGCCGTACCGTCTCCCCGAAGCGGACCTCCTGGCGCAGATTGCGGTACCAGTAGTCGGCGTCGAGGACGGCGGGGTCCAGGAGACCGCCCGTGACCGTGGACCAGAACGGCACGGTCGGCTTCCGGGGCCGCACGGGGGCGAGTGCGGCGAGCAACTCGTCGCGGAACACCTCGACCTGCGCGCAGTGGGACACGACGTCCGCCCGGATCGCCCGCAGATCGACGCCGGCTTCGGCGTACTGCTCGGTGAGTCGGGCGAGTGCCTCTGGGTCGCCGCCGACGATGGTCTGGCCGGGGCCGTTGACGGCAAGCACGCCGAGCGCGCCGTGCCAGGGGGCGAGGTCCTGACGTACCTGCTCAGAAGGCAGCAGCACAGAACCCATGGCCCCCTGGCCGGTGATGCGCAGCAGGGCGGCGCTGCGCCGTACGACAATCCGGGCCGCGTCCGCCAGGGACAGGGCGCCGGCCACGGTCGCCGCGGCCACCTCGCCCTGGGAGTGTCCGACGACCGCGGCGGGTTCGACCCCCGCGGCGCGCCACAGTTCGGCGAGGGACACCATGACCGACCAGAGGACCGGCTGGACGATGTCGACCCGGTCCAGCGGCGGGGCGCCCGGGACGTCACGCACCACGTCGTGCGGGTCCCAGTCGACGAACTCCCGCAGCGCCGCCGCGCATTCGCCGAAGCTCCGGGCGAAGACCGGTGAGCTGTCCAGCAGTCGTACCGCCATGCCGGACCACTGCGAGCCCTGGCCGGGGAAGACGAAGACGGGAGCGGCGGGGGTGTCCGCACGGTCGGCGGCGGCGACGGCGGACGGCCGGGCGGCGGCGATGAGGCCGAGTTCCGTGGTGAGCCCGGCCGGGTCGGAGGCAAGCGCCACGGCCCGGTGCTCGAAGGAGGTGCGCCGGTGAGCCAACGTGCGCCCGACAGCCGTCGGCGGGATGTCGGGCCGCCGGTTCAGCCAGTCGCCCAGTCGTGCCGCCTGTTGCCGCAGGGCGGCCTCGCTGCGGGCGGACACGAGGAAGGGCAGGGGGTCGCCGGGGCCGAGCTGCACAAACGATTCCGCAGAGCTGTCGGCCCGCTCGTCCGGGCGGTGGCCGCCCCGCACGCCGGTCAGGTCGGACAGCACCAGGTGGCAGTTGGTGCCGCCGATGCCGAAGGAGCTGACGCCTGCCACCAGTCCCTGCTCACCGCCCGGCCAGGGCGCGGTCTCCCGCTGCACTCGCAGACCGAGCCGGTCCAGCTCCAGAGCGGGGTGGGGCGTGTCGTGATGGAGGCTCGGCACCAGTGTGCGATGGGTCAGACAGAGCACCGTCTTGATGAGACCGGCGATACCGGCGGCACCCTCCAGATGGCCGATGTTGGTCTTCACCGAGCCCACCGCGAGCGGCAGCCGCTCCGGCGTCGAGTCGGCGAAAACCGCGCCGAGCGCCGCGGCCTCCACCTGGTCGCCCGCCCTGGTGGCGCTGCCGTGCAGTTCGACGTACTGGATCTCGGCCGGCTCGGTCGCGGCCTGGCGGCAGGCGGCTCGCAGCACCCGTTCCTGGCCGTCGGCACCGGGTGTCGGCAAAGTGGCCGTGGCACCGTCGCTGTTGACCGCCCCGCCCCGGATGACGCACAGGACGCGGTCTCCGTCGGCGAGGGCCTCGTCGAGACGCTTGAGCAGTACCAGGCCACCGCCCTCGCCGCGGACATAGCCGTTGGCGCGCTCGTCGAAGGTGAAGCAGCGCCCGTCCGGCGACAGGGCGCCGAACTCGGTGAGTGCGGCGGCGCCTTCGGGGGCCAGGATCAGGTTGACCCCGCCCGCCAGCGCGAGGGACGACTCCCGGCGCCGGACGCTCTCGCAGGCCAGGTGGACGGCCACCAGCGCGGAGGACTGGGCGGTGTCGACCACCATGCTGGGGCCGGTCAGCCCCAGTGTGTAGGAGATCCGGTTGGCGATGACGCCGCGTTCCTGCCCGGTGAAGGTGTGCGGCTGGGCGGCCGTGCCGCGGCGGGCCAGCGTCGCGTAGTCGTCGGCGATCGCTCCCACGAACACACCTACGGCGTCGCCGCGCAGTGCGCCCGGGACCGCCCCGGCCTGTTCCAGTGCTTCCCAGGCCAGTTCGAGCATCAGCCGTTGCTGCGGGTCCATGGAGGCGGCCTCGCGCGGCGCCAGACCGAAGAACTCCGCGTCGAACCCGTCCACGGCGGACAGGTAGCCGCCGACACCCGAGGGCCCCGCGGTCGCCTCCCGGCCGGGCGGCTCCGGGCCGATACCGGAACCGCCTGCGCGCAGCAGCTCCCAGAACGCCTCCGGGTCGTCCGCCCCCGGAAAACGGCAGGCGAGGCCGATCACGGCGACATCGCCCTGTCTGCCGGAGCTTGCGTCGGCAGGGCGGTTCCCGATCGAAGACTTGGACATCTCTCCCCCACAGGCAGGTGGTTGACGTGGCGTCAGGCGGACGGGCGCCGCCGGTCGGACAGTTGTGGCAGCACCTCGGAGGCCAGCAGTTCCAGGTGGTCCGGGTCCTCCATGTCCAGCACCCGCAGATAGACGCGGGCGACCCCGGCCTCGGCGTACCGCCCGATCAGATCGACAATCCGGTCGGGCGTGCCCGCGAAGCTCTCCGGACGAAGCTGCTCACCCAGCTCCGCGGCTCGGGCGGCGGCCTGGGACTCGTCCTTGCCGCAGCACACCGTCTGCAGCACCGAGACCCTCGGGGCCTCGGCCCGCCCGGCCTCCTCCGCCTTCCGCCGCAGCAGGCCCGCGATGCGCGCCGTCTCCTGCGGTGGCACGAACGGCACGTTGTACTCCCGAGCGTGACGCACCGCCAGGCCGAGGGAGCGGGGGCCACCGGTTCCGCCCACGATCACCGGCGGTCCGGGCTGCTGGACCGGCGTCACCGGGGCCTGGGCGCCCGTCACCCGGTAGCGGTCGCCGGCGAAGTCGAAGGTCTCGCCCGGGCGGGTCCGCCACACGCCGGTCACGATGTCCAGCGCCTCGGCGAGACGAGCGGTGCGATCGGGCGGGAAGGGTACGGCCGTGGCCTCGTACTCGGCGGCGTACCAGCCGGCGCCGACTCCGAGTTCCGCCCGGCCGTCGGACATCTGGTCCACCTGGGCCACCTCGACGGCCAGGTGCACGGGCGAGCGCAGGGTCACCGGGGTCACCAGGGTGCCCAGCCGGATGCGGGCCGTGTCGCGGGCCAGCGCGGCGAGTGAGAGCCAGGCGTCGGACGCGCCCGCGGGACGTACCGGCGTGCCGAACTGGAGGTAGTGGTCGGAGCGGAAGAAGCCGTCGAAGCCGAACTCGGCCGCGGCGGTGGCCGCCTGGAGCAGGGTGCGGTAGGAAGCACCCCGCTGCGTCGGTTCGGTGTGGACACAGATCTCCATCGGGTTCCTTTGCTGGATCGGTCGGTGCCGGGCCGTGGTGGGAAGCCGCGGGATTCAGCGGGCGCGGTGGCCCAGCGCTGCGCGCAGCAGCAGGGCCGGGTGCTCCACGGAGCAGAGGTGCCCGCCGGACACCAGGTGCGGGGTGAAAGCGCCGGTGGTGTGCCGCGCCCAGCGCAGCAGCTCGCCGGGCGGCACGGTGCTGTCCTCGGTACCGGCGAAGGCGATGACGGGGGTGGTGAGCGGGGCGCCGGGGGCGAAACGGTAGGAACCTGCCAGGCGCAGGTCGGCGCGGAGCGGCGGGAGCTGGTGGGCGAGCAGTTCGGGCACCGCACGCAGTGCCGTGGGGATGCCGCCGTAGCGGCGGTCGACGAGCTCCAGCAGAGCGGCGTCGTCACTCGGGACGTCCAGCGAGGTGGGGATGTCGGGTGCCGATCGGGCGCTGACCACGAGGCGCCGGGGCGCGATGCCCGCGCGCTCCAGCTCGCGGGCCGTCTCGAAGGCGAGCAGGGCGCCCAGGCTCTGACCGAACAGAACGATGTCGGCGGGATGGTCGGAGGCCTCGGTCAACCGGCGGACGGCGTCGGTGGTCTCGGCGACCACGGAACGCCAGTCGTCGGCGAAGGGCTCGTCCGAGCGGGCCGCCCGGCCGGGAAGGACCACGGTCCGGACCTCGGCCCCGGCACCGGCACCGCGGTGCCAGTCACGGAAGGTCGCCGGACCCCCACCGGAGTGCGGGAAGCAGACGAGCCGCACGGGGGCGCCGGGGCGCGGCTGCGGGCAGCTCAGGACTCGGTCCGGGGTCGCGGTGAGGGACGGTCGGGGCATGGGGGGACCTCCGGCGTTCTGGTGGCCGTGGCACAAGGGGGGATGGGGGTGGTGACGGGGACGGAATGGGGGGAGGTGGGGGGCGTGCCCTGCACGTATCGCTCGGCCCTTGACGTCCCTCCGGGCCCCAGGCGACCCGGAGGGATGAAACGAGGTCAGGCGCTCTGCGACACGTTCTTCTTCGGCTTCGGCGCTTCCGTCGCCGGCCGCCGTACCGGCCCCGGCAGCCACACCAGCGCGGCGACCGTGCCCAGCGCGCCGATGCCGGCCGCCGTCCACATGGCCGTGCGCTGAGCCGAGACGAAGGCGCCGGTGACGGTGCGGCTCAGCCCCGAGGCCGTACCGGGGTCGGTCAGCCGGCGGGCCGCCGCCGCGTCGCCGCCGCCCGCGGCCCGCGCCTCGTGCAGCGCCTCCGTGGTGGCTCCGATGGAGGTGACCGCCTGATCGCGCAGCGGGGCGGAGAGTCCGTCCAGCGAGGAGGAGATGTGGGAGCGGTAGCCGGCTGCCAGAACCGCACCGAGGAGAGCCACGCCCACGGCCCCGCCGACCTGCCGCATCATGTTCGGCACCGCCGATCCGGCGCCCGCCTTCTCCGGCGGCACCACCGACATGCACATGGCCGGGGCCGCGGCCATCACCAGGCCCATTCCGAAACCGAACACCGCCTGCGCCAGGACGAACGGCACCAGCGGCGAGGACTCGTCAAGGGTCGAGAAGTAGAGCAGGGACAGGGTGATGAGCGCGAGTCCCGAGGCGATGACCCGCGCCGGGCCCAGGCGCGCCGCGAGCTTGGCGCTGCTGTTGGCGGCGGTCATCGTGCCGATCGCGACGGGGACCATCAGAAGGCCGGCCTGGAACGCGGAGAAGCCGCGTACCTGCTGGTTGTAGAAGGTGAGCAGATAACTCCCGCCCATCACCGCCAGCATGGCTACCGCCAGGGCGATCGACCCGGTCAGGAAGAGGGAGTTGCGCAGCAGCGCCGGGTCCAGGCCCGGATTGGCCACGCGCTTCTCGGCGAACAGCAGAGCCACCAGTACCGCCACACCGCCCAGCACGGACCCGAGCACCTGCGGGCTGCCCCAGTCGCCGGTCTCACCGCCCTGGATGATGCCGTAGATCAGCAGTCCCATGCCGAGCGTGGACAGCGTCAGTCCGACCCAGTCCAGGGCCTTGCGGTCGGGGCTGCGGTTCTCGGGGACGAGGAACGCGATCAGCGGTACGACCACCAGGCAGATCGGCACGTTGATCAGCAGGACCGAACCCCACCAGAACCAGTGCAGCAGCCCTCCCGCAAGCAGGGGACCGAGGGCGAGGGCGAGGCCTCCGGCCACGGACCAGCGGCCGATCGCCTTGGCTCGCTCCTCGGCGGGGAAGACGTTCAGGATGATGGCCAGGGTGCCACCGGGCACCACCGCGACGCCGATGCCCATGACCGCGCGCCCGAGGATGAGTTCGGCGGGGCTGGACGCGAAGGCCGCGAGCAGCGAGCTGACGCCGAAGATCGTCATGCCGATCATGAGGATCCGCTTGCGGCCATAACGGTCACCGAGCAGGCCCGCGGTGAACAGCAGCGCGCCGAAGACGACGGTGTAGGCGTCCATGGCCCACTGCAACTGCGAGTTGGTCGCTCCCAGTTGTCGCTGGATCTGGGCCAGCGCGACCGTCAGGATGGTGTTGTCCATCGTCCCGATGACGACGCACAGCCCCATCACCACGAGAATCAGCCACCTGCGGCTGTGTACCTGTTCCGGCGTCATTCGCCTTGCCTTTCCTGCTGGTCTGTCCGGTGGGGGGAAGGTGCCGGGGCCGGCGGGCCGTGGGTGGCGCGCGCGTGGGCCGCGGGAAGTTCCAGGGCCGCGCGGGTCGGCTCGAGCAGGGCCGCGAGATGGCCGTCCGGCCGGACCAGCAGCACTACGGCCCGGGAGCCGAGCGCGGCGGTCAGGGCCGGAGCCGACGAGGAGTCCACGGCGAGCAGTTCCGTTCCCGCGGGGCGGGCCGCCTCGATCGCGGCCCGGTGTTCCGCGGCCATCTGCCCGGGCTGCCAGAGCAGCACGGTGAACCGGTCTGCGGGCAGCGCCGGCCAGCCGACCCGCTGCCGTCCGATGACCGCGGGAAGCCGGTCGCCCGGACCCAGCCGGACCGCGTTCCGCCGTGGCTCCGGGGCGGCCTTCCCGCCGGTGCGGCGGTCCGGCTGCGCGTAGCTCACGGAGAGCTGGCCGAGGGTCGGGGCCACCTCGTGGGCCAGTCGGCGGCTCCAGGCTCCCAGGCGAACGCCCAGATCGCGGCGGATGACGTCACGCCGCCGGGTCAGCCCGCCCAGCGCGGCCTGGCGGGCGGTACCTGCGGCGACCACCTGCACCGAGCGGCTGCGCTCGTCGTGGTAGCTGTCCAGCAGGGCCTCCGGCAGGCTGCCGTCGACCGCGCCGGCCAGCTTCCAGGCCAGGTTGACCGCGTCCTGGATGCCGGTGTTCATACCCTGGCCCCCGGCCGGGCTCATCACATGGGCCGCGTCCCCGACGAGGAAGGCCCGTCCCACGCGGTACCGCTGGGCGGTACGGATGGTGGCGTTGAAGGTGGTGCTGAAGCGCACCCCGTCGACCCGGAAACGACCGCGCGGGCCACGGGCGCGCAGCACCTCCTCGAAGTACCGTGCGGAGTAGTCGCTCTGCCTCTGCTGCTCAGCCACCCGGACCGCGATCCGGAACACCTGGTCGCCCAGGGCGGCCAGGGCCATCGCGCCCGCCGGGCTCCAGCAGTACCCGGCCATGTGCTCGGGCAGCCCGCCGTCGATCCGGGCGTCGCCGATGGCGAAGTCCAGGCTCAGTTCGGGCCCCGTGAAGCCCACGTCCAGCAACCGTCGTGCCGTGCTGTGCGCGCCGTCCGCACCGACCAGCCAGGACGCCTCGATCTCGGCTCCGCCGCCGTCCGCGGTCTCGGCCAGGGCGTGGACCCGGTCGCCGTCCTGTGTCAGTCCGGTGAGCCGGACTCCCCGTTCGACCTTGCCACCCAGGTCGGTGACCCGGCGTTCGAGGACGTCTTCGGTGATGCTCTGTGGCAGGGCGATGCCGAAGGGGTACGCCGTGTCGCGGATCCGGTCGAGCCGGGCGGCTCCGAGGTGACGTCCCGCCGAGTAGTAGCGGACCTGGTCGATGCGGTGCCCCAGGCACATCAGTTCGTCGGTGACGTCGATGCGGTCGAGGAGTTCGAGGATGCGCGGCCAGATGCTGGTGGCGCGCGAGTGGTTGGAATGGCTCCGGTCCGCGTCGATGATCCGGACCGGCACGTCCCGCTGCAACAGCTCGGCGGCGACGACCATCCCGACCGGGCCTGCGCCGACGATCAGGACGGGAGGGGGGCTGGCCACCTGTACCTCCTGTGGATGGGGTGGGGGGTCGAGAGAGACGAGGTGGGGGGTCTCGGGGACGTTGCGCCCGGCTCAGCGGCCGGGCACCTCCACGGCGATCGCGGACCAGGTGTAGCCACCGCCGGCGTTCAGCACGAGGCCGATGTCGCCGGGCTTGCGCAGGGCCAGCGCGGTCATGTCGGCGAGGTTGGCCAGGATGTCGCTGCAGGAGAGATGACCGGTGCGGGCGGCCAGGCCCAGCGGCGGGGCCGGGGTGACCTCCGCGATGACCGGGAAGTAGGTGCCCCGCACGATCTTGCGGCTCATCCGCGGCATCGTGACGCAGGTGATCCGGGGGTCGTCCGGCTCGACGCCGGCCTCCTCCAGGGTCCGCCGCAGTACGGCGACGATCGCGCCCCGGGCGAGTTTCTCGAAGGACTCGAAGCCGTACTGCTGGAGATACGCCTTCTTGGTCCGGCGCAGGTCCAGCTTCTCGCCGTGCGCCAGCGGACCGGGGGTCAGCTCCAGGCCGGCCCGGTTCATCTCCTCCAGCTCGGGGACCGCGACGCTGTTGACCGCGCGGAGCAGCACTCCGCGTCCCGGGTGGGAGCCGCGCCGCAACACCGTGGCGGTGGCGGCGTCGCCGTGCGCGCAGGCGTAACTTCCGTTCCAGCGATCGAAGTTGGGCAGGACGAACCGGTCCGCCGCGGTCACCAGTGCGGCGGTGACCTCGTCGTCCGCGAGCATCCGGCCCGCGGCCAGTTCCAGTGCGGGCATGACCGCGTTGCAGCCCTGGGACATGGTGACCGGGAGCGCGTGTTCCGCCCCGAGTCGGCGGGCGACGTAGTGCGGTGCGCTCCACATCTCGTGGCCCTGATGCCAGATGCAGCAGTGCACCAGGAGCCCCAGGTCCGCCGCGTCGGTTCCGGCCGCGTCGAGGGCCTGCCGGGCGGCATGCACCGCCATGTCGGGCGGGGACAGCTCGTCCGGCGCCACCGGCACGTGGTCGAGGGCCAGTTCCTCGGCCTCCTCCGCCGACAGACGGCCGGCGGCCACCGCCTCGGCCGGGGTCTCGACCGTCTCCGGGGCCCACAGGGTCGTGCCGCACAGTGACAGCTCGCTGGTAATCCTCATGTCCGGTCCTTCACACCGTCGCGGGATGGGGTGGGGGGAGTGCGGTGGGTCTGGTCAGTCGACGCCGCGTCCGAGCAGACGGTCGAGTTCCTTGACGACGCGTGCGTTGTCGGTGAACTGCACGGCTTGCCAGCCGGCCGCGGCCGCGCCGACGCTGTTGTCGGACAGGTCGTCGACCATGACGCAGCGGCCGGGTTCGACGCCGAGCCGCTCGGCCGTCAGGTCGAAGATGCGCCGGTCCGGCTTGACCACGCCCACCTCGCAGCTGTTCACCACCGTCTCGAAGAGCTGCTCGGACTCGGGCAGCATGGCCCGCCAACTCGACTCCCACTCACGGACGTTGTTGGTGATCATGGCGAGTCGGACGCCCTCCGCCCGCAGGCCGGCCAGATACCCGAGGAACTCCTCGTTGCGGCCGCGCCCCGGGAACCACCAACGGGCGCCGAAGGCGCTCAGGTCGAAGTCCCTGCCGGTACGGCGGCGAAGCGCCGAGGCGAGTTCGGCGGCCCAGTGGTCCTCCGTCCACACGCCGAGGCTGATCACGTCGTGCCCGGGCATCCCGGCGACCTCGCTGACCTCGTGCATCGCCGTGGTGAACTGCGCGACCGTGATGTCGGCACGGGCGCAGAAGCGCTCGAACGTGGCCTCCAGCGGCTCGGTGAGCACACCTGCGAAGTCGCAGGCGACCACCTCGACAGCGGCGTACCGGGGCATGGGGGTACTCCTCTCGGACGAACGGGGTGTCGGCATACCGGGCCCACGGCACGGTGCTGCGGGCAGGCGGGAGCATGGGGGCCCGAAGGAGCGCGGTGTCAGGGGCGCAGGGTGATCTCGCCCTGGGCGACGGCCGCGTCGAACTGGAGGACGGCAACGGTGACGGCGACGCCGCCGTCAGGGGCGGGGACCGGCGCCTCGGCCCGGAAGTCCACCGGACCCTCGAACTCGGCGAAGTCGGCGAACCCGACGGCGACCGCCTGGAGTTGGGCCCTCGGAGTGGTGAGCGCGCCGCTGTGGCAGGCGGTCAGCAGCGCTGTCTGCCGCAGGCCCTCGAGCATCAGCGGGCCGGGCACGTGGTCGTAGGAGTGGTCGAAGAAGGCCGGGTGGGACAAGTCGACGACCAGCCGGTGGTGTCCTGGCCCGGCGCCTTCGAGCGGGCCGATGACGACGTTGCGCGGGTCGCGGCGGCCGACCAGATCCGGTGCGTACCGGTCCGGGGCCTCGTACGGGGCGGTCTGCAGTGACTTGCGGCCACGCTGGTAGTCGCGCAGCGCCTGGTAGTCCCGGCGGGAGGCCCAGGCGACCTCGCTGGCGACCCGCAGCGACGGCCGGCCGTCGATCCGCACGGTGCCCTCGATGGTCATGCTGCCGCGGACGGCGGAGACCTGCCGGCCCGTCACCCGGTAGTGGATCTCGCCCTCCAGCGGGGCGCGTTCGTCGTCCCGCAGCGACTCGGGTTCCAGCACCGCGAGTTCCCAGCGCTGCATGCTGAACGGCAGCCCCACCGCCAGGCCGAGGTGCTCGTGGAAGAAGACGAACGCCGCTTGGCGGGCTGCCTCCCCCACCGCGAAGGCGTCGTGCGGCCCGGCCGGGCGATCGGCCCAGAGACTGTGCGCGCGCGGTATCTGGAAGCCCAGCAGTGCCGCGTCCGTTCCGCAGGCCACCGAGTCGGTCACGAAGACCTCGCTGACGGCCCGGCGGTGGGCGATCTCGCGGGGCACGGTGCGCGAGTGGCTCAGTGCGCGGCCCGCCGGGGCGGGGGCGGTGTTCACAGAACGTCCCCGAGGGTGAGTACGGCCTTGCCCCGCACCCGCCGCTCCCGGAGCGAGACCAGTGCCTCCGCGGTGCGCTTCCAGTCGGCGACGTGCCCGATCTCGGGGTGCAGCCGGCCCGCGGCGACCAGACTGACGAGGGTCGCGAGGTCGGCGCCGTCGGAGGTGTCGGAGTCGGTGTTGGAGAAGTGCTGGATCGTGCCCGACTCGGGTCCGGCGAAGAAGTCGAAGAAGTTCAGCGTCAGCGGCTCGCGCGACGCGCCGCCGAACCAGATCAGCCGTCCTCGTCGACCCAGCTTGCCCAGTGCCGCCCGGGTGGACCCGCCCCCCACGGACTCCAGGGCGAGCTCGAAGGTCCCCTCGGCGTCCTGCGGATCGTGTACGACGGCCGCGGCCCCCAGCTCCAGCAGCCGCGCGCCGCGCTCAGGGGTCGCGGTCACCGCGGTGACCTCCGCCCCGGCCCCGGCGAGGAGTTCCACCAGGAAGTGCCCCACGCCGCCGGACGCGCCGGTGAGCAGGACCCGTCTCCCGGCGACGGCGCCGGCGGCGCGCAGCAGGCGCAGCGCGCTCAGTCCTGCCAGGGGCAGAGCGGCCGCCTGCGGGGCCGAGACGGCGTCCGGCAGCTCGGCCAGGCTGGTGGTCGGCACCGCCGCCTGCTCGGCCCAGCCGGCGTTGGCCGCGAAGGCGACCACCCGGGTTCCGGCCTGCGGCCCCGAACCGTCCGCCGCGGCCCGCACCACCCGGCCGGCCACGTCCCGCCCCGGACGCCAGCCGGGCTTGGGACGGTACAGCCGCATCAGCTCACCGCGGTTGATGCTGAACGCCTCGACGGCGACGACCGCCTCGCCGTCGGCGGGCTCCGGCTCGGCGACGGTCTCCAAGGCAACCGGCTCGTCCGGATCCGCGGTCGGCACGAGAGCAAGCATGCTCTGGACTCCCCTCACATCGATGACTGCTCCACCGGCGAACGACCGCTGCTCCAGCGCTCGTTGCCCATTGATCGTCGCCGGGCTCCGCGGCACCTACAAGGCACATTCGGCGATGGTGCCGATCAGGGATCGTGATGGGGTCACCCGGGCCCGATCACGGATCGAGCGACGCACTTCCCGTGAAGGGACGGGACGGAACAGGCCAGTATCCGGGCGGCGGCCCCGCGGCCGAACGACAGGGGCCCGTCGAAACCGGGGGAGCCGGTGAGCCGCATCCCACCTTCGAGGCATCGCCGTCGCGCATCCGGGCCCCCGTCGCCTACCGGTACGCGCTCTGGGGCACGCCTCCCGGGTGCCGGGCGACACCAACGGCCGCAGTCCCCCGACGCATCTCGAGACACCGCTGCCGCACGCCCCCTGGCCCGGCCCGATCCGAACCGCACGCCCATGGGCGACACCGTCGGTCGAACCCGCCGTACGCGGCCCCGGCGGCGATCCGCAACCACGTCTCGGCGGCAGCGGGCCCCTCACGGGACCGCAGCGGTCCACACCCTCGGAGTCCCGGCCCCGAGTCCCCGCCCATCCCCTAGCCGACGCTGCGACAGAGCCCGTCCGCGCAGGCGCACCGCGCCGGTCGGGTCCGCGGGCGGGATCGCGACCCCGGCGACATACTCCACCCGCCGACCAGGCGCACCGGCCGCACCCTGCGCCCTCAGCCGGACTGCCGCCCTGCCTCCACCAGGGCCCGCAGCGCGGGCGTGCCGGTGTCACGGGGCACGAGAAGCATGGTGTTGATCACCAGCGGCTCCCGGAAAGGCAGGAAGGCGAGATAACGGTTGGTCAGCAACCGGGCGTGCGAGGCATACAGGACGGTCCAACTGGCCGTCGACGGCGAGCCGATGGCTGCGAGCGTCTCGTCCAAGGTGGTTCCCGGGGGTTCCGAGCGCGGTGTGAAACCGGCCTCGGCACAGGCCTGGAACACACAGTCCACCAGGACGGGATTACCGCGCCGGGGAAGCAGCCGTAGCGGGATGTCCGCCAGATCGGCGATGGACACCTCGTGCTGCGCGGCCAGCGGATGCCAGCTGGGCAGGGCGACCACCAGTGGGTCGAGCCACATGTCCAGGCAGTCGACCTCGGCGTCCGCGGGCGGCGGGGCGTGCGTGAACGCCGCTTCCAGTCGGCCCGTCATGACGGCGGGGACGCGGGACTCGGACGGCGTGGAGATCAGATCGACGACCGCGTTCGGCATGATCGCCGCCAGGTTGTTGAGCATCCGGTACAGATGGTCCCCGAGCCCCGAACAGGTGCCGAGGCGAATGGTGACCCTGCCCTCGCTCTCATCCTCCTCGATGGCCCGACGTGCCCGGTCGACCGCGGCAAGCACCGACCGGGCCTCCGGCAGAAACCGGTCCCCGGCCTCGGTGAGCTGGACGTGTCGTGGCTGACGGTCGAACAGCGGGCAGCTCAGCTCACGCTCCAGCCGCCGGATCTGCTGACTGATCGCCGGCTGCCCGATGAAGAGGCGTTGTGCGGCGCGGCCGAAATGGCCCTCTTCCGCCACGGCGACGAAATACTCGATCTGACGCAGTTCCACTGCTTACCCCCGGATCACACCCGCCGCTGCCTACTCCGACGACCGAAGCCGTTCAGAATGCGCCCCCTTGGGGCCGATGTTTCATATCCACGGCCAACCCTATGACCTCCATTCCAAGGAAAGAGTCAAGCCCGCCCTATGAGCCCTTAACAGGATGGTGCTGAAAGGTTCCGGTGGACTGCCACCTGTGGAATCATCGCGCTTCCCGGTATGCCCCCAGCGCCGACGTCGCGACGCCGTCGGGAGGTGTCCCGTCCCGCGGCTCCGCCCCCGTGCCTCGCGCAGCGGATGCACGGCTCACGGCGGACCCGCTGCCACCGCGCTCCGACCGCGACATGACGCTACGTGTCCACCTCCGCGGACCCCCCACGCGACTCGAACGCGGCCGTACGACCCCCCAAGCTGCCCCTTCGCCCCACGGCCGATCTCCGCGGACCGACTTTTAACGGAAGCTTGACGCCCGTACACCCTCCATCCATGGGCCCACGCGTCACTCTCCGCTTACGCTGGTCGCGCCGTCAGCCGGGCGGCCGGACCCCGCTGAGCCGCACCGCAGGAGCACCCCCGATGGCCGTCACCGAACACCCTCCCTCCAGTCGCCTGCGCTCCTGGATGCTCGAGGGTCTGGCCGACATGGGCAGGACCGGCGGTCACACCGGCCCGCACGCCGAACCGGAACCGGCTCACCAGGGCCAGCGCTGGTGGCGGGTGATGTGCCTGACCGGCGTCGACTACTTCTCCACCCTCGGCTACCAGCCCGGCATCGCCGCGCTCGCGGCCGGCCTGCTCTCCCCGATCGCGACCATCGTCCTCGTGATCGTCACCCTCGCGGGTGCCCTGCCCGTGTACCGCCGGGTGGCCGAGGAGAGCCCCCGGGGCGAGGGTTCGATCGCCATGCTGGAACGGCTGCTCTCCTTCTGGCAGGGCAAGCTCTTCGTCCTCACCCTGCTCGGCTTCGCCGCGACCGACTTCCTGATCACCATCACCCTGTCCGCGGCCGACGCCTCCACCCACCTGGTCGAGAACCCGCACCTGAACAGCGCCCTGCACGACCAGCAGATGCTGATCACCCTCGTCCTCGTGGCACTGTTGGGCGCGGTCTTCCTCAAGGGTTTCCTGGAGGCCGTCGGCGTCGCGACCGTCCTGGTGGGCGTCTACCTCGCCCTGAACGTCGTCGTCGTGATCGTCGGTCTGTGGCACATCGTCACCGCGGGCCACGTCGTCACGGACTGGTCCAGCGCCCTGACCGCCGAGCACGGCAATGTCTTCGTGATGATCGGCGTGGCCCTGATCGTCTTCCCCAAGCTGGCCCTCGGTCTCTCCGGCTTCGAGACCGGTGTCGCCGTCATGCCGCACGTCCAGGGCGACCCGGACGACACCGAGGCGAAACCGGCGGGCCGGATCCGGGACACGAAGAAGCTCCTCACCACCGCCGCCGTGATCATGAGCTGCTTCCTGATCGCCACCAGCTTCATCACCACCCTCCTGATCCCCGAGAAGGACTTCGAGTCGGGCGGCCCGGCCAACGGCCGCGCCCTGGCCTACCTCGCCCACAACTACCTCGGTGGCGTCTTCGGTACGGTCTACGACGTCTCGACCATCGCCATCCTGTGGTTCGCCGGCGCCTCCGCGATGGCCGGCCTGCTCAACCTCATGCCGCGCTATCTGCCCCGCTACGGCATGGCACCGCACTGGGCCCGCGCCGTGCGCCCCATGGTCATCGTGTTCACCCTGATCGCCTTCCTGGTCACCTGGATCTTCGACGCCGACGTCGACGCCCAGGGCGGCGCGTACGCCACCGGCGTGCTGGTGCTGATCAGCTCGGCGGCGATCGCGGTGACCATCGCCGCCCGCAAGGCCGGGCAGCGGGGCTGGAGCGTCGGCTTCGCCGTCATCTCCGCGGTGTTCCTCTACACGACCGTCGTCAACGTCATCGAACGTCCCGACGGCGTGAAGATCGGCGCCTGCTTCATCGCCGGCATCATCCTGGTCTCCCTGCTCTCCCGCCTGGCCCGTGCCTTCGAGCTCCGCGTGACCGACGTGACGCTCGACGCCATGGCGGAACGTTTCATCCGGGACATGGCCAGCCGCAAGATCCGCATCATCGCCAACGAGCCGGACCAGCGGGACAAGGCCGAGTACCGGGACAAGATCGAGCAGATCCGCGAGGACAACGACCTCCCCGGCGACGACTTCGTCTTCGTGGAGGTGACGGTCCTGGACCCCTCGGAGTTCGAGGCGAGCCTGACGGTCCGGGGCGAGGTCCTCCACGGCCGCTACCGGGTCCTGACCGTGGAGTCCTCCTCGATCCCGAACGCCCTCGCCGCCCTCCTGCTCCACATCCGGGACAGCACCGGCCGCACCCCCCACATCTACTTCGAGTGGACCGAGGGCAACCCCTTCGCCAACTTCCTCCGCTTCTTCCTCTTCGGCCAGGGCGAGGTGGCCCCGGTGACCCGAGAGGTCCTCCGAGAGGCAGAACCGGACCGCGCGCGCCGCCCCCGAGTCCACACCGGCTGATCCGTGCATAACGGACATGAGCCGCAGACAGCCCTAAGTTGATGCCCATGACCCTGAGCATCCGCAACCAGCTCCCCGGCACCGTCACCACCGTCACCCCGGGCGAGGCCATGGCGACGGTCAAGATCCGCCTCGACGGCGGCCAGGACCTCACGGCCGCGATCACCCTCGACGCCGTCGAAGAACTCGGCCTCACCCACGGCACGCCCGTACGCGCCCTGGTGAAGTCGACGGAGGTCTCCCTGGCCACCGCCCCGGTCCGGGGCGTGTCCATCCGCAACCAGCTGCCCGGCACGGTCACCACCGTGACCACCGGCGCCGCCATGGCCACCGTGAAGATCGCCGTCGAGGGCGGTGAACTCACCTCCGCGATCACCCGGGACTCCGCGACCGACCTCGCCCTCACCGCCGGCACCCCCGTCGTCGCCCTGATCAAGTCGACCGAGGTGTCCCTGGCGACCACCTAGCGGGAAAAGGAGAAGGGCCCCGCCGAGACGGGGCCCTTCTCACCGCACATCAGTCGTCGTACGCGTCCAGCGGCGGGCACGAACACACCAGGTTCCGGTCACCGAAGGCCTGGTCGATCCGCCGCACCGGCGGCCAGTACTTGTCCGCGACCGAGACACCGCCCGGGAAGACGGCCTCCTCACGCGTGTAGGCGTGCGTCCACTCCCCACCGAGCGCCCCGGCCGTGTGCGGAGCGTTCCGCAGCGGGTTGTCCTCGGCGGCCCATTCCCCGGTGCCGACCTTCTCGATCTCCCCGCGAATGGCGATCATCGCCTCGCAGAACCGGTCGAGTTCGGTCAGGTCCTCGGACTCGGTCGGCTCGATCATCAGCGTCCCGGCCACCGGGAACGACATGGTCGGCGCGTGGAAGCCGTAGTCGATGAGCCGCTTGGCCACGTCGTCGACGCTCACCCCGGTCGCCTTGGTCAGCGGCCGCAGATCGATGATGCACTCGTGCGCGACCAGCCCGCCGGGGCCGGTGTAGAGCACGGGGTAGTGCGGCTCCAGCCGCTTGGCGATGTAGTTGGCGGAGAGCACCGCCACCTGCGTGGCCCGCTTGAGCCCCTCACCGCCCATGAGCCGGACATAGGCCCACGAGATCGGCAGGATGCCCGCGGAACCCCAGGGCGCGGCCGAGATCGGGCCCACGCCCGTCTCCGGCCCCGCCGCGGGCTGCATCGGATGGTTCGGCAGATACGGCGCGAGATGCGCCCGCACACCCACCGGCCCGACGCCCGGACCACCCCCACCATGCGGAATGCAGAAGGTCTTGTGCAGGTTCAGGTGCGAGACGTCGCCGCCGAAGTGCCCCGGCTTGGCCAGCCCCACCAGCGCGTTGAGGTTGGCCCCGTCGACGTACACCTGCCCGCCGGCCTCGTGCACCTGCGCGCAGATGTCGGCCACGTGCTCCTCGAACACACCGTGCGTCGAGGGGTACGTGATCATCAGCACGGCCAGCTCGTCCCGGTGCTGCTCGATCTTGGCCCGCAGGTCCTCGACGTCGATCTCGCCGTCCCCGGCGGTCTTCACGACGACGACCTTCATGCCCGCCATCACGGCACTGGCGGCGTTGGTCCCGTGCGCGGACGACGGGATCAAACACACGGTCCGCTGCTCGTCCCCGTTGGCCCGGTGATACCCGCGAACGGCGAGCAGCCCGGCCAGCTCGCCCTGCGAACCGGCATTGGGCTGGAGCGACACCTTGTCGTACCCGGTGACCTCGGCGAGCCGCTCCTCCAGCTCCGTGATCAGCGTCAGATAGCCCTGCGCCTGCTCGGCGGGCGCGAAGGGGTGCAGCTGCCCGAACTCGGGCCAGGTGACCGGCTCCATCTCCGTGGTGGCGTTGAGCTTCATGGTGCAGGAGCCCAGCGGGATCATGCCCCGGTCGAGCGCGTAGTCCCGGTCGGCGAGCCTGCGCAGGTAGCGCAGCATCGCGGTCTCGGAGCGGTGCTGGTGGAAGACGGGGTGGGTGAGGACCTCGTCCTCACGCAGCAGCGCGTCCGGCAGCGCCTCCTCGGTGGCCGCGTCCAGCGCCTCGATGTCGGCCTCGACCCCGAACGCGCCCCACACGGCGGCCACCTGGGCCCGCGCGGTGGTCTCGTCACAGGCGAGGGACACGTGGTCGGCGTCGACGAGGTGCAGGTTGACACCGTTGTGCCGCGCGGCCGACGCGACCTCGGCGGCCCTCCCCGGCACTCGCACGGTCAGCGTGTCGAAGTAGAAGCCGTGCACGACCTCGACCCCGCCGGCGCGGAGCCCGGCGGCGAGGAGGGTGGCGTACCGGTGCGTGCGCCGGGCGATGCCCTTGAGCCCGTCGGGCCCGTGGTAGACGGCGTACATCCCGGCCATCACCGCGAGCAGCACCTGCGCGGTGCAGATGTTGCTGGTCGCCTTCTCCCGGCGGATGTGCTGCTCACGCGTCTGCAGCGCGAGCCGGTACGCCTTGTTGCCGTCGGCGTCCACGGACACACCCACGAGCCGCCCGGGCAGGCTCCGCGCGAACTTCTCGCGCACGGCCATGTAACCGGCGTGCGGTCCGCCGAATCCCATCGGCACCCCGAACCGCTGCGTGGTCCCGACCGCGATGTCCGCCCCGAGCTCGCCCGGCGACTTCAACAGCGTCAGTGCGAGCAGATCGGCGGCGACGGTCACGAGCGCGCCGAGCTCATGAGCCTGGTCGATGAGCGGCTTGATGTCCCGTACGACCCCGGAGGCGCCCGGGTACTGGACGAGCACGCCGTTGATCTCGCGCGAGGCGATCTCGTCCGGGATGCCCTGGCCCAGGTCCGCGACCACGACCTCGACCCCGGCCGGCTCGGCACGGGTCTCGATCACGGCGATGGTCTGCGGCAGCACGTCGGCGTCGACGAGGAAGAGCCCCTTCTTGTTCTTCCCCATGCGCCGCGACAGGGACATGGCCTCGGCCGCCGCGGTCCCCTCGTCGAGCAGCGAGGCGCCGGAGGTCGGCAGCCCGGTGAGGTCGGCGACCATGGTCTGGAAGTTCAGCAGCGCCTCGAGCCGCCCCTGCGAGATCTCCGGCTGATACGGCGTGTAGGCCGTGTACCAGGCCGGGTTCTCCATGACGTTGCGCAGGATGACGGGCGGAGTGAAGGTGCCGTAGTACCCGAGCCCGATCATCGAATCGAGCACCTGGTTCCGGTCGGCCAGCGACCGCAGCTCGGCCAGCACCTCGGCCTCGGTGCGCGCACCGGGCAGTTCCAGCGCATCGGCGTTCTTGATCACATCCGGCACGGCGGCGGCGGTGAGCTCGTCCAGCGAGCCGTAGCCGACCTGCGCGAGCATCTTGGCCCGAGCCTCGTGGTCGGGACCGATGTGACGCTGCTCGAAGGGGATTCCCTGTTCGAGCTCGGAGAGCGGAGTGCGATGGGCGGTCATTGCGGAGGCCTCCTGGTCTGACGCGACCTTCGAGGGGTACCCCGGCGCGGGTACCCCGACGGCCTCCCCCTCTGTCATCTCGACCTGAGAGCTTCACCGGCCGCCCGAAGGCCGCCGGCTTTCACCGTCGGTGAGAGCGGAAGCCGTCGACACCCGCCCTGCTTTCCAGAGTGACCTCGTCCGTGCGGTACGTGAGCCTGAGAGATTCCGGGGAGGATTTGCTCCTTCGGCGCCTCCGATGGTGTCTGGAGGACTCTCCCGCACGGGGTCAGCAGCCGCTGGCAAGCCTACCAGCGAGGTCACCGCACGCGTCTTCGAGTGGCCGCACACCCCGATGTGCTCTTTCGTAGTGCATACGACCGCTTCGGATGAGTTGCGACCAAGTGGAGGGCCCGTGCAGACCGACATCGATCCGCGCAACCTGATCGGCCGCAAGGCGTTCGACCGCAACGGCACCAAGATCGGCACCATCGACGAGGTCTACCTCGACGACGCGACGGGCGTACCGGAGTGGGCGGCGATACGCACCGGCCTCTTCTCCCGTGACGCCTTCGTCCCCCTCGAGCCGAGCGAACTGATCGACGGCACCCTGCACGTCCCCTTCGACCGCACCCTCATCAAGGACGCCCCCGACTTCGGCGTCGGCCGCCACCTCTCCCCCGACCAGGAACTCCAGCTCTACCACCACTACGGCCTCGACATGTCCGCCCCGCCCCCACTCCCGGACCGCGACTTCGGCAACCTGGCAGGCACGGAGGACGTAGAGGCCTGACCGCACCCAGTGCAGGCCCAGGGCGCCACACGGTCCCGCGCCGCACCCCGTCACCACCGCGGTTCCACACCACACCAGGTGCCCGGCGGCCACGCCGCCCCGCCCATGTCAGCGCCCCCACCCCCAACACCACTGACGGCCGGCCGAACCAAGTCCGCCACACGCCAGCACCCCCTCGCATCCGTCCCACCACACCCACGTCGGCCAAGCTCTTGCATTGCCCGCCGCCCGGCATGAGGCCCGCGGGGTGCTGTGCAGCCCTCCCGCCCTCGTCAGAGGCACGCTTTGCCCCTCCGGCACACCCGGCGGGAACCAGACGCTCTACAGCCGAGCCACCCCCACACCAGCCCCGTCGACCGTCCTACACCCCCTCGCACCTCCACGAGCTGGGCCAGACTCCTCACGCCCCCGCCCCACCCGCACCCCGTCAGACGCCCTGCACACCCCTGCACCACCCCGTCCGGCACCCCACCCACGTCCGCCGACCGACCACCCACCACACCCCGCGGCCGCCGACGGCGCTCCACCCCCACAAGGGCCGCCCGCACCCGACCACGCAACCGTCACAGGTGGTGCGGGTGGGAACCCAACGCCTGAACCAACGGCAACGGCTCAGCCGACTCCAGCCGAGGATCGTCGACAAGAAACGTCCGCACCCGACCCGGCTCCGAATCCGGCGTCTCGAACCGCACAGTCACCCGCCCCAGCCCACTCCCCTGCACCCACCCGTGCCCGTACTCGGAATGCCGCACGTCATGCCCCGCGACCCACCGCCGCTCGACCACCACATCCCGCTCCTCAACAGGAGCGTCGTCGCCCACCTCCTCGACGCCCTGCTCCGCCCCCGCCCCCGCCCCCGCGGCCTGGGCGAACAGATCCTCCTGAGTGAAGTCGGCGAGCCCGGAGACCCCGACCCCCAGCAACCGCACACCCCCCGTGGAGTCCACCCCCTCCAGCAACCGCAACGCGGCCTCCCGCACCACCGCGGGATCATCCGTGGGCCCCCGCAAGGTCTCGGACCGCGTCAACGTGGAGAAGTCGTACCGCCGCACCTTCAACACGATGGTCCGCCCCGACAACCCCGCCGCCCGCAACCTCCGCACGCACCGGTCCGCCAACCGCTGCACTTCCAGCCCCACCCGAACCCGGTCATGGATGTCCACGTCGTACGTGTCCTCCACGGACACCGACTTCGCCTCCCGCTCCGCCACCACGGCCCGCTCGTCCCGCGCCAGTGCCATCGCGTACAGCCCGTGCCCGTGCGCCTTCCCGAGCAGCCGTACCAGCTCGTCCTCCCCCGCCTCGACGATCTCGTCGACCGTGTGGATCCCGGCCCGCCGCAGATGGTCCCCCGTCGCCGGCCCCACCCCGGGCAGGGTCCGCACCGACATCGGACCGAGCATCGCCCGCTCCGTCCCGGGCTCGATCACCACAAGCCCGTCCGGCTTGGCCTGCTCGGAGGCGATCTTGGCGAGCATCTTGGACGCCGCGAGCCCCACCGACCCCGTGAGCCCCGTGACGGCCCGTATGTCGGCGCGCAGCTTGGCCCCGGCCAGCCGCGCCGACGCCTCGTCCCAGGCCGTTCCCCCAGCCTCCAGGTCCACGAACGCCTCGTCCAGGCTCAGCGGCTCCACCAGCGGCGACAGCTCCCGCAACAGCCCCATCACCTGCTCGCTGATCGCCTTGTAGAACCCGAAGCGCGGCACGAGATAAGCGGCGTTCGGCGCGAGCCGTCTCGCCTGGGCCATGGGCATCGCCGAGTGCACCCCGAACACCCGGGCCTCGTAGGACGCGGTGGCCACCACACCCCGCGGCCCCAGCCCGCCCACGACGACGGCCTTCCCGCGCAGACTCGGCTTGGACGCCTGCTCCGCCGAGGCGTAGAAGGCATCCATGTCGAGATGCAGGATCGTGGGCGCTTTTCTCACATGTCCGATGCTGCCCTACGCCACTGACAATGCCCCGCCGAAGAGTGCGGGGCAGGCTTCACACCGCCTTGTTGCGGCGCCGGGCCAGCTCGTCCGCGGGGTTGTGACCGACGAGCGTCTCCCCGGTGTCGATGCGCTCCCCGTGCAGCTGCGACAGCGCGCTCTCGACATCCCGCCACACGACGCCCACGGCGATCCCGAAGATCCCCTGGCCGCCCTGGAGCAGCGCGTGGACCTCGTCGGGCGAGGTGCACTCGTAGACCGTGGCCCCGTCGCTCATGAGGGTCATGCGCTCCAGGTCCTGGAAACCGCGCTCACGCAGATGCTGGACCGTGGTGCGGATGTTCTGCAGCGACACCCCGGTGTCGAGGAACCGCTTGACGATCTTCAGGACGACGACGTCCCGGAAGCTGTAGAGCCGCTGCGTCCCCGACCCGTGGGCGGGCCGCACGCTCGGCTCCACGAGCCCGGTGCGCGCCCAGTAGTCGAGTTGCCGGTAGGTGATGCCGGCCGCCGCGCACGCCGTAGGGCCGCGATAGCCGATCTGCTCGGACGCCATGGACGTCGCCCCTCCGCTGCTCGGCACGGCCGCCGGTCGCTGCGGAACGTGATCGGCCGCGCCGCCGTGGTGGGGGTCCCCCCACGTCGAACGCAGTGGAGAGCTTGGGGGAGGGTACGGACCGCTCGCCCCGAGACTCCGTCCGGGGGCACCCCCAGCCGTACCGTCGCCGCTGCTTCTCACGCCGACCTCCGTCCTTGACCTGCCTTCTCGACGGTAGGCAGTCACCAGGGGTGCGTCAACGATCGCCACACTCGGCACGCCGAGTGATAATCACCCTAGGAGTGGTTTGCCGTACCCCACTGCGGGGAAAGGCTAGCCGAATGCGCTCCGAACGGGCCGCAGGACGCTCTCACGCGCCGGTGGCAAATGCCAGCATTTTGGTGACGAACGGACACGGCCGACCCGGCACGGACCACTGATCCGCCGGATCGGCCGCAGCTTCCTCACTGACTGCTGGTACCGAAGTCCTCGGGGGAGATCTGGTCGAGGAACTCGCGGAACTTCTCCACTTCGTCCTCCTGCTCGTCCGGGATCGCGATACCGGCGTCGTCGAGCACTCCGTCGCTGCCGTAGATCGGCGTCCCGGTGCGCAGGGCCAGCGCTATGGCGTCGGACGGCCGCGCGCTCACCTCGACCCCGCTGGCGAAGACCAGCTCCGCGTAGAAGACGCCCTCACGCAGGTCCGTGATGCGCACTTCGGTGAGCTCCTGGCCGACCGCCTCCAGCACGTCCTTGAACAGGTCGTGGGTCAGCGGTCGTGCGGGGGCCATGCCCTGCTGCGCGAAGGCGATCGCAGTCGCCTCCCCCGGCCCGATCCAGATGGGGAGGTAGCGGTCGCCTCCCACTTCACGCAGGAGCACGATCGGTTGGTTGGAGGGCATTTCGACCCGGACACCTACGACATCGAGCTCGTTCACACAGCAACCCTAGGCCGTGCCCGGGACGTTTGGGTAGTCGGGCAGGAAACGGGTGACACTTCCTGCACCGACCGCACTCAGGGCAGCCGTACGCCGAGCGCGGTCTGCACGAGCGCCGCGTGCAGTTTCACCGTGAGCCCCGCGAGTTCCTTGGCACGGGCTTCCGCGTGCGCGCGGGTCTGCGGGTTGCGGTGGCGCTTCAGCGGGGCCACCACCTGTTCGACGAGCCCTGCCTCACGGTCGGCGGCCGCCTTCATGGCACGCAGATGCCGCGGCTCGATCCCGAACCGCCCGAGTTCCACGACGAGCGCGGCCACGGTGACCGCCTCGGCGTCGTAGGCCCCGTCCGGAAGCGGGGTGATGAGCCCGTACGACTCCCACTCCGCCAGCTCCGGCTCACCGATCTCGGCGGCGGCGAGCAGCTCGTCCCGGCCGATCCGGGCCGCTGTGGGGCCCTCGGAGACCTCCAGGACCGTTTCTCCGTCCCGCTGACGGCCCACCGTGGGCAGCGCGACGGCCTCGCCGCGCTCCATGGCGTCCAGGTGCTCCCGGATCACCTTGAGCGGCAGATAGTGGTCCCGCTGCATCCTCAGGACATGACCGAGGCGCTCGACGTCCCGGTTGCTGAACTTGCGGTAGCCGGAGGGGGTCCGCTGCGGCTCGATGAGGCCCTCGGACTCCAGGAAACGGATCTTGGAGATCGTGACTTCGGGGAACTCGTCGCGCAGCATGGTCAGCACCGTGCCGATGCTCATCAGCCCACTGTCCGTGGCGGCGGCGCCGTGTCCGGCACCGCCGCTCGGTGTTTGAAGCATGGACCTTCCCTGGGAGGGTCAGTAGCCCCGCTGGCTCGCGTAGAACACCAGCCGGTACTTGCCGATCTGCACCTCGTCGCCGTTGTTCAGAGCGACCGAGTCGATCCGCTCGCGGTTGACGTACGTGCCGTTGAGACTGCCCACGTCGGACACCGTGAACGAGCCGTCCTGGCCGCGGCGGAACTCCACGTGCCGCCGCGAGACCGTGACGTCGTCGAGGAAGATGTCGCTCTGCGGGTGACGGCCGGCCGTGGTCAGCTCGCCGTCCAGCAGGAAGCGGCTGCCCGAGTTCGGCCCACGGCGCACCACCAGGAGCGCGGAGCCCAGCGGAAGCGCGTCGACGGCGGCCTGTGCCTCCGGGGAGAGCGCCGGCATCTGCGTCTGGCCGGTGACCTCGGAGTCGTAGGCCTCGAGTCCCGAGATGGAGATGGTGGAGGTCGTCTCCGAGGGGCGCTCGGGCACGGCACCGGCCCGCAGCGGGGCACCGCAGTT
Organism: Streptomyces sp. NPDC001668; assembly: GCF_042893155.1. Taxonomy (NCBI): domain Bacteria; kingdom Bacillati; phylum Actinomycetota; class Actinomycetes; order Kitasatosporales; family Streptomycetaceae; genus Streptomyces; species Streptomyces sp. NPDC001668. The sequence continues at coordinate 668,010 of NZ_JBIAUQ010000005.1, forward strand.
GGAGCAGAAGCGGCTGTTCTCCGCGTTGCGGTTACCGCACCTCGTACACACCAGGGCCGACATAGGGGAAAACCCTCCACCCGTACTCGAGGTTGACGGCTGCCCGAAACCTATGCCGCCGGACTGGGCAGGGTCAACAGACGGCACGCCCTGACCTCCGGAAATGTCACCGCCCTGACCAGAGACCTGGTCCCGGAACAGCGGGCGCTGGCCCTCGGCGTCGGGCTGTGCGCGGTGACGAGCGGTGGCATTGTCGCTGCCTTCTCGCGCGCTCTTGCCGAACAACTTCTGAAACAACTTCACGGGCGATTCCCCTTGACCGAAACAGACCCGCCCGTGGGGCAGGACGAACCCTGATTGAACACACCGGTCGACCCGGACATCCTCACAACGTCCGTTGCCACCAGACAGTTTCCACCACGCACCACCCATTCGGTGCGCCGACCCCCCGCAACCTCATGCCCTGGCGCGTCGCCCCCCATGCACCCCCGGTTCACTGGGAGGACGACCGAGCGTAGTCAGGCCGCTTCGCTGCTCGCAAGGCGTCCACGACGATCTTGTCCGACCGCTCGACGGTTACGGTGGCCTGCTCCTTCTCAAGAGTCTGCACCACGCCTCCAGGGATGTTGAGCGCCGGTTCGAGGTCCTGCGGATTGCCGATGACCTTGAAACGAAACGGCGCCGTGATCTTGTTCCCGTCGACGCTCACGCTTTTGTCCGAGTCCGACAGAAACGTGCCCGCGACAACTCGTACGCCGTTCACCTGGATCGCCTCCGCGCCGGCGGCCCTCAGCTCCTGGATCGCGTCGAGCAGCATGTCCGCCTCGACCGTCCCCTTGGTGTCCTCGATCGTCATCGTGATGCCCGGCCCCTGTGCGGCCACCGTGCCCGCGAGGATGCCGAGTTGCCGCTCCTTCTCGACCGTCTGCTTGCGGGCCTCCTCGGCCTGGTCGGAGCTGTTCTCCAGCTCGTCCCGCTGCTTCTCGAGGCCCTGCTTCTCGTCTTCAAGACGCTGAGTACGGTCGTCCAGTTCATCGAGGATGCGTACGAGATCTTCCTGCCTCGCCCCCCGCAGCGCGCTGTCACTGTCGCTGTTCGACGCCACCTGGACGGCAAGACCGAATCCGAGCCCGAACAACAGCACCGCCACGATGAGTTGGGCGCGGCTCGCACGCGGCGGCCACAGCCCGTTCACCAGCCGCTGACGCCCGGTCAACCCGGGCTCCGCCGCCCGCACGTCCTCCTGCTCGGGTGCCGTCGCCGGCAGTTCTTCGGGCAGCTCCTTGCGCAGCCTGTTGCCGGGAGTCTCTTCCTGCTCGCTCATCGGCCTCAGGCCCTGAAAACGTGCCGGCGGATCGCCGCGGCGTTGGAGAAGATCCGGATGCCGAGCACGACGACGACACCGGTCGACAGCTGGGCGCCCACGCCCAACTTGTCGCCCAGGAACACGATCAGTGCGGCCACGACCACGTTCGACAGGAACGACACGACGAAGACCTTGTCGTCGAAGATGCCGTCGAGCATGGCCCGCAGCCCGCCGAAGACGGCGTCCAGCGCCGCCACCACGGCGATCGGCAGATAAGGCTCGACAACCGCCGGAACCTCAGGCCGGACCAACAGGCCGGCCACGACTCCCACGACGAGGCCCAGTACGGCGATCACGATGTGCCCTTCTCAGTTCTCGGCTCTGCTGTACGTACGATCACACTCGGTGCGGCCGGCAGCCGGAGATCGTCCTCCACCGAGATGGCGGTCCGGATGCCGTAGTTCTCTTCCAGGGCGTGCAGATACAGCCCGTCGGCACTGTCCTGGAACCTGGTGCTCAGCCGCTGCCCGTCCCCCACCGCAAGCACCGTGTAGGGCGGCACGAGCGGCTTGTTGTCGACCAGTATCGCGTCACCCGCGGCCCTGATCGCGGACAGCGCGGTCAGCCGCTGTCCGTTGATGGAGACGGCCTCGGCGCCCGACTGCCACAGTCCGTTCACGACCCGCTGCATGTCGCGGTCGCGCACCCGCCCGGTGTCGGAGAACCCCGATGTCTCACGCGGGTTGCCGTCACCGCCGGTGGTGGCTTCCTTGGCGTCGTTCACGACCAGTTTGACGCCAGGGCCGTGCACCTCCGTCGCACCCGACAGGATGCCCACGAGATCGGCCTGGCCGCTGTCGCCGCTCTGCTTGAGCGCCTCGCGCTGCCGCGTGCTCACGTCGCCGCGCAGCTGGTCGACACTCTCCTCGAGCTTGTCCGCCGTCTCGGTCTCACGGTCGATACGGTCGATGAGCTCCTCGCGCTCCTTGGCCACGACCGGAGCGGCCACCCGTGCCTGGGCCGCTCCCACGGTGACCACGAGAGCGGCGAGCACCAGGCCGACGGCAAGACCCAGCTTCGCCCGCAACGTCCTGGGCAGCCCCCCGTCACCGGCGGCCTTCTTGCGGGCCGCCGCCTCGGCGTACCCGTCGTCGAGGCTGTGGTCCATGACGTTGGTGAGCAGCGACATGGAGGCGTCCGGGCGCGACGGGCGCGTGGGGGTGCTCCGAATGGGGGGCTGCTGCGGCATGCCGCACATCGTCGCACGTCGCGGCCCCTACCTCCGAATGGCCCCATCGGCGTGCCGGACAGGCCCCTTTGGGGACACATGTCCGGCACGCGCGCGTGCGTGTCTCAGCGGCCGGCGCTGTCCACGACCGCCGACCACTCGTCCAGCAGGGCCTGTGCGGACGCGTCGTCGGGCCCCTCGGCCCACAGATGGGTGACCGCCTCCGCCGGGTCCGGCAGCACCATCACCCAGCGTCCGTCGGTCTCCACGACCCGGACGCCGTCAGTCGTGTCGACAAAGCGATCGCCCGCCGCCTCCACGACCCTGCGCATCACCAGACCCTTGACGGCCCACGGGGTCGCCAGATCCCGCTTCAGGACATGCGCCCGCGGAATCCGCGCGTCGATCTGGCTGAGCGTGAGCTGCGTCCGCGCCACCAGCCCGATCAGGCGCACGAAGGCCGCCGTACCGTCGAAGACACTGCTGAACTCCGGAACGATGAAGGCGCCCTTGCCGTCACCGCCGAAGATCGTCGAGTCGTCGCGTCCGACCCTGGTGAGGTCGTCGGGCGAGGTGGTCGTCCACTCGACCTGCGTCCCGTGGTACGCCGCCACCTGCTCGGCGATCCGCGTGGTCGTCACCGGCAGCGCCACCCGGCCGCTGCGGCGCTCCGCGGCGACCAGGTCGAGCATGACGAGCAGCGCGCGGTCGTCCTCGATGATCCGCCCCTTCTCGTCCACCAGGGACAGCCGCTCGCCCACGGGGTCGAACCGCACGCCGAACGCGGCCCGCGCGGACGCCACTATCTCGCCCAGCCGTACCAGACCCGAGCGACGGGCATCCGCCGTCTCCGTGGGCCTGGACTCGTCGAGCCCCGGGTTGATGGTCAGCGAGTCCACCCCGAGCTTCCCGAGCAGACTGGGCAGCACCAGCCCCGCGCTGCCGTTCGACGCGTCCACGACCACCTTCAGCCCGGACTCGGCGATCCCGGTGATGTCGACGTTCCGCAACAGCGAACCGGTGTACGAATCGAAGACACTGGCCGGGAAGTGCAGGTCCCCGATCTCACCCGGGAACGCACGCCGGTACTCCTGCCGCGCGAACACCCGGTCCAGCTTCCGCTGACTGCCCTGGGAAAGGTCCGCGCCCCGCCCGTCGAAGAACATGATGTCCACGGAGTCCGGCACGCCGGGCGTGGTCCGGATCATGATTCCGCCGGCACTGCCGCGCGCGGTCTGCTGCCGCGCGACGGGCAGCGGTACGTTTTCCAGGTCGCGTACGTCGATGGCGCTGGCCTGCAGAGCGGAGATGACCGCCCGCTTGAGTGCCCGCGCGCCACGGGAGTGGTCGCGAGCGGTGGTGACGGTCGAACCCTTCTTGAGGGTCGTCGCGTAGGCACCGGCCAACCGGACAGCGAGCTCCGGGGTGATCTCGACGTTCAGGATGCCGGAGACGCCACGAGCGCCGAAAAGATGCGCCTGGCCCCTGGACTCCCAGATGACCGAGGTGTTGACGAAGGCACCAGCTTCAATGGTCTTGAACGGGTAGACCCGCACATTCCCCTGAATGATCGATTCCTCGCCGACGAGGCACTCGTCACCGATGACCGCGCCGTCCTCGATACGAGCCGCGCGCATGATGTCGGTGTTCTTGCCGACGACACAGCCACGCAGATTGCTCTGCTGCCCGACGTACACGTTGTCGTGCACGACGGCCTTGTGCAGAAACGCCCCGCTCTTGACGACCACGTTGGAGCCCACAACGGTGTGCTCACGGATCTCGGCGCCGGCCTCGACCTTCGCGTAGTCACCGATGTACAGCGGTCCGCGGAGAACGGCATCGGGGTGCACCTCGGCACCCTCGGCCACCCAGACGCCGGGGGAAAGCTCGAAGCCGTCGATCTCGACGTCGACCTTGCCTTCCAGCACGTCGGCCTGGGCCTTCACATAGCTCTCGTGCGTGCCGACGTCCTCCCAGTAGCCCTCAGCGACGTAGCCGTAGATCGGCTTGCCTTCCTTCATCAGCTGCGGGAAGACATCGCCGGACCAGTCCACGGGCACATCGGCTTCGACGTAGTCGAAGACCTCGGGCTCCATGACGTAGATGCCGGTGTTCACGGTGTCCGAAAAGACCTGGCCCCAGGTCGGCTTCTCCAGGAAGCGCTCGACCTTGCCTTCCTCGTCCACGATGGTGATACCGAATTCAAGCGGATTGGGCACACGCGTCAGACAAACGGTGACCAGCGCGCCCTTTTCCTTGTGGAAGTTGATGAGCTCGGTGAGGTCGAAGTCGGTCAGGGCATCACCGGAAATGACGAGGAAGGCATCGTCCTTCAACGCCTCTTCGGCGTTCTTGACGCTTCCGGCGGTACCGAGTGGCTTCTCCTCGTTGGCATAGGAGAGCTCCATTCCGAGCTCTTCACCGTCACCGAAGTAGTTCTTGACCAGGGAGGCCAGGAACTGGACGGTGACGACGGTCTCGTTGAGCCCATGCCTTTTGAGCAGCCGCAGAACGTGCTCCATGATCGGCCGGTTTGCCACCGGCAGGAGCGGCTTGGGCATGCTTGAGGTCATGGGACGAAGGCGTGTGCCTTCGCCTCCGGCCATCACGACGGCCTTCATGTCGGAAGCGTCCTCCTTAAAGATGACGGTCTAGCCGACTTCACCCGTCCAGATTGTCCCGTACTTTTCTGCCGGGGGCCATCGAGCCGCTACGGCCGTGCCAATGGGCGAGTTCAGTCGGCCTCGGCGTCCGCACGGACCAGGCGGCGGACTTGGACCACATAGAGCACTCCTGCCCACCAGTACAGCGTTGTACCCCATCCAGCGAACGCCCATCCGAAAATAGCAGCGAGTGACGAGATCCATCCAGTTCCGTCACTGAGCAAGAGCAGCGGGAAGGCGTACATGAGGTTGAAGGTGGCGGCCTTGCCGAGGAAGTTCACCTGCGGCGGCGGATAACCGTGGCGCCTGAGGATGCCCACCATCACCAGGAGAACCAGCTCTCGCAGGAGCAGTGCAGCCGTCAACCAGATGGGCAGAATCTCGCGCCAGGTGAGACCGACGAGGGTCGAGAGAATGTAGAGCCGGTCGGCAGCGGGGTCGAGCAGCCGGCCGAGGCTGCTGATCTGGTTCCACCGCCGGGCGAGCTTGCCGTCCAGGTAGTCGCTGATCCCGCTCAGAGCGAGTACCAGCAGCGCCCACGTGTCACTCTTGGGCCCTCCGAACTCGGGCCTGAGGATCAGCCACAGGAACAGCGGCACCCCAACGAGCCGCGCCATGCTGAGGATGTTGGGGATGGTGAGGACCCGGTCCGTCTGGACCCGGGTCTCCTGGACCTCCACCCGGGGGCCTCCTGTGGGAAACGTGCCAACGATGCCCCCTGACCCTACCTCAACGCAAAAAAGCTCTGGCTCTTGGGCTGCGTGCCCAAGAGCCAGAGCTCTAAAAGGAGTTCGGCGGTGTCCTACTCTCCCACAGGGTCCCCCCTGCAGTACCATCGGCGCTGTAAGGCTTAGCTTCCGGGTTCGGAATGTAACCGGGCGTTTCCCTCACGCTATGACCACCGAAACACTATGAAGTTAGACCGGAAAACACACGGTCGTTGCCTCAGAACTAACACAGTGGACGCGAGCAAATATGGACAAGCCCTCGGCCTATTAGTACCGGTCACCTCCACCCATTACTGGGCTTCCAGATCCGG